>CAWAYP010000011.1:0-117500 GCA_963786375.1 uncultured Verrucomicrobiae bacterium
TCAGCGATTTGTTAGACCACGTTTGTCTCATCTCTCTTGCTTCGCCTCTGGTAATACACCGCAACACCTAAAGCTGGCAATACGCAGAAGGCTGCGATAATTCCAAATACAACCAGAATCATTTCCAAACCACCCTTGCCTTCTGTCCAATAACCACGAGTGAAAACACGCCAACCATCGAAGCAAACAGATAAACACAGGAGCACACCTGCGGTGGCAATAATAGGACAAATAAACAATGTGCCGTAGGAAACTCGCTTCTTGCGAGCAATCCGATACCGACAAAAAAGAGCCGTCACAACGACAGTCACCAGCATCGGAACGACAAAACCAATCAGTAGTTGGATGATCAAGTTTTGCGTGTCTACGTTCATACCATTGAGTGGTCTAACAGATAATAGACGGCTTGTTGTGTAGCCTGTCCTTTTTCATGTATTTAAACAAATTGTGCTTTAACTTTCTGTCCAGCACCGTAGGTGCGGCATCTTTGTAGCACCAAAACCAAAACCATCTCAAGCCCCATCGGGGCGGCATATTCCGCCTTCCACGATCCGCTTGAAATTTATCTGACATCAGAAGATTTCGCTCCTGACGGAGCTTAAAAATTGGTTGCCAATTTTCTACAAATATGCCGCGCCTACGGCGCTGAACGGTACGATGCGCCCTACCTGAACGAGACTCCTTCACGCGCCAGCAGGTTGCGTTTCCAATCCAATCCGCCGGAGAAACCGCCCAATTTCCGGTCTGCGGCGAGCACGCGATGGCAGGGGACCAGAACCGGAATCGGGTTTGCGCCGCACGCGCCGCCGACGGCCCGGACGGCCTTGGGTCTGCCAATTGCCTGCGCGATTTCGCCGTAGCTTTTCGTTTTGCCGGAGGTAATTTTCCGCAACGCGTTCCAGACGCTTTTCTGAAATTCCGTTCCCGCCAAATCCAGCGGCGGAAAGGTATTGGGCGCGTGACCGGCAAGAACTTTCTTCAGCGCGGTTTCGGTCTGGCGGTGCCAGCGGGAAATTTTATTGGCAGGAATGGCAAAGATATCGCGCCGCGATGTCCGGACGCCGCGGCGCGGCGTCCCTACCTTTGGAAAATCCAGTCCGGCCAGACCTTTTTCAGAATAATGTGCAATAAATCGTCCGGCGCGCGTGGGGATTGTCAGTTCAATGAAATGTTTATTCATCGGAACGCGGTTCAGTGGTTGTGGACGAAGAGCGAGATGACGCCAAGCAGAATCAGAAACAGCACGGCCACCAGCAGGATAAAGCGGTTGCGGGCAACGCGCTTTTCATAGCGCAACGGACGCAATCCCTGGACGCCGCCGGCGGCCAGATAGGTGACAAGACGCGGATTGGAAGTGGTCGGCCGGCGGAAGTGCCGGCGCAGCCGCTCAAAGAGTCCGGGCAAATCGTATTTGCGCACGCCGAGTTCATTGAATTGGTCGGGCGGGGCGGTTTCGTCGTCGGTTCGCAGCGGTTTTACTTCCTCAAAAACCGGCTCCGGCGCCAGTGGGGCGGGCGCGGGTGGAACGGGCGCGCGGGCGACGGTCGCGCCATGCGGCAGGGTGGTGGAACGCAGACGGGGCACGGGCGTGTGTTGCAACTGGGTGTCGAGCCGTTTGATTTCAGCTTCGAGCGAGGCGATCTGGTCGTTCAACGCGCGGGCGCGCTCGGAAATCGGATCGTTTTTTCCAGCCTTTTTCTTTGCAGACGCCATACGTCTTGAGCGGCCTTAGTGCCGCAGCAACAAAATGGCCACCAGCACGCCGAGCGCGGCCAGCGCGACGAGTACCAGCGGCCAGGTCATCGCCAGGCCGAACTTGCACAACTGGCCGAAACTGGCGTCGGCCAGCGGCGACGCGGCCGGCGCCGGCGCGGTTTCGGATTGCGGTTTCTCCGGCATCGGACCGGACAGGACCGGGACCTTCAGCCGCGCCGCGTTCCACTCCATGCGTGCGTTTTCGATGGTGGTGAGCGCGCGGGTGAGTTCGATGCTGAAATTTTCCTTGGTCCACACCTCGTCGTGGATGGCCTGGATTTTGGTGAGCGCGTCGCGAAAATCGCTGATGGTCTTGACCATTTGCTCGGCGTCGCGGCGGGTGTTGAACTCGGCTTCCTCGAGCAAACCCAGCCCGCGCGTCAGATTGTGGATCATTTCCTGCCGGCCGGTATGGAATTCCGTCTGGCGGCGGCGCAGTTCCTCCAAGGAGGCTCGTTCGCGCTCCAAGCCTTCCTGCGCGCGTTTCAACTCGGCCAGTTTTTGCTGGGCCTCGACCACCTTGCGGTCCACCTCCTCGCGCGTCGGCGGGCGAAGCGGGTCGCCGGCGGCCAGCCCGGGCGTCTTTTGCGCCTGAAAATCAGTGTCCACAAACTCGGTTGCGTCGTAATCAGATGCCATGTGGCGACTGTAGCCCCGCTTGGCGAAGGTGTAAAGTGATGTTTGGGCTTGTCATTGCGCGGCCGGAATTTTACCGTAGTGTCACTATTTTCGGTAAACGCGCAGAGTTTCAAATGATTGAATTGATTC
Source organism: uncultured Verrucomicrobiae bacterium (assembly GCA_963786375.1). Taxonomy (GTDB): domain Bacteria; phylum Verrucomicrobiota; class Verrucomicrobiia; order Limisphaerales; family UBA11358; genus UBA11358. The sequence goes on from CAWAYP010000011.1 coordinate 2,524, forward strand.
AGTTTCCGTGGAGTCCGTTCTGCATCGTTCAACGCCGCATTTTGGAATTCTCCGGCGCGCCCTTCAAAATCACCAATATTCCGAATCAGGACCGTTCACGGGTCTGGAAATTGACCAAGCAGCGTTATTACGGCGTGCCCATCATCCAGGACGGCAAAAACGTGGTGTTTGAACTCAACGACGATTCGCAGGTCATCGCCAAATATCTCGATGAAGAGCTGGACCTCGGACTGTTTCCACCCGAACTCGAAGGCGTCCAGTCCATTCTTTGGCGCTGCATCGAAAATGAGATTGAAGGCGCGGCGTTCCGGCTGAATGACATTTACTGGCGGGAAAACGTGCCGTCGGCGGAGCAGCTTCAATTCCTGCGTTACAAGGAACGCAAGTTCGGTCGCGGCTGCCTGGACCAGTGGCGCGCGCGCCAAAACGACTGGCTCAAGCGGTTGAAGGAAAAGCTGCTGCCGTTCGAGGAAATGCTCGCGCACCAATCCTTTTTGCTCGGCGAACAGCCGCGCTTTGTGGATTTCGATTTGTTCGGGATGCTCGAAAATTTCCTTTACTCCGGTCACTACCAACTGCCCGCCGCGCATTCACAAATCAAGAACTGGCACCGCCGGATGGCCCGGTTGAAGAGGTAATATGAAAAATTCACATCGTTTTTGCACAACCCGGCTTGTTTTTGCCCGTTTAAGTTTTATTTTTTGCGTTGAGTGAAGAATTACATCATTGATACCAACGTTCTCCTGCACGATCCCAATTCGCTGCTCAGTTTCGAGGAAAACGCCGTTTTAATTCCCATTGAGGTCATCGAGGAAATTGACCGGTTCAAGCGCGAGTCGTCCGAGTTGGGCCAGAACGCGCGCATGGTGTCGCGGATGCTCGACGGTTTTCGCGGTGATGGCAGCCTGAGTGAAGGCGTAAAGCTGCCCAACGGAGGCAAATTGAAAATCGCCTTCCAAAAAAACGGCCACGGCGAAGTCCATTTCAACGGCAACACCGTGGACAACCGGATTCTTTCGCTCGCCGCTTCCATCCAAAAGGCGCAACCGAAAAACTCGACCATCCTTGTTTCCAAGGACATCAACCTGCGCATCAAGGCCGATGCGCTCGGTTTGCAGGCCGAGGATTACGAAACCGACCGGGTGTTCATCACCGACCTTTACACCGGCATGATGGATATGTCGGTCCCCGCGGACAAAATGGCTGCGTTCCGGGCCAAAAGCGAACTCGAGCTTCCTGCCGGCAAAGCCTATTTTCCCAATGAATTTTGCACGCTCACCGACGAAACCAATCCCAAAAAGGCCGCGTTGACAAAAGTGGATCCAACCGGCACGAAGCTCATTCCCATCATTGACTCGCGCGAAGGTGTCTGGGGCATCAAACCGCGCAACCGCGAACAGCATTTTGCCTTCGACGCGCTGCTCGACGACCGCGTCAAACTCGTCACGCTCATGGGCAAGGCCGGCACCGGCAAGACGCTGCTCGCCATGGCCGCCGGTCTGAAACGCACCGTGAACGACCGCGAATTTCGCCGGCTGGTCGTCGCCCGCCCGACCATCTCCATGGGCAAGGAACTCGGTTTCCTGCCAGGCTCGCTCGAGGAAAAGCTCGCGCCGTGGATGCAACCGATTCACGACGCGCTCGAAATGTTGAGCGACCTGAACATGGGCCACGACCACCGCCGCAGCACCGACCTCATGCGTTCCGGCAGCATCGTCGTGGAGGCGCTGAGTTACATCCGCGGGCGGAGCATCGCCAACCAGTTCATGATCATTGACGAGGCGCAAAACCTCACGCCGCTCGAAGCCAAGACCATCATCACCCGCGTTGGCAACGGCACGAAAATCGTATTCACCGGCGACCCGTACCAGATTGATAATCCGTATGTGGATTCATCGTCGAACGGCTTCAACTACGTCGTCAGCCGGTTCCGCGCCGAAGCCATTGCCGCGCACATCGAATTGCAGAAGGGCGAGCGCTCCGAACTGGCCGAGCGGGCGGCGAATATTTTGTAGATTTTACCAGTTGACAAACCGCCAATACGGTCGAAATTTCCCTGTATAGCTGGATGGAACGCCAGCACGGGGCGCCTTCAGCGGGCAAACTATGATTTCTAACGAACGGCCATCGCCATACGGGCGGCGTCCTTTTGGACAACCCAAACCGCCGGTCAATGAGGACACTCTGAAATCCGAGAAGGTTCAGATTGAACGCAAGACCTTTGTCTTCACGCTCAAGGAAAATCCCCGCGGCCGTTTCCTGCGCATTACCGAGGACGTCGGCGGACGCCGCGACACCATCATCGTGCCATCCACCGGCCTGGAAGATTTCAGAAAACTGCTCGATGAAATGGTGAAGGCGTCGGGTGAGTTGCCGCAGAAAAATTCACAAGGCCGGGAAGCCGCCTGATTTTTCACAGCCTGGCGGTTAATTCGTTTTGCCTCCCGGCGAGACTTTCTTTACACCTCTGCCGCACCTTCATTCGACATTGTTTCGCGGGTCAACTCGATGAAAATCGAGAACGCCGTCAACCAGGCCAATAAGGAACCGGCCAACCGCTTCGATTTCATGGGGAGCAAGGCGGGAATCGCCTTGGGGCAAACAAACCAAACGTTCCGCCGAGGACAATTCCCAAGTCCGCACGCTCAACGGAATGGTATCGGCAAGTGGCACAAAAGGAGCAAAAAAATTCAACTTTCGCTTGGTTCACGGTTTGAAAAATCCGTGTTCGATGGCGGATGTCCGCCTTCGCAGTTTGCAACCCTCCGGTTCATCCCGGTATAATTTGTGCCCCAAAGTTTCGGGCGTAGGTTGAATTGATGGTTGATCCGTCACCATTTTTGCTTTGACGCGACAAAGCGTTGGCCCGCCTTCACCGGGTTTCGCGCGACCAGGAAAGTGGAATGAAGAATGCGGACTAAATCACGGCGGCAGGGGAGCCAAAACGGATAAACATTGAACATCGAACATTCAAAGGGAACTGCAGGGCCGGAGGGTCAGCGCAAAACAGCGTTGATTGTGGAAGGCGGAGCCATGCGCGGGGCGTGGGCGGCCGGGGTGCTGGCCTTTTTGCATGAGACCGGCCGTCGGCGATATGACCTTGTCTATGCGGCTTCTTCCGGCGCCTGTTCGGCGGCTTATTTTGTCGCCGGCCTGTGGGAACCGGGCCTGACCATCTGTCGCGAACTGGCCAGCAAGGTGGTGCGCAAAACCAATTTTCTCCACCATAAACCCATCATTGATCTGGCGTACCTGGTGGATCATGTCATCCGGCAACACGTCCCGCTTTCGGTCGAGGCGCTGCAAAAGACGTCCACCCGCTTCTACATCGTGCTGACGGATTGTCATACCGGCGGGCCGGTTTATTTCCGCGTTTGTGATGACCGGGTCTTTGCCGCGCTCCGCGCCACTTCCTCGCTGGCCCTGGCGACGCGCGGGTTTGATTTTGTGGACGGCCATCCGTTCGCCGACGGCGGGGTGTCGGACCCCATTCCCGTCCGGCGCGCGATTGCGGATGGCGCAACGGATATTACCGTGGTACTCACGCACAAACTGACCTTCCAGCTCAAGCCGATACCGCGCTGGCTTGGACGGGTCGCCTACCCGGAATTTCCCAAGGTGGCCGAAGTCTGGACGGCCCGGCAAAATGTGCACTACAACAACGCGATTGAACTGATGAAAAATCCGCCGGCCGGCGTGCGCATCCAAGTGTTCAGTCCGCTCCGACGGTTGCCGGTAGGCTCCTTTACCATTGAGAAGAAACGCATCGAGGCCGCCCTGATCCTGGGACACGACGAAGCGCTGGAACAGGCGAAGACATCAGAAAGTTGAGCCGTCTTCGCTCCGCTTCGACGCGCCAAGGGGTTGAGAGAAAGAATTCCTGCCTTTCGTGTATTTCGCGGTTGCCGAGGAGGGGGTCTTAAAACACTTCCGTTTTCAGGCCGGTCTCCTGGCGGACGATTTGCGCGATGTGCGACAGTGTCTTCAGCGGCAGGTGCCCGCATTCGCCATGCGACATGGGGCGCGCGGCGGAGTAAATTTGCACGAGGGAAATCTGCGCGCCACGGGTTTTCAATTCCTTGAGCCGCTGCGCGAATTGTTCGATTTCCTCGGACGACGGTTCCTCGTCATTAATGGCCGGGAACAGGCTTTGAATGACCACCGGACGCTGGCGGCCCAGTTCCAGAATGTTCGCCAGCACCTTCTCCAACGGAACGCTGGGGCGATCCACCTTGTTCAAATAATCCTGCGTGCCGCCGTCGAGCTTCACCCAAATCTCGTCCGACTTGGTGAGGCGTTTCAAACTTTCCTGCACCTGCGGACGATCCAGGGCGGTGGCATTGGTGATCAAGACGATTTTAAAGAACGGAAATCCGCCGAGCGCCCGGACATGAATCACTTCCTGCAGGGCTTCGGCAAAGTTCGGCGCCAGCGTCGGCTCGCCGTCGCCGCTCAACGCCACGTGGCGCAATTGCAACAACTCGGCGGGCAAGGATTGATATTGCGGGCGTTCATGCAACCGGCCTTGCAGGACGTAGGTGAGCGTACGCTGGAGTTCTCCGGCCATGACACCCATGTCCAGCGTCGTTTCCACGGGCGGCGTGCGGCGGTCCACTTCGCAGTACAGGCAGTCAAAATTGCACAGCTTGTCGGGGTTCATATTCACGCCCAACGACAGCCCGCGCGCCCGTGACGAGATGACCACATAGACAAACCGGTTGTCGAGAAAGTCACGCGGCCGGTCAAACGCGGTTTCGCGCGCCGGGGAGTGAGTCTTCTTTTCCGGCTGTCTGGTTCCCGTCAGAGTTCTGGCATTTGATGCTTCCACAGTTCTCACAACGCACTCTAAAACCGGGTCGTATCACGCACTACACGGTTATTGTCATAATTTCGCCATACTTTGCAGAAGTAATGGCAAGGTTTAGCGGACTGATTCACCCCGGCGGGTCCAAGTCGTTCCGGTTCGCAGATTTTGGCAAAGAAGTAACATCTTTTGGGAATATCGTCCGGTGTTCTTGGCGGGAGAAATAAACTGCCGTAAGCTGGACGGATGAAAACAAAAAATGATCGAGCGGCCTGGTTGAAAGCCGGCAACGCGGTTTGCTCAAATCCGCCACAGGATGCGCCGGCAAAGGCTTGGCGGCTGGTGTTGCTGGGCGCGCCCGGTGTTGGCAAAGGGACCCAGGCGGAATTGCTCCATGACCGGTTGGGCGCCTGCCATCTGTCCACCGGCGACGTCTTTCGCGCGGCCAAGGGCCTGCCGGACGGGCAAAGAAGTCCAGCCATGGACCACGCGCTGGATTTCATGCGGCGCGGCGATTTGGTGCCGGACGAAACGGTGCTGGACATGGTGGGCGAACGCCTGCGTTGCCTGCATTGCTGCGGCGGATTTCTGCTGGACGGTTTTCCGCGCACCGTCGCCCAGGCCGTGGCCCTGGAAGAATTGCTGCAAAGGGAGGAAGTGGCGTTGACAGCGGTGCTCAATTACGAGTTGCCGCTGGAGGAAATCATATCCCGCATCAGCGGACGGCGCACCTGTTCCCAATGCAAAGCGGTTTATCACCTCAAATCGCGGCCGCCGCGCGCGGAAGGTGTTTGCGACAAATGCGGCGGGAAACTGTTTCAACGCGAAGACGACCGGCCCGAATCCGTCCGCGTGCGTATGGAAGCCTACGAAAACAGCACCCGGCCGCTGATTGATTTTTACCAGAAGCGCGGCTTGCTGGTGCCCATTATCGCCGGCGGCACCCCGGACGAAACCTTCCAGCGCACGGTGGTCGCGCTCGACGGCGTCGCGGCAGACTAGCAAATTCGCGGCAGTTGTTCGCCGCTGGGCATGTCGAGAATCCGGTTCGCGCCAATCGCGCTTTTCAACGTGACCAGTGGCGCGGAACTTTCAGCCACCCCGCCGATGGCCGCCGTTCCCGCACCCGTCGCATGGCCGCGCATGATCTGCCAACGCGCGCTCCGCGTCCTTGCCCGCGACAAACGCAACCAACCGTCCTTCGCACGCGACGTGCAACGGGTCCAGGCCGAGCATTTCGCACGCGGCGTGAACGTCTTCGCGCACGGGCACGGATTTCTCAACGATTTCAATGCGAACGTTCGGCCGCTTCGGCGATTTCGTTCAGCGCGCTGGCCAGCCCGCCGCGCGTGAGATCGCGCAGGCAATGAATTTCGATTCCGGCCTTGAGCAATTCCAGGACGATTTCGTGAACGGGCGCGGAGTCGCTTTCAATGGCGCTCTCGAATTGCAGTCCTTCGCGCACGGCCATGATGGCCATGCCATGCCGGCCCAAATCGCCGCTGACCAGGATGGCATCGCCGGGCCGGACGCCTTGCGGCGCGATTTTCTGGTCATGTTCGATGACACCGATGCCGGCGGTGTTGATGAACACGCCGTCGCCCTTGCCCTTGTCCACGACTTTCGTGTCGCCGGTGATGATTTGCACGCCGCAGCGTCTGCGCGGCTGTCCTGCATCGAGCAGACGATTTTCCAGAGCGTCTCCATCGGCAGGCCTTCCTCGATGATGAACGCGGCGCTCAGGTAAAGCGGGCGCGCGCCGCCATGGCCAGGTCGTTCACCGTGCCGTGGACGGCCAGCGAGCCGATGTCGCCGCCGGGAAAGAACAGCGGGCGCACGACGTAGGAATCGGTCGTGAACGCGAGTTTTTTGCCGGTCCATTCCACCACCGTCGAATCGTGCTGCGTTTCGAGCAGGGGATTGCGGAATGCCGCCAGGAACATTTTGCCGATGAGCTGGTGCATCAGCCGGCCGCCGCCGCCATGCGCGAGCAGCACGTGCGGATATTGCGAGATGGGAATGGGGCAGCTGGAGGTAAAGTCCATATATATTCAAAAAAAATGGAAAAATCGAGCACTGAACGCCGAACATCCAACACCGAAGTCATTCAACGTTCGGCGTTCGATGTTCAATGTTCGATGTTTGGGCATTGGGATTTTACGTTTGCGCTGGAGCCGGTTGCCGGCGGTAGCGGTAGTACGCCGCGCAGGCGCCTTCGCTCGAAACCATGGTCGCGCCCAGCGGATGTTCCGGCGTGCATTTCGTGCCGAAGGCGGAGCATTCGTGCGGTTTCTTCAAACCCTGCAATACCAGACCGCTGATGCACTCGGCCGGTTCTTCAACGTGGTGTTCCGCCACGCCGAATTTTTTCTCGGCGTCGAACGCCGCGTACGCCTCACCCAGACCCAGGCCGCTCCGCGGGATTTCGCCCATGCCGCGCCATTTGCGCGGGACGACGCGGAACACTTCGCGCATCAAATCCTGCGCCGGCTGGTTGCCTTCGCGGCGCACCGCGCGCGCGTATTGATTTTCGACCTCCGGCCCGGCCGGATTCCAGTTGCTGCACGGCCATCAGCACGCCCTGCAAAATGTCCAGCGGCTCGAAACCGGTCACGACAATCGGCACATGATATTTCTGCCGCGATGGGAAAGTACTCCTCGAATCCCATCACGGCGCAGACGTGGCCGGCGGCAAGAAAGCCCTGCACGCGGCAGTCCGGCGATGACAGCAACGCCTCCATCGCGGGCGGCACCAGCACATGCGAGATGAGCATGGAAAAATTTTTCAGCCGCTTGTGCGCGGCCTGATAAACCGCCATCGCCGTGGCGGGCGCGGTGGTTTCAAAACCGACGCCGAAGAAGACGACCTCCTTGGCCGGATTTTGTTCCGCGAGTTTCACGGCATCGAGCGGCGAATAAACCATGCGCACGTCGCCGCCCTTGGCCTTCACCGAAAGCAAATCCGTCGTGCTGCCCGGCACGCGGAGCATGTCGCCGAACGACGTAAAAATGACGTTGGGCCGCGCGGCGATGTCGAGCGCCTTGTCAATCATTTCGAGCGGCGTCACACAAACCGGGCAGCCGGGCCCGTGGATGAGCGTGATTTGTTTGGGCAGCAATTCATCAATGCCGAACTTGACGATGGCGTGCGTCTGGCCGCCGCAGACCTCCATGATGTTCCAGGGCCGCGTCGTGACGCGATGCACTTCGCGCGCGATTTTTTGGGCGAGTGCGCCGTCGCGGTATTCATCGAGAAATTTCACGGGCCGCCCTCCTGCAATTCGCCCAATTCCTCCATCTGCTTCAAATACTCGAAAACTTTTTGCGCCTCGTCCTCATCCAGCCGGCTGAGGGCAAAACCGACGTGGACGATGACATAATCGCCGACCCTGGCCTCCGGCACATAGGCCAGGCTGGCTTCCTTGAGAATGCCGCCGAAATTGATTTTGCCCATGCGCGTCAACGGGTCATCGCCGCTGATGCTCTCAATTTTTCCTGGAATGGCCAGACACATGCGTCCTTAATCTAGCTGGTTATGCGCTGCGCGGCAATGACTTGTCCCAAAGCAATCCCGCCGTCGTTGGGCGGCACGCGCTGATGCCAGTACGGGCAGGAAGTTTTCCGCCTGCAACCGCCGCACTGCGCGTTCGGTGAGATAACGATTTTGGAAACAGCCGCCGGACAGCACGACGCGCTTTTGTCCGACGAGTTTGGCAACGGCAATGATTGCCTCAGCCAGGGTATTGTGAAATTTGGCGGACATTTCACCGACGGAAACGCCGCGTTTCACGTCTGACAGAATCGCGTTGATCATCGGCGACCAATCCATGACGGGTGACGGGTGACGGGTGACAGGTGACACGTTGTAATGCTCGTCGGTTTGGATTCCAGCCAGCGCAAACTCCAGTTCCATCGCGGCCTGGCCTTCAAACCGGATTTGCTGGCGGAGATTGACGAGCGAGGCGACGGCGTCAAACAATCGGCCCACGCTGGTGGTCACGGGAGAATTTAATTTTTTTGCCAGCATCGTTTTCAGCGCGGTCAGTTCCGCCCTGGAAAAGGCGGTGACGGACGCAAGGTCTTTACGCTCGAAAACGGCGTCGCCCGAAATTTCATAAAGCAGGCCGAGGGCGGCACGGCGCGGCTCCTTGACCGCCTGCTCGCCGCCGGGCAACCGGAACGGGCGCAAGTGCGCAACCCGTTCGACCGTTTCGTCGGCAACGAGAAAAAATTCTCCACCCCAAACCGTGCCATCGAGGCCGTAACCAGTGCCATCCCACGAAACGCCGAGCGCCGGCGGTTCAATTTCATTTTCCGCCATGCACGACAGGACATGGGCGATGTGGTGCTGGACGCCAACATAGCGCGGGCTTCCAGCCTGCGAGTTGACGGAGCATCCGTGCTCCGCGGCGCTGAGATTGGCGGCACGGATGCCGCCGGAACCCGCAGGCGAGGACGCCTGTGCCGCGATTTCGCGCGCAAACTTCGTCGAGAGATAATCCGGGTGCAGATCGGCGGCGATAATTTGCGGCCTCGCCTCGTAAAGTTTTTCAAAATCCGCGATGACCCGGCGAAACGCGGTGTGCGCCGGTTCGGTTTCCAAATCACCGATGTGCTGGCTGATGAACACCTGGCTGCCGACGGAAAGCGCCACGGTGTTTTTCAAATGCGCCCCAACAGCCAGAATGGGTCGAGAGTCGAGAGTCGAGAGTCGAGGGTTCAGCGTGATGGGCAGCGGCGCGTAGCCGCGGGCGCGGCGCAAAACCAGTTCCCGGTCGAGCATGACGCGCACCATCGAATCGTCCACGTGCCGGACAATGGGCCGGTTGTGGACGAGAAAGACATCGGCGATGTCCGGCAACCTTTCGAGGGCGTCACGCTCGTCCGTGCAAATCGGTTCGTCGCTCAGGTTGCCGCTGGTGGCGACCACCGGAAAACCCAGTTCGGCCAATAGCAGATGGTGCAACGGCGTGTAGGGCAGCATTGCGCCAAGATTGGGGTTGCCGGGAGCCACGGCATTTACGATTTGCGATTGGCGATTGGCGATTTTTTCCACTAGGACAATCGGCGCTTCGGGCGAGCGCAATAATCGCTCTTCCAACGGTGAGACTTCGCATTCGTTTTTCACGCTTTCAAGCGATGGAAACATGAGCGCAAACGGTTTTTCCTCACGATGCTTTCGTTCGCGCAAAAGCCGGACCGCCTGGTCGTTACGCGCATCGGCCCACAGGTGAAACCCACCGAGTCCTTTGACCGCGACAATTTTCCCCTCACGAATTGCCTGGGCGGCGGCGAGCAAGGCGTCGTCATTTTGGAGTGCGCGGACCTGTCCGCGCTTTGAAAGCGGCGACACGTCGCCGCCCTCCCAAAGTTCAATCTGCGGCCCACAAACCGGACAGGCATTCGGCTGCGCGTGGAAGCGCCGGTTGGCCGGGTCGTCGTATTCGGCCTGGCACCGCGGGCACATCGTGAACGATTTCATCGAGGTGTTTGCGCGGTCATAGGGCAATGATTCGATGATGCTGAAACGCGGGCCGCAGTTGGTGCAGTTGGTGAAGGGATAGCGGTAACGCCGGTTTTTGGGATCAAAAATTTCCCGCAAACAATCCGGGCAGGTGGCGATGTCCGGCAACACCAGCGTGGTTTTGTTGCCGGCGGTTTCACTCGGCCGGATCTCAAAAACCTTGAACCCAACCGCATCAAGCCACGAGGTTTCGAGGCTTTGGATCGAACAGGGCGGCGGTTTTTCCGCTTCGAGGCGGAGCAGGAATTTTTCGAGCATCGCGCGCGGGCCTTCAACTTCAATGAAGACGCCTTGCGGAGAATTGTTGACCCAGCCGGCCAGGCCGAGTTCAGTGGCCAGCCGGAAGATGAACGGACGGAAACCGACCCCCTGCACCGCGCCGCGAACGACCAGTTTGAGCCGCAATCGGTCGGGCGCGGCGGGCTTCATATCACTTCTCGATTTCGAAGCCTTCGAGAACCATGTCGGTGGAATTCACGGCCTTGAGATCCAGCGAATCGCATTTGGGGCAGACATCCGGCAGATGGTCCGTCTCGAACTGGTGCCCGCATTTCGCGCAGCGCACCAGCGGCGCAACCTGCGTCAGCACAAGTGTGGCATCCTTGAAGAGTTTGCCCTCTTTTTTGACGACCTCAAAACTGAACTGCACGTGCTCGGCACTGTGGCTGGTGAGGGGATTGAAACGGATTTTGATGAGTTTGACACGTTTGGCGCCCTGCGCGGCGGCCTGTTTTTCAACCGTGTCAACGATGGCGCGGACGAGATGGACTTCGTGCATAAATGTTCTCTCAGTCTGCCACCGCCACCCGCGCCGGTCAATGCGCGAAGGCGGGAACGCCGGGTCAAGTTCCTGCCTTTCCCGCCATTGTGATACTCAATGACTGCCGGCGAGCGTTTGAATTTTTTCCAGCGCGGTTTCATAACCCCGGCGCGCCAGCGGGGAAAGTTCCTCGCCGAACTCGAGGTTTTCGACGGGGATGGTCAACCACCAGGCCGGCGGGCAGCGTCCGAAAAGCTGCTGCGCGAAGGCGAGCAGCGAGCGCGGGTCCGCGGCGTGCGCCATGAGTTGCGCGCCGGCGGCGGGTTCGAGCTGGCGCACCTGCACTTCGGTGGCGGCGTCCACGGCGGCGTCCACAAAAACCACGGCGCGCGCCTCGGAAACCGGCTCCGCAAGCTCGGGTGTGAGTTGATGGCGCACGAGGGCGACCACACCGGGCAGCGCCCGTTCGGCAACCGCGGCGGCCACCTTCGCCCCCACGCCGTCATCACTGCGCAACGTGTTGCCGTAACCAATGACCAAAAAGTCGGCGCCGGCAGTTTGATGGGAATCGTTGCTCACATTGGAAAACTAGAACATCTACGCTGAAAAACCAGCGGGGAAACGGATCAACAAACCGTTTCCCCGCCCGGCCACAACCCGGAGGAAAATCATCCGCGCGCCAGTTCGTTCAGCACTTGTCCGTCCGGCGCGATGAGTTGCACGTGCAACGGCATCTGGCCGACGGCGTGCGTGGAGCAGCTCAGGCACGGGTCGTAGCAGCGGATGGCGGCCTCGACGCGGTTGAGCATGCCTTCCTGCAACTCGTTGCCCTTGACATATTTCTGCGCGACGGACAGGACGGCGCGATTCATTGCCAGGTTGTTGTGTCCCGTGGCGACAATCAGGTTGACCTTTTCGATGCGCCCGTTTTCGTCCACCCAGTAATGATGGAACAGCGTGCCGCGCGGCGCTTCGATCACGCCTACGCCTTGCGGGTTGACCGGCCGGCCGGTGACCATGATGTCCGTGCTGCAAAGGTCCGGGTCGTCGAGCAACTGTTGAGCGCGTTCGAGCGCGTAGAGAATTTCAATCAGCCGCGCCCAATGGTAGTAAAACGAGCTGCGGCGGACCGGGTCGCTGCCGGTTTTCCACTCGCGCAAAGCGGCATCGGCCTGCGGGGTGGAAATCTTGTCCGCGAGATTCAGCCGGGCCAGCGGACCGACGCGATACATTCCCGCAGGATAGCCAAGCCGTTTAATGAACGGGAATTTGAGATATGACCACGGCTCGGTCGCCTCGGCGATGACGTCCAGATAATTGGCCGGCGGGACCTGGTCCTCGACGATTTTGCCGTTCAGGTTGGTAAACCGCAGGTTGCCGTCGTAATGCTCCAGCGCGCCGTCGGGCCGGACGAGGCCCATGTAATTCGAGTCGAAGCTGGCGAACGTTTCCACGTCGTCGTGGTGGGCCGCCTGATATTTTTTGAGCAGGTCGAGCGCGAACTTTGCCTGTTCGAACGCCTCGGGCAGGCCCTTGCGCATTTCGTCGCGTTCGGCGACGGTGAGCGCCTTGTTGACGCCGCCGGGGATGGGAAAATCCGGATGGATTTTGCGACCGCCGACGTGCTTGATGATTTCCTGCCCGTATTTGCGCAGCCGCACGCCCTTGATGGCGATGTCGGGATGCTGGTGGATGAGACCGACGACGTTGCGGACCGCCGGATCAGCGTCGTAACCCAGCAACAGGTCGGGCGCGCTCAGGTGGAAGAAGCTCAACGCGTGCGATTGCGTGAGCTGGCCCATGTGCAGCAGCTCGCGCAACAGTTTCGCCGGGCGCGGAATGGCCGCGCCCAGCACGGCGTCGCAGGCCTTGGCGCTGGCCAGCAGATGGCTCACCGGGCAGATGCCACAGATGCGCGCGGTGATTTGCGGCATTTCGGCAAAGAAACGGCCTTCGCAGAATTTCTCAAATCCCCGGAATTCGACCACGTGGAACTGCGTGTCTGCCACGTTGCCCGCCGCGTCGAGTTGAATCGTGATCTTCGCGTGTCCCTCGATGCGGGTGACGGGGCTGATCGTAATGGTTCTGGCGTTGGTCTCAGTCATAACTCAAATTCTTTTCAGTCCATTTCGGCATGCGGCCGGCGAGCAGCTCGGTGAGCACGTACCAGATGGTGTCGGCGTCGGGCGGGCAGCCGGGAATGTGGGCGTCCACCTTCACGAACTCCTGGATGGGCCGGACCCGCTTCAGCAGCGCGGGGACGGCGGGAGCGCCGGGGATGTCGCCGACCTGGGTGCTCTCGGTTTCGACGAAGCCGCGCGCCACGACGTCTTCGAGTTTAAACTGGTTGCGCAGGGCGGGGATGTTTCCCGTGACGGCGCAATCGCCCAGCGCGATCAGCACCTTGCAGCGCGCCCGCAGCGTGCGGAGGACGTGTTCATTCTCCTCGTTGCAGACGGCGCCCTCGACAATGCCCACGTCCACGTTGGGAATTTCCTTCACGTCGGTGATCGGGCTGGCGGTGATGTCCACGAGTTTGACGAGTTCCACCAGCCGCTCGTCCAGATCTAAAAATGACATGTGACAGCCGGCACAGCCGCCCAGCCACACCGTCGCCACTTTGACTTTGGGTTTGTCGCTCATATTCGCTCTCACTTCAAAACGGCCTCCAGAATTTCCCGGTCCGGGCGCGCCTCGCCGTGTGGCGGCAGCACCGCCTGCAACGGCAGTTCGCGCCCCTCAAAATTGGTGATGGTGCCCTGTTTTTCGCACCAGATGGCAGCCGGCAACACAATGGCCGCCAGGTCGGTCAGCCGTGATTGGTAGGCCGCCTGCACGACCACGCAATCAATTTCCTCCACCAACGCCCGCACGTAGCGTTCGTCCAGCAGCCGCGCGCCGCCGTCCGGCTCGTCGCTGGCGACGATGTGCAAGAACTTCAGCGGCTTCAGGTCGAGCCACGGGCCGACCTCTTCCACCGGTTCGATGCCGCCCGCGGTGAGCGTCAAACCGTTGGAGCTGGTGGGCAGGGCGACCAAGGCGGGCGCCGGCCCGGAAGTTTTCGCCTCAAAAATCTTGACGAGCCGTTCAAGCACGGCCACCCCGATGGGCGTCATCGCCTCCGGCCCGTAAACCAGCACGGGCCGCTTCGCATCCTGCAACAATCCGGCCACCTGATCCCAGAATTTGTGTTCCAGACTGACAACGTTGGCGCAGAGGGTGGCGTACTGGTCGAGGTCGCTCTTGCGGGTGTGGAAGATCAACAGTTTCGCGCCGCGCTGACGCACCGTGGTGCGGATTTTGGCCGCCACGACTCCTTGCGCGCGGCTGGGCTGCGCACCCAGCACGATGATGGCATCAGCGTCGTGCAGCTTCGCCATGCTGTCCGGGTGCCGCTCGCCATCGGCGCACAGGGCGGCTTCATTTTGGGCAACAAAGACCCCGATGCGCTCGAATTTTTTCAACGTGGCAACCGTTTCGTTGATCAGGCGCGGCGAAACGAGCACGGCTTTCTGGGCGGGCTTGGCCTTTTGGGCAGCCTGCCGCACGGCCTCGAGAGCTTCGTCCCAGGTGGCCGGCTCCAGTTTCCCGTGGCGGCGGACCAGCGGATGCAGGATGCGCTGGCGCGGCTCGGCCCAGGTTTCGTAACGGCCGCGCACGCACAGGTGTCCGTGGCTGACCGGCGAATCAGAATCGCCAAAGACTTCGACAATGCGGTTTTCCTTCGTATAAACCAGCAGGCCGCAGCCGACGGGGCACTCGGTGCAGGTGGTGCGTACGGTCTGGCAGGTGCCGAGCTTGCCGCGGAATGCGGCGGCCTTGTCGAACAGCGCCCCGGTGGGACATGCCGCGATACACGCGCCGCAACTCGTGCAGGTGTCCGACGTGCCGAATGTCGCGCCGAGGTCCACGACGACCCGGTTTTTCTCGCCGCGGTTGGCAATGTCGAGGGTGTGGGTGCCTTCCATTTCCTCACAGGTGCGCACGCAACGGGTGCACAGGATGCAGCGGTTGTGGTCGAGGGCGATGTATTTGCCCGACAGGTCCACCGGCCAGGCGGGATAAAGGTAGGGGATGCTGATGGCGTCAAGGCCGTGGCGGTAGCCCTGTTGCTGGAGTTCGCAATCGCCCTTGTTCATCACGCAGAACGGGCAGATGTGATTGCGCTCGCTGAACAACAATTCCAGCGTGCTGCGGCGCAGTTTCTGGAGCGATTCGCTGTTGGTGACAATCTGTTTGCCGTCCGTGGCCGGGGTCGAGCACGCCGGCACCACCTTGGGGCTGCCGACAATCTCGACGATGCACATGCGGCACCCGCCCCACGGCGACAGATGTTTCAGGTAACAGAGCGTGGGGATGCTGATGCCGCTGGCCTGGGCAATCTGGAGGATCGTCTGTCCGTCCTGGCCTTCGCAACGGCGGCCATCAATCGTCAACGTGATTTTTTTTGGTGCAATCATTTTTCCATCACAGGTTTCGTGGCCCGGGTTGAGGACGCCGCCAAATCCGCCGGCGCGGCCGTCCGGCCGTTCGCGCCGTCGGAGGTCTTGAGCACCGCGTCGAATTTGCAGGCGTCAAAGCACGCGCCGCATTGAATGCAGGCGTCTGCCACAATGTAATATTTTTTCTGTCCGTCCCGCTTGAAGATGGTGTGGACCGGACAACCGCGCGCGCACATTGAGCAGCCGACGCACTTTTCCTCATGGATGCGGAATTCCAGCAACTCGCGGCAAACGCGGGCGGGACAGCGTTTCTCCACGACGTGCGCCAGGTATTCGTCGCGGAAATAACGCAACGTGGTGAGCACCGGGTTCGGCGCCGTCTGGCCCAGCCCGCACAGACTGGCGTCGCGGACCACCGTCGCCAGCGACTCAAGCTTTTCGATGTCCTCCAGTTCGGCCTCGCCGGAGCAAATCCGGTCCAGAATGTTGAGCATCTGGCGCGTGCCGACGCGGCAGGGCGGGCATTTCCCGCACGACTCGTCGCAGCAAAATTCCATGAAAAACCGCGCCACGTCCACCATGCACGAGTCCTCGTCCATCACCACCATGCCGCCCGAGCCCATGATGGAGCCGAGCTTTTGCAGCGACTCGTAGTCCACGCGTTCGTCCAGATGTTGTTCGGGGATGACGCCGCCGGACGGCCCGCCGGTTTGCACCGCCTTGAATTTCTTGCCTTTGGGGATGCCGCCGCCGATGCCAAAGATGATTTCGCGCAGCGTGGTGCCGTAGGGCACTTCCGCCAGACCCGTGTTGCGGATTTTGCCCGCCAGCGCGAAGACCTTGGTGCCTTTCGCCTTTTCGGTGCCGAACGTGGCGTACCATTTGGCGCCCTGCAAAATGATCGGTTTGATGGTGGCCCAGGTTTCAACATTGTTGATGTTGGTCGGCTTGCCCCACAGCCCGCGTTGCGCCGGGAACGGCGGACGCGGCATCGGCTGGCCGCGCCGGCCTTCAATGCTGCGCATCAATGCGGTTTCCTCGCCGCACACGAACGCGCCCGCGCCGATGCGGATCTCGATGTCAAAATCGTATCCGGTGTCGAACAGGTTGTTGCCCAGCAACCCGTGCCGGTAGGCCTGCTCAATGGCGATATTGAGGCGTTTGATGGCCAGCGGATACTCGGCGCGGATGTAAATGAACCCGCGGTTGGCGCCCATCGCGTAAGCCCCGATGGCCATGCCTTCGAGCACGCGGTGCGGGTCGCCTTCCAGCACGGCCCGGTTCATGAACGCGCCCGGGTCGCCTTCGTCGGCGTTGCAAATGATGTATTTCGGTTTGACGGACGCTTTCGCCATCAACTCCCATTTCACGCCGGTCGGGAACCCCGCGCCGCCGCGTCCGCGCAGGCCGCTGGCTTTGATTTCGGCGATGACCTGTTCGGGTTTCATCGAAGTGAGTACCTTGCCCAGCGCGGCGTAACCGTCGCGGGCGATGTATTCCTCGATGTTCTCCGCGTCAATCAGGCCGCAGTTTTCGAGGACAATCTTCTCCTGTTTGGCGAAGAAACCGAAATCGCGCTGGGTGGTGACGACATTGGCGGTGACGTCGTCCTTCGGCAGCAGCTTCGTGTAGGGGCGGCCCTTGATGAAGTGCTCCTCGACAAGTTGGGGCACATCCAATGCCGTGACCCGCTGATAAAACGTCCCCTCCGGATGGACCAGCATCACCGGGCCAAGGTCGCACGGCCCCATGCAGCCGGTCTCGACGATTTTAATTTCCCCATCGAGGCCGCGCTTTTTCAACTCGGTGGCCAGAATGTCCTTCAGCGCGTTGCCGCCGCAACTGATGCAGCCGGCGCCGGCACAAACCAATATGTGAGTGCGAATCATCGTTGATCACTCCGGTTTCTTTTCCTTGCCAACGGCCAGTTTGTCCACCTTTTTGCCCTTCTCAAGGTGTTCGGCGACAATCCGTTTCGCCTTTTCGGCGTCCAGCCGGGCGTAGGTGGTCTTCTCCCCGCCGGCTTCCTCGACGCGAATGACCGGCTCGACGTCTTCCAGGCCGACCTCGCCGGTCACCCGCACTTCAACGTCCTCCAGCCCGCGCTTTTCGATCTCGTCCAGCATGGTTTTCATCACTTCCCGCGCGCCGGCGGCGATGCCGCTGGTGCCCATGCTGACGACGACGCGGTATTTCCGGTTGCCTTCACGCAAGGCAACCTGCCGTTGCGCCTTCTCTTTCAACTTTTTGAGTTCTTCCAGGTTCATAATTCACTTTCTCCTCGCCGCTCCCCAAGCTTCCGGGGCGGCTAATGCTTTTTTTTTCTGCCAGTTTCTTGGAGCTGAAATGGAAACGTTCCGTGTCGCCCAAATAATGGAGTTGCACGTCCACCGCCGGGTTGGCGGCGCACAAGGCCAGGATTGTCGCGTTCAAGTCGCCCAACGGCGGCCGGTCCACGTGCGACAACCGCATCGAAGCCGTGACCGTCGTGCCCACGCCCGGCGCGGAACGGACGTGAAATTCCCCGCCGCACATCTCCGCCGTCTGGCGCAGCAGGGCCAGCCCCAGGCCGATGGCCTTTTTGCGGTGGCGCTTGGTGCTGACCGGCGCGGCCAGCACGCGCACGAGCGTGGCCTCGTCCATGCCATGGCCGTCGTCCTGGATGCGGATGGTCAACTGGTCCCGCCGGGCGTGCTCGGCGACCATGATCTGCACGGTGCGCGCGCCCGCGGTGAGCGAGTTCATCGCGATGTCCAGGATGTGCAATGACAGTTCTTCAAACATACTTCTTCAAATCCTTCTGGCAGAGGCGCGGAATTTTGTCCGGCGACAACTTGCCATAAACGTCGTCGCCAATGGCGATGGCCGGGGCCAGGGCGCAGGCGCCGATGCAGCGGGCGCTGTCCAGGCTGAACAGATTGTCCTTGGTGGTTTCGCCCTGCTTGATGCCGAGCTGCTGTTCGAGCCGTTCCAGGATCGTTTTCGAACCGCGCACGTGGCAGGACGTGCCCGTGCAAACGAGAATCTGGTGTTTGCCCCGCGGCACCATGGTGAAGAAATGGTAAAACGTGACCACTCCATAAACCTGCGAGAGCGGCAGCTTGAGCGCCGCCGCGACGTACCGCAGCACGTCGGCGCTGAGATAGCCAAAGAGGTGCTGCGCCGCGTGCAACACCTGAATCAACGCCGTCGGCTCGTAATGGTAGTGCGCGATGGTCTGGTCGAGTGACGCGAAGCGGACGTCTCCGCTCGGATGCGTCGTCATGCCCGGGGCGATGGTTTGCAATTCGCTCATCGGAGTCCTGCCTTCCATAGTTTGCCGGCGGTTTCGTAGGTGGTCAGTGCCGTGCTCAACAGCATGATGCCTTTTTCAGCGGCTTCGGTGATGATGTCCGACTCGGGTTTGCGGCCGCAGGTGAACAGCACGGCGGCGATGTCCTTCATCGAAGCGACCGACACGACGTTGCGATGGATGTGGATGGTGACCCACAACATGCCGGGCTGCGCATTCGCGAGCACATCGCTGAGCAGGTCGGAAACGTAGCAGCCGCTCAACTCGACCTCGGCGAGGTCGGTCAACGGCCGCGCCTCGACGCAGGTCAAGAGCGCCGGAAGTTTGGTGGCTGATTTCAGTTTCATAATCTGGTCTCCGCTTTGTGCAGGAATACCGCCGCCTGCAACCGCGTGCCGCCGCCCAGTTCCGACTGGATGTCGAACTCGTCGGCGCAACGTTTGATGTTGGGCAGGCCCATGCCCGCGCCGAAACCGAGTTCGCGCGCCAGAGGTCCTGCCGTGGACCAGCCTTCCCGCATGGCCAGGTCAACGTTTTCAATGCCGGGGCCCCGGTCCACAGCCCGGATGCGGACTTTGATGGCATCAATGGCGGTGGTGATACGCCCGCCGAGAGAGTGGATGATGATGTTGGTCTCCGCTTCGTAGGCGATGATGGCGGCGCGCCGGAGGATTTCAGGGGCGACGCCCCGGGCGCGCAGCACTTCACGGATGCGCTGAGAAAGCTTGCCGGCGCTCTCGAAATCGCCCGACTTCACGTCCGTGTTGATGACAATGCGGTGCGCCTTTTCATCCGCGGCGCGCGTGGCGACCAGCGCGGCTTCCTTGGCCACGGCTTCCTCGGCGCGGCGTTCCAGATTATGCATCAGACAGACGGTGATGTCGCCGCGGGTAATGACGCCCACCAGCCGGTTGTTGGCGTCCAAAACCGGGAAACGGCCATAGCCGTGCCGGTCAAATTCCGCCACGGCGCGGACGAGCGAGAAATGATCCCGCAAGGTCACGATTTTGCGGCTCATCCATCGTTCCACCGGATCGTTGATATAGCCTCCGTCCAGTGCGGTAATGATGTCTTCGATGCTGACAATGCCCACCAGCACATCATTGGCCAGGATCGGCACACCGGAAATGCGGTGGGCCTTCATCAGGTGCTGGATCGAGCGCAGCGTATCGGTTGGCGTGGCGGTGATGGGCGGGCTGGTCATCGCGTCACACACGCGCAGTTCGAAAACCAGCACTTGAGCGAAGGAAACCTGCCGCTTCTCGCCCGCATTCATGGGTTTTTCGGTCGCCGGCGCGCGGGTCATCAGCTCTTCAAAATTGTCGGCTTTTAAAGTCCTTGCCGGCGTGATGGCCGGCCTGCGAATTACACCAGCCGGCCGGGCGCGCATGTTTTTAACGCGCCTGCCGCTTCGGGCGTGCTGCATCACCCGATCAGCCGCCTTTCGTTTTTCATGTAAGAGCGTTGGTGCCATAACAAACCAACCTGCCGTTTCGTAAATTCAACAGACTACTGTACTTCTACAAAATGTTCACCAAAACTAATTTAGTGGCCCTGAACCGCCGTTTCTTCACGCAATTTGGTTTTGTGTGGACATTTTTTGCTGGAGGAAAATGACCGCGGGTTTCTCACGACCCAATATAAACCATATTTTCCCCGGCGGGTGATGCGGCCATGAGCGGCCAACGCACAACGTGACCGCACCATGACGCGCCGTCAGAAAAAGTGAAGGTATTGCCAAGATATGTGGAGAGCAGTTTAGCGGATGTGTAAAACTTAAAGGCGGAAGCGAGATTTATTTCTTTATTTCGCTGATGAAAATCACTCAAATGACCAATTAAAAATTTATGGCTAAAGCAACAACGACAGCAAAAACAGGAAAGTATGTTTATTTGTTCGGGAACAAAAAGGCCGACGGCAACGGCTGCATGAAGCCGCTGCTGGGCGGCAAGGGCGCCAATCTGGCGGAGATGAGCCGCATCGGCTTGCCCGTGCCGCCGGGTTTCACCATCACCACCGAGGTCTGCACTTATTATTACGCCAACAAAAAGACCTACCCGAAGACGCTCGCGCCGCAGGTCGAGGCCGGCGTCGCCCAGATTGAAAAAATCATGGGCACCAAGTTTGGCGACCAGACCGCCATGCCGCTGCTGGTCTCCGTCCGCTCCGGCGCGCGCGATTCGATGCCGGGCATGATGGACACGATTTTGAACCTCGGCCTGAACGACGAAACCGTGCTGGCGCTGGTCAAGGCGACCAAAAACGAGCGGTTCGCCTGGGATTGCTACCGCCGGTTCATCCAGATGTACGGCGACGTGGTCATGGGCGTGCAAAAGAGCGCCGACGAAGACCACGAGCCGTTTGAAGTCGTCATCCACGGACTCAAACACGAGCGTTATCACAGCGACATCGAGGACACCAAGCTCACCGTGGCCGATTTGAAGGAACTGGTGAAGCGGTTCAAGGCGTCTGATCAAGGAGCGCACCAACAGCGAATTTCCGCAGGACCCGTGGAAGCAGCTTTGGGGCGCGATCGGCGCCGTGTTCGGCTCGTGGATGAACGACCGCGCCATCGTTTATCGCCGCAAATACGACATCCCCGCCGAATGGGGAACGGCCGTCAACGTCCAGGCGATGGTGTATGGCAATACCGGCGACAAGTCCGGTTCGGGCGTGGCGTTCACGCGCGACCCGGCCACGGGCGAAAAGGTTTTCTACGGCGAATTTCTCATCAACGCGCAGGGCGAAGACGTCGTGGCCGGCATCCGCACGCCGGAACCGGTGGCGCAGCTCAAGAGCCATCTGCCCGAGGCGTTCGCCGAACTGGAAAAGGTCCGCAAGACCCTGGAATCGCATTTCAAGGACGTGCAGGATTTCGAGTTCACCATCCAGGACGGCAAGGTGTTCATGCTCCAGACCCGCAACGGCAAGCGCACGGGCCTGGCCGCCGTCCGGTTCGCCATCGAGATGGAGAAGGAAAAGCTGATTGACTGGAAGACGGCCATCCGCCGCGTGCCGGCCGACCAGTTGGACCAGGTGCTGGCGCCGGTGTTTGACCGCAAGGCGGTGAAGGCGGCCAAGGTGCATCGCCAAAGGATTGCCCGCCGGACCCGGCGCGGCTTCCGGCAAGATTGTATCTGAACGCCGACCGCGCGGCGGCGGCGGCGGCCAAGGGCGAAAAGGTGCTGCTCGTTCGCAACGAAACCACGCCGGAAGATTTGCGCGGCATGATTGCCGCCGAAGGCATTCTCACGGCCAAGGGCGGCGTGAGTTCGCACGCGGCGCTCGTGGCCCGGCAGATGGGCAAGGTCTGCGTCTGCGGCGCCGGCGCGTTGCAGATTGATTACGCCACCAAGACGATCGACGGTGGACGGCGACGACGTTCAAGGAAGGCGATTTCCTCTCCATCAACGGCACCGCCGGCGAAGTTTATCCGGGCGAACTCAAGACCGCCGCGTCGGAAATCGTGCAGGTGCTCGTCGAGAAGTCGCTGGACGGCGAAGGAAAGCGCGACCTATCAGATGTTCAAGAAGCTGATGGATTGGTGCTCGAAGGTCACCCGGCTGCAAGTGCGCACCAACGCCGACACAGCCGGACCAGGCGGCCAACGCCATCGCCTTTGGCGCGACGGGCATCGGCCTGTGCCGCACCGAGCACATGTTTTTCGAAGGCAACCGCATTGACGCCATGCGCGAAATGATTCTGGCCGACAACCTGGCCGACCGCAAAGCGGCGCTGGCCAAATTGCTGCCCTATCAGCGCGACGATTTTGCCGGCATCTTCCGCGAATTGAAAGGCTTGCCGGCGACCATCCGCTTCCTGGACCCGCCGCTGCACGAATTTCTGCCGCACGAGGACGCCGCGCAGCAGGAGCTGGCCAGGAAAATGGGCGTGCCGGTGGAGAAGATCAAACAGCGCGTCAAGGAACTGCATGAGTTCAACCCGATGCTCGGCTTCCGCGGCTGCCGGCTGGGCATCGTGTATCCCGAAATCTCCGAGATGCAGGCGCGCGCCATCATCGAAGCCGCCGTCCAGGTGCAAAATGAAGGCATCAAGGTCAAACCCGAAATCATGATTGTGCTGGTCGGCTTCAAGAAGGAATTCCGGAACTCAGATCGAAGTCGTCCATCGCGTCGCCGCAGGAGGTGCAGGACGAGAAAAAGACCAAGGTCAACTACACTGGTCGGCACGATGATTGAAATCCCGCGCGGCGCGCTGGCCGCCGATGAAATCGCCCGGGACGCCGAGTTCTTCAGCTTCGGCACCAACGACCTGACGCAGACCTGCCTGGGCATGAGCCGCGACGATTCCGGCAGCTTCCTGCCGCCTTACACGGAACTGGAAATCATCAAGAAGAATCCGTTTGCGACGATTGACCAGGCGGGCGTCGGCGAACTGATGAAGATCGCCGTTGAGAAAGGCCGCGAGCACGCGGCCGGACATCAAGCTGGGCATCTGCGGCGAACACGGCGGCGACCCCGACAGTCGTGAAGTTCTGCCACAAGCTCGGCTTGACCTATGTGAGTTGCTCGCCGTTCCGCGTGCCGGTGGCGCGGCTGGCCGCCGCCCAGGCCGCATTGGAAGAAGCCGCCGCCAAAAAAGCTAAAAAGTAACCAAATGCAAAATACCACCATGCAAAAAACCAAATCACTCTTCCGGACCGGAATCGTGCTGGCCGATGCTGTTCGGGGCGGCCAACGCCTTTGCCGGTGACGCGGACATCAACCTGCCTGACTTGACGGGCGTGACGTTCTTCAACGGCAGCCTGAGCGGCCACGCCTTGTTGTATCTGGGGCTGGCTTGCTGCGCGGTCGGCGCGCTGTTCGGGTTCTGGGAATTCGTCCGTTGCCGCGCGCTGCCCGTCCACAAGGCCATGAGCAGCGTCTCCAACATGATTTGGGAGACGTGCAAAACCTACCTGGCGCAGCAGGGGAAATTCCTCGTGCTGCTCTGGGCGTTGATTGCCGCTGTGCATCGTCTATTACTTCTTTGGTTCTGCAGCACAAGGCCATCGGCTCGGTGCGGAGTCATTCTGGCCTGCTCGGTGCTGGGCATTCTGGGCAGCTACGGCGTGGCGTGGTTCGGCATCCGCATCAACACGCTACGCCAACAGCCGCGCCGCGTTCGCCTCGCTCAAGGGCAACTCGCTGCAAACGCTCCTCATCCCGCTGCGTTCGGGCATGAGCATCGGCCTGCTGCTGGTCTGCGTGGAACTGGTCTGCATGATCGGCATCCTGCTGTTCATGCCGCCGACCTGGCCGGGGCCGTGCTTCATCGGCTTTGCCATCGGCGAATCGCTCGGCGCGGCGGCGCTGCGCATCGGCGGCGGCATCTTCACCAAGATTGCCGACATCGGCTCGGACCTGATGAAAATCGTCTTCAACCTGCCGGAAGATGACCCGAAAAATCCCGGCGTCATCGCCGACTGCACCGGCGACAACGCGGGCGACTCGGTCGGCCCGACGGCGGACGGTTTTGAAACCTACGGCGTGACCGGCGTGGCGTTGATTGCGTTCCTTGCCCTGTCGCTGGGCGCGGCCGCGACCCAGGCCATTGGCGCCAAGCTCATCGTCTGGATTTTCGTGATCCAAAGCCTGATGGTGCTGGCGTCGCTCGGTTCGTTCTACGTCAACAAGGCCGTCAGCAGCTCGCTTTACGGCAACAAGAAGGATTTCAACTGGGAACAGCCGCTGACGAATCTGGTCTGGCTGACTTCCATCGTTTCCATCGTGGCCGCCTTTGTCGCCAGCAAATTCCTGCTGGGCGATTTTACGCGACGCCGCGGGCAACGCCGCATCCGAACCTGTGGTGGGTGCTGGCCGGCATCATCTCCTGCGGCACGCTGGCCGGGCCGCTCATCATGGAATTCACGAAAATCTTCGTCAGCACCAAGTCCCGGCACGTGCAGGAAATCGTCACCGCCTCCGGCCAGGGCGGCGCGTCGCTGAACATCCTGTCCGGCTTCGTCGCCGGCAATTTCTGCGCGTTCTGGATGGGGTTGGTCATCATCGCGCTGATGTTCGCCGCCTATCTGTTCTCGCAAAACCCGGCGGTGCTCGCGCTCATGCCCGACGCAATTCAAGTTCGCCGCGCCGATCTTCGCCTTCGGCCTCGTGGCGTTCGGCTTCCTGGCCATGGCGCCGGTCATCATCGCCGTGGACAGCTTCGGTCCGGTCACCGACAACGCCCAGTCCATTTATGAATTGAGCCGCATCGAATCCGTGCCGAACGTCCGCGCGGAAATCGAAAAGGATTTCGGGTTCAAACCCGATTTCGAGAATTCCAAGCTCGAACTCGAAAAGGGCGACGGCGCGGGCAACACCTTCAAGGCCACGGCCAAGCCGGTGCTCATCGGCACGGCGGTCGTCGGCGCGACCACGATGATTTTCGGCATCATCATGCTGCTGCAAAATATGGGCGTCCAGACCGACCCCAACTTCAGCATCATCTCGATGTTGAGCCTCGTGCATCCGCAGGTCATCCTCGGCCTGCTGATGGGCGGCGCGGTGATTTACTGGTTCACCGGCGCGAGCACGCAGGCGGTGGTCACCGGCGCCTACCGCGCGGTCGTGTTACATCAAGGAACACCTCAACCTCGACAAGGCGGAAGCCTCCATCGCCGACAGCAAGAAGCGTCGTCGAAATCTGCACCATCTACGCGCAGAAAGGCATGATCAACATCTTCATCGTCGTCTTTTCGCATGGCGCTGGCGCTGTCCTTTTTCAATCCCTATTTCTTCATTGGCTATCTCGTCGGCATCGCGTTCTTCGGCTTGTTCCAGGCCATCTTCATGGCCAACGCCGGCGGCGCATGGGACAACGCCAAGAAAATCGTCGAAGTGGATTTGAAACAGAAAGGGCACCGAACTGCACGCCGCGACCGTCGTCGGCGACACGGTGGGCGATCCGTTCAAGGACACCAGCTCGGTGGCGATGAACCCCATCATCAAGTTCACCACGCTGTTCGGCTTGCTGGCGGCGGAAATCGCCGTGACGATGAAAAGCCAGGCCTTGAAAACGGGCATCGGCATCTTCTTCTTCCTGCTGGCGCTGACGTTTGTCTATCGCTCGTTCTACGCGATGCGCATCCCGGTGGACAAACCGGCGGCGAAGTAACCGCGAAGCGAATCATCTCCGGCGCGTCTTGGGACGCGCCTTTTTTGTGTTAACCACATCCGCCGCGCCGAAATACGATAAAGACGGGATGGATGAACGCGGATTTTTCCCTCAATCCAAACCCCCAACCCTCAACTTTCAACCGGGGTTTCAGCCGGGAGCGTACCGGCCGATTGCCGTCCGCAGGGTATCGAGTTCGAACGGTTTGCAGATGATGGAATCAACGCCGCCGAGGGGGCAGTCGGAAGTTTGAAGTTTTTCCGGAAAGGCCGTTATCATCACCACGGGCTGCCTGGGTGAGCGTTGTTTGATGGCAGCGGCCAACTGGTCGCCTTTCATCTCCGGCATAAAGTAGTCGGTGAAAATCATGTCGAACTTGCCGGGCTCGAACAGGGCCAGCGCCTCAAAGCCACTTTCAGCCTGGTGAACGACAAAACCGTCATCTTGGAGCAGCAACTGAACGGTGTAGCGGACGAGCGGTTCGTCATCCACCACCAGTATGTGTCTTACCCGACCAGTGTATTGTTTCATTGTTGCTACGGACTCGCATATTCCGTGCCAGCATTTTTCATTTTTAAACGCAAAGAAACTCTTAACCGACTGTCAACCGCGGATTTCGTGGACGGCGCAGATTTTCTCCTGACGCCTGCTTTTTGCGCTCGACTCTCGTCCGTCGTCCCTCGACCGCCGTTTAAACCCTCAACCAGCGTCCTGGCCGTTCTCCGCCCGGCCCCGCTCACTTGTTGAACCGGAAGTTCACCACGTCGTAATCCTGCATCACGTACGTTTTGAGTTCCAACCGTTGTTTGCCCGCGCGCTTGGCCTGCGTCTCGCCGCCCGCCGCCACCAAATCCGCAAAGCTGATGATCTCGGCGCGGATGAACCCATGTTGGATGTCCGTGTGGATTGTGCCCGCCGCGTCCCACGCCGTCAGGCCGGCGCGGAGCGGCCATGCACGGTTTTCCTTGCCGCCCACCGTCAGAAAGCTGATGTACCCGCTTTCGGCAAAGGCCCGCACCAGCAACGCGTCCGGCGCGGCCAGTTCGGCTTCTCCGGCCGCCACCACCGGCTTGTTCGAATAAAAATTGTGGGCCGAAATGACCGCCAGCTCATCCGCCGTGAGGCCCGCGGCGGAAACGGGTTTCTCGCTGACCAGCGCCTCGGCGAGCTTCTGCAATACCGCCTGCTCCGCCGCGCCCGCGTCCCGGCCCAGCCGCGTTTCCACGAAATCCAGGTCCTTCATCAACAAATCGCTCAACGCGGCGCGGCGGGTGAGAATGGCGTCGCAGGTGAGCAACTCCTTTTCCTCCACCACCTCCACCTGGGCGCAGGTTTTTTTCTGCGCCTCCACCAGCTGGTCGGCCTGGTCCAGCCGCGGATCCTTGAGATTATGTTTGCCCGGGGCGATGCCCGAAATGCCGAAGCAACCGATTTTCATCCGCATTGCTTAGGCCCGGACGGGCGCGCGGTCAAGGTTGGAAACCGGCGGAACCAGGGTTGAAACCGCAGATGCCGCGGAAAAACACGGATTTTCTTTTGAAGCCGGCGGGAAATTCAGGTTCTTTCCCAATTGTTGTTCCCTTCTGTAAAAATCCGCACACCATCCGCGTCATCCGCGGTTGATTGGTTGAGGGTTAAAGCGGCTTGTCAAGATCGCCGTAGAACAGGACAGGGCGTTGCCCCATTTTTTGTGTTGCGTTCTTTGCGCTTAAATAATAGTCCGCGTAAATCGGCGCAATCTGCGGACAAACTGTTTCACATCTTCCGCGTGTCTCGCGGCTGAAGATTGAGGCCGCTGGATTTCAGGCGGGACCGAACCGGGCGATCGCCGCCCGCAGGTTTTCCAGTCCGAAAGGTTTGCCGACAAAGGAATCAACGCCATAAAGGGGGCAATCGGAAGACTGAAATTTTTCAAGAAAAGCCGTGAGCATCACAACCGGCTGACCCGGTGAACGCTGTTTGATGGCGGCGGCCAACTGGTCGCCTCGCATCTCCGGCATCAGGTAGTCGGTGAAAATCATGTCAAACTTGCCCGGCTCAAACAGGGCCAGTGCCTCGGCGCCGCTCTTGGCCATGTCAACGAGATAACCGTCGCCTTGGAGAAGTATATGGACACTCTGGCGGACGAGAGATTCGTCGTCCACAACCAGTATATGTCTCTGCCGGCCCGTGCGTTTAATCATTATCGCCGTGCAAAGGCATATTCCATGCCAGTTCTTTTATCGTTTTGCCGCCCGGGTGGGGCGTCGGCCATCGCTTTTGGGTAGGATGCGGACGGTTTCTGCTTCGCTGTCCGCTCGCATGAGAGCGAGACAAAGTTCCTTCTTCTGATTGTTGTTCATTGCTTTCCCGAGTGGTTATTTCAGCCAGTTGATTTTGATTTCCTTCTCAACGGCTTTGAAGTCGGTGTCGGCGGTGACGATCTCGGCCTTCTTATGGCGGGCTAGTGCAGCGGCGAAGGCGTCGGCCAGTCCCAAGCCATGCGCATTTTTTAAATGCGCCGCTGCTTCGGCCATGTCGCGGTCAACCGGCTCAACCGCCAGTGGCATGGTGCGTTCAAGTTGCCGTGCCCCTTCAAATCCTGAAGCGCCCTGCCGGCGTTGCATTTTGTAAAGCACCTCCGCCCAATTTACCGCCGAGATGAACATGGGCTTGTCAGCTTCTGCCGCCTGATGGAATAGGTTCTCGATTTTTTCCGCGCCCGGTTCGTCGAAGAGCAGCGCCAGCAACGCCGAGGTGTCCAATACGGTGGTCTTCATTCGCGGTTTTCCTGCTCGCGTTCAGCCCGGCGCTCCTCCAAGTGCTCCTGCACCACGGATTTCTCGCCGGGCTTGAGCTTGAACATGCCGCGAAAGCTGCGGATGTATTCGCGGGTGACGGGTTGGAAGATGATGCGGTCGCCTTCCTCCACGAAATTGACGCGCGTGCCCGGCTTGATGCCGAACCGGCGCCGGATCCGTGAAGGAACAACCAATTGGCCTTTGGACGTAACGTAGGCGGTATTCATAAATATTCTGTCATTCTGGTAAAAGGATGACACAATTTATAATGTAAGGCAATAAAATAATGTAAGACTTATTCACAATGTCTGCCGTTGCGCAAGATATTGATTCCAAACGAAAAACAACGTCTGCGGGCTATCGGCTATAAGATTTCAGGAGGCCAAAAACCGGAAATGGAAGATGGGCGATCGGAGCGGGGGAATCGAATTCAAAATGCAGGAACCACAAGAAAATCTGCGTTCATCTGCCCAATCTGCGGTTGAAAAGTCTTCGTAAGTTTGGCGTGTTTCGCGGTTAAGGTTTGGTTGAGCGCTGAGAGTTGAAGGTGGAGAATTAAAGCGGCTTGTCAGGAGCCTTGCCCCGCCGGCCGAAATTCCCGGTTTCCCCGCGTCCTGGCGGTTAAAAAAATCCGCGTTCAGCCGCCGACGCCGGCGTATTCCTCGTCCACCTTGAGGTTCATGCCCATCAGGATTAAATCGTGCGGCACGGCTTTCATGTCCAGCACGTAATCTTCCAGGCGCATAAGCCGGGAAAACCCGATCTGCTCCAGGGCGTGGATGGCCACCTTGCGTTCGCCGTTGAGTTCCGCCTCCAGTTTGCGCAGACCCAGAACCCGCGCGATTTGCACCTGTTCCTCCACCAGAATTTTGGCCACGTCGCGGCCGCGATAACCGGGATGGGTCAACACGCCGATCAACCCGATGTGCCGTTTCCAGCCGCCCGTCCGCTGGTGCAGCGTCGCCTCGCCGATGATTTTGTTTCCGTGCAACATCAGCAATGGCAGGTTGCTTTCGAAATCGGGGTGGCGGCACCATTTGCGGAACATGGCGCGCTCAAAGATGGGCTGTTTGATGAACAAGCGCTCCTCCTCGGGAACGGCCAGGAAAAATTTATGAAGCCTGGCTTCGTCCCGTTTGTTGAGCGGGCGCACGACCACCGCCGTGCCGTCGCGCAATTTCAGGGAGATGGGAAATTTTTCGAGCGCAAATTCGATCATAATAATCCTTTCATTCCGCCGCATCTGTAACAGAAACCCGCCCGGTTGAAAAGCCCGAACCGGCACATGCCAAAAACCACTGGCAGCCGATGGAAGCATTTTATAGGCTGGACCAGCGTGCTGCTCCGCGAATTAAAAGCTTTTTTCTGCTCCTGCAAAAGAAACGGCGTTGTGCCCACACGCCTGGTTCTCGTCGTGAGTGTTGCAAATCAAACCGTTTCACTTTTCAAAAAAAACCGGGCGGCCGGCCTTGATGGCTGTTCGATAAAACCGCCAGCCGCGAATTCATCAGTGGCCGTGGTCCGGCGCTACCAGTTCTTGAAGCAATTCCGCTGCTCCACGTCGCGTTTTGGCATCGGGCAGGCGGAAGGCTCGCATCGCACGCCGCTGGGATTGCATCGCATTGTGGAAAAAATCGGCGGAGGCGCGCCGGCGGGAACGGTTTTCAAGGCGCGCCAGATTGCCGGCCACACGTCGCGGCCGGAATTTGCGGACGCCAAAATCACCACGCGCATTTTGTGGCTGGAGGGACTCGAACCCGGCTTGAATCGCGGCGGCAACGTGGATTCGCACGCGCGCTACATTTACCTGCACGGCACGGCCGACCAATCGTCCATCGGCAAACCGGCTTCCTGCGGCTGTATTCACCTGGCGGATGCCGATTTGATCCCGCTCTTTGATAAACTGCCGGGCGGCACGCTGGTGTGGATTGAGCGATGAATTGGCGGCGGAAGAACGCCCTTCCGTGATTATCTTTTCTGCGCCTTGATGTGGCGGAGTATCTGTTGAACAAAAGCCGGCGCGTCAAACGGTTTGTCAATGCAATCGGCGGCGCCCTGTGCCAGCGCGCGGCGGCGGTTTTCTTCGTTCCAGGAACCGGAGACGAAAATGATGGGCGTCCGGCTGAAACGAAAATCCTGCTTCAGCCAGGCGCATATCTCGAAGCCGTCCTTCCCCGGGAGGCTGGCGTCCAAAATAACGAGGTCGAACTCGTCTTTCTGGGACAGCCTGATTCCCTCCGCGCCGGTCGGCACGCCGAAGACGCAGAACCCCGCGCGTTCCAAGAGCCGCATCATCGTGGTCAAATCCTCCGGCTGGTCCTCGACGATGAGAACTTTTGGTCTGACGATAATTTTCATTTTCCGACGGCGCCTCCATGTCGCAATAATTTTTCCCGGACCGCATTGCGAATGAATTGGGATCGGTCCGCATTTTCCTTTTTGGCGCCTTCGTCCAGACGCAGCAGCAACGTCCTGGAAACCCAAACTGAAAGCAGTTTCCCTTTAGCCTTTTCCCAACCCGCTTCACAGGCCAGGTATCTATATTCGATATATATAAATGTCAACAGAAATTTTTGATTTTTCCCGGCGGCGGAAACCGTGTATAAGGGGGTGTGCCAAATCAACGCGCCGCTGGTCAAAAGTTGCTGCCCGTCGCTGTGGATGAAAAGTTCCTGCGCGAACTGGATGCCGGGCTTGCGCAAGCGGGCTACCGGAACCGCTCCCAATTTATTCGCGACGCCATTGTCGAGAAATTGACGCGCGCCGGCATTGCCATGCCCAAAGACTTGGCGCTGCCGCCCCATCGCCTCGGCAAAGGCACCGAGGCAAAATCCCTTTATCCGGCGCATCGGCCGCCGAGATTTGAATTGAACGAGAGGGCCGAACCGAAAAAGCGCCGCTCAAAATAATGGGAATGCCAGGCGCTGCCCAACGTTCCCGGTAAAAGCTTTCCAATTCCCGATTTTAACGGCTTGGTCTTTTCTTGCTTGCTGCGGCACAAATTGAAGTTATGCTTAACGCGTGGTGAAATGGGTTGGCAACTTATTTCTGATGGTCGCGCTGCTCACGGCAACAGATGCGCAATGGATTGTGCTGCAATCAGTTGCGTGGGTGGGCATGATTGTCAGCTATTCGCAAAAGGCGTCGCTTAAAATGGCATTGGCTGAAACCTTCGATGGCAAACATCCTTGTTGCTTGTGCAAAGCCATCGCCGCCGCCAAAAAGTCCGAGCAAAAGAATGAGTACACTCTCCAGCTCCAGAAGCTTGAATTTCCGCCTGCGCCGGGAAATTTTGTATTGGTGGCACCGGTACAATTTCAACTCTTACCGGCTGCCAACGACGCCTTTTCCAAATCACTCGCCCACAAGCCGCCCACGCCGCCGCCGCGCGGACTCTTCGTCTGACTCTGTTTTAAACCAGCAGGGACTGCGTGCCGCGATCCCTAATTTGTGGGTTCTGCAACACGCGCGTTCCTGTGAATTTTCCCTTTGACCTTGAGGCCCGCCGTCTGGCGGCGTCTCGCAACTCTGGAGATTTGAAAAATGAAAAAGAAAAAAAATAATTTGAGGACAGTAAAAATCGGTGGTGGTTTGTTGGCGGTGATGGCAGTGCCGGGCATGGCCCATGCCTGCGCGTGCGGTTGTGGCGTGTTTGATGTGGCGACAAGTTCGATGATTCCCAACAGCCAGGGCGGCATGGCGTGGATGCAATACGATTATCAGGACCAAAACCGCAATTGGAGCGGCGCGTCCCAGGCGTCGTCGGCGGATAACGGCGACAAGGAAATCGAGACGCACTTCTTCACGCTCGGCGCGCAATACATGATCGACGACAAATGGGGCGCGCAAATTGAATTGCCCGTTTGGAACCGCAAGTTCACCACCGATCTTAATTTTCCGACGCCGCCGGCCAACATTGTTTCCCACTCATGGACCGGCGTGGGGGACATCCGCGTCGAGGGAATTTACACCGGATTCTTCGCGGATCTATCGGCCGGGGTGACGTTCGGCCTGAAGTTGCCGACGGGCAGTTACAGCGAAGACCCGGATGTAGTGGACCGAGACACGCAAATGGGCACCGGCAGCACGGACGTTTTGCTCGGCGGATTTTTCCGGCACAATCTGTCGGCAGACCAGAAATGGGACGGCTTCGCGCAATTGCAACTGGACGTGCCGGCGCTCACGCAAGCCGGCTACCGGCCCGGCGTGGAGTTGGACACGGCGGCGGGAATTGATTACAAGGGATTGTCCATCGGCCGCGCGCGCATTTCGCCCATCGGACAAATCATTTTTTCCGAGCGCGCCAGCGACAGCGGCTCGAACGCAAATCCCGACAACTCGGGCTATCAGCGAATTTTGCTTTCGCCGGGAATCGAGGTTCATATTCATCCGGTGATTTTTTACGCGGACGCGGAATTTCCTGTCTTTCAACACTTCACCGGCAATCAACTGGCCGCGCCGGTGCTGTTCAAGCTAAGTGTGAGCTATATGTTTTAATCCGTCAGGCCGCCGCGTGATTGATTGGCGTGGCGGCCTTTCCAGACTAAAATGGAAAGACGAAATGGAAATTAAAAAATTGCTGGCGCCGAAACCAGATTGAATCGTAAATGATATGTCCAAAGCCGCCCGTGCCAGACAGCCCGAAGCCGAACGCCAGGTTTTCTGGATGATTGTCGCCTTCTCCCTGCTTTTTAGCGTCGGCTATTGTCTGTTCCTGTTCATATTGACCCACCATGAAAACCCGCCGGAGGCGCCCTTGGACGATTCGCAGCCGCTCGTCATCCCTCCGGATCATCCGCGTCAACTGGTCAATTTTTCCCTGACCGACCAGAACGGTCGCACCATCACGCGGGCCGACTTGAACGGCAAATTTCTCGTGGTGAGTTTCCTGTTCACCAGTTGCTCGCTGACCTGTCCCATTGTGAGCGGCCAGATGGCGGAAATCCAGCAACTCACCACCAATCAGCCGGACGTGCGGCTGGTGTCGCTGACGGTGGACCCGGACGACGACACCGCGCCGGTGCTGGCGAAATATGGCGCGCGGTTCGGCGCCGACACCAACCGCTGGTTGTTTCTTACCGGCGACGACGCCGTGGTTCACAACCTGATCGGCGCCAGTTTTCTGTCGTCAGACACGAATGACGCCTTTACCTACATGCCCGGCAATTTTGCCCACATCGAACGCATTGCCGTGGTGGACCCGCAGGGCCGCGTGCGGGACTATTTCGACGGCTTGGCCAATGGCACGCCGCAAGCCGTGGTCAACGAAATCCAACAACTAAGAAAATGAACGTCCTGAGCAAACCCGCAAACATCATGCAATCAACCGCCTTGAAATACCTTCGCCTCTTTTGCGCGCTCTGGTCATTCGCCGCCGCCGGCGCCAGTTCTGCCAGCGCCGATGGCCGGGCGCTTCATTCCTATCCGGCACGCGGCGTCGTGGAACAAATCGCATCCGACCGGCGTCAAGTCACCATCCATCATCAGGACATTCCCGGTTACATGATGGAAATGACGATGGATTTTCCCGTCAAAGACACCAACGAACTCAATGGCGTCTCGATTGGTGACCAGATCACCTTCACGCTGGCCGTGGGCCAGACCAACGACTGGGTGGAAAACATTCATCGCGTCGGACGCACTGGTCAAATCATGTCCGGCTCCATGCCCATGGCCGGCGGCATGGTTTCCAAACTCAAGCCGGGCGACAGGCTGCCGGACGGCGAACTGGTGATCGAAGACGGACGTCAGATCCGCTTCTCCGACTTTCAGGGAAAGGCGGTGGCCTTTACGTTCTTTTTCACGCGCTGTCCGCTGCCCGATTATTGTCCGCGGATGAACCGGAATTTTGAACAGGCGCGGGCCTTGCTGCTTGCCCGGCCCGGCGCGCCGGCCAACTGGCAGTTTCTTTCCATCTCCTTCGACCCGGAATTCGACACGCCCCAGGTGTTGTCGGGATACGCGGGTGTGTATCGCGGCACCAACGCCGACCATTGGCTCTTTGCCGACGCAACCACCAACACGCTCGCCCGACTGGCGCCTCGTTTGGGCTTGATGGTCGTGCGCCAGGGCGACAACCTTTCACACAATCTCCGAACCGTGGTGCTCGACCCGCAGGGCCGGATTTACCGGCAATTTAATGGCAACCAATGGACGGCCCAACAGCTTGCCGACGCGCTGCTGGAGGCGGCGCGGCAAAAAAACTGATTGGCGGAAGGCGCGTCTTCGCCCTGGGGGTCATGGAATTTCCTGTTTTTCACTTTGACCTTTCTGGCGTATTGTCCTGTCCGTGACCTTGACCGATCAAATGGCGCGACTGGCCAAACAGGCCAAGGCGGCGTCGCGCGAACTCGCAAAACTGACCACCCGCGAGAAGAACGATTGTTTGCTCGCCATGGCCGGGGCGCTCGAGAAAAATTCCGCCGCGCTCAAGGAAGTCAACGCGCTGGACCTGGACGCCGCGGTGAACGCCGGTTTGTCTTCCGCCATGCTGGATCGGCTCAAGCTGGATGACCAACGCATCGCCGCCATGGCCAAAGGGCTGCGCGAAGTCGCGGCGCTGCCCGACCCCGTCGGCAGAATCCTGGACGAACGCATCCGGCCCAACGGGTTGAAACTCCAAAAAATTGCCACGCCCATCGGCGTTGTGGTCATCATTTATGAATCCCGGCCCAACGTGACGGCGGACGCGGCGAGCCTGTGTTTCAAATCCGGCAACGCCACGATTCTGCGCGGCGGGAAAGAAGCGATGAACTCAAATCAGTTGATTGCCAAAACCATGATCGAAGCCGGCAAAAAGGCGCTCGCCCAATTTCCCGAACACGCGATTCAAGTCGTGTCCGTGGCCGACCGCGAGGCGATTCCGGTTTTGCTCTCGCTCACCCAATACATTGACCTATGCATGCCGCGCGGCGGCGAAGGTCTGATTCGCGCCGTGGCCGAGTGTTCGAAGGTGCCGGTCATCAAACATTACAAGGGCGTCTGTCACGTTTATGTGGACGCCGACGCGGATTTAAAAATGGCGGAGGCCATCGCCTTGAATGCCAAAGTCCAGCGCCCCGCCGTTTGCAACGCCATGGAAACGCTGCTGGTGGACAAACAAATCGCCGCGCAATTTTTACCGGTCGTTGGCCAGCGACTGAGCGAAAAGCGGGTGGAGCTGCGCGCGGATGCGGATGCCGAGGCCATTTTGAAATGCTCGATGCACAACACCCAATCCGCCATCAAACGGGCCAGCGAACAGGACTGGTTCACCGAATACAACGATTACATTCTGAACGTGCGCGTGGTGGACGGCGTGCGGCAGGCGATTGACCACATCAATTACTACGGCTCGGCGCACTCGGACAGCATCGTCACGGGGAACGAGGCGCACGCGAGGCAGTTCCTGAATGAAGTGGATTCGGCGGCGGTTTACTGGAACGCCTCGACACGGTTCACCGACGGCGGCGAATTCGGCATGGGTGCGGAAATCGGCATCAGCACCGACAAAATCGGCGCGCGCGGCCCGATGGGTTTGGACGAATTGACCAGCTACAAATGGATTGGCATTGGCAGCGGACAAATCAGAAATTAAATTTGGCTGCGGACACAGGCAAAAATGGCGGCAGGCGTGCTCAGTGTGGAAATCAAGAGCGGTCGGAATATATGACCCCATAACATACGCGAAGAGTTTGTGGCGCTAAAGGTGTCGTCGGGGTCTGTATGTCCTGGGCGAACTGGATCGGGCTGGATTGCGTAATGGGTGACTTGGGCTAGAATAGATGGTAATGGCGCCACGAAATCATCAAACCTTGCGGGGAGAATCGTTTTAAAAGTTTCAAAATTCTTTTTGGCGGTTTCGCTGGCCGTGCCAATGGTGTCCGTGGCGCAGACCAATATGACGATCTATGCCGATTCGCTGGTCAACGGCTGGTCGGATGGGAGTTACAGTTGCACCCGGAACTTTGCCAACCCTTCACCGGTTTATTCCGGCAGCGATTCCATCGGTGTCACCATCACCGGCGCCTACGGCGGCATTCAGTTGAATCATTCACGCATGACGAACACCGCCTATGCCAGCATCAGCTTCTGGCTCAATGGCGGCCCCAGCGGCGGGCAACAGCTCCAAATGTATGGCAATCTGAGCACAGGGGCGCAAAGCGCCCGTTATTATCTGAGCGCGCCGCTGGTCAGCACCTGGCAGCAATACATCGTTCCCTTGTCGGCCCTCGGCGTGGCGAACGCGACGAACTTCACCGGCTTCGCCATCCAGGACTCCGCCGGTTCCACGGAACCCACTTTCTATCTGGACGACATCCAACTGGTCAGTGCCGCCGGACCTGCCCTGACGCATCTGATGGTGAATGCCGGCCAAGCCCATCCGGACGGCGGACGCGCGCTGGTTCGGGCTAAACGCGCCCAACTGGGACAACCTGCTGGACACGCCGCAAACGCTGGCGTTGCTGACGAACATGGGCGTGCAGGCCTTGCGATTGCCGGGCGGGTCCGAATCCGACGATTATCACTGGCTTTACAACCAAACCGACGGCAACCCCTGGACGTGGGCTTCGAGCCTGGCCAATTTCATTCACGTCATCACCAATCTGAACGCGCAGGCAATGACTACGGTAAACTATGGCACGGGGTCCTCGAATGAAGCGGCCGCCTGGGTGGCATACGTGAATGCCTCGACCACCAATACGCAATCCCTGGGCATGGATGCCAACGGGTTCAACTGGCAGACGGCGGGTTATTGGGCCTCCCTCCGCGCGTCCGCTCCGCTGGGGACGGATGACGGCGAAAACTTCCTCCGCATCTCGCGGACCGCCCCGCTGGGGTTCAAGGATTGGGAGATCGGCAACGAGGAATACGGCTCGTGGGAAACCGATAGCAATTCCGTACCCCACGATCCCTACACCTACGCGATGCGGGCCAGTGGTTATATCTCGTTGATGAAAGCGGTGGATCCGACCATCAAAATCGGGGTGGTGGTCACGCCGGGCGAGGACAGTTATGCCAACAACACCAGTCATCCGGCGTACAACTCGCGCACGGGAACCTATCACAACGGTTGGACGCCGGTTTTGCTGGCGACTTTGGCCGGCCTGGGCGTCACGCCGGACTTTGCCATTCATCATCGTTATCCGCAGGGGGCGGGCGGCGAGAGCGACCCGGGGTTGCTGGCCTCCTCGGCCGGATGGACGTCCGACGCGGCGAGCCTGCGGCAGATGATCACCGATTATTTTGGTCCGACCGGCACGAACATTGAACTGGTCTGCACGGAAAATAATTCCGTTTCCTCCGCCCCCGGCAAACAATCCGTTAGCCTCGTCAACGGACTGTTCAAGGCGGACAGCCAGGCCCAGTTGATGCAGACGGAATTCAACGGGCTGTTCTGGTGGGATTTGCGCAATGGCCAGGAAACCGGCGGCAACCTGGGTCCCTCGCTCTATGGCTGGCGTGAGTATGGCGATTATGGGGTGGTGGACGGAGACACCGACCTTTATCCGACTTATTACACCTCCAAACTCATGCAGGATTTCGTGCAGAACGGTGACACCGTGATTGCCGCCACCAGCGACTATACGTTGCTCTCGACTTATGCGGTCCGGCGGCAGGATGGGAGCTTGACGGTTTTGACCATCAACAAAGACCCCGCCAACACCCTGACCGGACAGGTGGCGGTGGCCAGTTTCACGCCGGCGGCGAGCGCGACTGTCTATGCTTACGGCATTCCGCAGGACAACGCCGCGGAAACCGGCATCGGCTCACCGGACATTGCGCAATCAAACCTGTCCGGCGCCGGAACCAATTTCAATTACGCTTTCCCTCCGTACTCGGCCACGGTACTGGCGCTCTCACCGGCGCCGGCAAGCTTGCTGGCCATTCCGATTCCGCCGGCCGCCAGCCAGTTCGTCTTTCAACTTCAGGGCCAAACCGGCGTTCCTTATGTCATTCAGTGCTCGACCAACCTGATGACGTGGACCTCCATCAGCACCAACACGCTCACTGCCAGCACGCTGAACGTGACCAACACGGCGGATCCCTCCTCCCCGGTGCAGTTTTGGCGAGTGATCTGGCAACCTTAGCCCCGGCTGAGGCTGGCAACCATTTTCGCCGGAGCCGGGGAAGCAATCCGGTGCGATAAATCAAAGCTTGCGCAAACGGTTTCGCCGATATACATAATGGGCG
This sequence comes from uncultured Verrucomicrobiae bacterium, assembly GCA_963786375.1. Taxonomy (GTDB): domain Bacteria; phylum Verrucomicrobiota; class Verrucomicrobiia; order Limisphaerales; family UBA11358; genus UBA11358. The sequence continues at coordinate 41,415 of CAWAYP010000011.1, forward strand.
GCAATGGAGTTTGCCGGTCCCGCACAAGGGAGAACCGCCTGACGATTTCAGGGCTAATGACTCCTACTGAACCAATCCAATTGCATTGGTGTCGGTGGGAGTTTTTTTATGCTCAACTACATTCCAGTGGATGCAGGCAGCGCGGCGGGTAGCCTCTCACATTTCCCGGCTTCCGGCCTGGCTGCCACTTGCTTCGGCCACCCGTTTCCATTCGGCGCATCATTGGTCAACGTCACCTCCGCGGGGAACCTCCAAAGTTGATTATGTTGAAGCACCTCTTTTTCAACCTGATTCAAGTCTTGGTCGTCATGGGCTTCGCGCCGCTGGCGTCTGGTGTTGCTTCGCGCCTCAAGGAAAGGATTCAGTCCAAACGCGGGCCGAGCATTTTTCAGCCCTACCGCGATTTGTGGAAATTGTTTCACAAGGACGAAATCGTGTCGGAGGACAGCTCGTGGATTTTTCGCTTCACGCCTTACATGGTTTTCGTCACGCCCATTTTCGTCACGCTGTTGATTCCCGTGCTGACAAATTATCCGCTCTTTTTCGCGTTTATGGGCGACATGATTGGCGGGGGATTCATTCTGGCGCTGGGCGGATTTTTCGCCACGCTCGCGGTGATTGACACCGCCAATCCCTACGGTCCGGTCGGCGCGAGCCGCACGCGCATGGTGGGATTTCTGGCCGAACCGGTCTTCATGATTGTTTTTTTCACCGTCTCCTTCGTGGCCGGCTCGACGATCCCCTACATCGTCCAGGAAAAATGGGTGACCCCGATGGCAAATTTCTTCCTGCCATCGCACGTGCTGTTGGTGTTGGCGTTTCTGATGCTGATTCTGGCCGAGGGCGGGCGCATTCCGGTGGACAATCCGACCGGCCATTTTGAACTGGCGATGATTGACGAATCCAAATCGCTCGAATACTCCGGGCGCGGCCTCGCGCTGATGAAATGGGGCGGTCAGATGAAATTTTTCGTGCTCATGTGCATTTTCCTCAACGTGCTGGTGACGCCGTGGGGTTTGGCGGGTGACCAGACTTTAAGCGCCGTGCTGCTGGCCATTCCGCTCGTGCTGTTCAAAATTTTCTGTTTTTTGCTCGTGCTGGTCGTCATCGAATCGTCGCTCTCCAAACTCCGGCTTTTTCGCATCGCCGAATTTTTGGGCGCCGCATTCATCACGTCCGTCGCGGCAATGATTACGCAGGTCTTTCTGCCGTGAGACACGAATTTCACGAATTGACACGAATCGAATCAAAATGAACGAACAGATTTACAAAGAAGAAGCCTTTCAGCTTGTCGGTTTTGGCATGGAGATTCATCGGGAACTCGGCAAAGGACACGATGAAGTCATTTACAAAGATGCCTTTGTTGTTGAATTGAGTCGCGCGAACGTTCCGTTTTCGCGGGAGAAACATTACGACGTGACCTACAAAGGTGTCGTCTTGCCGCATCATTACCGCGCCGATTTTGTGGTTTGGGATAAAATCCTTTTTGAAGCCAAGGCAGTTGAAAAGCTGACCGATGCCCACGTCAAACAGGTTCTGAATTATCTGGCCGCCTCAAGACTGCGTCTTGGATTGCTGGTCAATTTCGGCAGTGATTCTTTGGAATGGAAACGGGTGGTTTTATGAGACACGAATTTCACAAATTGACGCGAATATTTTACGGCAACGCCCAAAACCTTTTGGAGCGTTGTTGCGTTCCCGCGAGAGAATATTCAACGGAAAAGCCGACCGGTCATTTCCGTGAATTTGTGTTAATTCGTGGAATTCGTGTCAAAGAGGCCGTGCTGGTTCGTGCAATTAGTGTCTGAAATTTTATGCAATTTGTGTCTGATCAACTGCTGGAAAATCTGAACGCGCTGGTCGCCGGATTGTTCCTCCTGACAGCCTTCGGCATCGTGGCCATGCGGCAGGTGCGGGGCGTTTTGCATTTGTTCATCGGGCAATCCCTGCTGCTCGCCGCATCTGCCGCGCTGCTGGGCCTGCGTTACACCTCGGAGCATCTTTACGGCGTGGCGCTGGTGAACGTCATCAGCAAGGCAATCATCGTCCCGTGGCTGTTGCGCAAAACCACGCCGTCGGAAATTTACACGCGCCGCGAAGTGGCCCAGGCGTTGAACATCCCGACCGCCCTGCTCATCGCCCTGGCGCTGGCGATCCTGGCCTACTTTTTGAGCCAGCCGGTGTTAAATGCCCTCGCGCCGGAATTTCGCAGCCTCAACGTGCCGATTGGCATTGCCGGCCTGCTGCTCGGCGCGTTCACGCTCACCGTGCGGCGCGAAGCCGTGCCGCTGCTCATCGGCTTGCTGGCGATGGAAAACGGCGCGTTTCTGTGCGGCATCGCCATCGCGCGCAACCTGCCGCTGCTGGTTGAACTGGCCATCGCCACCGACGGCCTGATCATCGTTTTCATCATGGGCGTGCTGACGCGCGCCGTCCAAAAACAAATCGGCACCACCGCCGTGGGCGGACTGGCCAGCTTGAAGGAAGCCACGGTTGAACCGGCGGAAAAGGAGGAAGCGAGATGAGCGTCCTCGTCGTTTTGCTGCTGCCGCTGATTGCGACCGCGCTCGTCTGTCTGCCCTTCAAGAAATCCTGGGCGGCGGGCGTGACCGTCGCGTTCTCACTGGCAACTTTGATTTTATCCGCCCGTGTCGCGTGGCTCGTTTCAGCCGGCAGTTCCGTCACGACGGATTTGAGCGCCGGCTGGCTCAAATGGATTGCCGTGGACGGCTTGAGCGCGCTGATTTTGTTGCTGATTGCGTTTATCGCAACCACGGCGGCGATTTTCTCCGTTGGCTACATGGCGCACGGAAATTTGAAACCGGGAAAACTCCGGCTCTATTACATCAACTACAACCTGTTCGTTTTTTCCATGCTCGCCATTCCCGTTCTGGCCGAGCCGACGCTGGTGTGGATTGTGGTCGAGTTGACCACGCTCTGCTCCGCGCTGCTTGTCTCCTTTGAAAACACCCGTGAAGCATTGGAGGCCGCTTGGAAATATGTCGTGCTTTCGCTTATGGGCGCGGGCATGGCGCTGTTCGGATTTCTGGTTCTGTTCGCCGCAATGCAGGCGTCGGGCAGCACTGGCGCTTACACTTGGAGCGGGCTGATTGCCGCCGCGCCCACGATGCCGCCGGTTTTGTTGCAAATGGCGTTCCTGCTGATTTTGATCGGTCTTGGAACCAAAGTCGGCCTCGTCCCGATGCACACCTGGCTGCCGGACGCACACAGCCAGGCGCCGTCGCCCGTGTGCGCGCTGCTTTCGGGCATCGAGACCACATCCATCCTCTACGTCATTTTGCGCCTGTTCCCCGTGATGCAAGCCGCGCCTGATTCCCACGCCGAAACCTGGGCGCTGGTTCTCGGTCTGATTTCAGTCGGCACCGCCGCGTTTTTGCTACTGCAGGTGCGCGATTACAAACGGATGTTCGCCTTTTCCACGGTCGAGCACATGGGAATCATTTTGACGGCGGTCGGGCTTGGCACGTCCGTCGCCGGTTACGGTGCGATGCAACAAATCGTCAGCCATTGCGTGACCAAATCCTTCTGCTTCTTTGCCGCCGGCACGGTGCTGTTTGTTGTGGAAACGCGCCAGATTGCGTCGGTGCGCGGATTGATTCGCAAATCGCCCGTGGCGGGCGCCGCGCTCGTTTTTGGCGGGTTGGCTGTCTCCGGCGCGCCGCCGATGGCGGTTTTCTTGAGCGAATTTTCCATTCTCAAGGCCGGGCTGACACAGAAAGAATATGTCGCCACGGGGTTGCTCGCCGTTTTCATCGTCATCGCGTTTTTTGGAATCATGCTGCACGTCAACCGGATGGTTTTCAGCGCCTCCGGCGATCAGACAAATGAAGGGCTGAACGAGGTGAAGCCTGCCAATCCAATTCCCCTGAGTTGCCGGCTGGCGCTGGTTTTGGCCGCGATTCCAGTGCTTGTGCTTGGCTTTTACATTCCCCAACCACTGCACGGCTTGCTGACGCAGGCCGCCGCCGCTTTGACGAAATGAAAAAAAGTTTAATACACGTCCGCCCTCACCCCGGCCCTCTCCCCCAGGAGAGAGAGATGCATTCACCGCATTTCAGCGATGTGAACGCGCTCGATTGTCGAACGCCTTTTGCAGCAAATGATGCAAAGCCGGCATTTGCAATTGCGACAAACAAATTTTCTAGCAACGCAATTTGGTTCGCCCTCTCCCCGGGGGAGAGGGCCGGGGTGAGGGCGGATGTCAAACTAATTTTCCATCATCAACCCTGACTTGGCCATGAATCGCACCGAACTAAAACAAGAAATTGATCAACGCTGGCCCGGCCAGGTGCAATGCCGGTCCGATGCCGGTTCGCCGTGCGAAGTGACCTGCGCCCGCGCCGCGCTGCCGGAGTTGTGCGGACGGCTCTTCCTCGAATGGAATTTCAGTTTCGCCGGATTGATCGTCGAGGAAGGCGCGAGCGAATGGCAGTTGCGCTACGTCTTTTATGGCGAATCGGTAGTGGGGCAGGCTGCCAGCCTGCCGGCCTCAACTAAAACGGCGGACAACGCAGGCTGGGTTCACGTCCTTGCCATTGCGCCGCTGGCCGAAAAAACGTTTCCGAGCATCGTTAAATTCGTCCACGCGGCGGACTGGCATGAGCGGGAAGCCGAGGATTTGTTCGGCCTGATTTTTGAAGGCCATCCGCGACTCGGCGATTTCATCCTGCACGACGATGCCTGGCAGGAAGGCGTCGAACCGATGCGGCACCATTTCGATCCGCCGGCGGCGATGCGCCAGCGCAAACCGGATGAAGACTGGCGGCCAACGCGAATTGTTCAAGAACCCGGCGCGTTCGTCATGCCCGTCGGCCCGAAATACTCCGGCGTGACCGAGTCGGTGCATTTTCTGCTCGAAACGGTCGGCGAAGATGTCATCCGCTCCACGCCGCGCCTGTTTTACAAGTGGCGCGCCATTGAGAAACTGGCCGAAGGCAAAACGGCGGATGCAGTTTTGTTGCTGGCCGAGCGGTTTGCCGCGACGACGGCCTTTGCGCACGGCCTCGCTTTTTGTCAGGCCGTTGAAACGATTGGCGGTGCGAATGTCCCATTGCGCGCAAAAACCCTGCGTGTGTTTTTGGCTGAACTCGAACGGCTGCGCCAGCACACCGGCGCGATTCAGGAGATTTGCGAATCCACCGCGCTGGTCGTCGCCAACAGTCAGGCGGGAATTCTGGAAGAAGATTTGTTGCGAATTTCCGGCGAACTTACCGGCCATCGTTATTTGTTTGGCCTGCTCGCGCTCGGTGGATTGCAATGCGATTTGCCGGACGATGCCTGCCGCGCGGCGCTCAAAAAGTCGCAAAAGGTTCTGGCGCAACTCAACGAACTCGAAAAGCGGTTGCGCGTCACCAGCAGTTTTCTGGACCGGCTGGAAGAAGTTGGCATCGTGCCGGAGCGGACGGCGATGGTTTATGGCCTGCTCGGACCGATTGCCCGCGCGTCGGGCATCGTCCGCGATTTGCGCCGCGCACGACCATATTCAGGCTACGAAAATTTCCAGTTCGACGTGCCGGGCGAGCAGGAAGGCGACGGCTACGCGCGGCTGCGGATTTTATTCGCCGAAACGCGGCAATCGGTGCGCATCATGGAACAAGCCGTTGCCGCGCTGCAAAGCGGCAGCATTCGTGGACCGATTCAATTTCGCGCGGGCGCGGCGTTGGGCTGGGTCGAAGCCCCGCGTGGCGGTGCCTTTCACTGGGTGCGGCTGGACGAAAAAGGGAAGGTCGAACGCCATCGAATCATTCCGCCTTCATTTGCCAATTGGCACGGCTTCCATTTGGCCGTGGAGAAATTTGCGTTCCAGGATTTTCCCATCATGCTTTCCACGTTCGATTTGTCTGTGGCGGAAAACGACCGATAAATTTTATGAGCCAATGGGTCATCAACGGAATTCGCGCGGGAATCAGAACGACCGTGTATCCAGGCAAGCCGGAAACGGCGGCAGGCGTGTCACCCGGTCTGCCGGTCGGTGGCGATTATTCCGCAAACCAAGTCGCTTCGCTGATTGAGCGTTGTCCGACACAGGTGTTCAGCCAGACCAATGGCAAGCTGACAGCGGACGTTCGCCGCTGCATCCATTGCTACCGTTGCGTTCGGGGCATTGAACGTCCGGTGAATTGGGAGCAAACCTACGAGTGGGGAGCTGTCCGCGATGGCCAGCGTGAATTCGGCCAGCCGTTCGAACGTTCGATTCACATCTGCGTCGTGGACGCGGGCGACTGCGGCGCGTGTCTTAACGAAGTCAAACAGCTCAACAATCCGTATTACAACATGCACCGGCTGGGATTTTTCATCACGCCTTCGCCGCGCCACGCCGACGTGCTGCTCGTCGTCGGCCCGGTGACGGACCACATGAAGTTCGCGTTGAAAAAAGTTCATGACGCCATGCCCACGCCCAAGCGGGTCATCGCCGTCGGCGCGTGCGCGCTGTCCGGCGGCGTGTTTGCCGAAAGTTTTGTCTGCGCCAAAAGCGTGGCGGACGTGTTGCCGGTGGATGTGGAAGTGCCTGGAAACCCTCCACCGCCGCTGGCGATTTTACACGGCCTGCTGGTCGCGGTCGGACGCAAAGCGCCGGCGGCGTGGGCAATTCAAACCAATCCGGTGAAAGCATAAATGGATACGCCAACCCTCATTTCGATTTTTTTCGCGCTATGTGGCGTGGGTGTTTTGCTGTCGTTCGCTGCGCCAGCATCGCGGCAGGGCAGCGTGTTGGCATGGCTTGGTTGCCTCGCGTCCATCGCTTTGGTTTTGGCAGGCGCCAGCGCGCTGCTTGCCGGTAAAACTTTCAGCCAGCCACTATGGACGTTGCCGGGATTGGCGGCGACGCTCACGCTGAAAATGGATTCACTTTCGGCGGTGTTCATTTTCATCACCGGCTTGGTGCTGTTTCCGGCTTCAATTTTTGCGGGAGGCTCTGGTGGCCGTCCGCCAGGACCGTCGCGCGCGTTCACGGTGTTCATGTTCGGACTTTATGCGTCCATCGCCCTGATTTTCCTCGCAGGTGATGTCGTGCTGTTCCTGCTGGCGTGGGAGGTCATGTCCATTCTTTGCTGGCTGCTCATCGTATGCGCGCGGGAAGAGGCAAATGGCCAGGCTGGGTCGGGTTATCTGCTGCTGGCAATGGGCGAAGCGGGAACGCTCGCGGCGGCGTTGGGTTTTCTTTTGCTCGCGGTTGGCGCCGGCTCGCTGGATTTCGGCGCCATCAAATCGGCCGCGCCGGGTTTGGGCATGGGCGTGCAATGGGCGGTTTTCCTGCTTTCGTTCTTCGGGTTTGGCGTGAAGGCGGGATTGGTGCCGGTGAATTCCTGGCTGCCGCGCGCTTATGTCGCCGCGCCACGCGCGTTCGTTCCGGTGCTGGCGGGCGCGACTTTGAATCTCGGCCTTTACGGAATTTTGCGCGTCAACGCCGATCTCATGCCGGCCACCCACGCCGGGCCGGGCCTGCTTGCGCTCGTCATCGGCACGCTTTCCGCGCTGGTCGGAATTCTTTACGCGACAACGAACAACGACCTCAAAATCATGCTCGCGCACAGTTCCATTGAAAACGCGGGCATCATCACTGCCGGCTTGGGCGCGGGCATGGTTTTTGTCGCCACCCATCATCCGGCGCTGGCGGCGATTGCGTTCGTGGCGGCGCTGTATCATTTAATCAATCATTCGCTTTACAAAACACTGCTGTTTTTCGGCGCGGGCGCGGTGGAAACGCAGACCGGCACGCGCGACATGGACAAACTGGGCGGTCTCATCAAATGGATGCCGTTGACTGCGCTGGGTTTTCTCACCGGCACGCTGTCCATCGCGGCGCTGCCGCCATTCAACGGTTTTGTCAGCGAATGGCTCACGCTGCAAACGATGCTGCGCTCGGCGGAACTGTCCTCGACCGGGGCAAAAATTATTTTCGCCCTGTGCGGCGCGGGCCTCGCGCTCACGGCGGCGCTGGCGGTGACGTGCTTCGTGAAAGTTTTTGCGATGAGTTTTTTGGGGATGCGCCGGCTGGATGAAAGCCAAAAAGTGGCCGAGGCCAAATCCGGTGCGCTGGCCCCAATGTTTATTCTGGCCGTGCTGTGCCTCGTGTTTGGCGTGCTGCCGACGTATGTAATTCCGGCATTGGACGCCGCGATTAACCCATTGGCCGGGGCAAGTGCCGCCGCCGCGCTCGTGCCGCCATTCTTCGCCTCCAATCCGGCACACAACACTTTGCCGCCCGCGTTCGTGGAAGATTTTCACAACCTCGGCGCGCAAGTCGGGCAAAGTGTTTTGCCCGGACGCGGCCTGGTTGTGCTCCATCGCGGCGGCACGGAAAATCCCGTCGTTTTTGCCATGTCCACTTCTTACATGTTTGTCGTCCTGATCCTCTTGCTGCTGCTGACTTACGTCATCATCCGCCTCTGGCTGACGAGCCGTCGGAAATTGACCAGGAAAATTCGCTGGGACGGCGGCGTGCGGCGATTGCTGCCGGAGATGACCTACACAGCGACGGGTTTTTCCAATCCGGTGCGCGTGATTTTCGACGCGGTGTTCCGCCCCACGACGGTGGAAGACACGCGCGAAACGGTGGCCGAGCATTTCCGCACGGCCATCATCCGCGATAAAGAGCGCGTGCATCTGGTGGACAAATTGGTGTTCCATCCCGTCAAGACAGCCGTGATGTGGTTGGCCGGCCGTCTGGCCTTGATGCACCACGGACGATTCAACACCTACGCCGCCTACGTGCTGCTGGCGATCCTGGCCGCGCTGCTGATCACACTGCTTTAGCGGAAAGCGCCCGCTCGAAGGAAATGAATTTGTCGCTGCGATTTGTTGGCCGTAAAACCGAAACGACGCGACTGCGGCAGTTGCACCGGCAGCACAAGCATGTGCTGATTCTCGGTCGGTCGGGCGCCGGCAAATCGGCGCTCGTCGCGCGGATGAAAGAGACGTGGCCGCTGGTCGTTTGCGTGCCATCGGACACTTTGGGCGACATTTGCCGCCACCTCGAAACTGAATTGAATTCACCCGCGCCGCATTTATCCCTTGTCCAAAGAAAAAATCGCCTGCTGAAAATCCTAATTGTGTTGCTGCTGACCAAGGCGGACTTGCTCACGGAACCGCAGCGGGCCGAGGTGCTGACATTCGTCCGCGAACAACTACGGCGAACGGAGCGCCGGTCTCCGACCCGGCTTGACCCTGAGAGAATGCCACGCGCCGGGTCGGAGACCGGCGCTCCGGCCAACCCGGAGCTGCCTGTCTTTTTCTATTCCAACCGGCCCGCGCTGGAACAATTCAAAGCCGAACTGAACGAACAATTGTTGATTCCACTATTGAAAAACCGTGGCGCAACCGCCGGCCAAATCCTCCGGCACAAGCTGTTGTCACTCACGGGGCGGACGCTGGATTATCTGCGCGTCGCGCTGGCCGCCGCGACCCAGGCGGAATCCTCGCGCGCGGCCTTGCGTGAAAAACTGGCCGAGGAGCGCCGCCAGTTCGACTTGTTCCGCGAAGAACTTCAGGTGCTGTCGCGCCAATGGTCGGCCCAGGCGCTGAACCAGTCGCTGCTCAAATTAAAACCGCGGCAAGAAGCCTTGCAGGAACAAATCACGGCGGAATTGCAAACCCGGTTTCCGCAATGGCCGTCGCGCCTGCCGCCGCTGCTGCGAACGTGGCGCGAATGGCTGCAAACATTTCTGGCGCGCGAACTCGCCGAAGTCTCGCACGCGGAACAAGCCATGTTCCTCGAACCGCTCCAAAGAGTGGAGCAACACTTGAAGCGGACGCTCCAAGCTTTTCAGCACCGGCTGGCCGCGCTCGGTGTCACGCTTGCGCCCCACGACATTGTCCTGGAAGTGCCCGAACCTGCCGCGCCGCCGGTTGATATTGGCTACGTGGACGCGGCGTTCAGCCTCATCAGTCCGGTCATTCCCATGAGCGTGTTTCGCCGGGTAATTGAGCGTTCCCTGCTGCGCAAATCGCGTTGGGAAACCGGGAAAAATCTTTCGCGCCTGGCCTCCAACTGGCGCGACCGCGTGGCCAAACGCATCAGTGAACTGACGCGGCAGGCCGAACAACAGGCGCTGGACGAACTCGCCGCGCTCGAACACACGCTGAAGCAAAACGCCTCCCAAGCGCCCGAACTGAAACAGGCGATTGAGGCATTGGAACAATTCCATAGCCGGTTGTGCTCCACCTGAGCAACTCAACGAAAAGTCCAACATTGCTGCGCGTTCGTTGACACGCCGTTCGCGCCTGATATAATGGACGGCCTTTTTATGAATCCAAATCCGCATGTGGCCGTGGTTGGCGCGACGGGTGCCGTCGGCGTCGAAATGATTAAAACCCTGGAAAAGAGAAACTTTCCGGTGGGCAAACTGACGTTGCTCGCATCGGCGCGGTCGGCCGGCAAAACGCTCAAATTTCGCGGCCAGGACGTTGCGGTCAAGGAACTGACGAAAGACTCCTTCGCCGGCATGGATATCGCGCTGTTCAGCGCGGGCGGCGGCATTTCCAGGGAATTTGCGCCCATCGCGGCCAAGGCGGGTTGCGTGGTGGTGGACAATTCCAGTGCATTCCGCCAGGACGACAACGTTCCGCTGGTGATTCCCGAAATCAACGCCGCCGACGTGAAATGGCACAAGGGGATCATCGCCAATCCGAATTGCACCACGGCCATCACGCTGATGGCGCTGTATCCGTTGCATCAGGCATTCGGCTGCAAACGCATCTTTGCGTCCAGCTACCAGGCGGTTTCCGGCGCGGGCGCGAAGGCGATGGAAGAATTGAAACGGCAGGTCGGCGAAATCGTATCCGGCAAGCCGGTGACCAAGGAGGCGTTTCCGCATCAAATCGCGTTCAACGTGCTGCCACAGGTGGATTCCTTTCTGCCGAGCGGCTACACCAAGGAAGAAATGAAGATGGAAAACGAAGGCCGCAAAATCATGCACCATCCGAGTTTTCGGGCGAGCGTGACCTGCGTGCGCGTGCCGGTCTATCGGTCGCATTCCATCGCCGTGAGCGCGGAATTTGAAAAGCCGGTGAGCGTGGACGCCGCGCGCAAGGTTTTGAAGCAGGCGCCCGGCCTCGATCTTGTGGACGAACCGGAGAACAAGAAATACCCGATGCCGCTGTTTACCTCCGAGAAATACAACTGCGAAGTCGGCCGCATCCGCAAGGATTGCGCGCTGGACAACGGGTTGTGCTTCTGGGTGAGCGGCGATCAACTGCTTAAGGGCGCGGCGCTCAACGCCGTGCAGATTGCGGAAGAATTGCTCAAATAATTTCCGTGGCAGCCGATGTGAGCCGGCTCAAATTGAAAGATGGAGCGGACTCACGTCCGCTGCTACGAATAATCGTCACGGCTTGGCCGTTTCCTTGGTGTAGGCGACGAGGTTTTTGATTTTGGCTTTGGCGGCGGCGTCGCGCACCTTCACGATTTTTCCCCAAGGCGCCTTTTCGTCGGCGTTGATGGCCAGCACAAGCTTGGGATTTTTTTCCGCCCGCGAAATCAGTTCGCTCTGCAACTGTTCGAATGTGACCGGCAGCTTGTCCACAAAGTACATTCCGTTGGAGTCAACGCTCACCACGAATGGCGGGTTTTCGTTCGCGCCGGATTTTTTGGCCTGTGACGATTCGGGCAGTTGCAGTTTCAACGCCGCCTGCTGCTTGAAGGTGGTCGTCACCAGCAGAAAAATCAGCAGCACGATGAGCACGTCAATCAACGCGATGATGATGACGGCGGGCGTGTTGCGGCGTTTGCGAACGTAAAAGCGCATTTACTTGATGTCCGGGTCCTGGCGTTTGGCGCCTGGGTTCCTGGGTTCCGGCAGTTTGGCCGGTGGCGCGTTCGCCGTCCCCAAATCCGGGACGCCCGACGCCATGCCCGAATACTGCCGGCGGATGAAATCGTCGCAAACCGCCTCCATCTCGACGGCGAACACTTCAACTTTCTTGCTGAAATAACTCCAGAAAATCAACGACGGAATGGCGATGAGCAGACCCATTAGTGTCGCGTTCAAAATCAGCGCGATGCCCTTGGCCAGCCGGGCGGCGTCGTTCAAGCCGGAAATGCCGATGTCCCCGAACAGGGTCATCATGCCCGCAATCGTGCCGACGAGGCCGAGCAGCGGCGCGATGCCGACGATGATTTCGAGCACGACCAGGCCGCGTTCGAGCCGGACGATTTCATGGCGCGCGGCGGTTTGCAGCGCGTCCACGTTGTCCGCTTTCGGCCAGTCCAGATGTTCGGACGCGAGCAGCAGCAAGCGTCCGAGGGGCGATGGTTTCCGGCGGCAGACGTGGCACAGCGCCTTTGCGTCTTCCCGCGACCGGCAGGCCGCGAGCGCCTCGGTAATGGCCGGCGGCACAACTTTATTCCAGCGCAATGCCAGCGCGCGCTCAACAATGAACGTCAAGCCCACAACTGACGTCAGTCCCAGCAAAACGTAAACCATGTCATCCATAAATTTTTCCGTTGGTACCGCCCCACGCGGTCAATAATAATAAAATGTGAATGTAATTTCGCGGTAATCCAGACCCACCATTTCCCGCATGTCCGCCGGCCACTGGGCGTAGGGCGCGGGGTCCATCACCGCCTTCTGGCAAACGTATCCCAACAAATCGCCCACGGTATTTTGCACGACCATCATATCGGAGATGCGTCCGTCATAATTCAAGTGAAATCGCAGAACCACCTTGCCGCTGCGGTCCCGTGCGAATTGCCGGCTGTCCAGCAAATCGTACCAACGCTGCGTCACGGCCTGAATGAAGGCCGCATCGTACGCGCCAAACGGCGTCGCCTTGACATCCAGCGACGGCACCAACGCTTCGCGGTGGACGCCGCCTGCCTGCTTCATTTTCAAGCCGGGCAACCGGTGTTGTTGGGCGAGCGCCTGTTTGAGCGTGCGCGGGCGCGGCTGGGTTTGTTCCTCCGGTTGTTTCTCCGGCGGGTTGCCCAGCGTCAAATCACCCGCGTTCATCGCCAGTTGCGGTTGCGATTCTTCCTGCTGTTTGGGCGAGGGCTGTGCTGCCGGCTGAAGTTTCGAGAAATCCGGGCGCGTGGCATCTTCGGTTTTCGCGACCTCGGTCTGTGTTCCTTTCAATTCCGGGACTTCTGCGTCGTGATTCGCATCCGGGTTCGCCGCGCGCGAATTTTGGTTGGAATAATATTTGGCGTTCTTGGGCGCCACGGCGGTTGCCTGCGCCGGGTTCACATCCACAAACACAATCGGCTCGCTGGTTTGAACCGAAGGCTGGGCCGGCTTGATTTTGGTGAACAGCGTCAACGGAGGCAAATGGAGTCGTTCCCACAGGTTGAATGCCTTGCCGAATTCATAGCCGCCCCACACCAGCAAATGCACCGCGAGCGACAAGGCCAGCGCCAGCGCCAGCCGCCGGGATTCGCGACCGCTGAACCGCAAAGAATCAAATTGTGTGCCGGTACCGGTCATGCCCATCAAGCTTGCCCCAGGAAAACAGGGGGGGCAACTTCTTTGCCGGATTTAGAGGGGTGTTTGCCCTGATTGGTTCGAAAATTCCACATTGCATTTTGGCCTGATGCTGGCAGTCTTGTCTGTCCGGTGTCGGGGCGTAGCGTAGCCTGGTAGCGCGCTTGTTTCGGGTGTCAAAACGGGCGTTTTGCTGTGATTCGACCTGTTTGGCTATGATTGCAAAACCCGCGTCTTTATTGACTAAAGACCGTTTTTGCTTTTGCTCTGCTTGTCTTCGATTTGCTCTGAAAATGGCAAACAGTATCAGATCGCAGTATCAGATTTGACTTAATACGGAACTCAACGCCAAGCTCCAAAAGCAGTTTTTGCCGATGGTAACACCGCAAGGCTTGCGCGAGCTCTCAAGATGTGGACCAAAGACCAAAGCGGGTTGGCAATGTCAGCGACGGCTTCAACTGCGGGGAACTTCCACATTGCCAAATGACGGGCGAATTGACATGGGTTCACAAATATGTTAACCTACTCCGATGCTGGAAATTCAATTTTACCGGACGGCGAGCGGGGCCTGTCCGGTGGAGGAATTCTTGGATTCGCTGAACGCGAGGCAGGCGCAAAAGGTGCTGTGGGTGTTGAAGGCGGTGCAGGAACTGCCGCGTGTGCCGCAGCAGTATTTGAAAAAGCTGGGAGGGAGGGAAGATTTGTGGGAAGTGCGGGCCGAATTTGGCGGTGACGCCTTCCGGTTGCTGGGATTTTGGGATGCCGGACGATTGATCATCCTGACGAACGGATTTGCGAAGAAAACGCAGAAAACACCGGAGCGCGAAATTGCATTGGCAGAACAACGCAAACGCGATCATTTAAGCCGGAGGAAACAAAAATGAAAAACGACGTGGAAAACTACATTGAGCGACGAAAGCGCACCGACAAGGCGTTCGCGAAAGATTTCGACGCGGGTTACGAAGAATTCAAAATTGGCGTGATGCTGCGGGAGGCCCGCGAACAAGCCGGCGTGACGCAGGAAAAGCTGGCCCGCATTACCAAAACCAAGAAGTCGGCGATTTCACGTCTGGAAAACCATGCTGAGGATGTGAGGCTTTCCACCGTGTCCCGTGTGGCGCGGGCCTTGGGCAAAGCCGTGCGGATTGAACTGGTGGAAACGAACTGACGCACACGAACACAAATTGTTGATGGCTCGCCGGATCACTGGGTTTGCAACAACTTCAGCAATTCAGCGCGGGGCACCAGCAGCTTGCCGCGCAGTGCCCGGCACACTTTGAGTTTACCCCGCTGGATGAGGCGGTAAACGCTGAAATAGTTCACGCCCAGCAAGTCGGCAGCTTCTTGGATGGAATACGCCAGTCGCTCGGTGGGCGTGGCGGCAGTTTGGCTATCGGTTTGAGGGATGGTTTCCATACGTCTCCTTTCGACGGGGGTGTTACAGTTACGACAAGTGAATCAATGAAGTTGATGACGGCACCAGGCCGCGCCTGGGATTGCGGATATGTTGCAGAATCAAATCCTGAATCGGTTTGGTTGAATCGAGCTTTGGATACAAGGCTTCCCTCGGCACACCCAAGACAGCGGCCAACCAGGTGACTCGGAAATCGTGGACATAAACCGAGCGGTCTTCGATTTTGGAAACGCCGCTGCGGGAGATGTCCCAGCCGGAAAGCTGCAAGCGGGTGGCCAGCAGAGACTGCGACCAGCCAAGCCGGGTGCGGACCTGTTTGACCTTTTGGCCGATCATGTTCAACGCCATCTTCATTTTCCAACTGGCTATTTTACCGGCTTGCGCCGGCACACGGGTAGCGAGTAGGCAGGCTGTAGGCGCATGGTAGGAGCTTGTTAAGCTGAGTTCTGGCACAGTAGTCCTGTTCCGTGATGTTCATGCTCAAAAAATCCTGTTCATACCGGCTCCAAATTTTGCCGCCCATTTTCTCATGCGTATCCGCCGCGCGTGTGTCATTTTGAAACAAAATGTTGGCTTCGTTTTTACCGGAATTTCGGCCTCCCGGTGATGTTGAAATCAGCACAACTTTTTGCTTCGGTTCTTTCCCGCGTTTACAGACCTTTTTCACGGTCGCGTTTATAGCAAAATCCGGTGCCATCGTTGTGCAATGGGCCGCACAACTTTTCTGGATTCAAAAACCGCCTTCCCAAGGCATGGCAAAGCCATGAGATGGGAAGTGGGGGTCATCAAACTGACAGCAAAACCGGCGTCAGTTCTCGCCAATAAAACCTCATTTGAGGGAGAAAGCAGGTAATTTTACCTGACCCATTATGGGATAAGGGGCATTATCGCATCGGCTTTCGCCGACCTAGCCAAGGGTAAGCCTCAATTGAGGGGCGCTTTCGCTTTTCAGGTATGGCACATTTCAAAATTGTTGGTTGGCTGTGGCTTGTGTTCGGAGTTCTCGGTTCTGTTTATACTTGCTGGCAAACGGCCACGATGCTGGACTTCATCTACCTTGCGGGTGGCCTGCGACTAATAGCCATACAGATTCTCGTTTGCGTTTTCACATTGGTCGGCGCACTTGCGGGTTTTGGCTTGCTTAGATATTGGCGTTGGGCGCGGATTGCGGTCGAGATTCTTGGCACTATTCTTTTCACTTGCCCTGTGATTGTATTTTTATTTGAGGATTTCATCACCGTCTACGCTGTAGCCGCCGGTATTGCGCTATATTCAGTGGTTGTTGCTTTATTCGTCAGATACGAGCCGCCTAACACCGCGCTGGAGCCAACGCCGACCGCCCCTTGAGTTTATGGATGGTTTGGGTTATACAACGATTATCGAGTTTGCGGAGCCACTCGCCCGTCGGCGCGGCTCAGCTTTGGATCGTTAGGCATCAGCAGACCCTATGAAAATCAAACGTGTTTCAGGTTATCCAGGTCTTTACCGGGAAGAACTCGGCAAGGAGGGTTCGCGTTTCAGGATTGTCATTCAGCACAAGAACGCGACGAGACAGGAGTATTTTTACTTCGGTGCCAAGCGGAGCGAGGCGGATGCGCGAGCAGAGGCTATCAAGCGATGGAAGGAGATTCGTGAGACTACGCCAGTTATGTCGCGTGTTGAGTTTGCGCAGGTTGAGCGCCGGAAGAGTCGCACGGGCATCGTCGGCGTCAGGCGGACTCGGAAGATAGTCAAAGGGCACGAGTATTATTTTTGGGAGGGTTGGTGGAGTGACCGCCGGCGTAATCGGAGAGTTCACGGTTTTTCGGTGGATAAGTATGGAGAGGAAGAAGCCAAGAAGCGGGCTATTAAGGCACGGCGAGACGGTTTAGCAGAGATAGCTGATGCCTAACACCGCGCTGGAGCCAACGCCGACTGCCCCTTGAGTTTATGGACGGTTTGAGTTATACAACGATTATCGAGTTTGCGGAGCCGCTCGCCGGTCGGCGTGGCTCAGCTTTGGATCGTTAGGCGACTTCGCGCATTTATGAAAAGACAGCCTTTATCCTATATCGGTGGTTTCCTTATTCTCATCGGAGTTGCTTTTCTTTTGCTGGCTGTATTTGGCATCCAAGCACTCGTCTCACACGATGAGTGGTTTGTGCCGCATTTTTTTGGACCACAGCATCCACCAGAGTATGGCTATGATCAGCTTTATGCTTACACCGTCAATCTTACGAAGCTGCGCAGTCAGGCAGAGCTTCGTTTTATTTACACGCTCGCCAGTTCATGCGTGATTCTCGGCGGAGTGTTGTTCGCGTGGGCGCGTGACCGCAGACGGCTTATTGATTTTACGAAGCAGTCGCCTAACACCGCGCTGGAGCCAACGCCGACTGCCCCTTGAGTTTATGGACGGTTTGAGTTATACAACGATTTTCGGATTTGCGGAGCCACTTGCCCGTCGGCGTGGCTCAGCTTTGGATCGTTAGGCGTCTTCGCACGCCGTTGAAATTTATGGAAGAAGAAATGTTTGATAAACTGGTAGCGGAGAGACAGGCGCGCATTCGCAATCTGGAGATCAAGCGCGAGGATTTGCAGCGCAAGGCCGAGGCGGCCAGGCCAAAACCACAGTTTACTCCAAACCAAGATCGCTATCTTACACAGCTTGATGACAAAGAGCGCGAGCTTGAGCGTGACATAGCGATAATGGAAGGGAGACATCCCGATGATGATGATGACCATCAAGAGCCAATGCCACCAGAGGATAGACCAGACGCCTAACACTGCGCTGGAGCCAACGCCGACTGCCCCTTGAGTTTTGTATATCATGGATAGTATAAAGTTCATTTTGTTTTCCGAGCCACTCGCCGGTCGGCGTGGCTCAGCTTTGGATCGTTAGGCATCACGATGCGTGCTGTGAAAAAAAGAGACCCAAAAGAATATGAGAGCGCCGGTAAGTTCCTCGTCGGCGCAGGTGTATTTTCTCTGGTGCTTCCCATATTCTTACATGGCGACCTCGGCTCAAGTTTGCGTTGCATAGCTATGGGGCTTGTGGCAGTGGGAACAGGAAGCAGCATGATTACTTCCGCTAGGAGACGCCAAAGGCGAGAATTGGAGCACGCTCGAAAGAAGGCGGGCGATGTGATGCCTAACACCGCGCTGGAGCCAACGGCCACTGCCCCTGTCAGTTCCGGTCGAGCCATGAAAATTCGGATTCCATTTTTGCATTGGAGAGGCAAGCACCGTGGCCGTGGCTCAGCTTTGGAACGTTAGGCATCGTGAGCGCGTGTATTTCTATGCTTGGCCCATTTGCCACATTGATAATTGGTTTTGGAGTCATTTTCATAGCTTGGCAGCAGTGGAAAGTTTCTCACGCCAAGTTGCGGCTCGACCTTTTTGACCGGCGTTACAAGGTTTATGAGGCCACCAGAAAGCTTCTGGCTGGAATAATGAGCGATGCGACATTTTCGGACTCACAGTTATTTACGTTTTACGCCGGGACCTCCGACGTTGAGTTTCTTTTTGACAAAGATGTTGTTGACTATCTTGAGCAGATACGCAAGCGGGCGCTTCACATGCGTTTGCTCAGCAAGACATTTCAGCCATTGCCGGTGGGCGACGAGCGTTCGCGGCTCGTTAACGAAGAGAGCGCGGAGATGTTGTGGCTCACTCATCAGATTATGGACATGGCGAAGGTATTCTCGCCTTATCTTGGCTTTGCGAATATAAAATGAGATTCTTTGTTTTATGAGAGTTGCCGCCATCATACAAGCGAGACCCACCACAACGATGCCTAACACCGCGCTGGAGCCAACGGCGAGTGCGCCTTCAGCTTTGGACAGTGCAGTGCTTAGAGAGTGCAGCGTA
This sequence comes from uncultured Verrucomicrobiae bacterium, assembly GCA_963786375.1. Taxonomy (GTDB): domain Bacteria; phylum Verrucomicrobiota; class Verrucomicrobiia; order Limisphaerales; family UBA11358; genus UBA11358. Next base: position 60,114 of record CAWAYP010000011.1, read on the forward strand.
CTATGCATGGCTATCTCCGCTCGCCGTGGCTCAGCTTTGGATCGTTAGGCGTCATGAGCACCACACGCAAAGTCATCCCGGTCTTTTTCTTCGGCACGCTCACTGTTTGCGCCGGAGCTTATGGCATTTACTACGTCGTTTTGTGTTTGCGCGAGCTTTTCGCTGCGAGCGTGACGGCTTGGAGATATTTCTTGGCGGCAGAGTTTGCGTTGCTATTTGCTTGGCGGCTTCTCGGCATCACCAGGCTTTGCTTGGCGATTTATCGCGGCAGAGTCGTGAATAGGCAGGTGAGACTCAAGAGTGGCATGGTTGGCCGGGTTGTATTTTTGGTAGCGACCGGCGCGGCGTGCTTTGGCTACATCATGGCCAAGTTTCTGTTTGAGATACCGTGGTGGTTCACACATTTGGGGCACGCCATCATTGCGGTGCTGATGTTTTGCACCTTTACTTATCCGTGGTCGAGAGGTAATCGCATGACGCCTAACAAGTCGCCGGAGCCAACGCCGGTTGGCGCTGGCAGTTCCGCTTCGCGGTCCACGGTTTCTGGTCCGGCGTGGCTCAGCTTTCTACGTTAGGCTGCTACCATGCGATACACCCAAATAGACCCGATTCTTGTTCCGTGGGCGAAGACGCACGGTTTATTTGTTGCGACGCAGTTTAAGGATACAGAGGTTCGTTCCGTGCAGATTGTTGACGATGCTGGCGATTCTTATGGCTTGTGGATTGACCTTCCACGGGACGATGATTCAGTGACCGTTGCCATCGCGGAGCACACAGCGCCGAGCCGCAAGATTCGCAGGCAGACCTTCACCACGAAGATTGCAGAGCTTGGCCAGGCTTTGGAGTCAGCCTATGGTATCGCCGAGTCTTGGATGCGAGAGCGAGGTCACACGCGGACACCAGTTTTATGATGTCACGATTGACGCAGCCTAACACCGCGCTGGAGCCAACGCCGACTGCGACTTGAGTTTATGGACGGTTCGAGTTATAAAACGATTAGCGAGTTTGCGGAGCCACCCGCCCGTCGGCGTGGCTCAGCTTTGGATCGTTAGGCATCGTAAGACTTTATGAAATTCACACCACTACTAATCGGGGCTTGCCTGGTTCTACTTGTGACAGGCTGCCAGAAATCCAGCGGCGTTATCGGAAGAGCGGAGACCACCATCAAGACTGCTGCGTTGGCAGCCATTACTGCCAAGTATCCAGACGTGAGTGCATCCGAGTTGAAGTTCAGCGAGATGAGCATACGTGTGATGCTTAACGGTCAGGAGGATGTTTTCGTGACTTACACCCTTCCTGCATCTGCAACGACCACTACTGAGGGTAAGAAGGCCACGACCACTACGGATACAATCGGCGTGAGGATGTCGCCGTCTGGGAAGGTCGAGATGGTTTACAAGAGCACGAGCGCGGAGACTTACAATGTGGCACAGTAACCGGAGACGATGCCTAACACCGTGCTGGAGCCAACGCCGACTGCCCCTTGAGTTTATGGATGGTTTGAGTTATACAACGATTATCGAGCCAGCGGAGCCACACGCCCGTCGGCGTGGCTCAGCTTTGGATCGTTAGGCGACAATGAGAGCGTTCATCATTATACTGCTTGTTCTTTGCCTCATGCTGCTCGCGGTGGACATTAGTTGTCGCGTCTGGGTGTGCCATCAGTTTGCCAGTCGCTTCACGCTTGCGATAGTCCACACAAATGGCGTATCCAGTGTCGGGATTGCGGAAGCAAAAACAGGCAAGTTACTCTTGGTGGAGTGGGACTATGCTGACAAGAGCAAAGAGTTCAGTTATTTCTACCGTGGGACGAACATATTCAATTTGAATGTGTGGCCGGGAAGACCACTCACATATAGCGTTGGCTTTCACGGCCCAGGGAAGAGTTCAGTGTGGTGGTGGGACCTCGCAAGAGGAACTTTCATAGAGCGGAATTATTTCGACACAAACGGTGATTTTGCCAAGAATGAGATATGGTATGACAATAGTTGGCATACAGTTGTTAGGCAAGACAAAAGGTGGGGTATTATCCTCGATGGAAAATGGCAGCAACTGGCGCTACCCACAAATTCCGTGTGGACGATTAAGGGTGCCACTACAGGCAAGTTGTCGCCTAACACCGCGCTGGAGCCAACGCCGACTGCCCCTTGAGTTTATGGACGGTTTGAATTATACAACGATTATCGAGCCAGCGGAGCCGCTCGCCCGTCGGCGTGGCTCAGCTTTGGATCGTTAGTGCCTGAATAGAGTAGTTATAGAGCAGAATATAGTTGCGGATAGAGTAGTAAGTAAGTAGACTAGCGCTGCGATCGGGCGCAGTGGCTCACGCGAGCGTGGAGCCAACAGCGACCCCTCGCAGCGGAAAGCGACAGGCGAAACGATGATTAGCGTAATGGGATGCAACACCCTTCGGAATCAGTGTGGTTCCTGTCAGGCACTAACTAACAATTCGTTGGAGCTGACACCGGTTGGTGCTTGGGGATTTTCGTTTAGCTGTCACGCCGGCTGCTTGCGCAGCCGTAAAATGAATCGTGCCAGCAGGTTTCGGACTAATGAACAATCCCTGGCCCGGATGCAGCTCAACTTTATTCGTTAGGCGTATGAGTATATTCACCGCAATTGGTTTCCTGGTGGCCTTTTTACTGGCGGTATATGCGCTGCTTTTTCTGATGCAGATGTCAAGACGAGCGGTAGCTCGTCAAAAAGGTTCACGGCAGATATTAGAGTATGGATGGCTTTTTCGAGCTTTAGGGTGTTTTATCATCGTGGTCGGAGTAGCCGCACTATATGGTGCATCTCGTTCTGCACCAGACCAGCGACTTTTTGCATGGATTGTTGCTGGGTTCTTCGCGGTTGTTGGTATTTATTTCGGTTTGCAGTTACTTTTGTTTCGCATTGAGTTTGATGATTCGTTCATTTACACGTCGTCTCCGTGGCGAAAGCGGCAGCAGATTCCGTGGGCTGATATTACATCATGCCAGTTCTCCAAAGCTGACCGATGCCTGCTCATTACGACGCAGACTCATGGCAAGGTGCGAGTCCCAGTTTTTATGTCCGGCATCAGGAGCTTCGCCGAGAAAGTTCAGGAGAAAGGATACGCCTAACACAGCGCTGGAGCCAACGCCGACTGCCCCTTGAGTTTATGGATGGTTTGAGTTATACAACGGTTATCGAGCTTGCGGAGCCGCCTGCCGGTCGGCGTGGCTCAGCTTTGGAACGTTAGGCGGCGTGACTCGCCGCTCTTTGTCTTGTCCAAGCTGACATGAACACCCACTCCAAGGCTGCGGAAGGATTCACACTGATTGAGTTGTTGGTCGTCATTGCCATTATCGCGATACTTGCCGCCTTGTTATTGCCAGTTTTATCGGCCGCCAAACACAAGGCACAGCGGACGACCTGCCTGAACAATCTGCGTCAAATCAATCTGGGCGTGCGAATGTATTCCGATGATTCGCATGATGCTTCGCCGTCTCCCGGTGGGGCAGGATTGACCTCGACCAACATTTTTCCTCTTTATTCCGCCTACAAAGCGCTCATGAAAAATTACGTTGGTCTGAATGGCGCGTCATCCCCGCGCGACAAGTTGTTTCAGTGCCCGGCGGATGCGTATTATCCCAGTTGGTTTTTGACGAATGCCTCGTGGCCGTTTCATTTTGTGCAAGAGAGTATTCATGATGAATCTCTATTCGATTATTCCAGCTACGCATTTAACGGCGGCGACAACACACCCCGAAAGTTCGGCAAATTGACTCCCACCTATCCCGGACTCGGTGGCGTCAAGTTGAGTGCCGTGAGACATCCCAGCCGGACGGTATTGGTGGCAGAGGTTGCCGCATTGGTTCCGTATTCGTGGCATGACCCATCCTCTCATGGTGTTGCCAGTGGGGACCGCACGTTGTATAACGATTCAAAAAATGTCGTGAGCTTTGTGGACGGCCATGTCAGTTACATCAAAATGTATTGGAATCAAGGACATGGCCCCGCCGGTTGGTATGATCCTCCGGTCAGTTATGATTACCAATGGAGTCCAGATTGATTATTTACCACACGCCGCCTAACAAGATTAGATGAGAAGGCAGACACCGGCGCAACGACGCGTCGGGTGATATAGTCTGCCTATGAAAACTAAAACTGCTCCGTTGGTTGTTCTCAGTTCACCCGCCGGCTTAACTTCGGGCGGGTTCACCCTCGGCCTTGATCTTGGAGATCGCTCGCATCATGTCTGTGCGATGGATACCACCGGCCAGATTGTCCGCGAGGGATCCTTGCTCAACAGGCCCAGCACGATCTGCTTGGGTCTCAAGCTGCGCGACGCCCTGGTCCGCACCCGCGTCAACCTCATCAACGCCATCCGTTTCACCCTCAAGAGCCTCGGCCATTCCGTGCGCAATCCCTCCAGCGAATCGTTTCACAAAACGGTGCTGGCCGACATGCCCGCCGATTGTCTGCCGGTGATTCAACCCTTGCTGACCGTGCTCGCCCAGGTGACCGAACAGATCAAAGGGATGGAACGCGACCTGGTGCGGCGCAGCAAAAAGGATTATCCCGCCACCCAGCGGCTCCAGCAGATTGCCGGCGTGGGCCCGCTCACCGCGTTGTGCTTCGTCCTGAAGATCGGCGACCCGCAACGGTTCAGTCGCGGCCGCGATGTGGGGGCGTATCTGGGTTTGTGTCCGCGCCGCGACCAGAGCGGCGGCACGGACAAACAACTGCGCATCAGCAAATGCGGCGACGGCCTGCTGCGCCGCTTGCTGGTCAGCGCCGCGCATTACATCCTGGGGCCCTTCGGCCCGCCCTGCGCCCTGCGCGAACACGGCCAGCGCCTGGCCGGCACCGGCAGCGCCCGCGAGAAGAAACGCGCCGTGGTCGCCGTGGCCCGCAAACTCGCCGTGCTGCTGCTTGTCCCTCTGGAAACACGGCACGGATTATGAACCCCGCGCCACCGCCGGTCCCGCCTTGGTGATGACGCCGGCCTGAACCCAAAAACAAAAACCGCTTTTAAGAAAAGAACTTGAATGGACGCTGATCTTGGAGTGATGACGGTCCGGCGACGGAGCCGCCGCAAGGCGAGCCCGATAACAAGATGGTCACGCTCCTCCCGCAAGGACATCGGATCCAACCGTGAACCGCTGGCGACAGCGAGTTCGGATGGAAGCGCGATCCTTTCCCGCCTTGCCAACGTCGCCCATTCGGACTAAAAAAATCATGTGCCAACAAAATTCAACACTTGACTGCCTTCTCATGGAAGTCGCCGGAGCCAACCGCCGTTGGCGCTGTCAGTTCCGCTGTCGCGGTTCACGTCGCGAGTCGGCGGTGGCTCAGCTTTTTTCGTTAGGCGTCATGAATACTCTCCGTCTTTATGTCATTATTTTAGCTCTCGCTAGTGGCGGCTGTGCTTGGCGGAGTGATGTGACTTGTGCAACAAGTGGTAAGGTTTTAGACGAGGCCACGAAGCGCCCTGTGCCCGATGCGAAGCTTTATGACAAGAGGTATCCCGAGCACTTAGTTACGACCTCAGCCGATGGGAGTTTTGATTTCCCCAGGATTATGGCGTGGCATCATGTAGCCACGATAGTTCGCGGACCCGATTTAACGACAAATCATTTTCTGATTGTCGAGGCACCCGGCTACAAGTCTGCGGAGGTTTGTATGCCGTTGCAATTTGATTGGCCCAACCGGGTCATTTATCTGACGCCTAACACCGCGCTGGAGCCAACGCCGACTGCCCCTTGAGTTTATGGATGGTTTGAGTTATACAACGATTATCGAGCTTGCGGAGCCACTGGCCAGTCGGCGTGGCTCAGCTTTGGATCGTTAGGCTGCATTGAACATCACACCAAATGAAAACACGAATACTTGGTTTATTGATAGCATCCACACTCACGCTCGCCTTTTCCGGCTCACGGGCAGCAGAGAGCATCGTTACACCAGCAATGGTTGGCCATTGGGAAGGAAACGCCCGGATCGTTTCAGCTTGGTGTCACCAAACGAACCTTCCCGTTAAGGTGGACATCCACGCCGATGGAAGCGTGACTGGCACCGTCGGGGATGCCAAGCTCACGGAGGGTCGTTTCGAGTCGAATCGCGGTTGGTTGGGCCGTAAGTTGAATCTGTATTCGGACTATAACACAAGAGTATTCGATTCGCACGTCGGTCATGGCTGCGACCATTTCAGCTATGTCGGCAGGAGATTCCGATGGGAAATTGAAGCGCGCAAGCATAAAAATCAAATGGTATGCTTTTGCTGATCGGTAGAAATGTTTGACTTTAGCTTTTCGATTGTCGTGCTGCCGATGCGTTCTCGAAATTCATCCAGCAACACTTGCGGCTCAATCAATTCTTGTTCAAAAACTTCCCGTCCCATTGCTTGCTTTGCCGCTTCCAAGTATTTACCCGGCGGCACAATTTGAACTGGCTCATTGGCCTGGCCCCAAAAGATTTCGGTGGCGTCATCCGACGCCCACCACGGGTATTTGTATGCAGCTTTCGCTTTGGCGACTGTTTTCTTCCGTGACTCTGGCGCCGATGTGTCCTTTTGGAAGGGGATTGTGGCAATGTCTTTTGCCGTTTTCTCTGAAAATGTAACTTTTTGAGCCATGTTCGTTGAATGTTGGTCTCGGAGATGACCATAAACTTTCATTGCCAATGCACCGCCGTCTTTATGCCCAAGCCAACGGCTGACGGTGGGAATGTCCACGCCGCTTTCAATGCAGCGAGTTGCAAATAAATGCCGCAAATCATGGTGGGTGAAACGGGCAATCCCTAATTTTTTGCAGGCTGTTGTTATCGATTTCTTACATTCAAAAACCTGCATGACGTGCTCATTGGGGAGGGCGTTGGGCCGTTCACCTCTTATTCGCTCCAAAAGTCGGCGCATTTCAGGAATCATGGGCACGACGCGATATTCTCCGAGCCTGCGTGCCTTTAGCCCAGTTTCCGGCGAGCCTTTCACAGTGATTTTCCCCCGCTCGAAATCACAGTCACACCAAGTAATGTATTGCGCCTCAGATTTGCGAAATCCGCCGTACGCTAAAAACTGAACCAGTTCAGCGGATGATTTGGCAAAGCCACTTCCAGAATTTCCGATTTCCTCAACGAGTCTTTCAAACTGGTCGGGTTCGGGCAATTTGATTTGTTTTTTTGTGTGTGGCCTGGTGCGTTTTGTCGCCAGGGCGGGATTGTCGTAGCGTGCCCCCGCCTCGATGGCGAATTGAAAGACGTGGCGCAAAATGCCTATGGTTTGATTGTGTGACGATGAACTGGTGTTTTTTGCATTGGCGGCGCTCCATGATTCACATTCCGAACGGGAAATTTTGCTGACATCCTTGTGTTCCAAATTAGGCCAAGATTTTAACAGGGCTTTGATGCGAAATGTGTAATACTCCTTTGTTGCTGGCTTAAAATTCGGATCGTTTTGGATTTTCTGCCTGTATGCCGCCAGAGCATCGCCAAACGTCATTTTTCCCTGAAGCACCGCCTCCGCACTGTTCGCCTGTTTTCGTTCCGTTTTCTCCAAATCGGCCAAACGCAATTTGGCCACTGAAAGCGTTTTCGTTTTGAGGCTGCGGCGAATCAGCTTGCCTTTCACCCGTAGTCGGGCAAAATAGGTCTGCGATGGTTCATAGCGAATTAAATTTGCGAAAGGTGTCTTTTGCCAATTGGACTGGAAGCCTGACGGCGTATGCTTCGTTTTCATGCAGACAGTATCATATTTCAGTATCAGATTGTCAAGCGGCGCTGGTAGAAACCATCGAATTGACCAATAAAATCAAACGTCGGGGCGTAGCGTAGCCTGGTAGCGCGCTTGTTTCGGGTACAAGAGGTCGTGAGTTCGAATCTCACCGCCCCGACCATTTAAGATCTGCCGGTTGCCGATTGCGGATTAAATGGAAATCAAATCCGGCACCGCGCCGCCATCGGCCTGCGCTCTTCCAACTTTGGACTTTGAACTTTGGACTTTGGACTTAACATTTCAGCGATGACACAAGACGAAGTCCTGAAAATTTTCCGCGACACCGGCGCGCTGCTCGAAGGCCATTTCATCCTCCGCAGCGGCCTGCACAGCCGCCAATACTTTCAATGCGCGCTCGCGCTCCAGCAAATGCCCGTCGTCGAAAAACTCGGCGCGGCGCTCGCGGAAAAAGTCCGCAGATTCGGCGCGGCCACCGTCATCGCGCCCGCGCTGGGCGGACTGGTCATCGGCCAGGAAGTCGCCCGGCAACTGGGCCTGCGGTTCATCTTTCCGGAAAAAGAGGAAGGCAAACTCGTGCTGCGGCGCGGATTCAAAATCGCGCCCGGCGAAAAAATCCTCGTCGTCGAGGACGTGGTGACCAAGGGTGGCCGCGTGCAGGAGACGATTGACATCGTTCGCGCGCAGGGCGGAAACGTGGTCGGCGCGACGGCCATCGTGGACCGCTCGAACGGCACGGTGAACTTTGGCGTGCCGTTCCAAAGTCTGGTTGCGCTCAAAGTCGAGGCCTTCGAAGCGAACCAATTGCCGCCGGATTTGGCAAAAACTCCCGCCGTCAAACCGGGCAGCAAATAAACATCCCGCGCGAAGGCCGCGAAGTTTGCGAAGTAAGGAAAATCCTTCGCCGACTTCGCGCTCTTCGCGCGAAACCTCACCTGTGCCATTTATTGCGCCACGCCCGTTTTGACTGTGCCATCATGGCGCTTTTGGCACAGTTTTTAGGAGTCTGTTGAAACCTTGAAAACTCAATTCCATCCTTTTTTTGCAATGGCTTTGTCTATTTTAAGGCGTCACGGCACCATCATTGCTTGGGAGGAGGGGACAAATTGTATTTAACCACAAGATTTTATGGCAAAAGTATTAGGCATTGATTTGGGCACCACGAACTCCTGCATGGCGGTCATGGAAGGCGGCGAGCCGCTGGTTCTGGAAAATTCCGAAGGCAAACGCACCACGCCGTCCGTGGTCGCGTTCACCAAGAACGGCGAGCGCCTCGTCGGCGAGGCGGCCAAGCGCCAGGCCGTCACCAACTCGCGCAACACGGTCTATTCCATCAAGCGTTTCATGGGCCGCAAATTCGACGAAGTGCAGGAGGAAATCAAACGCGTGCCCTACAAGGTCGTGAAGGCTGCCAACGGCGATTGCGCCGTGGAAGTGGAAGTGGACGGCAAACCCAAAGCCTTCTCGCCGCCCGAAATTTCCGCGATGATTCTGGCCAAACTGAAGGCCGACGCCGAAACGCGCCTGGGCGAAAAAGTCACGCAGGCCGTCATCACCGTTCCCGCCTATTTCAACGATTCGCAGCGCCAGGCCACCAAGGACGCCGGCCGCATCGCCGGACTCGAAGTGCTCCGCATCATCAACGAGCCGACCGCCGCGTCGCTCGCCTACGGCCTCGACAAGAAGAAGGACGAAAAAATTGCGGTCTATGACCTCGGCGGCGGCACGTTCGACATTTCGGTGTTGGAAATCGGCGACGGCGTGTTTGAAGTCAAGGCCACCAACGGCGACACGCATTTGGGCGGTGACGACTGGGACAACAAGCTGATGGACTGGATTCTCGACGAATTCAAAAAGGACAGCGGCATGGATTTGCGCAAGCAGCCCGACGCGCTCCAACGCATCAAGGAAGAGGCCGAAAAGGCCAAGATCGCCCTTTCCAGCGCGCAGCAATACGACATCAACCTGCCGTTCATCACGGCGGACGCCAGCGGGCCGAAACACATTCAGAAGACTTTGACGCGCGCGAAGATGGAACAGCTTTGCGACGATTTGTTCGAGCGCACCATCAAACCGGTTCAAGCCTGCTTGAAAGACGCCGACATTGAAGCCGCGAAAATCGACGAGCTGGTGCTCGTCGGCGGCATGACCCGCATGCCGCGCGTCGTGGAAACCGCGCGCAAGCTCGTCAACAAGCAGCCGCACCAGGGCGTGAACCCGGACGAAGTCGTCGCCATCGGCGCCGGCATTCAGGGCGGCGTGCTCAAGGGCGAGGTCAAGGACGTGCTCCTGCTGGACGTGACGCCGTTGTCGCTCGGCATCGAGACGCTCGGCGGCGTGTTCACCAGGCTCATCGAGCGCAACACCACCATTCCGACCCGCAAATCGGAAATTTTCTCCACCGCCTCGGACAACCAGCCGGGCGTGGAAATTCATGTGCTCCAGGGCGAACGCCAGTTCTCCAAGGACAACAAGACCATCGGCAAGTTTCAACTGGCGGACATCCCGCCCGCGCCGCGCGGCGTGCCGCAGGTCGAGGTGACGTTCGACATTGACGCCAACGGCATTTTGCACGTCGGCGCCAAGGACCTCGGCACGGGCAAGGAACAGAAAATCACCATCACCGCCAGCAGCGGCCTCTCGAAGGACGAGGTCGAGAAGATGCGCCGCGACGCCGAAGTGCACGCCGACGAAGACAAGGCGAAAAAGGAAGAAGTCGAGACGCGCAACGAAGCGGACAGCGCGGTGTATCGCTCCGAAAAGATGTTGAAGGACACCGGCGACAAGATTTCGGGCGACGACAAGGCCAAGATCGAGAAAGCCGTCGCGGACGTGAAGGAAGCGTTGAAAGGCAGCGACACGGCTGGCATCAAATCGGCCGCTGAGAAGCTGAACGAGGCGTGGCAGGCCGTGAGCGCCGAGCTTTACAAAGCCGCCGCCGCGAAGGCGCAGGCCGAAAAAGCGCAAGCGGGCCCGCAACCGCAGCCGGAAGGCGGCGAGCCGAAGTCCGACGACCAAAAGAAGGACGAAGGCGTGATTGACGCGGAAGTGGTGGACGAGAAGAAATAAAACAATCCACCAACGCCTGAAGAAAAACAAAAGGCAAAGTCGCTTTTGACACAAATTTTGGAAAATAAATTGTTGAACACAATTATTGGCTCGGCAGTTGGTGAATTAACGATAGCAGCTTTACCGAAATGAAATTCGCGCAGACAAATTTGAATTTGGGGAGCGCGTGCGTCCCGCACGCTCTGGTGAACGTCCCGTTCACCAGCCGTACGACGTTGCGCGGCAAACCATTGGATGCGTCCGCGTACGCCGCGGATGTCCGCCGCGGGACGCGTCGGACCGCGCCCGGGACGGGCGCGCTCCCCGAAACATGAGAAATTTTCCCATCGCGGGTGCGGTGGGAGTTGATTACAATTAACAAACCAACAACAAACAAAAACAAACTATGGCACTAAACGTTAAACCGATCGGCGACCGCATCCTGGTCGAGCCGGTTGAAGAGAAGGAAGTCAAGAAGGGCGGCATCATCATTCCCGATACCGCCAAGGAAAAGCCGCAGGAAGGCATCATTATCGCCCTCGGCACCGGCAAAACCAACGACGACGGAAAGAAAATTCCGTTTGAAGTCAAAAAAGGTGACCGCGTTTTGGTCAGCAAATACGGCGGCACGGAAATCAAGATTGACGGCAAGGAATACAAGATTTTGTCCTCGGACGACATCCTGGCCGTACTCGACTGATTCAAAACTTAAAACTTAAAATTTAAAACTGAATAAAATTATGGCAGCAAAACAATTATTGTTTGACGAGGAGGCGCGTCAGGCGATCCTGCGCGGCGTCCAGAAGCTCTCCCAGGCGGTCGTCGCCACGCTCGGACCCAAGGGCCGCAACGTGGTCATCGACAAAAAATTCGGCTCCCCCACCATCACCAAGGACGGCGTGACGGTGGCCAAGGAAATCGAGCTGGAAGATCCGTACGAAAACATGGGCGCCGCAATGGTGAAAGAAGTCGCCAGCAAAACCAGCGACACCGCCGGTGACGGCACGACCACAGCGACGGTATTGGCGGAATCCATTTACCGCGAAGGCCTGAAGTTCGTCACGTCCGGCGCCAACCCGATCGGCATCCAACGCGGCATCAACAAGGCCGTCGAGGCCGCCGTGTCGCATCTCGATAAAATCACCAAGAAGGTCAAGGACAAGGACGAAATCCGCCAGGTGGCCGCGGTCTCCGCGAACTGGGATTTCGAAATTGCCGACAAAATCGCCGAGGCGATGGACAAGGTCGGCAAGGACGGCACCATCACGGTCGAGGAAGCCAAGTCCATTGAGACGACGCTCGAAGTGGTCGAGGGCATGCAGTTCGACAAGGGCTATCTCTCGCCTTACTTCGTCACCAACGCCGAGACGATGGAAGTGAAGCTCGAAGACACGTACATCCTCAATTACGAAAAGAAAATCAGCAGCCTGAAGGACCTGTTGCCGTTGCTCGAAAAAGCCGCGCGCTCGGGCAAGCCGCTGCTCATCATCGCCGAAGAAGTCGAAGGCGAAGCCCTCGCGACGCTGGTCGTGAACAAGCTGCGCGGCACGTTGAACGTCTGCGCCGTGAAGGCCCCGGGCTTCGGCGACCGCCGCAAGGCCATGATGGAAGACATCGCCGTTCTCACCGGCGGCAAGTTCATCAGTGAAGACCTCGGCATCAAGCTCGAGAGCGTCGAGCTGACCGACCTCGGCCGGGCGAAATCCATCGTCATTGACAAGGAAAACACCACAATCGTCGAAGGTTCCGGCAAGTCGTCCGACATCCAGGGCCGCGTGAATCAAATCCGCCGCCAGATCGAGGAGACGACGAGCGATTACGACCGCGAGAAATTGCAGGAACGCCTGGCGAAACTCGCCGGCGGCGTGGCCGTCATCAACGTCGGCGCTGCGACCGAAACCGAAATGAAGGAAAAGAAAGCCCGCGTGGAAGACGCGCTGCACGCGACGCGCGCGGCGGTCGAGGAAGGCATTGTCGCCGGCGGCGGCGTGGCCTTGCTGCGGTGCCTGTCGGCGATTGAAGCCGTCAAAACCGCGAACGAGGACGAGCAAATCGGCGTGGGCATCATCAAACGCGCCGTCGAATCCCCGCTCCGGGCGCTCGCGATCAACGCGGGCGTCGAAGGCTCGGTCATCGTTGACCAGGTCAAGAAGAGCAAGGGCAACGAAGGTTACAATGTCGCCACTGGCGAATACGAAGACCTCGTGAAAGCCGGCATCGTGGACCCGAAGAAGGTCACGCGTTCCGCGCTGCAAAACGCGGCGTCCATCGCCGGTTTGCTGCTCACGACCGAGTGCCTCATCACCGACATTCCGGAGAAGGAAAAACCGGCCCCGATGCCCGGCGGTGGCGGCGGCGGCATGGGCGGAATGGATTACTAAAAACGGCAGGGACGACCTGCCGGTCGTCCGGTCGCGCTGCGGCGCGACCCTGCCAAAGACAAAAATCGAGCGAGGCTGGAAGCCATTCCAGCCTCGCTTTTTTTGGATTCACGAAACGCGCCAAAAGCAGTGAATCAAACCGGCGGGTTGATTTTGTGAGGCAGCACCCGCCTCCGGCCGGTTCAATACGGCGTCTCGCCGCATTGCGTCTTCCCACATCAGACATTTCACAAGACGGGGAAGAATCTGCCGCTTCAATTTTTGTGTTTCAGGTTTCAGGCGGGACGCCTGAAACAACCCGCAAGACGCGGATGCCATTTCCTCCTGATTGTCTTAAAGGGCATTCCCGCTTGGTCCGGCCGAGTTTGCTTGCGCGTCCATCGCAAATCGGGAATCGTCCATCGCAATGATTCTGGGCACGGGCATTGACATCATCGAGGTGGCGCGGGTGCAGGCGTCGCACGAGCGGTTTGGCGAACGTTTTCTCAAACGCCTGCTGCACCCGGATGAAATCGCCTACTGTCTTTCGCACAAACATCCGGCGCCGTTCATCGCGGCGCGGTTCGCGGCCAAGGAGGCGATTTCCAAGGCGTTCGGCACGGGCATCGGGGCAGCGCTGGGCTGGCAGGACATGGAAATCCGGCGCCAGGAATCGGGCGAGCCGTTGGTGGTGCTGCACGGCAAAGGGGAACAATTGTTCGCGGGCTGCCGCGCGAAGCAGTTGCTCATCAGCCTGAGCCACACCCAAACTTACGCGGCGGCCACGGCGATTTTGGAGGGCTGACGCATCCTGTCATCCAAAGCCCCGGCGGACTTTGGGCTTTGGACTTTGGACATTTTTATTTAGATTGCCCTCATGGAGCCGGCGATAGTGACGGCGGTGGCGGTGATTTTGATTTCTGCCGGCGCGAGTTTCTTTTTCGCGCTGGCCGAGGCGGCGCTGCTTTCCCTCAGCCACTGGCAGGCGCGTCAACTGGCCGAACGCCATCCGCGCGCGGGCGCGGTGGTGGCGCGGCTGCTCGAACAGCCGCAGGATTTGCTGGCCACCATGGCGCTCGGCAACACGTTCGCCAACGCCGCGATGCTCGCGCTGGCGCTGCAAATGGTGTTTGACGGCCGCTGGCCGTTCGTGTTGACGGTGGCCGTGCTGCTGGCGCTGACGCTCATTGGCTGCGAGGTTTTTCCCAAGACGCTGGCCGTGCGCCAGCCGGAACGCTGGGCGCGGCGCGTCGGCTGGCTGTTGCTGCTTTTCCAAAAGCTCACCACGCCGTTGCGTTACGTGGCGCAGAAAATGAACGAGGCGCTCTTGAAACTGATCGCGCCGCAATTGGTCAGGCCGCCCGCCGCGCTCACCGACGGGGAATATCACGAATTGCTCGAAATGGCGTACCAGCAAGGCACGCTCGCCGAGTCGGAAAAGGAGATTATTTTGCAAATCATCAGCCTCGACCAGCGCATGGTGCGCGAGGTGATGCGTCCGCGCGCCGGCATGGCGTGCGTTTCGGACGACGCGCCGGTCGGGGACATGATTGCCGCCGCAAAAAAATTCAAACATCGCCGCCTGCCGATTTACGATGAAACTCCAGACACCATCGTCGGCATCCTGAACACCCGCGCGTTGCTGCTTGATCCGAAGATTGACCTGGCCGACGCGATTGAACTTCCCTCGTTCGTGCCGGAGACGATGAATTTGCTGCAATTGTTTCAGAGCCTGCAAAAGCAGCAACGCGGCCTGGCGGTGGTGCTGGACGAATTCGGCAGCACGGCGGGCATCGTGACCATGGAGGACATTTTGGGCCAGATCGTCGGCAAAATCCGCGCCGAAGCGCGGCAGCCGGAAGGGTTCGTGATGGAAAAACTGACGCCGGGCCGCTGGCGTGTGAACGGCACCATGCGGCTGGACGACTTCCGCCGCGAATTCCCCGCGCTGGCGGACGTGGCCGAGGTCGAAACGATGGGCGGATTGCTCGCGCATTTGCTGGGCGTTGTGCCCAACGCCGGCGAATCCACGACGTTTAACGGCTTGAAACTCACGGCGCAGGCGGCTGATGAACGCCGCGTCAGGGAATTGCTGGTGGAAACCGTGAAATAAAATGGAAATCCACATGTTAACCTGGCTGTTTCTGGCGGCGTGCCTGGCGCTGTCGTTTTTGTTGTCAGGCATGGAAGCGGGCGTGTTTGCGCTGAACCGGCTGCGCGTGCGGCATCTCGCCCGCGCGGGCCGGCCGTCGGCCAAGCTGCTCCATGAATTTCTCGAACACCCGGAAAATTTTCTCTGGACGATCCTCGTCGGCAACACGCTGGCCAACTTCATCATCCTCGGCTGGGTCGTCGCCAGCCTGCATGATCAATTTCCGGGGCGTTACGCTCTGATCACCGGACTCTTCGCGGTGATTGTTTTTCTGTTTTACGCGCTGTTCGATTTGCTGCCGAAAATGCTGTTCCGCGCGCATCCCAATCAATTGTGCCTCTCGGCGGCAAGGATTTTCCGGCCGGTCCATTTTATTTTGCGCCCGCTGGTGGCGCTGGTCGAAGCCACGGCGGCGGGCGCGCTGCGGTGGATGGGCGGGCACGCATTCACCGGCCGGCCCTTCGGCAACCGCGAGGAAATGCGCGCGGTGATGCAGGAATCCGCGCAGGCGCTCACGACCGGCGAACGCGCCATGATCAATCGCGTGCTCGATTTGCAAAACCTCACCGTCCGGCAGATCGCCACGCCCCTGGCCCAGGTGGTGACGGTGGAAACCCAAACGCCCCTCGGCGACGCGCTGGCCCTGGCGCGCGAACGCAATTATTCGCGCCTGCCGGTTTGGGAAATGCGCGACGGAGAGCGCCGCATTGCCGGCTTGCTGACGCTGGGACCGTTGCTGTTCCGCGACGATCTGGATTTGCAGAAGCCTGCCGCCGCCCTTATGACGCCCGCGTTGTTTTTGGACGAGGACACACGCCTGGAGGTTGCGTTGCGGCGGATGCAGCGCGCCGGCGAGCGGCTGGCCATCGTGCTGGGACGCGACCGGCGTGAAGCCGGGGTGGTGACGCTGGAAAACATCCTCAAGGTCATGTTTGGCGAGGTGAAATTGTGAACTGGGGCCAAATCGTTCACAACGGGGTAAACCTGCTGGCGGTGGCTTTGCTCGTGCTGCTGAACGCGTTTTTCGTCGCGGCGGAACTGGCCCTGGTGCGCATCCGGGACACGCAACTGGCGGCGCTGGCGGCCAAGGGCAATCGCCGCGCAAAAATGGCGCGGCACATCCTCGCGCGCATTGACACCTACATCAGCACAACGCAATTCGGCGTTACGCTCGCGAGCATGGCGGTCGGCGTGGTCATCGAGCCGGTTTTCCGTGACCTGTTAAGCCCGCTTTTTGAGCTGTTCAAAATCACATTCCTGGAAGCCCAGCGCGGCATTGCCATCGGCGTCGGTTTCTTTGTGAACTGTTATTTGCTGATTGTGGCCGGCGAATTGGTGCCCAAGGCGATCGCCATCCGGCGCACGTTGCAGACGTCACTGTGGGTCGCCGGGCCTTTGAACGGGTTCTACCGTTTGTCCTACCCGTTCATCTGGCTGCTGCATCGCTCGTCCCAGTTTGTCGTGCGGCGGCTGGGGTTTTCCGTGGAAGAACTTCGCAGCGCGCCCTCGGAGGAGGAATTGCGCCTGGTGCTGGCCGGGACGCGGAGCGCGGCGGGCGGACGCGATCTCATCCTGAACGCGCTCGATTTGCGTCACCGGGTCGTGCGCGAAGTCATGCGGCCACGCCACGAAATCACCGCCTTCAACACCGACATGACGGTGGCCGAATGTGTTGCGCTGGCGGAACAAACGCGCTACTCGCGCTTCCCGCTTTGCGAAAACGGCGACCTGGACCGGACGCGCGGGGTGGTGCACATCAAGGACCTTTATCCGGTTTCGCGGGAGCCGGGACGGACGGCGGCGGATTTGTTGCCGGTGGCGCGCAAACTGGTTTACGTGCCCGAAACCGGCCGGCTGGAGAAATTGTTGCAATTGTTTCTCGAACGGAAGCTGCACTTCGCCGTGGTGGTGGATGAATACGGCGGCACGGTCGGCGTCGCCACTTTGGAAAACGTGATCGAGGAACTCGTCGGCGAGATTCAGGACGAGTTCGATCAGGAAAAGCCGGAACTGGCCCGCGTGAGCGAAAACGTCTGGGAGGCCGCCGGCACCATGCCGTTGCATGAATTGGAAAAAATAATCGGTGAAACACCGCACGAGGAAGGCATCGCCACCGCCAGCGGCTGGCTGACGCGAAAGCTCAGTGGCTTTCCGAAGGTCGGCGACATCGTGAGCGCCGGTCCCCATGAGTTGCGGGTGGAGGAGATGGACGGCCCGCGCGTGGCGCGCCTGAAAATCACCAAACATTCCGCCGAAACCGAATTTCTCAGGAAACCGGGAATGTGGCGGTAATCACCAGGTCCCGCCGCGAATGGCGAGCACGGTGATGATGGCAGCCAGAATTCCATCCGTCACCGCGGCGGGCAAAAGTCCATGCTGCGCGCAGCCGGTTCCAAACAGCAAAATGGCACCGAGCCAGACGGCAAACGGGTGGAAATCGGGCGCGTTTTTTTTGCCCGGCTGTTTGTTAATCAAGGCGGGCGCGATGACCACCGCGATCAGCGCCGCCAGCGCCGCCCAGCCCAAAAAATCCGACAAGGGCGCGCCTTGCC
Source organism: uncultured Verrucomicrobiae bacterium (assembly GCA_963786375.1). Taxonomy (GTDB): domain Bacteria; phylum Verrucomicrobiota; class Verrucomicrobiia; order Limisphaerales; family UBA11358; genus UBA11358. The sequence continues at coordinate 77,916 of CAWAYP010000011.1, forward strand.
ACGTCACCGGAAGTTTTGTCGGCGTCCACAGCCAATAGTGTTTTACCCGCGAAGCGAACGGTTCAAAGGCAAAATCAAAGAGCAGCGTCAGCCCCGCCGTCAACCCCGTGAGCCAGTAGCCATAGGCGTCAATTTTTCGCCACGGACGCAGAATAAGCCGCGCCACGCCGCGCGAGTTCAAGATGGCCACAACCCAAATCAACGGCACCGCCCACGGCAGCGTTTCGAAAATTTCCGCCCCCATGCCCCCCACGAACCTGAATGGACCGAAGGGGATGTCGGTTTTGGCGTTCAAAGCATACACCGCGCCGCTCATCACGGCGATGATGAACACTGCCAGCAAAACGTTTTGCAGCGGCAACCGCCGCGTCAGCGCGGTGAGGGTGCAGGCCACCCCCGATAAAAGCAGCAACGCTTCCGGCCAGCTGGAATCGCCGGGAAGTTTCAACGGTTTGAACAGCATCACCACCACGAGCACAAAGGCGGCGGTGAACAGGATGGTCAACAGCCAGTGAAGCCACAGGGCTGTTTTTGCTTCGGGAGAAGACTTGCGTTGTTTTTTGAGTGGCATGTATGCGTTCCGATTTTAGCTGAAAGGGACAACCGCGCAATCCCATGAATACCCTGCCGTAAACCTAAATGGCGCTGAATTTGAACCATCCGGCACCAGGCGATTTTAACTGCCAAACAACCATTGCCAGCCGCGCCAATGCTCAGGTTGGGGCGCGTTGAAGGTCCGGCTGCACGCCCGGCCCAAATCCACTTGAATCAGAATGCCAACGCTTTGCGCGCCGCGTCCCTGCGAGCGAATGGCGTCAAAACCGTAGGTGCAGGTCGCCATGATTTTCCAGCGGTCGGACGGCGAATGATACAGGATGCCGCCGCCCATGCCGCTGAGCCAGTTGCCAGGCTGCTCCTCGCCGGGCAGATAATCCACAAACGCGCTGGACACGTTCAGGTCCAGGTCCCAGCGTTTTTTGGGGTCCAGCGGCAACAGATAGTTTACGTTGAGCAGCGCCAGTTGCCGGGCGCTGATTTCCTGAAAATAATAGCCGGGCAGTGACAGCGGAAATTCCGAGATGAGGGGCAAAAATCCGCCCAGCCGGTACGCGCTGAAGCGGTCGGCGTCCAGGCTCGTGCCGGCGGTCAGACGCACGTAAAAATTCTGCTGGCTTTTCGGCAGGGTATAAGCCAGCGCCGCCTCGGCCCAAAACAAATGCGACTGCCGGTTGAGCCGGCGGTCGCCGCCAAAACCATAGGCGCCTGAATCGGTGCGCCACTGGCCCTCATACCACACGGACAATTCCATCGCCAGCGGCGGGAAAAGTGTCGGCTCGACGCCGCCCCAGCGCAGCCCGCTGCGCACGCTGAAGGTGCCGTGGTCGTCGGGCAACTGGAAACCGGCCGCCGTGCTGTCGTTGGCGGCGTAAACCGAATAATGCGCCGTTCCGCGCAAAATAAAATTCAGTGGAATCAGATCAGCCGGGTTGAACAAATGATAAACGCTTGCGGATATTTCAGCGCTGTGGCCGTCAAAGGATTCGCCCGGATAATACGTGCCACCGCGGATTTCATCGTAACTGTCCGCAAACCCGCCGCCGGCCAGCCCAACGGCGAAATCCGTGTTCGGGCCGAGACCGTTGACAAAGCCCAGTTCGGAATCGAGATACACCGGCGCCAGGGCCAATCGCAATGTGAGATTGGTGCGGAGGAAATCCGGCTGGTTGTGGTAATAAAAGGCGTAGCCGGCAAAAGGCGCGTGGCCTTCCACTGGCTGATTGTAGCCGAGCTGAATCAGGTCGCGCTTGACGGGATCAATCTGTGCGGAAACGAAAAGCGGAGCAAACAGCAACCACCATAAAAGCGCGCACCCGGTTCGTTTCATCGGCGCCTACCTTACGGAAAGCGTTACGGCCATCAAGCGGATTTGATTACTCCCCGCTGGACACAGGGAAATTTTTACGGCTTACTGGGTTGACTTTTATTTCGCGCCCATGCCGTTACTCAACGCCGAACAACTCGCCAAAGCCAAGTCGCTCGGATTTTCCGACCGGCAAATCGCCCATTTGACCGGCCAGACCGAGGATGAAATTCGCGCCTGGCGAAAGAAGCTGAATCTCGTGCCCAGCTACCGGCTGGTGGACACCTGCGCCGCCGAGTTCGAGGCTTACACGCCGTATTATTATTCGACCTACGACCGCGGCGACGACGAGGTGAAAAAGACGCCGAAGACAAAGGTGATGATCCTCGGCGGCGGCCCGAATCGCATCGGGCAGGGCATCGAATTTGATTACTGCTGCGTCCACGCGGCGTTTGCGCTCAAGGAGGACGGTTTCGAGACCATCATGGTCAACTCGAACCCGGAAACGGTTTCCACCGATTACGACACGAGTGACAAGCTGTTCTTCGAGCCGCTCACGCTCGAAGACGTGCTGCACATTTACGAACGCGAAGGCTGCTGGGGCGCCATCGCGCAATTCGGCGGCCAGACGCCGCTCAACCTCGCGCTCGGCCTTCAGAAAAATGGCGTCAACATCATCGGCACCTCGCCGCAGAGCATCGAAATTGCCGAGGACCGCAAGCTCTTCGCCGCGATGCTCGACAGGTTGAACATTCCCCAGCCGCCCAACGGCCTGGCCACCAATGCCGAAGAAGCGCTCGCCGTCGCCAAGAAACTGGATTATCCGGTGCTCGTGCGGCCGTCCTTTGTGCTCGGTGGGCGCGCCATGCAGATCGTTTATTCTGACGCCGAGCTGCAGCATTACATGCGGTTTGCCGTCGAAGCTTCGCCGGAACGCCCGGTGCTCGTGGACAAATTTCTGGAGGACGCCACCGAGGTGGACGTGGATTGCATCGCGGACGTCGGGCAATTCAAAAATCCGGGCGACGGAACGATTGTCATCGGCGGCATCCTGGAACACATCGAGTTTGCCGGCGTCCATTCCGGCGACGCCGCGATGGTGCTGCCGCCGCACACGCTTTCCAAAAAAGTCATCGAAACCATCCGGGAATACACGCACGCGATGGCGCGCGAATTGAAGGTTGTCGGCTTGATGAACGTGCAATACGCCGTGAAGGACGAGAAGGTGTTCGTGCTGGAAGTGAACCCGCGCGCGTCGCGCACCGTGCCCTTCGTCAGCAAGGCCATCGGCGTCCCGCTGGCGAAACTGGCGGCGAAAGCCATGGCGGGAAAAACATTGCAGGAACTCGGCTTCACGAAGGAAGTCCGGCCGGCGTATTGGGCGGTGAAGGAATCCGTCTTCCCATTCAGCCGTTTTCATGGACAGGATATTTTACTCTCGCCGGAAATGCGCTCCACCGGCGAAGTCATGGGTTTGGATGCCGACCGCGGCATCGCCTACGCGAAATCGCAGATGGCCGCGGGTTCGCCGCTGCCGTTGGGCGGGAAGGTCTTTATCAGCGTGAGCGACGCGCATAAAAAAGACGTGTCGGTAGTGGCCAGACAATTCACCGATCTGGGATTCGAACTCGTGGCAACGAGCGGCACGGCGGCGGTTCTGGAAAAGGCCGGCTTGAAAGTCCAGCGGATCCTCAAGCTGCTCGAAGGCCGGCCAAATGTCATTGACCTGCTCAAGAACAAGGAAATCCAACTGGTCATCAACACGCCCAGCGGCGCGGCGCCGCGCGAAGATGAAGTGAAAATCCGCACCACGGCCATCTACACCGGCACGCCCATCATGACGACATTGAGCGGCGCGAAGGCCGCCGCGCGCGGCATCGCCGCGCTCAAAAAATCCGGTTACAACGTCAAGACGTTGCAGGAGTATCATTAAGCATAGAAGGTATGCGCTTGATTCAGCAGCGGAATCGTTTTAGCCACTGCTCCAGGACGACAAGCAAGCCGGGACACTCCCGATGAGGTTATCTGCCCAAGCTGTAAAAACGACGTGGAACCATCATTTCGCTTTCCGAGGCGCGGTGTGCGTTTCCTTCCAGCGTTGCCGCAGGGCGTCGTGGAGCCGTTCGCGGAATGGCACCGGTAATTCGTAAGGCTTGCCTTCCTGGTACAGCGTGATGGTCTTGCGAATGTTGTCCACGACCACCTGGCAGGGATTGCATCCGGCCATGTGCTGCTCAAAATCCTTGCAGACGGCAGGGTCAATCGTGCCGTCCACGTATTCATTCAGCATCGCCAGCAGTTCTTCGCACTTCATGGTATGTCGTTCCGGTTCTTTTGAGCCGTCATCTGCTAAAAAGTTACATGCTTTGTGGGGCGGCAGCCTTTGACGGTTCAATGCGCATGGCCAGGATTTCGTATCAATTGTTTGTCCGGGTCGCCCAAGGTGCGTGTCAGGTGCTCGCGCAGTTGCAGGCGCGCCCGGAGCAGCCGCACCTTGGCATTGGCCTCGGTCAGCCCCAGGGCCTCGGCGGTTTCTTTTACGGAAAATCCTTCCACGTCGCGCAGCAGAAAGACAAGCCGGTGCTTTTCGTCCAGCCCGGCCAGCGCCTCGTCCAACAACCGCTGGATTTCATGTTTTTGCACCAGTTGTTCCGGGGACTGCCGCCAATCCGCGATGAATTCCGGATGCGGGACGGAATCAACCTGGTCCGTTCCTTCGGTGGCCTCCTCCAAGGAAATCGTTTTCAACCCCTTGCGTTTGCGGATCACCTTGAGTGCCGCGTGGGTGGCGATGCGAAAAAGCCACGTGGCGAAGCTGGCCTCGCTGCGAAAGCCGTTCAGGTTTTCGAGGGCGCTGAGGAAGGTTTGCTGGGTGACGTCCTCGGCATCCTGTTCCTGCCGCAACATGCGCATGGCCAGGGAAAAAACCCGCCGCTCGTAACGGGTGGTCAACGTCTCAAAGGCGTCCAATTCGCCCGCTTGGGCGCGGTTCACCAGTTCGATGTCGGTGATTTCAGGCGTAGGCGGATTGGTCATGCCGGTTCTTGACGGAACCTTGATTACGCTGGCAGAGGCATCGCCGCCAGGTCAATTCCTTTGTCGAAAATGCGGGAAACTGACGTGAAGGGAACGGGTTGCGGACGCGTTGAATTTAATTGCAGAAGGCACGCTTTCTGTTAGCGTGCTTTTCAAGCGGAAAAGTTATGAAGCGTTGGGGTTTTATTTTAATTGCGGGATTGCTTCTGAACGCGGCCACGCACGCCGCGCAAGTGGGGCTGATTAAAATTGACGGCGCCATCGGCCCGGCCACGGCCGGTTATATTTCGCGCGCGATTGAAGTGGCGGCGGCGCAAAATGACGAATGCCTCGTCATTCAACTGGACACCCCCGGCGGCCTGCTCGAATCCACCAAACAAATCGTTGAAACCCTGTACGCCTCAAAAACCCCGACGGTCGTTTATGTTGCGCCGTCGGGCGCGAGCGCGGCCAGCGCGGGCGTTTTCATCACGCTGGCCGCCGACGTGGCGGCGATGGCGCCCAACACGACCATCGGCGCGGCGCATCCGGTGGAATTGGGCATCGGCGGCATCGGCGGCGGTGAGGCCACCAACGATGTAATGGCCCAAAAGCTGGCAAACTACGCCTCCAGTTTCATCGAAACCATCGCGGACAAACGGCACCGCAATGTCGAGTGGGCCAAATCCGCGGTCGTCGAAAGCAAGGCCACCACTTCCGAACAGGCGCTCAAGTTAAAAGTCATTGATCTCATCGCCAAGGACGTTCCGGATTTGCTTAAACAACTGGACGGCCGCGTTGTGAATGGCAATCCCCTTCACACGGCGAACGCCGAAGTCACGGAAATTCCGATGAGCACGGCGGAACATCTGTTCCAAATGTTCTGGCAGCCTGAAGTGATGATGATTCTCATGCTCATCGCGATTTACGGCATCATCGCCGAAATCAGCCATCCCGGCGCGATTTTCCCCGGCGTCGCGGGCGCGATGGCGCTGATTCTCATGCTGTACATGTCGGCCACGTTGCCGATTAATGCCGCGGGCGTCGCGCTGATTCTCCTGGCCGTGGCACTGTTCATCATTGATATTTTTGCGCCGACGCACGGCGTGTTGACCGGCGGCGGCATCGTCGCCTTTTTCCTCGGCGCGCTCATGCTGTTCAATCACGCGCCGCCCGGCTATCATCTGCCCATGAGTTGGATCGTTCCGGCGACGCTTGTGACGGCGGCATTTTTTGTTTTTGTCGTCGGCGCGGGTTTGCGCGCGCAATTCAAACCCGTCCGCGCCGGCCAGGAAACCATGCTCGGCAAAACCGTGAACGCGCTGTCGCGGATTGACGCGCAGGGCGGCCGGGTGTTTATCGAAGGCGAAAACTGGAAGGCCGTCAGCGACACGCCGGTCGAAGCCGGGCAACCGGTTGAAGTCACCGGCATTGAAGGATTAACGTTGAAAGTGAAACCAAAAACTAACGAAGACAAATTATGAACGACATCCCTGTAACGCTTATCGCCAAACTCGGCACGTGGGTCGTGGTCATCTTCATCCTGGCGGTCATCGTGCTGCCGCAGGCGCTGCGCATCCTGCGCGAATACGAGCGCGGTGTCATCTTCCGGCTCGGCAAGCTGCAGGGCGCGAAGGGGCCGGGGATTATTTTTCTAATTCCCATTGTGGACCGCATGGTAAAAATGGATTTGCGCGTGGTGACCATTGACGTGCCCAAGCAGGAAATCATGACCAAAGACAATGTGCCGGCCACGGTGGACGCGGTGGTTTATTTCCGGGTCGTGGACCCGAACGCGGCGGTGGTCAAGGTGGAAAATTTCTGGAAGGCGACCTCGCTCATCGCGCAAACGACGCTGCGCAGCGTGCTCGGCCAGTCGCCGCTGGACGATTTGCTGGCGCAACGCGACGTCATCAACCAGAAGTTGCAGGAAATCATTGACCGCCAGACCGAGCCGTGGGGCATCAAGGTCACGGCGGTCGAGGTCAAGGATGTGGCGCTGCCCGACAGCATGAAGCGCGCGATGGCCCGGCAGGCCGAGGCCGAGCGCGAACGCCGCGCGAAAGTGGTGAACGCGGAAGGCGAATTTCAGGCCGCCGAAAAAATGGTGCAGGCCGCCGCGTTGATCAGCAAGGAGCCGATTGCGCTGCAATTGCGGTATCTGCAAACGATGCGCGAGATGTCCAGCGACCGCAACACCACCACGTTCCTGCCGCTGCCGATTGATTTGTTCAGCGCGTTTTTGAAGAAATAGGGAACCCGACTTAAGGCCAGCTTGACGGGTAAAGTCCATTCAACATTTGCCGGTTGAAATTCGAGATTGGTTCATGCCGCTTTACGAATACGAGTTGTGCGAAGGCGAGTGCAAGGTGTGCGGCGGCAAATTCACGTTGCGCCGGCCGCTCTCGGCCAAGCCGCTCACGAACTGCCCGGCCTGCAAAAAGCCGGTGCGCAAGATCATTTCCACCTTCAATTCGCCGCACAAGCTCAAGCCACTGTCCGTCTCGGATGCTAAAAAAGCCGGGTTTACCGTGCTCAAAAAAGTCAGCAAGGGCGAGTACGAGCGGCAGTAAATCCGTTTTGACGCGGGCGGCAATTTGCGGTAATTTGAAGATTGAATGGATTTCCGCCTTTTTAGTGTGAAAGGGCCGCTGCTTCTGGCCGTTGCGGCTGTGGCGGCGTCAGCCCTGGAAGCCCAGCCGGCTGCCACCAATGCCTGGCAACACATTATCTTTTCATCGGCGGACCATACCGAGATTTCCTCCAATCTGACGACGACTTCCCCCCAATCGCCGCCGGCCTCGGGTTTTCAAAGCCTGCTGCACAAGTTTCAAGACCAGGCGCCGGTGACCAGCTTCGATAGCCTGCCCGCCGCGCCGGCGCCGATGCCGAGTCAGGCCCGGCGGCTCCGAAAATCGTCCACTGACAAGCAGAACTGGGCATTCATGACACCGGCGGAAATTCTGGGGGTGAAGCCGAACCAAATGCTCCAACCTCAGAAACATGACGCAAACGGCGACCAAAACAGTCTGACGCCGGTTGAAAACTACTTGGGGGGAGAAGGCCCATTCACCCGTCAGGCCGATTCGTCAGACAATCCGTCCTCAGTGCGGGATTTTGGGATGGATGGGGATGACCAGACGATGGATGGGCATGACCAGACAAACGATGCCTCCTCTGGCTTGGTCAGCGGCAATCTGGGAGATTTACGGTCCACCATTTTCAACCCGTCCTTGAACAACGCGCCCGATGATAATTTGTCTGCAAACCCAAAGGGCGATTCGGTCTGGTCAACATTGTTTGGCTCTCCGTCACCGCCGCCGGCGGTCCCGAATCCTGCGCAGCAGCAGGCGGAAATGGACCAATTCAAACAGTTGCTTAACCCGGGGTTCACGCCCATTACGCCGGCAACGCCTTCGCCGGACGGAACGATTTCCCAATCACAAACACCCCTGCCGTCCTTTGATGCTTCCACCGAACCGCTGGCCAATCCGATCGGCGCCTCCTTTGCCCCTTTGAGCAGTGGCATAGGCAAACCGGCAAGTTTGGCGCCGCTGCCCACGATTACCGGGCAAATCAGCGCCCCGTCTGTGGCTCCGCCCGCATGGGCGCCGCAATCACCTCCGTGGATGTCCTCCATGCCGCAGCCGTTCACCGTTCCCCAGCGCAAATTCTAAGGGCGGCGGCGCGAATCAATGCGCCGAGGTCATCACCAGGACCTGTTCCAGCGTGGAAACACCTTCCCGCGCGCGATCCAGCGCAACCATGCGCAATGTGCGCATGCCCTGGCTGATGGCCATTTTGCCCAACTCCCGCGTGTTGGCGCGCGCGATGATGAGTTTGCGGATTTGATCGGTGACGGTCATGGCCTCAATGGCGGCGAGCCGTCCGCTGTAGCCGGAATTTTTGCAACGGTCGCAGCCGCGCCCGCGAAAAAGCTGCGCGCCATTGAGTGTGGCGGGATCAATGTCGAGGTCTTCAAACATCTTTGGGGGATATGTCACCGGCTCTTTGCAATGCGGGCAAATGCGACGGATGAGCCGCTGGGCGCATGAGAGAATGACGGATGAGGAAATGAGAAACGGCGCAATGCCCATGTCATCGAGGCGCGCGATGGCGCCGGGCGCGTCGTTGCAGTGCATGGTGCTGAGCACCTGATGGCCGGTGAGCGCGGCTTCAATGGCAATCTCGGCGGTCTCGGTGTCGCGGATTTCTCCAATCATGACGATGTCCGGGTCCTGGCGGAGGATGGAGCGCAATGCGCTAGCAAACGTCAGGCCGATTTCCTTTTTGGTCGGCACTTGATTGATGCCGGGAATTTGAAATTCCACCGGGTCTTCGACGGTGACGATGTTCCACTGCGGGCTGTTCAGCTCGTTGAGCGCGGAATAAAGCGTGGTGGTCTTGCCGGAGCCGGTCGGGCCGGTGACCAGAATCAATCCGTGCGGCGCGTCAATGGCGGCCTTGAGTTGTTTGAAGGTTTCCGCATCCAGCCCCAGCTTGTCAACGCTGGCGGAGAGATTGGTTTTGTCGAGCACGCGCAGCACGATTTTTTCGCCATGCACGGTGGGCAATACCGAAACCCGCAGGTCGAAGTCACGGCCGCTCACGCGCACCCGCATGCGACCGTCTTGGGGCAAGCGCCGTTCGGCGATGTCGAGGCTGCTCATGATTTTGAAGCGCGAGGCCAGGGCCAGTTGCATTTGCTTGGGCGGGGGCGTGGCGTCCATCAAGACGCCGTCAACGCGGTAACGCAGGCGCATGGTTTTCTCAAACGGCTCCAAATGCACGTCGCTGGCGCGGTCCTTGATGGCTTGCACAATGATCAGGTTGGCCAGCTTGATAACGGGCGCCTCCCCGCTGGAGGCGGCGAGCTGGTCAAGATTAACATCTTCGAGCGTTTCCTTGACGGTCTCGACCGAAGCATCCTCCTCGTCCTTGCGCTGCTTTTCCGCATCCTGGATGATGTCTTCGATGGAACTGCCCTTGGCGGAATCAACCGCGGCCAGCTTGTCCAGAATGGCTTTTTCCGAGGCTATGAGCGGGGCAATTTCAAGACGCGTCAGGCGCTTGACGTCGTCGAGCGCCAGAACGTTCAACGGGTCGGCCATCGCCAGGAACAATTTGTTTTCCAGCCGCGAAACGGGAATGACCTTGTAATTATGCGCAGCGTCCCGCGGCAGCAAATCGGCGATTTCAAGCGGGATGGTCATACGGCCGAGATTAATGGACGGCACGTTGAGCACGCGGCCCATGGCCACCGTCAAATCCTGTTCGCTGACATAGGATTTCTCGATAATCAGCTTGGCGAGGCGCGTGCCCCCTTTCCTTTGCTGTTCGAGCAGGGCTTCCACCTGTTGGAGGCTCAACAAGCCGTCTTCGACGAGGGCGTCGGCAATGCGTTCTCCAAATGATTTGACCTTGGTCATGATTTCAACGGAAAGCTTTGCGGATGTTTTGTATCAGTTCGGACGGTGACGCCAGATACCAGAGCAGCCGGTTGGTTGTGGTTTCGGACAGTTCCTTGGCGGCCTGTTGGTTGAACGGATTTGCCGTCCCCACCAAAATGGCCTTGCTCATCCGGTCGAAGGGCAGCACACACCAACGGCGGCAGATGGCCATGGGAAAACCGCGGGCCAATTCGATGTCCAGTTCATATTTGTCCAGCGGTAAATAGGCCAGACGGGATTTGTCGGACAACAGTTTGAGGGATTTTTCCGCCGACAAAACCCCCTTTTCCGCCAGGGTGTAAATGAAGGGTTCGACCACGTCCGCTGGCGGCTGGGTCAAATCCGGTGGCCGCCAGCACAAATCGAAATCGCCCGCGCTAATGACGCGGCTCTCGACAAAAACCTTATGCATCACCTTGCGGCCGTCATCCACTTCGGTCGCCACCGCGCGCATTTTTTTTCTGAATCGCGCCGTATCGGAAGACGACGACAACGACGTCGGTTCCACGTCCGCGACTTGCTGAACCGCCACATTGTTGGCCTTGTCCTCGATTTGTTTGAGCGCTGCTTGGACATCAGTATCGTTCGGGCGGCGTTGTAAAACTGTCTCGTATTCCAAAATGGCCGAGGAAAGCTGTCCCATTTGCAGGTAGGCTTGGGCAATGCGCTTGGAGGTGCTGACAACCTCATCCTCACGACCGAGCTTGGTGTAAGCCTCCTTGAGGATTTCCAGCGATTGGCAATCATTCGGCTGCGATTGCACAATGACCTCAAACATCTCAATCGTTTGCAACAATTGAGCTTCTTCACTTCCATTTAACGTCGCTGTAGCCATGCCTCGGAATCTACCCACCGTCATTCTCGTGCAACAAATGCGGCAAGACATGGATTTTCAGCAATTTTCCTGCCAGCTTGATGCGCCGACGACCAAAGCGAACTCGGTAAACCGCCATCCTCGAAAAGCTTGCGAAGCACTTTTGCGGTTTATGTCCTTGGGTCTTCATGCTAAAAATCGCCAATGGAACAGCCGATGCCAACCATGACACCCCCCCTCGGCGAACATCTGGTGCGGTTCGTGGGCGACCGCGTTCGTTTCACCTTGCGCGCCGCGACCGGCAACCGGCGCGGGCTGCTCCGCACCAATCTCGGCCGCGGCACCGCGCTGCGCCGTGAAATCATTGCCGCCCACGCCGGCGGTCCCGGCCATGCCGGCGCTTCGTGGCGTGACGTGCCCATGCAAAAAAACGGCACTGGTTGGGAAATTGAATTGCCGCTCGCCGAGGCCGGTTTTTTCAAAGCCAAACCTTACTTGCTGGATCCCAACGGCTGGCAACACTGGCCGGAAGGCTCCGACGTTGGCATCAGCGTTCACCCGAATTTTTGCCGCACGGCCAACGTCATTTACTGCGCCTTTACCCGGCTGTTCGGGGCGACACGCACCGCCGCAGTCGCCGTGGACCCGCAATTGAATTTTCAACTCAACCCCCTCGATTCCCAGGGCTACACCGTCATTCCGCCGTCTGGAAAATTGCGCGACCTCGCGCGGCAATTGCCTCATATCGTGCAAACGCTCGGTTGCCGCATTCTGCACTTGCTGCCGGTGCATCCGGTGCCGACCACTTACGCGCGGTTCGGGCGGTTCGGCAGTCCGTACGCCGCGCTGGATTTGACCGCGGTTGATCCGGCGCTCGCCGAATTTGACCATCGCACCACGGCCATTGATCAGTTTTGTGAACTCACTTCCGCGGCGCACGCACTCGACGCGCGGGTGTTCCTCGACATCGTCATCAACCACACCGGCTGGGGCGCGGTTTTGCAGGAAAACCATCCTGAATTTTTCCTGCGGAACCCTGACGGCACCTTCGCCAGCCCTGGCGCCTGGGGCATTACCTGGGGTGATCTCGTCGAACTGAAACAGGACGGCAGCGCGCTTTGGGACATCATTGCCGACGCGCTGCTGACATGGTGCCGGCGCGGCGTGGACGGTTTCCGGTGCGACGCCGGTTACAAAATTCCCATGCCCGCCTGGCAATACATCATTGCCCGGGTGCAGGAGGAATTTCCCGAAACAATCTTTTTGTTGGAGGGCCTGGGCGGTTCCTGGGAGGCCACCGAAAACCTGCTTACCGACGGCTTAATGCAATGGGCTTACTCCGAACTGTTCCAGAATTATTCCGGACCGGAAGTGGCGAATTACCTCGACTATGCCTTGCGCCAAAGCGCCCGGATGGGACTTTACATCCACTACAGCGAGACGCACGACAATGACCGCCTCGCCCGGCGTGGCCGCGCGTGGTCGCTGTTGCGAAACCGCCTTTGTGCGCTGACCAGCGTGAGTGGCGGGTTCGGTTTCACCTGCGGCGTGGAATGGCTCGCCGCCGAAAAAATCAGGGTTCATGACTGCACCGGGCTTTCGTGGGGCAGCCACGACAATATTGTTTCCGAACTCGCGCGATTGAATCAATTACTCGCCGACCACCCCTGCTTTTTCGACGGTGCGAAACTCACGCGCCTCAGCCCGACCGCCTCGGCCATTTATGCCTTGCTGCGCGAATCCGCCGAAGGCCGGGATTCGGTGCTGGTTCTCGTCAACACGGATGTCGAAATGGAAAATTCAATCACGCTGTCCGATTTCAATTTCCCATTTGAACTGCTCGGCCAATCGTTGCCGAAGATCACCCAGGCCGGCGACCAAACCACTTTCACGCTTGCGGCGGGGGCGTGCCATTGCCTCGCGCCGGCATCGGCACCGCAAGGCCTGAGCGGCGACGCTTACCGCCGCGCCCGCGCCCAGGCCGCCTGGGCGGTGGAAGCATTGAACAAGGTTGTCCCCGCTGAAATCCTTGACGGCTTCGACTGGCGCCGGCTGGCCGAAGAGGTGGAACGTTCGCCGAAGAATTTTCTCGCCGCCGCCGCCGAATTCGCCGCGCGCGGCGCGAAATCTACACTGGCTCAATTGCTGTCCGACGGCGAAGCGCAACAAATTTTCCCGCGGGTCGTTGTGTGGACGTTGCTCGATTGTCGCCGCGTCACGCTGGTGCCGCCCGGCCATTGGCTGCTGGTGGAAGACAACGCGCCGTTTCGGGCCTCGCTCGAAGTCAGAAACGAGAACGGCAAAGAGCGAATTACGCAACATGTCCAATCCATCGCTGTTCGCAACGGCCACGTAGCCTGCTTTCCCCCGCAAGAAAACACCGCGGAAGCTGAATTGGTTTTAAAACGTTATGCCGCGACTTCGCAAACAGTCTCCGCCGCCATCTGTTTTCTTTCAGCAAGTCCGAAATCCGAAATCCGAAATCCGTACCCGGAGGACCTCGTCCTTTTAACCAATGGCATCGGCGGCATGGCGCGTCTTTGCGTGGATTTGGGCCGCATAAATTCCAAATACGATTGCGCGCTCGGAGCAAATCTGGATCTCCATGTGCCGGTGGATCGCCATGTTTTCGTCAAGCGCATCCGCGCCTGGGTGAGCGCCGACGGCTTTCTTTCGCCGCTCGACGCAAAAAATCTGTCGTCGTTTACTGCCGGCCCCCCGGCGGTCTGGCAGTTTGTAGCCAACGCCGGCGACGGGCGCACCGTTGAAATCGAATTGCGCGCCGAAATGCTTGAGGGCAAAAACACAACGGTTTTTCAATTCAGCCGTCCGACCGCCGAGCGCGCCAGCGGCAAGCAACTGCCCGTGGACGCGGACGTGCGATTGACCGTGCGGTTTGACATTGAAGATCGAAATTTTCATTGGGAAACCAAACGCAACGGCGGCGCGGATCATCATTTTTCAACCAATACACACAAGCTCCCGACCCAGGACCCCAAATCCAGGACCCCAATTGGCTTTGCCTTCACGCCCGCGCCCGACCGCCAACTCCACGTCTGCGCGAATGGCGGCGAATATCATCCCCAGCCGGAGTGGTGCGATAACATCCCGCATCCGGTCGAGCAAAGCCGCGGCCAGACCGGCAGCGGCGACGCTTACAGTCCGGGCTGGTTTGAACTGCCGCTGCCCAAAGGCACGAGTGTGACGCTCATTGCCACAGCGGAAAAGGATGCCGGAGTTCAAACTTTAGCCGACGATGCCAGCACGCTCAAATGTGAACGTCAACACACCGGACATGCCCCCACTTCCTTTGAAAAACGGCTCCTCTGCGCCGCAAAGCAATTCGTCGTGCGGCGGGATGAAGGCAAGACGGTCATTGCCGGTTATCCCTGGTTTTTGGATTGGGGGCGGGACACGCTCATCTGCGCGCGCGGTTTGCTCGCCGCTGGAATGGCGGACGCGGTCAGGCAAATCGTGCTCACGTTCGCAAAGCTCGAAAAGGACGGCACCTTGCCCAACGCGATTTACGGCGACAATACCTCGAACCGCGAAACGACCGACGCCCCGCTGTGGTTCGCCCTGGTGTGCGAAGAGCTGGCCCAAATCAAACCGGATTTCCAATCCGAGACCGTTGGGCCAACGAACCGGACCATCCGCGAAATTCTGGAAAGCATTGCGGCAAATTATGCAAGAGGCACGCCCAATGCCATTCAGATGGATTCGGATTCGGCGCTGATTTGGAGTCCGGGCCATTTCACATGGATGGACACGAATCATCCCGCCGGCACGCCGCGGGAAGGTTATCCGGTTGAAATTCAATCGCTGTGGATTCGCCTGCTCCGCCAGCTTGAGAAAACCGGCAAAGGCAGCGCAGGCAAAAGGTGGCGCGAACTGGCCGAACGCGCAACTGCTTCACTGGGAAAACTTTTCTGGCTCGAACACAAGGGCTGGTTCGCCGACGTGCTGCTGGCCGGGCCGCGCGTCATCGCGCGCGAGGCCACGCCCAGTGACGCGCTCCGCGGCAATTGTCTTTTCCCGGTGAATCTCGGCCTGGTGGCCGGTGAACGCGCCAAACGTTGCGTTCTGGCTGCGCAAAAATATCTTGTCGTGCCGGGGGCGTTGCGCTCGCTCGCGCCGCTGCCGGTGTCTGTGCCCCTGCCGGTTTATGGCAACCACGGCCAGCTTTTGAATAATCCCCACGAACCTTATTGGCCGCATTACGAAGGCGACGAGGACACGCGCCGCAAACCCGCTTATCACAACGGCACGGCGTGGACCTGGACGTTCCCCCACTTTTGTGAGGCGCTGGCGCGCGCGTGGGATTTTGCGCCGGAGGCCGTTGCGACGGCCAAGGCTTATCTGGGCAGCGTGGAAAAATTGATGCAGGAAGGCTGCCTCGGCCAAATCCCTGAAATTCTCGACGGCGACACGCCGCATACCCAACGAGGCTGCGACGCACAGGCCTGGGGGGTAACGGAAGCGCTGCGGGTCTGGAAATTATTGGCGGAAAGGTAGGGACAACGCCCGCCGCGCCGAAATTCCGACGTAGCGGCGTCTCGGCAGAGCACCGCAAACTGTGCCGGATTTTTAAATGGCGGCTTTCCTCCGAAAGCCGCTACGCCGAAGCAAGCTTGTCCCGCCGTAGCGCAGCGAAGGCGGAAACGTGACAGGTGGCGTGCGGCGTGTGACAGGATTTCCCATCACTGGTCACGTGACACTCGTCACATCTTCGGCATCGTGCCGGCCAAGCTGGATGCAGTCACGGCGCTGGCGGCGAGTCCCGACATGTCGGGAGAGAATGTGAATTACGCGGTCAAGAGCCGGGAGGGACGGCCTGTTGCCGTCCCTCCCATTCCTCGAATCGGTGCCGGATGTGGATGCCAAGCTCAAAGCGCCGAAGTCTTCGCAGACGGCCACCCCGAAGTTTGAGGATGTGGTGAAACAGGCGCCAGCGGCCGCGGTGTTGGTGTTGGTTTATTGAGGCAGCGGCGGCGCGGTGCGCCGATTCATTCGAGCCACAGGCTCGACACTGCAACTTTTGTGGTGGACTGGTGCAATTGCAGGAGACGACGTGAGGAGTCTCTAGCTGAAATGAGTCTCGTCACCAAGACTTCTACGAACGCTAAATCATTGCCAAGCGGTGGCGTGCGGGCAGAATAAGCAAATGAACTTCCGCGACAAAATCATCGCGTGGGACCAATTGCCAGCCTGGCGCGCCGCGTTTCGCTCGACCGGCAAAAGGCTCGTTGTCACCAACGGCTGCTTCGACATTCTGCATTTGGGACACGCCATCTATCTCGAATCCGCGCGCAATCTCGGCGATGCGCTATTGGTCGGCGTCAACGGCGATGACGCGGCGCGCCAATTGAAAGGCCCCGGCCGGCCGGTGAATTCTGAAGCGGACCGCGCCGCCGTGCTGGCGGCGTTGGCCAGCGTGGCCGGCGTTTGCATTTTCTCTGAAAAAACGGCGGTGAAATTTCTGGCGGCGGCCCAGCCGGATGTTTATGTCAAAGGCGGCGATTACACCTTGGACACGTTGAACCAGGAGGAGCGCCGGACAGTCGAATCAGCGGGCGGGAAAATTATCATAATTCCATTTGTGGCTGGCAAATCCACGACTGCGTTGCTGGAAAAAATCGCAAACCTTTGAAGCGTTTGGCTTGCGCATGAAAATCCTGGTCATCTCGTACGCGGGCATCGGCGACACGCTGTTTGCCACGCCGCTGATCCACGAATTGCGCGTGAATTTTCCCGGGGCGACCATTGACGCGCTGGTGCGATGGCCAGCGGCGGAGGATTTGCTCGAAGGCAATCCGCATCTCAACGCGATCCACCAGAAGAATTTCGTTTCCGACTCCAAAATCAGCTCCTTCCTGTTCCTGTTGAAGCTCCGCGCACGACGTTATGACGTGTCCATCAACACGCATCCGCAAAGCCGCCGGCTTTACCGGCTGGTGGCCAAATTCCTCAACGCGCCGGCCCGGCTCGGCCATGAATATGAAGGTGTGGGCGCGTTCGACCGATGGCTGACGAATCGGACCATTCCCCAGGATTATACGCGGCACAGCGTTGAAAATAATTTATCGCTGCTCCCGTTAATCGGAGCCAAATCGCTGCTCCCGGCCCATCGTTACGAAATTTTTCTTGCCGAGGCCGAACACACCTGGGCGGCGGATTTTGTCAACGGACAAGATCTTTCCGGGCAGTTCATGCTGGGCATCCACGTCGGTTCGGGCGGCACGAAGAATCTCGCGCTGCGGCGCTGGCCGCTCGAAAATTACCTGGAACTGGTCCGCCGCCTCCGGGAACGCCAGCCCCGGCCGGCCATCCTGTTTTTTGGCGGACCGCAGGAGCAGGCCGACCATGAAAAAATCCGGTCAGCGGCCGGCGGAGCGAATTTGTTTTTCCCCAAAACCCGGAATTTCCGGCAGGCGGCGGCACTGCTCAAAAAATGCGACCTGTTTTTGAGCGTGGACACGGCGCTGATGCATCTGGCCGCCGCCGTGAACGTGCCGCGCCAGGTCGTCATCGAGACCCCAACCTGGAACCGGCCCATTGAGCCTTATGGCAATCCTTTTGTGCTGGTGAAAAACCCGGAGGTGGCCGGACGCAACCTGGGGTATTACCGCTACGACGGACGCGGCATCCGGGGAAGCGACGCGGAATTGCGTCGCTGCATGGAGTCGGTGACGGTCGAAAACGTCCTCGCCGCGGTGAATAAACTGATTTAGGCCGCGAACGAATTACAACGAAAATCCGGCGGCCTTGGCGTCGGCGTCGAACATCTTCACGGTGTCCAGCGACATCTCCGGCAGGCCGGTTCCCACCAGTTTCATCGCCTTGTTCAAAATATCATGCGGCACGGTCACGATTTTGCACCCGCACTCGTCGGCCTGAAAAATGTTGAGCACTTCACGGACGCTGGCCCAGAGCAACTCGGCTTGCGGCAACCCGGCCAGAATTTTATTCACGGCGCGCATGTGCGGTATCGGATCCACGCCGGTATCGGCAATGCGGCCGGCGAACACGGACACCACCGCGGGCACTTTGGGATTGACCGCCTGGGCGACACCGGCCACCTGCTCCTCGGTGAAAATGGCGGTGATATTGAGCTTCACGCCTTCGCGGGCCAGTTCGCGCACCAGCGGCAGGGAAGATTCGCCGCGCGTGTTGGTGATGGGAATCTTGACATAGACATTTTTCGCCCAGTCCTTGATTTTCATCGCCTGCCGCCGCATTTCGGGGAAATCGTCGGAGAAGACCTCGAAGGAGATCGGCTTCTCGGTGATGCTTTTCAAGATGTCGCGCGCGAACGCCTCATAATCATGCACCCCCACCTTGCGCATGAGCGAGGGATTGGTGGTCATGCCTTTGATGAGCGGGTTTGCGTTCAGTTGGAGCATTCCGGCTTTGTCCGCGCCATCGGCAAAAATTTTTACTTTGAGGCTGTCTAGTTTTTTCATGTTGACGGAAAACATAAGGCAATCGGGCGAATCTTCAACTTATTTTCCCATCAGCCAGAATAATTTCCGCCGCCGCCAGCAGATTTTTTACGCGAAAGTCGGGCGGCTGTTTCAATATTTCGGCGTAACCACGATCAATAAAAACCGTCCGGCAGCCGGCCGCGTGGCCGCAATCCACGTCCCGCCAGCGGTCGCCAACCATCCAGCTTTGCGCAAGGTCAATGCCCAGTTCGCGCGCGGCCCGCAATAACATGCCCGGCTTGGGCTTGCGGCAGTCACAATCCGACAGGCCTTTGCCAGGATGATAACAAACCTCCACCCGGTCCAACGGCAGTCGCCGGCACATTTCGGCGTGAATAGTTTCGACCGCTTCCTGTTTCACAGTGCCGCGCCCGACGTCCGGCTGGTTGGTCGCAACCACGAGCAGAAAACCGGCTTGTTTCAAACGCCGGCAGGCCTCCGGCACTTCGGGAAAAATCTCGAATTCACCCGGGTTTGCCGGCGGATATGGCAAGCCATCACGTTCCAAGGCGTGATTGATGACGCCGTCGCGGTCAAGAAAAACGGCCCGGATCATTTCCGATTCTACTTCGTTGATTCCCACTTAGTTTGGGCGGCCTTGAGCTTCGGATGGGAGACAAGCAGATGCCAGATGACCGCCTGAAACGCCTCGCTGTGCGGAGTGATATGCGCCGGATTCACCGTGGGCACAATCACACATGCCGTTGCTTCTTTCGCGGTGTAACCGCCGTCGCGGCCGACGACACCGACGACGGAAGCGCCGACTTTTTTGGCGAGCTGAATGGCGCTGACAAGATTCGGGCTGACGTTTTTCTCCAGATTGCCGCCGCCAACGGAAAAAATGAGCAGGCCGTCCTTCGCGCCCAACCGGCTCCCTTTGAGCCACTCGGCAAAAATTGTGGCCCAGCCTTCGTCGTTCGTGCGCGCGGTCAATTCGGAAACGTTGTCGGTCGGCGCGTAAGCTTCGAAGCCGCAAATCTTGCGGAAATCGTTCACGGCATGGCCGGCATTGCCCGCGCTGCCACCAACGCCGAGGATGAACAAGCGCCCGCCGCGTTCGCGCACGCGGGCGAGTTCACCGGCACACTTTTCAATCGCTTCGGCGTTTAGTTGCGCGGTGACTTGTTGGACTTCAGTGAGAAATTCTTTGGCAAAGCTCATGATTTGTTGTTGGGAAAGTTAAACACGATTGGGCTTCAAAAGAAAACCCTAATTCCTAAACTCTAACGACTAAATAATGTCCAAGTCCGAATGACGCATAAATGAGCGCGCTGGCTGGGTTTGGATTTTGCCATTCGGAATTCTTCAGTCATTAGGATTTAGGGTTTAGTCATTTTGTCCTCCAGCCTTAAGCAAATGTTCGAGTTCGTTCAATCCCACCGGCGAGCCGATTTCATAAAACCGTTCGCGCACCTCGTAACCGGCGAGTTGCCTTTCCCGGACGAGCTTGCCCATGACTTCGGCAAGGTCAAAAGCTTGTCCGGTGTTATACGAATCAAACGCCGCCCTTTTGAACAAACTCAAGCCGTAGTCAATGTGCCGCATTTCCGGCAATTTTGCCTTCTTGTCATAGACTTTGATTTCGCCGTCGGCAAACACGACGTTGCTGGTGTCATATTTGCCTTCATTGCGATAGACGGTCATGCAGCCGAGCCGGCCGCTGTGGCGGAAAAAGTCCGCGATGGGCGCGTATGCCACCGGCAGATACGAATCGCCGTAGAGTACAAAAAATTCGTTGCCGAGCAGCGGCAGCGCGCGTTTGATGGCGCCGCCGGTGCCGAGCAATTTTTCGCCGTCGAAGGAATAATCCAATTTCACGCCCAATTTTTCGCCGTCGCCGAAATCGCGCTGGATCATTTCACCGAGATACCCAACACACAGGACGGCGCGTTGGACACCGCGAGATTTCAGCAATTCAAGCTGGTGCGCCAGGAATGGTTTCCCGGCAACCGGCACAAGCGATTTGGGGATTTTTTCCGTGATGGGCCGAAGCCGCGTGGCGAGTCCGCCCGCGAGAATGGCAACCGGAATGTCGAGTGGCAAAATCTTCATTGGGTTGAGACAAATGTGTAATCGCCGGAACCGATGGCAAAGATCGCGCGGTCATTTTCCATCCGCAAAAATGTCGCGCCTTCAGCCTTGGCCATTGTGGCGGATTTCGCGGGAACATAAACTGTTGCGGTTGTGTTCACCGGAATTGAAACCCTCAATGTAAATTTCCTGCCGTCGCGGTTCCAGTCGCTCACAATTTTTCCACGGATGGACTCGTAACTGGCCTTCGCCCACGTCACGTCGCCGACGGGCTGCGGGTGGATGACGATTTTTTTGAAGCCCGCGCTGTTCGGCGCGTTTTGGATTCCAGCGAGGTCGTGATAAAACCATTCCTGAATCTGGCCCAGCATGAAATGGTCTTGCGACGCGGCGCGCCCGGCGTCCCACGCCTCAGTCAGGCTCGTCGCGCCCAGCTTCAACTGGTAGCCGTAGCCTGGCTGGTCCGACTGGTTGTTCATGTCAAAAATCACGTCGCTGCGTTCGCCGTCGGCCAGCGCGCGGAGCAGATAGCGGTAGCCTACGTCACCCGCTGTCAGCGCGTTGCCGCGTTTGCGAACGTCGGCGACAATCGCATTGAGAACGGCGGCTCGGTTCGCCGGTTCGCACAAACCCATGACGAGGGGAATGGAATTGGCCGTTTGCGAATCCGTCGCGTAACATTGATTGGCGGCGTTGTAAAATATTTCATTGAACTCGGCGCGGATGTTTTCCGCCAGGTTGGAAAAGTTCTTTGCGTCGTCGGTTTTGCCGAGGAGCGCGGCGGCGCGCGACATGATTTCCGCGTCCTGAAAATAAAACGCCGTCGCCGTGAGCGCGATGGGCGTAAGCTGCGAAGTCCACGGCGGTTTCGGGCCAATGTCAAACCAATCACCGAGGCCGTAATTGACAATGTTGTTGTCTGCGCGGCTGCCGAGATAGGCGAGATAATTGGTCAGCGCGTCGTAGTGGAGGCGGAACAAATTCAGATCGCCGTCGAATTCATATTGCTGCCACGGCACGAGAATAAACGCGCTGCCCCATTCCGGCGAGTCGCCGAACCGTCCGCGCTCATCGCCGGTCTGCCCTCTATCCCTGAAAATCGTGTATTCCGGCGCGGTTGTCGGCACGAGGCCGTTCGTCAATTGCGAATCCGCGATGTCGTTCATCGTTTTGGTGAACAGTTGCGCCAGATCAAAATCATAGCGCAGCGCCGGGCCGTTCAAGTGATCCTCTTCCAGCCAGCCGCGCTTTTCGCGTTGCGGGCAATCGGTCATCACACTCATCATGTTGTTCTGCTGCGCCCAGCGGATAAGTGCGAAAGTTCGATTGAACAAATCATTGGAACATTGAAATCGGCCGACCGCGTCGCACGACGAATGAACGACGATGCCGCCAACGGATTTGACCGCGGGCAGATTGGTCTGGCCGGCGGCCGGCAAAAGTTTAATCTGCAAATACCGGCAACCAACGTAAAAAAAACTCGGCGCCCACGTTTCCACGCCATCCGCCGCCTTCGTGAAATCGCACCAGATCGCCGTACGATTTGCGCCCATCGAACCCTGGCTTGCCGAGCCGTCGCTGTTCGTGAGTTCCGACGGAATGATGCGTACTTTGCTGCCCGCCGGTCCGGCCACGGAAATTTCGGGGACGTGCGCGGCATTCTGGCCGAGGTCGAAAACGATGTCGCCATTTGGCAAATTCCAGCTTGCAACCGGCTGGTGAATTTCAAACTCACGGATTGGCGGGGCGGCGCAGGAAAGACCGCGCAATTTTCTGCCCGGACCGTTGACGACCATTGCGGACGACCATTTTGAATCGTTGAAATTGATTTGGTTCCAGCCGGGTGGCGCCCGCCGCGTGTCGAAATCTTCGCCACTGTAAATCGAACAGGAAGTAATCGGGCCGGGCGCAACGCGCCAGTTTGCATCCGTGCCGATGGTTTCAACCGAGCCGTCGGCGTATTCCAGACGGATTTGCGCAATCGCCTTGAGCGGGCCAAACGAGTAAGGCTGGTAGCCGGGCGGCTTGAACCGCGTGGCCGGCAAGTGATACATGCCGTTGCCGAGTTCGATGCCAACGGCGTTTTTGCCACGCTTCAAATTTGCCGTGATGTCGCGCGTGTCGTAAAGGCAGGTTTTGTCGTATTTCGTCCAGCCGGGTGAAAGGAAATCTTCGCCGACTTTTGTTCCGTTGAGCGTCATCTCGTATTGGCCGAGGCCGCAGACGTTCACAAGCGCGCGTTTGAGTCCGTGTTTCACAACGAATTCGTGGCGCAAAAGCAGGGAGGGAATGTTCGTGTCCGCCGCGCCAATCCATTTTGCCCGCCAGTCCTTGTTATTCAGCACGCCCATCGTCCAGGTCGCTGGTTTGCTCCAAGCGGAAATTTTTCCATCCTTGTCCCACACGCGCACTTTCCAAAAAACCGGCTGCGACGATTTCAGAGTCGCGCCCGCGTAGGGAATCTGAATCGTTTCATCCGAATCCATCTTGCCGCTGTCCCACAAATCGCCGGTGTCACGCGCCAGATTTTTTTCGGACGAGGCGGCGAGGATTTGATACGCGGTCTGCCGCTGGCCGCGCCCGTGACTTTCCAATTTCCAAAACAGGCGCGGGTTTGCCAAGTCAACGCCCAGCGGATTGACGGCATAATCGCAACGTAAATCCACCGCCGTCGTTCCCGCAAACGCCGTGGTGGCCATTGCCATGCAAAGAAACAAAGCCGCCGCCAAGGCGACGCGGCCTGGTTCGGGAATTGTTTTCGCCAGCACGATACTTTGCTTATGAGATGACGAGTTTGGTTCCCTCGAAATCGAACCGGAAGCGGACTTCCTTGAGTCCGGATTGGCGCATCGCGTGACGGAGCTTCGCCTTGTCGCCGGCGTAAAACATCAGGAATCCGCCGCCGCCCGCGCCGATGAGTTTGCCGCCGAGCGCGCCGTTGGCCATCGCCTGGTCATACCATTCGTTGATCTTCGGATTGCTCATGCCGCCGCTGCGTTGTTTTTTACGTTGCCAGTGGACGTCCATCAGCCGCGCGAATTCGGGCAGATTTCCCGATTCAAGGGCACGCTGGCTTTGCAAACCGAGTTCCTTGACGAAATGCAGATTTTCGATCATGGCCGCGTCCGCTTGCTTCGATTTTTGATCCTGCTCCTTCAAAATCGCCGAGGCTGAACGCGAATAGCCGGTGAAGAACAACAGCAAATTATCTTCAAGATTGTCGCGGGTTTCGTCGGAAAGCTTGAGCGGCCAGGCCTCGACGTTGCCATCCGGCAAAAATTTGAAGCAGGTGATGCCGCCGTAGGCTGCGATGTATTGGTCCTGTTTGCCGATGGGTTCCCGGAGGCGGTTGAGTTCGATGTCGCACGCCTGCGCCGCGAGTTCGGCGGGATGAACGAGGTCTTTTTTGTGTGCGTGCAGCGCCTTGAGCAGCGCGGTGGTGAAACTGCCGGATGAACCCAGTCCGGTCCCCGCCGGAATATCGGCCATTGAAGTCAATTCGAGTCCGCGCCCATCCAAGCCCAGTTCGGCGAACGCTTCGCGGATGATGGGATGCTCGATCTTGGCGGCGTTGTCCACCCGCTCCAGCCGCGAGTATTTCACGATAAAATCCGGCGTGAAATTTTCGTGCAGCGTGAGATAGACGTATCGGTCAATCGCCGCGGCAATCAGGAAACCGCCGAATTTTTCGTAATACGACGGCAAATCCGTGCCGCCGCCGCCGAGGGTGACGCGAAGGGGTGAACGGGCAATAATCATAAATGTGGCATTCCGCTTTTCCGGTAAATGGTTTCGACAATTTGAAGCGCCGCGCGGGCTTCCGCAAGCCCCGCTTTGGGTTTGCGTTTCAACTGAATGTCCTCCTCAAATTCGGCCATTTCCATCCGCCACGATTCGTCCGGGCCGGAAAATTCGTGAACTTTCGTGTCGGGAATGCCCATTTCCGGTTTCATCTGGTAATGATAAAGTTTTTCAACGCCGTAACTGCCGCCGAGACCCTCAACGTGCAGCTTCGTGTTGCGCCCGTAAATTTCAAATGAGAAAAGATTTTTCCATTCCGTGCAACTGACGTGCAGCCAGGCCGTCTGATTTTTTGCCGTTTGCAGGCTCAAAAACGCATTGTCGTCCACCGGCATGTTCCAGAAATACGTCGCCGCATGGCCGTCAATTTTTTTGAATTCGCCAAGAAACCAGCCCGCCAGGTCAATCAAATGGATTCCCTGGTCGATCAACTCGCCGCCGCCGGAAAGCTTCGGGTCGGCGCGCCATTCCCGGTCGTAGCCGGCGCGCCCGCCGTGGCCGTAGCGCGCGCGGATGAACATCAGTTCGCCCATCACGCCCGATTCGAAAATCTCCCGCGCCTGGCGGAAGGCGGGATGATAACGATGATTGAAACCAACGCGGACACAAACACCGTGCTTGTCCGCGAGCGCGATCAGTTCGTCAATCTGCCGCACGGAGACGCCCGCCGGCTTTTCGACCAGGACGTGTTTGCCCGCGCGAATCGCGGCGGCGGAGACTTCGGCGAGGGCGG
This sequence comes from uncultured Verrucomicrobiae bacterium, assembly GCA_963786375.1. Classification (GTDB taxonomy): domain Bacteria; phylum Verrucomicrobiota; class Verrucomicrobiia; order Limisphaerales; family UBA11358; genus UBA11358. The sequence goes on from CAWAYP010000011.1 coordinate 103,105, forward strand.
AGTTGATGGTGGCCACGATCACCGCGTCCACCTGCGAGTCGGCGACAGCTTGCGCGAAATCGGCGACGGGGCGGCCGGTCCTGGCAAGTGTCACGAGTTCTTCAGCGCGCACCAAATTGGTGTCGCAGGCGATGGCGAGTTTGGACCCGGCGGGCAAGCCGGCCAGCCGTTTTTTCCCAATCAATCCGCAACCGATGATGGCGTATTTCATTTTTCGTCCCAATTCTTTCCGCGGTCCTCTGGCAGAACGCGGCGCAGCGTGTAAATGTCACCACTCAAATCGCTTTTGAACTGGCCCAGTTTTTCCCACGGGTCCCACGGCGCGCTGATGAGTTTGCCGGTGATGCCGTCGCCGCGCGGCGACAAAAGAAACTCCACCAGTCCCAGGACTTTTTCGAGTTTCGCGGAATTATCGCGGGAAAGTTTTGACGCGCTGGAAAATTCGGCCTGCCCCGCCCGCGCCGCGCCGCCCGCCAAGACCTGCTCGGTCATGCGGGTGAAAATCGCGCCGGGCGCGACGGCGTTGATGTCGGTCGGCCGGCCCTGCCACTCGGCGGCGAGGGTTTCGACGAGCCGGACGACGCCGGATTTGGCGACGCCGTAAGCCGCGAAATTCGGGCGCGGGCTGGTCGAGCCGCCGCCGGAAAGGCAAATCACCTTTGCGCGTTGCGCGGATTTTTCCAGCAGCGAATGGAAGGCGCGGATGGCAAAAAAAGTTCCATCGAGATTGATGGCGAGATTTTTGCGCCACGCCGCCGGGTCCATTTCCATCGCCGGGCCGATGGGTTCCTGGATTCCGGCGCAGCAAATCAGGGCGTCCAGCGCCTTCCATTTCGCCGCAATTTTTTCGGCGCAATTGTGCAGCGCGTTCCAGTCGGAAACATCACATTGAAAGCTGAAACCCTCCTGCGGCGAGCGTGCGAGGCGGCAGATCTCGTGGCCGCGGTTCGCGAGCGAATCCGCGAGGAACCGGCCGATGCCGCTGCTACTGCCAGTGAGAACGATTTTCATTTGCGCGCCTCGTAAATCCATCGGTTTTGCCGCAACCAATCCAGCGTGCGAACAATGCCTTGTTCAATCGTTAGCGTGGTTTTCCAGCCGGTGGAACGGATTTTTTTTGTATCCAGGAAAATGAACGGGTTGTCCCCCACCCAGCCCTTGTTGCCGCCGGAGTATTCAAGTTTGGGCTTGAGGCCGAGCGACTGGCAAATAAAGCGAATGGAATCGCTGACCCGGACGTATTCGTCGGCGCCGAGATTGTAGATGGCGACGCCGTGCTTCGCGGTTTTCGCCGTGCCGAGGTTCATGACGTGCAGCATCGCGCCGAGGCAGTCCTGGACGTGGAGATAGCTTTTCCGCTGCGAGCCGTCGCCGAGAATTTTCAACCGGCCGGGATGTTCGAGGAGCTGCTTGTAAAAGTCAAAAACGTGGCCGTGTGTGTAACGCTCGCCGAGGATCGAGACGAACCGGAAAAGGTAGCCCTCAAACTTGAAGCCTTCGCAGTAGGACGAAATCATCCCCTCGCCCGCGACTTTGGACGCGGCATAGAGCGACGTTTGTACGGGAAACGGCGCGTCTTCCGGCGTCGGGATTTTTTCCGCCTCGCCATACACGCTGCCGGTGGAACTGAAGGCGATGCGTTGGATGCCATTGGCGCGCATGGCTTCGAGCACGTTGAAGGTGGCGATGGTGTTTTGCTGCAAATCTTTCGCGGGATGTTCGAATCCGAAGCGAACGTCGGCGTTGGCGGCGAGATGAAAAACGGTGTCGCCGCCGGCCATCGCCTTCGTCAACGCGGGCAAGTCTAGGCAATCACCTTCAACGAGCTTGAACTGGGGATTCGTTTGTGCCGATTTGAGAAATTCCCGCTGGCCGGTGGAGAAATTGTCCCATCCGACTACGGTTTTCCCGTCAGCGAGCAGGCGGTCCACAAGAGTGCTGCCGATAAAACCTGCCGCGCCGGTGATAAATACTTTTTCCATAATCGGGGAGAGTCTAATTTGGGACCGCAAAGGTGGCTAGTATAATTCAGATCAGCAGCGTTCCGGATTTGATTTTGCGATTGCAAAGGGGGGAACGAGGACAGTTTTTACGCCAGAAGATGCCAAATTTTAATTGGGACATGGACTTATCCAGAAAGCTGCGTGCTTATGCTTTTGCAAGTATCGCCTTGCCTTCGTTCTGGAACCATTGAATGGTTTGACGCAAACCCGTTTCTAAACTTGTCATCTTAAAGCCGGGGGCCAGCTTGTGGAATTTTTTGACGTTCAGGCATTTGGAGCGGGCCCCCACATATTGGGAGGAGTCGAATTGTATTTTTGAAAATTCGTATCCCACAATATCGCAAATCATGCGCGCAAATTCCCGAATGCTGAACTCCTCGCCGGCCCCGATGTTGATCAAATCGTTTTCGGCGACACCTGAAAGCTGCAACAGCGCGCGAACGAAATCGTCCACAAAAACAAGCTCGCGCCGCTGGTGGCCGTCGCCCCACAAGACCACCGGTTCATCATAAAGTTTGCCCCGCAGGATTTTACGAATGAGATCAAAAATAAAATGCATCTGGCGTCCGTCGGTGTGATAGCCGGGGCCGTATAAAGTGGAGGGAACAATGCAAAGATATTTCAAACCATACTGTTTTTGCAGTGCCAGCAATCCGACATACAGCATCCGTTTTGTCATCGCATAAGTAAACAAGCTGTCAATCGGCATGCCCGCCAGATAGTTGGACTCGACCAGGTCGGCGTCCGGCGCGTAAGCACAACTGGTTCCAATGGCGATGAGTTTGGCTTGGGGCTGGAAACTTTGCCACCAGGTCAGGACATTGGTGTTGATCCGCTGATTGATAATCCATTGCTCGCCGGGATGATAAAGGCAGAAATCACCGGCTTGCGTCCAGGCCGCAAGGTGGTAAATCCGGTCGTAGAGACAATCATTGAAACGTTCCAGTGAGTTTATCCGGGTCAGGTCGCAATTGCTTGAATTTAACCGCGCCAAATCATGGCCTGCGGCCTCAAGTTGGCGGCAAAGAGCCGTCCCCAAAAAGCCAGTCGCACCGGTTACAAGTATTTTCATGGCTGGTCAAATCTCCTTGGGATTTACCGGAAAAAAGAATTCAACGCCGCGCCGGATCAAGTCCTGATTGTTGCCGAGTATCTCCTTTTTGAAGTTCCACGCGAGGACGTAATAAATATCCGGTAATTCCCTGAGTTCCTTTTCAATCACAACCGGAATGTGCATGCCCGGCGAATACAACCCCCGCCGCAACTCATTCTTTTCGACCAGACATTCAATCAAGGCCGGGCCAATGCCAAAAAAGTTGAGCAGGGTGTTGCCCTTCACCGGCGCGCCCAGCCCAAAAATGCGCCGGCCGCCCCGGTGCGCCTTGTGCAAAAAGGCGAGGTTTTCCGTTTTCATCTGCTTGATGCGCCCGGCAAATTTCAAGTAAGTCTCGAACGAGTTGCTCTGCTCGTCAACTTCAGCCTTTTCCAAACCCAGGAGCTGCCTGGATTTGGCACGTCTACCGGCATGAGCAACAAAGGCGATGACTGACCCGCCATGAATCGGCGACACATGCGCGTCAAACACCTCAAGGCCGTGCCGTCGCAACAGGGTTTGAATCGTTTGCAGGTTATAATACAGCAAGTGCTCGTGGTAAATCTGATCGAAGGCGAGATTTTCAACGATTCGCTTCATGTAAAGAAACTGCACGACGAACACGCCGTCATCGCGCAGCGCCTCGCGAATGCCATCGGTGACGGAATGCAATTCTTCCAGATGGAAAAAGACTCCCGCAGCGTTAATGACGTGAAATTTCCGTTTCAGGTCCAAGGCAACCTTGAGATTGAAAAAGACATTTAATGTGGGCACGCCAGCGTGGATTGCGATTTGTGCAGTTGTCTTCGAGGATTCCACTCCCAACACATCATAGCCCAAGGCCTGGAAATGTTTGAGTTGCGTTCCGTCATTGGATCCAATGTCCAGGACGGTTTTGTGGTCCGTCGTTTTGAAGAAACGCTCATTTACTTCAAATGCAATCTGATGGAAGTGTTCGTTTAAAGATTTCGTCACGCCGGAAAGATAGGTGTGGTCGCCGAACATGATTTCCTTGGCAACCGTGTAGTCCAGTTGAGCCGCACCGCAACCGTGGCAGTACACAACCCGGAGCGGATAAAACGGCTCATGGCCCACCTGCTCCGGTTTAAGGAAATGGTTGCACCATGGCTGTTGGCCAAGGTCAACGGCCGGTTCCAGGTTCGTGGAATCGCAAACGCGGCAGTTCATAAATAAAGTTGCCCATATCTGAGCCATGTCAGGTTGCAAGTGGTGAATTCACCGGCCGCACACATGGCTCCTTCGGTTTTGTGAATAAAAACATTGAGGACAATCAGGGAATAAACCGTCATTTTGAGCAATTCAATCGCAGGACGAATCCCCATCCAAGTAAACAAACGAGATGCATTCAAATCGGAGTTATTCTCTTTGTGTATGGCAGGGAAGGAGCCGGCCGGAATCGCAAATCCGTGTCCAGATAAAACGCTGATGTTCCTGCCAGACATTTTATCTGATCCTGCGACAGAACAAGGAACTACTCAAAATATTGTCCACAAACATGGCGCACAAGATGCCAAGCCGCGACCGTCGTTGGCAAGACGTTTAACGCCGTTTCCCTATTGAGTACTAGCGAAGTTCAAGGTGAAACACCTTGTAAACACTTCGGCGAGACGGACCTCGACCGATGTTTATCCCAGGCATCTGTGTCTTCCTGAGAAAATGCTTGACCGTGAGTATTTTCTCTTATATAAGAGTGGCGTATTCGGCACATGCGTTTCTGGCAATCAACTCGAGCGTTGGGGGTTTAGGAGCTTGCGCTAAACGGATAATTGGGAGTCTGCCTATGAAAAAGCCTCAAAGGTCGTGTTGGCTGGGGAAAACATGGCACGGGACGGTCAGTGCATTTCTTCTTCTGGTTTCAATCACTATATTTTTCCAATTTGCCTGGCCGGTCCGGGCGGCAGGACAGCAGGTGGTTCAGGTTCGTCTGCCTGCGGCCGCCGCCCACTTGCAACCCATCGGACAGCTGGCCGGTTCGCGGCATCTGCAACTGGCTATTGAGCTGCCGTTGCGCAATCGAGCGGCGCTGACCAAGCTGCTCGAAGAGCTCTACGATCCGGCCAGTCCGAATTACCGCCATTTTCTGACGCCCGCCCAGTTCACCGAGCAGTTTGGTCCGAGTGAACAGGACTATCAGGCGGTGATCGCCTTTGCCAAAGCCCATGGCCTGACGGTAACCGGGACGTACCCCAATCGAATGCTGGTGGATGTAAACGGGTCGGTGGCGGACATTGAGAAGGCTTTGCGCGTGACGATGCGCGTTTATCAGCATCCGACGGAAAACCGGACCTTTTATGCGCCGGACGTTGAACCTTCGCTGGATTTGGCAGTTCCGATTCTGAGCATCAGCGGGATGAACAATTATTCGCTGCCGCGCCCGCGTTTTGTCGCCAAGCCGCTGGTCAAGGGACAAGCAATAACGCCGAATGCCGGTTCGGGGCCTGGTGGCACCTACATGGGAAAAGACTTTCGGGCGGCTTACGTGCCGGATTCGACGCTGATGGGGACCGGGCAGGCGGTGGGGTTGCTGCAGTTTGACGGTTATACTGCCAGCGACATTACCTACTACGAAAGTCAGGCTGGGTTGCCGAATGTGGCGCTGACGAATGTGTTGATTGACGGAGCCAGCGGAAGTCCCAGCGGCAGCGGCGGGGAAGTCGAAGTGTCGTTGGACATCGAGATGGCGATTTCGATGGCGCCGGGATTGTCCAAGGTGATCGTTTACGAAGCGCCCAACCCCAGTCCGTTTGAGGACATTCTCAATCGCATGGCGACGGACAATCTGGCCAAGCAATTGAGTTGCTCGTGGTATAATCCCTATGAGGGGATGGATACGGACGCCGATGCAGATTTTCCAGGAGATGGCGGTCCAAGGGCAGTCTTTCTTCAGCGCGTCGGGCGACTACGATGCCTATACCGGGTTGATTCCCTTTCCAGGCGACACTCCGTACATCACGCAGGTGGGGGGGACGACCTTGACGACGACCGGGCCGGGAGGTGCTTGGGTATCGGAAACGGTGTGGAACTGGGGCGATGGCATTGGCAGCGGCGGCGGGATCAGTACCCAGTACCCGATTCCTTGTTGGCAGACGAACATAGACATGACGGCCAACCAGGGCTCGACCACGATGCGGAACACGCCGGACGTGGCACTGACGGCGGACAACGTTTATGTTCGGGTGGATGGTGGGGAACAAGATGTGGGCGGCACGAGTTGCGCGGCGCCGTTGTGGGCCGGTTTTACGGCGTTGGTTAACGAGCAGGCGGCGGCCAGCGGACAGGAGCCGGTGGGGTTTGTCAACCCGCTGGTGGACGCGATTGGCAGTGGTCCCAATTATACTTCAGCGTTTCATGACATCACGACCGGCAATAACACCACGCCTGCCAGTCCGACCAAATTTTACGCGGTGGCCGGCTATGATTTATGCACCGGCTGGGGCACGCCCAATGGGCAGAAATTAATCGACGCTTTGGCCAATCCCGAACCATTGGTCATCACCCCGACGACGGGCTTTACCTCCCTGGGCGGGGTTGGCGGTCCGTTCACTGTAAGTTCGCAGAATTTTTCGTTGACCAATGTGGGGACCAATTCGCTGACGTGGACGCTGATCAACACCTCACTTTGGCTGAATGTTTCGGCCCCTGGCGGCACATTGGCGGCGGGCGGGCCGGCGACGAATGTGACGGTCAGCCTGAACACGGTGGCGAGCAATCTGGTGGTGGGGACATACAATACGACGGTATGGTTCACCAATTTGAACGACAACGTTGGGCAGAGCCGGCAATTCAACCTGGCCGTGCTCAGTCCGCCGACGATTACAGTCCAACCGACCAACCAGGCGGTGTTGGATGGGGCCACGGCGCCGTTCACGGTGGAGGTCACGGGCGGTTTACCGTTGTATTACCAGTGGCAATACAACAGCAACAACCTGACCGATGGGGGAACCATTGCCGGTTCCACTACAACCAATTTAACGATCTACAATGCGTCTTTGGCCAACGAGGGATATTACAGCGTCATTGTGAGCAATGTTGCCGGCGTGGCCATCAGCAGCAATGCGCTCCTGAGCATCGTTCCTTCACCGCCGGTGATTACCACGCAACCCACCAACGAAGCTGTAGGGGTGAGAGGCACGGCGCAGTTCTCAGTGGCGGCCATTGGTACCAAACCTTTCGCCTACCAATGGAGTTTCAACGGAACGAACCTGGACGGAGCCACCAACGCCACGCTCCTTTTGAACAATGTACAGTTCGACCAAACGGGTATCTATGCGGTGGTGATAACAAATGTCTATGGCTCGGTGCAAAGTTCCAATGCCGATCTGACAGTGTTACCCTGTGATCCGGCGCCCTTGGGCTTGGTGAGTTGGTGGCCAGGGGAAGGCAACGCTGATGACCTGGTGGGAACCAATAATGGCATTCTCCAGGGGGGCATGTCTTTCGGACCGGGAGAGGTGGGCCAGGGGTTTGTCTTCAACGGAACTAACGCCTATGTGAGAATTCCGGCCAGTGGGAGTCTTAATGTGGGTGCGGGTGGCGGGTTTACCATCGAAGGTTGGATCAACCCGGTGAGCACTGCGCTCGAAGAGCCAGTTGCTGAATGGAACAACGGTAGCAGTTGGGGAGCGCATTTCTGGATTTCTGTTCCCTCTCCCGATGGAACGGGAGCGGGGTGCTTGTATGCAAATATTTTGGACAGTTCGGGGATTGCTCATAGTTTCAGCTCGGTGGCGGGGCTGGTAACGAGCAATGAATTTCAGCATGTCGCGTTGACCTACGACAAGAGTTCCGGTCTGGCGATACTTTATCTGAACGGCGTGGTGGTGGCCCAACAAAACTTGGGCAGCTTGACGCCCCAAACGACCTACGATTTATATCTGGGCTACCGGCCTAGGGATCCGGTGAGTTACTGGGCCGGGAGCATGGACGAAGTATCGCTTTATAACCGGGCTTTGTCCTCGAACGAGATTGCGGCCATTTACGTTGCTGGCAGTGGGGGCAAGTGCTTCACCCCGACGGCGCCGGTGATTACGACTCAGCCGACCAATCAGACAGTGGTGGTGGGGCAGACGGCGCAATTCTCGGTGACGGCGACGGGCACACCGCCCTTGAGTTATCAGTGGACATTAAACACCACGAATCTGGCCAATGCGACGAACGCCACGCTGGTCTTGACCAATGTCCAGTTCAGTCAGGCGGGCAATTATGCAGTGGTGGTAAGCAACCTTGCCGACGCCGTGCTCAGTTCCAATGCCGTGTTGACAGTGAATCCGGTGCCATCTTGTGATCCGGCGCCATCGGGATTGGTGAGTTGGTGGCCCGGGGAGGGTAATGCCGATGACCTTATCGGCACCAACAACGGTGTGTTGGAAGGAGGCGTAAGTTTTGCTTCCGGGGAAGTGGGCCAGGCCTTTTCGCTTGACGGGACCAGCGGCTACGTCCTCGTGCCAGGCAGTGCCAGCCTGAATGTCGGGTTAACCAATGGATTCACGATAGAAGGCTGGATCAACCCGGCTGATGATTCCGTCCAGCGCCCCATTGCGGAATGGAACAACGGCAACACCTGGGGAGCGCATTTCTGGATTTCAGTGGGCAATGGAGGCGGTTTGAGCATTGGCAGTCTGTATGCCAACATCCTGGATACAGGCGGCGGGAACCATTATTTGTGGTCAAGTCCGGGCCTCGTTGTGACGAACCAGTTCCAACACGTTGCACTGACGTATGACAAGAGTTCGGGTGTGGGCACGCTATACGTGAACGGCACGGCGGTGGCGACGGCAAACTTGGGGGTTTTCACACCCCAGACCAGTTACAACTTCTACCTGGGTCATCGTCCGGGTGCGTCATTCTGGCCGGGATTGCTGGACGAGATTAGTGTTTACAACCGGGCCCTCTCCGCCAACGAAATCCAAGCTATTTATCTTGTCGGCAGTGGGGGCAAGTGTTTTACACCCACAGCGCCGGTCATTACTTCCCAACCGACCAATCAGACGGTGGTGGTAGGCCAAACGGCGCAATTCTCGGTGACTGCAACCGGCACACCGCCTCTGAGTTATCAGTGGACATGGAATACGACGAACTTGGCCAATGCGACGAACGCCACGCTGGTCTTGACCAATGTCCAGTTCAGTCAGGCGGGCAATTATGCAGTGGTGGTAAGCAACCTTGCCGACGCCGTGCTCAGTTCCAATGCCGTGTTGACAGTGAATCCGGTGCCGTCTTGTGATCCGGCGCCATCGGGCTTGGTGAGTTGGTGGCCGGGGGAAGGCAACGCTGATGACCTGGTGGGAACCAACAACGGCATTCTCCAAGGGGGCATGTCTTTCGGACCGGGAGAGGTGGGCCAGGGGTTTGTCTTCAACGGAACTAACGCCTATGTGAGAATTCCGGCCAGCGGGAGTCTGAATGTGGGTGCGGGTGACGGGTTTACCATCGAAGGTTGGATCAACCCGGGTGACGTTTCCGTCCAACGGCCCATTGCGGAATGGAATAACGGGGTGGGTTATGGGGCGCAGCTCTGGGTTGCCACGCCCGTTCCCTACGGTGCCGGTCCTGGTTGTTTGTATGCGAACCTTGCAGATAACGTAGGGAATCATAGTTTCAGCTCGGCGGCGGGGCTGGTAACGAGCAATGAATTTCAGCATGTGGCGCTGACTTACGACAAGAGTTCCGGTTTGGCAGTACTTTATTTGGACGGCGTGGTGGTGGCCCAACAAAACTTGGGCAGCTTGACGCCCCAAACGACCTACGATTTGTATTTGGGCTACCGGCCTTCAGAGGGATCGCCGCCTGATCAGGCGCATTACTGGGCCGGAAGCATGGATGAAGTAACGCTTTATAACCGGGCTTTGTCCTCGAACGAGATTGCGGCGATTTACCTTGCAGGCAGTGGGGGCAAGTGCTTCACCCCGATGGCGCCGGTGATTACGACTCAGCCGACCAATCAGACAGTGGTGGTGGGGCAGACGGCGCAATTCTCGGTGACGGCGACGGGCACACCGCCTCTGAGTTATCAGTGGACATGGAATACGACGAACCTGGCCAATGCGACGAACGCCACGCTGGTCTTGACCAATGTCCAGTTCAGTCAGGCGGGCAATTATGCAGTGGTGGTAAGCAACCTTGCCGACGCCGTGCTCAGTTCCAATGCCGTGTTGACAGTGAATCCGGTGCCGTCTTGTGATCCGGCGCCATCGGGCTTGGTGAGTTGGTGGCCGGGGGAAGGCAACGCTGATGACCTGGTGGGAACCAACAACGGCATTCTCCAAGGGGGCATGTCTTTCGGACCGGGAGAGGTGGGCCAGGGGTTTGTCTTCAACGGAACTAACGCCTATGTGAGAATTCCGGCCAGTGGGAGTCTTAATGTGGGTGCGGGTGGCGGGTTTACCATCGAAGGTTGGATCAACCCGGTGAGCACTGCGCTCGAAGAGCCAGTTGTTGAATGGAACAACGGTAGCAGTTGGGCAACGCATTTCTGGATTTCTGTTCCCTCTCCCGATGGAACGGGAGCGGGGTGTTTGTATGCAAATATTTTGGACAGTTCGGGGATTGCTCATAGTTTCAGCTCGGCGGCGGGGCTGGTAACGAGCAATGAATTTCAGCATGTCGCGTTGACCTACGACAAGAGTTCCGGTCTGGCGATACTTTATCTGAACGGCGTGGTGATTGCCCAGAAGAATCTGGGCAGTTTCACACCGCTAACGACCTACGATTTATATCTGGGCTACCGGCCTAGGGATCCGGTGAGTTACTGGGCCGGGAGCATGGACGAAGTATCGCTTTATAACCGGGCTTTGTCCTCGAACGAGATTGCGGCCATTTACGTTGCTGGCAGTGGGGGCAAGTGCTTCACCCCGACGGCGCCGGTGATTACGACTCAGCCGACCAATCAGACAGTGGTGGTGGGGCAGACGGCGCAATTCTCGGTGACGGCGACGGGCACACCGCCTCTGAGTTATCAGTGGACATGGAATACGACGAACCTGGCCAATGCGACGAACGCCACGCTGGTCTTGACCAATGTCCAGTTCAGTCAGGCGGGCAATTATGCAGTGGTGGTAAGCAACCTTGCCGACGCCGTGCTCAGTTCCAATGCTATTCTTACAGTGCTGACGCCTCCCACAATCACCGCCCAACCTACAAACCAGACGGTTTACGTCGGGAACACGGCGAGCTTCAGTGTCGCCGCCTCCGGCACGCCGCCCTTGAATTACCAGTGGAACTTCAACACGACCAACCTGATGGGAGCCACTAATGCAACACTGACGTTGACCAACGTCCAGCCAAACCAAGCAGGTGATTATGCGGTGCTGGTGGCTAATTCGATAGATTCAGTCCTCAGCTCCAACGCGGTGCTGACGGTTAATCCGTTGCCGGCGCTGGGGGTGGTGCCGTCGGGCAATTCCTTGTTGATATTCTGGCCAACGAGCACGCCGGGTTTCGTGCTGGAGGTTTCCCCCAGTCTTGCTCCGGCCGATTGGATTCCTGTGCCCGATTCTCCCGTCCAGCTTGGGGGTATATATTTGGAGTCCATTCAAATGACCAATTCCATTTCTTTCTATCGCCTGTACCTGTCCGGCCAATAAGCGAAAGAGTGTAACTCGTTGGGCAAATCTGAAAAACGGGAACAAAGACCAAACGCCAAAAATCTAGACAGCTAGAGTATTTTCTATTTAGATAGACGCATTTGGCCATTGGTGCTATTCTCTTTTCATGAAAAGGGAACTATGCGGCCTTTGAGCCAGGACTTACGACAGCGGATCATCGCCGCGCGAGAGCGCGGGGAGGGCACCGGCGACGTTTGCCAGCGTTTTGGCGTCAGCCGCAAAAGCGTGGAGCGTTTTTGGAAGCAGCACCATCTAACGGGCCAGTGCCGACCCCAAAAGATCGGCGGTTACCGGCGCTCCCGCTTGGAAAAGCATGACCGAACGCTGCGCCGCTGGATTGCAGCCCAGGCCGATCTGACGCTCAACGAACTCCAAAAGCGGTGTCTGGAGCAGTTGCATGTTTCCATTGGCATCACCGCTTTGTGGCATCGGCTAGAGCAACTGGGCTTGAGCTATAAAAAAAACGACGCGCGCCGCCGAGCAAGATCGGCCGGACGTTAAAGCCGCTCGGAGACTTTGGCGCAGACAACAGCCCGACTGGGATGTTCGCCAACTGGTGTTTATCGATGAGACCGGCCTGAACACCAAGCTGGCCCGCGGTTACGGGCGCTGTCCGATTGGCCAACGTTGCCTCAGCACCATCCCGCACGGTCACTGGCAAAGCTCCACCTTCATTGCCGCTTTGCGCCAGGAAAGCGTTGAAGCCCCCTTTTTGGTCGAAGGCCCCGTCGATGCCGAGGTGTTCACGGTTTATCTTGAGCAGGTGCTTGGTCCGCAACTGCGTGCAGGCGACACGCTCATCCTCGACAACCTTTCCACTCACAAAATCCAAAAGATCGGCCCGTTGCTCTCGGCTCGCGGAGTTGGCATTCGCTACCTGCCGCCTTACAGCCCTGATCTCAATCCCATTGAACTAGCTTTCGCCAAACTCAAGGCACACCTGCGCCACGCAGCGGCGCGGACCTTGGGTGAGCTTCATTCAGCCTTGGCCACGGCCCTGGACTCCTTCTCAGCTCAACATTGCCGGGGCTTCTTTCGTCATGCCCGATATGCGTCTATCTAAATAGAAAATGCTCTAATGGCTTTAAAGTTTGTCAATTCTTGGGTGGGTCTTTGATGATCTCCTCTTTTTGGGAAATGATCGCACTATGGCTAACCGTCCCAAATCAACGGCCAGTTCCAGATTCGTGGAATCGCAAACGCGGCAGTTCATAACTTTATGTACTACTATCGAACCAACTTTATGCACCATCAGTCCCTGGGACGGAAACAAAGGAAATGCAACCCATGTGGGGTTGCGTGCGACGAATTCACTGACCGCACGCATGACGCCTTCAGCTTTACGATTGAAATCGTCGAGGACAATCAGGGAACGAGGCATCATGAATGGTTCGAGATAATCGAGCGATTCAATCGTGGGCTTGTATGCATCCACATCCAGATGAACAAATGAGAGACGTCCCAAATCAAAGTTTTTCTCTTTGCATATGGCGGGGAAATAACCGGCCAGAATCGCATAATTTCGTTTTCGTTCTGAAAATAACTGGTCCACGGCCTTGTGAGTCGTGTTTTTAAACATTTCATAGGTAAAATTTTTGTCTACCTTAGTATCCAGTTTTTCGAATCCCTGAAAAGAGTCACAAATAATGATTTTCCGCTTTGGATTCGAGTTTGAAAGATGAAGCGCACCGCCGCCCCGGAACGAACCAACCTCCAATATGGAGCCTTCCCAACTGGTCATACGGCATAAGCTCCAAAGGTTGGCGAGTCGCGGTGTATCCAGCACAGTGAACGGCCTTACTTCCCGGCAGGAATTTTGAAATTCCCGGTCTGCCAGGATTTCTACGCCGCACGTGTCAGTAGGAATCAGGACCGGATATCCGGGCGAAGTGCCGAAAATCGAGGAGTAAAGGATTCGGTATATAGTTGTCAGTTTTCGTTTTATCATCTAAGTGGAAAACACGATTTGCGAGCCAGGCGCGTTGAGTTTCACGTTCAAAATCTGACGGCCGGCAAAAACTTTTCCCAGTTTCACGTGGCTTCGCGGCGGCGCGACAAACAGGATAAAGCCGCCGCCGCCCGCACCCAGCAATTTACCGCCCCATGCGCCAGCCGCGAGGCCTCGTTGATAAATCTTGTCAATTTCCGCAGTCGAAACGCCACCGTCCAACTGACGCTTGGCTTCCCACGCGCGATGCAGCAACTCCCCAAATCTCTGTAGGGGACGGTCCTTTGTCAAAATGTCGTAGCCTTCATAGACCATCGCACGCATGGATTTAAGCGTAACGTTGTTTTGTTTAACCCGTCGCAATTGTTTTGCGACGACATCGGCGGCTTTGCGTTTGACGCCGGAAAAAACGATGAACAGATGCCGCTCCAATTCGTGCAGCCGCCCGGGCGAGATTGGCACACGCTGAACAACGATGTCCGTTTCCGTCCGAAACTCAACCAAGTTAAATCCACCGACCGCAGCCAGTACTTGGTCCTGGCATCCGACTTTGTCTTTGAGCAAATTCCTTTCAACGTGAATTGCTTCGTAAGCGAGTTCAAGTGGTTGCAGAAATTCTCCCTTGCACGAATGCAGTGCGTGCAGCAGCGAGACCGTGAATGCGGACGACGAGCCCAAGCCGGTGAACGCAGGCAGGTCGGCGACGTTGTGCAATTCGATGTCCTTTT
>CAWAYP010000012.1:0-259734 GCA_963786375.1 uncultured Verrucomicrobiae bacterium
GTTGTCGAATTCATCCTTGGTGTAGGCGACATAGCCGAGTTTGGCGACTTGCCTCTTGATCCCGGCGATGGCCGCGTCGTTTTTCGGCTGCACCAGAACGTAGGATAATGTGAATCGCGTCGAAGGCAGGTATTCGACCGCGCGGTTGTAGGTGGTATAGAGCGTTGGCACACCGTTCAGCCCGTTGGAAACGACTTTGGCGATGCCCACAATCTTTCCGCGATGGTCATTGAGTTCAAACGTGGTGCCGATTTTCGGATCCCCCAGCTTGGATATTTCCGGATCGTCCACCACGAAGAATGTATTGTCGGCATAAATGTCCAGAATATTGCCCTGTTCGAGCGCGGGCCGGCCAAACAGGCTTTCGTCGTCCATGCCAACGACATTGACCCCTTGATAGGCGCCGCTGGCGAGCTTGACCAGCGCGCCGCCCATGAATAGCGGCACCGCATAGCTGACCCCGTCCATGCTGCGCGCCGCGTCCAGCACATATCCCGGCATGGGAATCGGACTGCTGGCCGTGTTGACCGCCGGGTCCATGATCCACATCGCCGCACCGATATTGGTGACCGGCGAAAAGGCCTTGTTGAGAATGCCGGCAAACAAAGCGGTCATTTCCATCATCAGGAACACGGCAAAGGTGATCCCGATCAACAAGGCGAAGAATTTGCCCCGGTCATTGACCAGCAGCTTGAAGCCGATCCGCAGGATGCCGCTGTATCTCATATTAAAAATTGTTCGTCGCGTTTGCTCCAGTTGCTTCTTGCCCGATAAAGACATCCACCATCTGGCCGGGATAGACCGGGGCATCCTTTTTCTCAAAACGGAAAATCACCGGGAGCACGCGCAGATCCACCTGCTCCTGTTTTTCATTGGACAGCTCGATCTTGGGTGAGATGTAGGGCTGCACCCGGACGAACTCCAACGGCACCTTGATGTCCGTGCCGGTGATCTGCATCTGCGCCTGAATATGCCACTTTGACGGCAGCCGTGAGACCAGTATCTCGTCCACATAACAGCGCACATCCATGTAATCTTGCGGCCCGCTCATGATCACGAGTGGGTCGAACAGTTCGGTGTAGGTGTCATAGTTGCCCTGTGGCGACACATAGCCACCGACTGCCGTGTTGACGGCCAGCACGACTCCGTCAACCGGCGCTTTGACCGAATAGTATTGCAGCAGCGCGTTGGCTGCCTTCAGTGCGGCAGTCGTCTGGGTGACGGCATCTTCCGCGGTATCCAGCACGTCCTTGCTGACCGATTTCGGGTCAAGGTCATAGGCGGCGCGGCGCTTGTCGTATTGGTCGCGTGCCGCTTTCAGGTTGGCTGCTGCCAGTTCCGTGTTGGCTTTCTGCATAGAATCTTCAACGGTGAAAAGCAGAGTGCCAGCCTTCACCTGCTGGCCTTCCTGCACCAGCACCTGGGTGATCGGTCCGGAAACTTGCGGGAAGATATTGATGTTGGCCCCGTTCGGCTGTTCGCTCTCAATCATGCCATTGGCATAGATGGCCGTCTCGAATGGGTTGCTCACCGGCTTAAACACGGGTGGCTGCGGCTTCCGTTCCAGGCCAAAAACATAGGCGGCAACCAATCCGGCCAGAATGCCGACGATGGCGATGGCAAAAATGATCTTGTTTCCAATTTTCTTCTTGGGCGCGACGGCTTTGGCTTCAGATTTGGCCTCGGGCTTAACTTCAGTTTTAGTTTGAGCTTTGATTTCAGGCATGGATTTGGCCGCTTTGGCATCGTGTGTCAGCTCGATCGCTTTGGGGTCGGGCTTGGGCGTGGCGGTTTCCGGCTTTGGCTCAACCGCTTTAACTTCGGGCTTAGGTTCGTCGGTATTCATTCGGTTCCCTTGTCTTCGGCGGTGAGATGTCCATCTTCCATGTGAAGGATTCGATCCGCATATTCGTTGATGCGCGCATCATGGGTGACAATCATGATGCAGCGCTTTTCGTTAAGAATTTTCTCTTTGACGAAGGCGATGATCATCCTCCCGGTGTCACCATCCAGGGAAGCTGTCGGTTCGTCGAGAATCAGAATCTCTGGCTGGCTGATGATTGCCCGAGCAATCGCCACGCGTTGCTGCTCGCCACCTGAAAGCTTTACCGGCAGAATTTCACCCCGATCTTTCAGGCCGACGATTTCGAGGTATTGCCTCGCCTCGGTGATGGATTCGTCCCAGTTGCGCTGCTTTAGAATCAGCGGGATCGCGACATTCTCGGCCGTGGTCAACCGTGGAAACAGATGGTAATCCTGAAAGACGAAGCCAATCGTGTTCAGACGGAAATCCGCCAACTGGTCATTGTTCAGCGTCCAAATATCGGCTCCCTTGACTTTGACGTTGCCGGCGTTGGGCCGCAGGATGCCGGAAATCATGCTGAGCATGGTCGTCTTGCCGCTGCCGGAGGGGCCGACAATAAATAACATCTCGCCAAAATGCGCGACCAGCCCGACCTGATTCACCGCCGTCACCTTGGTCTCGCCTGCGCCAAACCATTTGGTCAGACCGGTGGCAACGATTGCCTCATTATCGGTCTTTTCATTTTTCACTGTGTCAGAGTCCAGGTGTCGTCAGGGTCATAAGCGGTCATGGCCTTGGCGATTTTCACGGTCTTTGATCCGAGGTTCTTTTGATAGATCTTGCCCTGTTGATTGACGGTGAAGGTCATCACGCCGGTGTTGCCCCATTCGGCTGGCCACGCGACGAGCGCAAATCCGGCAATCATCCGGCCATTGATGATGTAATCATACTTGCCGCCGGGTGCGTGTTTGCCTTGACGGGTCAGGATTTTGAAATAGTAGCCGTGATAGGGCGCCTCCTCGTCGTTCAACATTTTGGCCGTGCGATGATAACCGTCCACCCGCGCCTGCGCGATGAGTGGCCCCAAAGGACTTAATTCTTCGCATGGTTGTTTCGCCGGCCAGAAGAGTCCGTCGTGCGAGCCGGGTGAACTGCGCAGGAACTGGGCATAGGCCAGCACGCCGTCACCCAGACGATCCTGCCCGGCGTATTCGCGCTGGGCGTCCACATACGCATTGCAAATATTGATCGCGCCGATTTCGTCCCGGCCGATGCGTCGGGCCAGAATTTCTTCACTGCCGGCGGCGGTATCGAAGAACCACTGGTCATTCTGCTTCACCAGCGGAATGGGAAACGGCCAGCCGTTCGTTCCAACTTCCAACGTGATGTTGGAATCTGAATTGGTGGTTAGCGCAGTTTTTTCCGTCAGGTGCTGGACGAACATCGTATATTCTTCGGTGGCCTGGACCACATCGGGTGAAATCAATCCAAGACCTGCCGGACCGAAAATTGAATGCAGCGCGTTGGTATCATGATTGGTGGCTGCCGCCACCAACGCGTTGACGGCGTCGTTCGGTGAATTAAAAGTCTGTTCCTCTTGCGCAGCGGCGCAAATGGGCAACATCAAACCCAGTCCCATTGCCAGCATTGAAGCCGGACGCAATCCTGTAAATATTTTTATTTTCATCGGCGAAATGGTTTTGAAAATCATAGGAATTAGAATTAGCGCTTGTCACCACGTCCACCGCCACCACCACCGCCATGGCTGCCACCGCCGCTGAAACCGCCACCACCAGAAGGTGCCGGCCGTGAAACCGGCGCAGAATGGGTGATCGACTGCATGCTTTGCTGGCCGCGGTTGCTATAAGTTCTCGTGTCACTCGGACTTTGTATGCCAATGAACGCCCCGTTTGATTCCGGCCGGTTGATGGCTGCGGCGTGTTCATCGGGAGCCGGCGAGGGACGGGAAATGCTGGTTGAATGTTCGATGTTTTGTGAAGCCGGGCGGGACAGTTCCTGGCGTATGACCGCCGGAGACGGCGAATGCGATATTGCGTTACCGCCATAACCCCGGTCGCCCCGGTTGACCGCGACCGCGCCGGGATGATAATCTGATCGCCACACGCCCGTATGCCCCATGTCCCGCTGGCGTGATGATTCGTGCCACCAGTTGGCCGGACGCGAATAGCCATTGCCCCAGAAAATGAGATTGCCAGCTCCCCAGTCACAATCATAATCCATCCATAAACCGAACGGCCAGCCGATGCCAAAGGTGATGAAAGGCGCGCCATACGCGGCGTCATAATAAACCTGGTCCGGCTGATAGACCGGCACATAAATCACCTGGGGATTCGCCGGAACAATTTCAATGTCACTGCCGTCAACAATCACCTGTTGCTGTGGCGAGGATTGCAAGTTCCCCAGTTTGGAAGCCGTGGCGCGCAGCCGTTGGATGCAGTTCATAACGTCCGGCTGTTGATTGAGAAATGCCTGTCCCGTCTGGGTCGTCCAATTCAGGTTGTCATCCATCCATTTCAACACGCTGGGATAACGGGCCACCGCCCGAACGCTGGCGTCCCAGGGTTGCTGGTCAATCTGGTTGGGATCACCGCCGCCAGTGATATAACGGTCGGCGAGCACGATTTGGGTGGGAAATGTGGACGCTGGCAGAATTTCGGCAATCAACGGGTCGGGATATAGCGCAATCGGTCCGAACAACTGGTCCAACTGCGCGGCGGGCAGCGCTTGATAGGCTGGCATCGGCGGCGGAACCGCCGCTTGTGCCTGCACCGACACGGTTGTGCCAGCCAGCAAACAAAGCAGAACAGGAATTTTGATCAGTAAATTCATTGCGATTTTAGGATTTTAACCGGCCAATTTGTTTCATCACCCCAATAACTATAAATCGCAACCTTGAGTGGCACTATGGGGTGTTCACCCCAGCGCAGGAGTCGGAATAAACTGTTCAAACAATGATCACCGGTGGCGTTCGGAATTATTCTTGGCTTCGATGACCTGCCGGGCATCGTCTTCATTGGTGGTGCCGAGACTGGTGCGTTTGCCGGTCTTGGCAGCGCGGACTTTCGCTTCGATGCGTTCAACGAAGCTCATGCCAACTCGGCTAAATTTATTGGCCGGGCGGATCGCGGCGGCAATTTCCAGCGCGGTTTGTTTTACCTTGCTCCGGCATAGATGTGGAGTTGTGTTGATGCTTTTGAGTGTGTCCGTCATTTCAGTTGTTTCCATAATTTGCTTTCCTGGTTGCGTCGCTGATTCATTCAACGACACCACTATTTTATCAGTCGCGCTTTTGTTGAACGGCGAATTGAGTGTCCGATGCCCTGCAAACATTGAACAAAACCACTGTTGCCGCCGACACTTGACACAAAAGCACGCTGATTTTACGCGGGGCGACTTGGCTGTTTTTCAGTTTCGACACCGTTTTCATTCAATGTTTTCAAGGAGATAAAAAAGTTTAACTTTTTTATCGGCGACCAACGCCGGTTATGCAAATTGCCGAAATCTTTTGCTCTGGAAAACGAATTTTGAACACCGCCGTGACCAACGCGCTTTCTTGCTCCCATCACCGGCTGCCGGTCGGCCCTGTGCCCCTCACGACCGCGCCGTTTCCGTCCGCAACAAAGCGCGCTCGTCACGAGCGGCATTCCTGATGCCGAATAATCGGCGGGCTTTCCGCCTGCGGTTCGGCGACGGTCGTTTCGCTCCGGCTCCGTTCCTGCGTCTCTGCGCCTGCGCTACACTTACCCGTTCACCGAACCGCAGGCCGAAGCCACGAGCCAAATAATTAATGGTTAATTTAATTGGCTCGGTTCATCGCCGGGCTTGATTTCTGTGACCACAATGTCCCGAATCCGAGGCTGCCCTTCGGCAACCAGCGAATGATATTTCGCCGGCAACGTGGTGATGAATGACAATTCCAGCCGGTGCAGGGCGGTTTCAATCCGGCGGAGCGCGTGGCCGCGAACCATAATTTCATGCGTTGCGAATGACAAATGGAGCAGTTGCTCCTTGCCGTCGCTGTCCATTTCGGCAAATGCGAATTGATCCAGCGGCAGCAGATAGATGCGGCCCGTCGGCATTTCAACGCGGATGCAACTCGCTTGGGGTTCAGTGGTGTAACATTCGGGTGATTTTGTGCTCATGTTTTTGTTGGTGTTTATGACTGCGGGATTTTTTCAGGCGGCAAAACGTGTCGGCTGCCTGCTGGCCGAAACGGAGAAGATAACCATGCAGCCGGTCCCAAAGCCGGTTGGCATGGCGCGGACGAATACCGTGTGCCAGTTCCAATGCCAGCGGCCTGTGGCCGGAGCGAACCAGGTTCTCACGCAGTTGAATTTTATCCGGCGTGAAAATGCGGATGCCGCGCCGACCGCGTGAAATGGTGACATACCATTGCTGGGCATTCGTTGCCGCCTTGATGGTGGAGTCGGAAAAGAGAACGTGATCCACGGTCTTGCCCTGGGAATTATACGACGTGACCGCGTAGCCGGGAAGGAACTCCCGGAATCCTTTTCCCAAAATCCGGCCGTCGGCCAATTCGATTCCGCCATCGGCGCGGACAGTTTGGACCGTGACCAGTTCCCCGTTGGAGGTCCGCCCACCGGCAGCCAGGGTGCGATTGGCCTTGAGGTGCAGCCGCTCGCCCATCGCAATCGGGATTTCGCGCGGGAGACAGACGGTGATTTTGTCGAGCAGCTTGTTGGCGACGGTGACACATTTGCCATCTACCTCGACCAGCACGCCAATCTTTACGATGCCCAATAATTTTCCGCTCGCTCCGGGAGCGGCCTGACGAACCTTTTGGTTGAACACAATCACACCGTCCTTCGGATAAAAACGCTTATCGCGCTTTTGGGCATTCGTCAGGTCAGATTTTTCCAGCACTTGAACGGTGACATCATTTGTGCCGAGCAATCCTTTGGACTTCAGCGCATCGCGCACGCGCGAGTTGACGCGGTGGACTTCCGCCCAGGTCTGCGAAACGACCACGGCGGACGATTTTTGCTCTGCCAGCCGGAGATATTCATCAGCCAGTTTGTCAGCCTGTTCACCCAAATCCCCGCGTGCTTGGTTGCAAATCTGATAACCAAAACTCCGCAATTCACGGGCGAGTTCATGGTAATAGACGTTCTCGGTAAATTTTCGGGCGCGCAACAATTCATAATTTTGCAGTGCCTTCCAGCGTTGCTCCACTGGATCAAAGGTCGCGTTGAACACGACGCAATGCGTGTGCAAATGCGGGTCGAGGGCGCGCGAGGTGTCATGGGTGAACAACGCCGCCGCAAAATTGCCGGTGGAACGGTCGCCATGCCCGCCACCAGCCCGAACGCGGGTTGTGGCAAATGTTTCAAGTTCCCGCAATGCCGACCAGACAGCATGATCGTGAGCCGCAATGATACGTTCATCTGCACCAGCCAGAGCCGCGACTGAAACCGATTTGGGAGGCGAGAATGTGAAATCGTAAAACACCCGGCGGTTGACCTCCTCTTTTCCATTTCCGATCCGCACCGTGTTCAGCCGTTGCGTCAATGTCTCGCCTGTGGCCGGATGCTGGTTTTCACAGAGCCGCAGGAAATCATCCGCGCGAACTTTGCCGGACAAGCCAAGTTGTTCCGCGCCCGTCCCGATCCACTGGCCGGCCACGCGCTGTCCTTCATCGTAGTAATCGCCAACGCACAGGTGTTCCTCAAAGTATTCCCTGGCGTTCGTCAAATTGTATTGGGTCTTGGCCGTCAGCACGGGAAATAGCCTCCCAAATCCCGGCCTTCATTTTGTGTAAAGATTACACAAAACGACCGGAGCTAACTGCTTCACTGGTCGGCATGATAACGAACCAGTCCGCGTCATTGGAAAGCAGCCGGGTAAATGGCTGTTGTCCGCGCGGCGTTTCCCTCTGACTTATGCTAACACCAACCACTGCTGAATTACTGAACGCCATCGAAGTTCTAAACAAACTCGGTGAGCGCATCAACACGGACGCCACCCATTCCGTCATGCAGATGCCGGAATCGAGCTTGGGCGAACATTATGCCGGACGAATCGGAGTGAACGCCATCGAACAAACCAGCCGCATTCAAATTGTCGCTGAGCAACTCAAAAACTGGCGCGACGAATTGTTGCAACAAAGGAGGCAAAATGTATCTCAATCCGTTTAAGAGAGAAGAAGCCTTACCCCTTCGCCAGCGAAGGATGTGGCGCAATCCGCGCTGCAACGCCAAGCCGGCGTCCGAAGCAAACATTCGCGCGCACATTGGCGCTCCGTTTGATGGACACTTTGGTGCCAACTTAAATGCCACGCCATCCGCGCTGTTTGCCACCAACAACTGTGCGGCAGCCATACCAAGTTCAATATGAACAAACTCACGATCCTGCCTGATGCGTTAATCCGGTTCCGTCATGCGGCGTCACAATATGCGCGGACCACCAAGTCTCACGATTCAGGATTGCTCGCGCTCAAAGAGGACATTGCTGCGTTACGCAAACGCGGTGTTTCCTACCGCGCCATCAGCGAATTGTTGACGCAATGCGGGATCAAAGCATCCGACACCTGTGTCATCAACTTCTGTCACCGCACCCTGAAGGAGAGACGACGCAAACCGTCTGCCGCGCGTCGTGCGATGCCAGATGCCAACTTTAAACCGACGAGAAAAACTGCGCCGAATGCCACGGCTAAAGCCCCGTTACCTGCCACGCCCGCCGCCACCGTCGGTGCGTTGCCTGCGCCAAACGAAAGTGCGCCAGCGAAAATTCGCGGACCGCACATCGCCAAAGTTGAACTGCTGCCACCCGGAGAACAATATGATTAAACGACTCGACCTCATCCTCAATGGCAAGGGCGGTATCGGCAAAATTATAGATTATTTGCTACAGCATCTGGGTCAGCCTTTAAAAACAGCGGTCGGACGGCTCATGCTGTACAAGCCGTTCCTCGCTCCCGCTGCGGTCTGGCTTGACAGCGCCGCCCGCCGCTGTGGGTTGCGCTTAAGATTTTGCATTCGCAAAACTTGCCCGGCTTTGGGCCCAAAACAATCAATCAATCCCGGCGGATTGCCGTGAGAATTTGACAATTTAGTTATGCGAGAAACCAAAGACATTTTTCTAAACCGGTCCTTGCCTCCCGCGCGCATGAGTTCTGACGAGACCGCCTGGTATCTCGGATTTGAACCGCACGAAATTCCCATCCTCATCAATGCCGGCTTGTTGAAACCGTTGGGGCATCCCGCCGCCAACAGCACCAAGTTTTTTTCCGCCGACGCGCTGGAGGCGCTGCGGCACGACGAAAAATGGCTGTCCAAGGCGTCCGATGCCATTGCCGTTTTTTGGCGGAATAAAAATGCACAGAAAAAGGCCGGTCTCCGCGACCAGCCCCCATGAGCCGATGCCGCTCAATCACGCCGGCTGGAAACCAAGGACCGGTTCGTTTCGGTTTCCTGTGCCATGGGAAAAACCATCAACTCGCCCCGGCGAGCACGCATTTCATATTCTTCAAGCGACGGCAGCTTCACCTTGGCCTTGCGCGCGTAGGCCCGATGCACGGCCTTGCTGTTGTGGCCGAGCGCTTCCTGGGCAAATCGTTCAGGATACCCGCAAACCTTGGCCCGTTCCGCCCATGCGTATCGGTAGGAATGCAGGGAGACGCCATCGATCCCCACCCGGCGGCAGACAACCTGGAACCAACAGGCACGATGCTTTTCATCCATCGCGGCAAAGCTTGGAAACAGCAGTCCCTCTTTCGGCAGATTGCGCAGGATGGCTTCCACTTCTTCACCAAAATGTTGTATTTGAACCACCTTGGTTTTGCTGCGGGCAAAGCTGATGACGTGATCCCGCCAGTCAACATCTCCCGCATGGAGATTGGCAATGTCAGATTGCGAACCGCCGAGATGCCAGCACAATTGGTAATAGGCTCGCCGCTCATCAAACCTCTCATTTTTCAATATCGTGAGATGCTCCTCGTGCGTGATGGCCCGCTTCTCCTTGTAGCGGACCGCCGGCCATTGACGCTTGGGCAGAATCGGACAGGGCAGCCAGCCCATGTCCAAGACAAAATTATGCATCCGCCGCAAATACACGTTGGTGGACACCGTGCCGATGAGCAGCACTTTCAAAAGGTGTTCGGCTTGGGTTTCGATAATGGGCAGGTTGCGGATCAGGTCAAACGGCTTTTCCTTTATGGCCCGGCCCCAGCGTTCGCCCCATTTCCCATGTTTGGATTTCAGGAGTTCGTCCATCGCGGTCTGCCATGGGCGGGTCGCCGCCAGCGGGTCGGTGGCCGTGAGATAGGTTCGCGCCAGCCGGAGATTCAAATGGGCCTGACGATGAGCCTGCGTTATCGCGCTGAACAATTGGTAGGCTTCACACCGGTCACGCGTTTCCAGACTTGCCTGTTTGCCCGTCTGCGCATCGTGCGTGTAATAAATGCCGTTGCGACGGAACAGACGGAATCGTTGCTTCATATTTTTTATGAAGCAGAGTAAGTATGCTCTCGCTCCGTGTTGTGTAAGCTTTACACAATCCGACACGGCCAAGCGCACGCCAGCGAGTCGTGTCAGAGTTTCAGCGGAGTTTTGGCGGGGACTTCAGGAGTTTCGCCAAGTCCGCTTTCTGCTGACAGTTTTGCTGACAGTTCGCGCCTTGTTCCTTCACAACTCATTGATGCCCAAGCATCGAGAGTGGTGGCTGGGGGCGGAATTGAACCGCCGACACAAGGATTTTCAGTCCTCTGCTCTACCAACTGAGCTACCCAGCCAGCTATCGTCACTGCGGAACCGGTCAAATATACTACGCTTTGCTGAAAAGAAGCGGCAAGCAATTTCGCCACCCGCTGACTGGTAATCTTTTCTGGTTGCGTGTTGGGGTACGCCCGCTCACCCCGCACTGTAGGATATATTGCGGCGCAACGCTTCGCGAAGGTGAGGGTTGAGAGTCGAGGGAAATTCGTGTTGCCTGCTCGAATCATGATTATGAAAACCGCCGCCGAGCTTTGCCTTTACTTTCAGCCATTTTAGGCAAAGGATTCAAAGGAGTATTATGAATACTTCTGCGCGAACTCCGGGCATCTCCCGGATTGACCAGCCGGCCAAACGCAATCACGGGTTTTTTGTGCGGTTGCAGCGCCGGGGCAAAGTCCATTCGGCCTTCTTCACCGACCAAAAACACGGCGGACGAAAACCGGCGCTGGCGGCGGCACAAAAGCAGTATCGGAAATTGCTGGCAAAATTGGGGCCGCCGAAACGGAAGCAGCGCTATTGGTGGGCGCAGATTCGGAGGCGTAAAGGTTCGTCCAGCGTCGTCGGCGTTCAGAAGGTGGAGATGCGACGCCACAGCGAGGTGCGAAAATATTGGAAGGCGACCTGGAGTCCGAAACCGCATGTCACCCGGCAACAATTTTTTTCGTTTTGGAAATATGGGCCGCGAAAGGCCAGACAACTGGCCGTTCGCGCCCGGCGCGCGGGGTTGCGGAGCATGCGATGAATGCCAAACCTGAACGAATGGAGCGGAAGTGGGCGCGCTGAAGCGTCTGCAAGCCAAGACACCGGTAATGTGACGGGGCGCCGGCCTGCCGCCAAAATTCCTTCGCGCTAGGGATTCGTGACGCGCAAACGAATGAACCGAATGGTCACAGCCGGCACGGGTGTGTTATCGCGCACGACCAGTTGCGTAACCGTGTTCGTGAGTGTCACGGTGTTCGGCGGACCGGAAACCCAGTCCCCCGGCAGGTTGCTGGTGACTTCGACGATGTATGTAACGTCGGACGGTTGAGCGGCACGGTTGACGGTCAGGGTCAGATAGTTCGTGCCACCGTCAGGTTGGATGCTGGCGAACGGCAACTGGGCGGCGGTGGCCGGTGTGAATGGATCCAGACCGAGGGCGTATTTGATCAAGTTCGGCACGCCATCACCGGCCGGGCTGGCGGCGTTGGCGCCCGCGCCAACGTTTGAAGGGTTGCCGAAGTGATTGTCCCGCCATGTCTGCAGCGGCGTCAGGGTGGACTGGTCGAGCAGACCGAACACGCCGACACCGGTCATGGTCCCGACATAAACCCGCGCGCTGGCAATCGTCGGGGTGATGAATTTGTTGCCCGAGCCAAAATTGTCGCGGCCACCGGCAGCCTGGGTGCTGTTGTAATACTCACGGGCGAGGTTGGTCGCCGCGTATGCGTGCAAGACCGCCGGGGAGGTGTTTTCCGTGGCCCAAACGATGCCGTTGGAATTGCCATTGGCTGAAATGGACGGGGTAGTGCCAGGGTAGGCGAACGCAATGGCGGTTTGCGAAGAGCGGCTGGCAAGCCGGGCGCTCTGGAATGGAAAAGCCTGGAGATGGTTTCCGACCGCGCCGTAATAAAGCGAGCCGTTGAAATAAGCTGGCATGGCCCAGACGCCGCCCGACAGCGCGCCGTCGAGTTCCTGATAAATGGCGTTATCGTTGGTTGGATTGAACTTGCCCATGTTCGTCCGGTCCACGAGATAAATATTGCCGTCCTTGCCCGCGCCGACGGCGAGCTGCCACGTGTGCCCCAGCCCGTCAATCATGTCCGGCAGCACAAGCGCGCCGCCGGAGCCAAGGTCCTGGTCAATACTGCTTTCGTAGATCGTATTGGACATGTCGAAATAATCCGCCACAGCGAGCTGGTTGCTGGTAGTTGAGAGTTTCATGAAGGCATTGCCGTAATCGCCTTGGTCGGGAAAACCGTTTGTGGTCAGCGTGGTGTCAAATGTGCCGTTGCCGGCCAAAAAATAGATGTTACTGGCGGTATCAGCCGCAAGGCCGGCACCGCTCATCCAGATGGCGGCTTCGCTTCCGTTCGGCGTGATGTTCAACACGCTGGTTTGCGCCAAAGTATGTTCATTGTAGCCGATAATCCAGCCGGTGTAGGGGCTGTCATCACAATGTGACGCCCAAGCGGTGTAAACCACACCGTTCAACAGCAACAGGCCACAGCGTTCCTTGTACTGGGCCGGATCGAATACCACATTGGTGCCGACGTGGTTATCGCCCGTGCCCGGATATTGGGCGGCGATGGTCACCGCCGGCAGCCGGTTGGTGCCCGTAGCCAGATCGAGCGCGTGCAAGCGCTGAAAATAGTTGCCTGAGCCGTCCTTGCTCATGGCCACGACAAATATCGTGCCGTTGGGACCGAGTTGACGGTCAATGACGGGCGTGGCGGTAATGCCGATCTCGGGGGTCACCTGGCTGCAACCGCGGTTGTCGGAAGGCATTTCGTTGGTGCCCAGCATCGAGACGTGCCAGAACAGATTGGTGCTGTCGGCATCGTAGGCATAGACGCTGTCGTTTTCGGTGGCAACGAACAGGACGTTGTGCATGCCCTTGAGCGGGATGGAAACGCCCGCGGCATAGAGTGGTTGGGCGTCCACGAGACCGTCCGCGGCCAGGACCCACAATTTGCCGAAGTGGTTGGTGTTGACGTTGGCGGGCGTCAGGATTTCCTCGTTCAAGTTCTGTCCCGTGCGGGCATTGTCATTATGATAGGTCAGGACGTCGGTGGCCTGGGCCGGCGCAGATGGTGCGGCTGCAAAAAGAAAAAACAGCAACAACACGAAAGCGCCCCAGATTGCCACCGTCCTGCCCGAGCGTTGGAAGTTCATGGATGTCTTCACGGGCAGAATCTCGCCCACTTCGGACGGAGCGCAAGCAACAAAACGGAAACGAAAGCCGCCGGGTCTTGAGTTTGTCCACCAATTCAAACTTCGAGAATCCAGTTCACGGAACAAATCATCGCCAATGTCCCGGTCTCCGATACCAACCGTGCGGTCCCCGTCCCCAATAGCCGCCCACCCAGACCGCATGGGGATATGGTGGAAACCCCCAATGACCGGCCATCCAAACCCATCGGCCGTTCCACACCCAATCGCCTCCAATCCACACATAGCCCGGTCCGGGCGCCAGCGTTACGGTTTCCGCCGGCGGCGGCGGCGGCGCTTCGGCAACGACGGTGGCAGTCTGCGCCGCCGAATCATCCCCGACCAGACTTGGCGTGTTGATCATGAAATTGATGACGTTCTCGCTGACGCCGGCGTTGTGCAGATCAATGATGTCCGACGTGCTGAGACGGAAGACGGTGTGGGAATTGCGAATCTGGCTGATAATAATGTCATCGCTCACCTTCGCCTCGGCCAGCGCCTTGATGTCCGAAATACTCAACGGCTGTCCCTGTTGCACGCGCACATAGGTTTGAGGCGCTTGGGCGCGGAGTTCGGCCGCCTGTTCCTGATCCATCGAATTGCCGATGGCGCCACCCGTAATTGCGCCCGCCGCCGCGCCGATTAACGCGCCCGCGCCGCCGTTTCGAGGGCCGCCAATGGCCGCGCCGGCAATGGCGCCCATGGCTCCGCCAATCAAGGCCCCGGACGCTGTGTTGTTCGGTTCACCATTGGGATACTGGCATCCCGTCAACACAACCGCCGAGACTGCCGTTGCAAAAGTCAAGATTCGCAATTTAATTTTCATATTTCGGCCGCATTTTAACCGTTTGGTTACTTAGACAAGCAATTTTGCCCCACATTCAAGAAATTTCAATCAGAAACCGCAAGGGGCTCACGCCCGCGGATGCGCCGCATCGTAGGCTTTTTTCAACCGCTCGGTCGTGACATGCGTGTAAACCTGGGTCGTGACCAAATGGGCGTGGCCAAGCAATTCCTGCACGCTCCGCAAATCCGCGCCCGCGTCCAGCAGATGCGTGGCGTAACTGTGCCGCAACTTGTGCGGCGTCAGGCCCGGATCAAGCCCCGCGATGGCCAGATATTGCTTCAAACGGCGGGACAGTTGCAGCGGGTTCAGCGGCGCGGCCTTTTTGGTCTCCGCGAAAAAAACCGGCGCCGGGCCGGACGGCGGCTGTTTCAATGCGTCCCAATATTTTTGAATCGCCTTCCACGCCGGCTCGCCAATCGGCACGAGCCGCTCTTTTTTGCCCTTGCCGCGCACACGGACAAGCCGCTCGCTCCAATCAATGTCCTCCGCGCGCAGGCCGCATAACTCGCTCACGCGCAAACCGCACGAATAAATCGTCTCCAGCACCGCCACGTCGCGCAAACACGCAACGGCTGAAATGGGACGGCCCGGCCCTTTCCTTTGCTTCTGCGTTTCGAGCCATCTCACCGGAGCAGCCAGCAGGTCCTTCATTTGCTGCACTGTCAGGAATTTCGGCAGGCGCTTTTCAACTTTCGGCAGCGCCAGATTTTTAATCGGCAAGGATTCCACCGCGCCGTGCCGCATGAGAAATTTGTAAAACGTCCGCAACGCCGAAAACCGGAGCTGCGTCGCCGCCCGGCTCAAATTATTCCGCCCCAGAAACCGCAAATAATTTCGGAAGTCGTCGCGTTCGAGCTTTTCCCATGCAATAACCGACGCCGGCTCTGGACTCTGGACTTCAGACTTTGGCCTTTCAGCGCGCCAGCGTGCAAATTCAGTCAACGCCTGCTGATAATTTCGTTGCGTGTAGGCCGAAGCGCCACGGTCCGTCGCCAGGTGCGCCAGGAATTTGTGAACCCACTGGTCGCGGATTTCGGAACTGGGATTGGCGGGTTCGCTTTTCACTTCAACCGCAGATTACGCTGATTTCGCAGATGATTTCAATCCGCGTTATCCGTGAAATGTGCGGATAAGACTTCGTCGGAGCCGCCGACGCAAGCCGGCTCCATCGAAAAATCGCCCGCGAAATAATGAGCCGACTCAGGTCGACGGCTACACCGCCGCTGGCGGCGCCTCTTCGCGCGGCGGAAATTCAAATGTGACCTTGCCCCTGTCGTCCATCACCAGATACGCCGGAAAGGGCCGCCCGGCCTTGGAAATGAACTGGTTGAGCAGATCGGTCTTGTGCGCGCCCAGCAGCTTCCGCAACTGCGGCGCTTCAATCGGCTGTTCCAGGATTGTTTTGCCGACCTTGAATTTGCACGGCTTTTTGTCCGCCTGCGATTTTTCGCAGACATAAGCCGCATCGGTCTCGAACACATTGCCGCCGCACCGCGGACATTTGCCCAGCGGTTCCTTGCCGGTGAAATCAATTTTTTGCGCCGGTTCCCGGGGCTGATCGGATTTCTTGGGGCGGCCTTCGCGCGGCGGAAATTCAAACCCGACCTTGCCGTCCTTCCCGGCCGCCAAAAACGCCTTGAAAGCGCGCCCGGTTCGCTTGGAAACGAATTTCGTCAGCAAATCGGTCTTGCCCGTTTCCAGCAGCTTTTTCATCTGCTCCGGCGCGATTTCCTGCTGCAAAATAATTTTGCCGGAACGGAAATCGCACGCCCGGTCCGCGCCGGTCGCCTTTTCGCAAAGGTAATTCATTCCCGCATCGAAAACCTGCGCGCCGCACTTCGGACATTTCCCCAGCGGTTCCTTGCCGGTGAAATCCACCGGGGCGGCGGCCTCGCCGTTGGCGTTTTTTTGGTCGTTGCCAAAATCAAATTCAATCTTGAACTCGCCGTTCATTTTCAGCACCGCGGCGAACGGTTTGCCCATCTTGCTGCGGAACCCTTGCAGCGGGCCGATTTGCTTTTCCGTAATAAGCCTCTCCACTTCCTCGATTTCGAACATGCGGCCGCACAGGGTCTTCCACATGGCGAAGTCACATTTCTCGCACTGAAACTGTTTGTATTTTTCGTGAATCTCGCCGCCGCATTTGGGACAGGGCGTTTTCAGAATGCCAAAGTCCCCGGGAATCGTATCGTGCTCGTATTTTTTGGCGCATTCCACGATGTGCCGCGTCATGCCGGCAATTTCGGACATGAATTCAGCGCGGCTTTTTTGCCGGCGCTGGATTTGATGCAGCTTGAATTCCCAATCGCCGGTCAGTTCCGGCTTGGTCAATTCGGCGATGCCGAGGCCGTTGAGCAGTTCCATCAACGAAAACGCCTTCGCCGTCGCTTGCAACTCGCGCCCGTTGCGATGCATATACTGCTCGTAAATCAGTCCTTCGATGATGGCCGCGCGCGTGGCCGGCGTGCCAAGACCTTTCTCGTGCATGGCCTCCCGGAGTTCATCATCCTCCACCAGTTTGCCCGCGCCTTCCATCGCCGACAGCAGCGTCGCTTCCGTGTAACGCGGCGGCGGCTTGGTGACGCTTGGTTTCACCTCGATGGCGCCGGTTTGGACGGTTTCGTTCGGCTTGACCGGCGCCAGGTTCGCGGCATCCTCGGTCTGCGCTTCCTTGCCATAAACCGTCAGCCAGCCGGGCGTCACCAGCACCTTGCCGGTGCTCTTGAACGGCTCGCCCTCGACGCGGGTGATACGCGTGGTTTCGAGAAATTCGGCGGCCGGGTAGAAAATCGCGAGAAACCGTTTCATCACCAGGTCGTAAATTTTTTGTTCCGGCTCGGACAGGCCGCGCGGCGCCTGCGTGGTCGGCGTGATGGCAAAGTGATCGGAAACCTTGGCGTTGTTGAAAATTCGCTTGTTCGGGCGTACCCAGTCATTTTCAAGAATGTTCGACGCGAATGTTGCATAGCGGGTCACGAAGGCGGTCCCGCTGCCGGGGGTGCGGCCGGATAACATCTCCAAGGTTTTTTTCACCGTGCCGAGGTAATCTTCCGGTAATGCGCGCGAATCCGTGCGCGGATAGGTCAGCACCTTGTGCCGCTCGTACAGCGCCTGCGCCACCCCCAGTGTGTTCTTGGCGCTGAACCCAAAGCGCGAGTTCGCGTCGCGCTGCAAACTGGTCAAATCGTAAAGCAGCGGCGACAGCGACGTGCTCGGCCTGCTCTCCTCGGTCACAATGCCCGGCTTGCCGAGACACTTGTCGTGAATGGCATCGGCCTGGGCCTTGTCCCAGAGGCGTTCGGGCTTGAGTTGGTCGTCGCCGTTCTTGCCGTCGCCCCTGGAAAATTTTTCATCGAACCAGCGCCCGGGATATTGCCCCACCGCCGCGTCGAACGTGCCGATGACCTCCCAAAAATCGCGCGGAACAAATTTGCGGATCCTCGCCTCGCGCTCGACCACGATGGCCAGCGTGGGCGTCTGGACGCGGCCAACGGTCGTCTTGAAGAAACCACCAAGCTTGGAGTTGAACGCCGTCATCGCGCGCGTGCCGTTGATGCCCACCAGCCAGTCAGCTTCCGACCGGCTGTACGCCGCGTCGGCCAGCGGCAGCATGACGTCATCCTCCCGCAAACGCTCGAACCCTTCACGAATCGCCGCGGGCGTCATGGATTGCAGCCAGAGGCGCTTGATAGGCTGTTTCGCTTTCGTAAACTTGACAATGTTGCGGAAAATCAGTTCGCCCTCGCGCCCCGCGTCGCAGGCGTTGATGAGCGCGTCCACGTCATCGCGCTTGATCAGCTTTTTCAAGACCTTCAACCGGTTCTCATTGCGCTCAATCGGCAGCAGGTCAAAATGCGGCGGGATGACGGGCAGACATTTGAACGTCCATTTGCCGCGCGCCGCCTCGACGCCTTCGGGTGGAATGATGGTGAGCAGATGACCGACCGCCGACGAGACGACATACTTGTCGCTCTCGTAGTAATCTTCAACCTTCTTGAAGCCGCCGAGCGCCTTGGCAATGTCGCCGGCGACCGATGGTTTCTCCGCGATGATGAGTGTCTTGCCCATGTCGTGCGAGGAAACTTGCGGAGAAAACCATGTTTGTCAACATCCGCGCGACTGGCGCCGGCAACAATCAGAAAGAAAATCATTTTGCATTCCTCGCGCGAACCCCCTCCGAACTTCATTACCACGATTGACAGAAACAATTAGTTTTGCCGACAATGCTCAAAACCGAAACGCGCATGACGATGTCAAACAAGGCCATTTCGACTGATTCGTTGCTCCAGGAAACGCGCACCTTCCCGCCGCCGCCGGAAATTTTGAAGCGCGCGCACCTCA
Organism: uncultured Verrucomicrobiae bacterium; assembly: GCA_963786375.1. Taxonomy (GTDB): domain Bacteria; phylum Verrucomicrobiota; class Verrucomicrobiia; order Limisphaerales; family UBA11358; genus UBA11358. The sequence continues at coordinate 18,656 of CAWAYP010000012.1, forward strand.
ACGCCGCGCAATATCAATGCCCTTTATGAACGCTCGATTCGCGAGCCGGATGAGTTCTGGCTGGAACAGGCGCGGCACGCTGGAATGGTTCAAGCAGCCGACTGTCGCGCGAAAATTCACCTGGGACACCGACGCGCGCATCATCCAGCACACTTGGTTCGAGGACGGCCAGCTGAACTTGACCGTCAACTGCCTCGACCGCCATTTGAAGACCAAGACGCGCGACAAAATCGCCATCATCTGGCAGGGCGAACCGGAGGAGGAGGTGAAAAAAATCACCTACGCGGAACTGCACGCGGAGGTCTGCAAGTTCGCCAACGCGTTGAAATCGCTCGGCGTCAAAAAGGGCGACCGCGTGGCGATTTACCTGCCGATGATTCCCGAAGCCGCCGTCGCCCTGCTCGCCTGCGCGCGCATCGGCGCGATTCATTCCGTCGTCTTCGGCGGGTTCAGCGCGGATTCGCTGGCCGACCGCATCAACGATTCCACGTGCAAGGCTGCTCATCACCGCGAACGTTTCATTGCGCGGCGGCAAAAGCATCCCCCTCAAGGCCATCGCCGATGAAGCGTTGAAGAAAACTCCGAGCATCGAAAAAGTCATCGTCATCAAGCGCAACGACGAGCCGTGCAACTTCGTCTCCGGCCGCGACGTCTGGTATCACGATTTGATGGCGAAGGCGTCGGCGGATTGCCCGCCGGAAAAGATGAACGCCGAGGATTTTCTGTTCATCCTTTACACGTCCGGCTCGACCGGCAAACCCAAGGGCGTCGTCCACAGCACCGCCGGTTATCTGCTCTGGACCGCGCTGACGCACAAATACGTTTTCGACATCCACGACGACGACGTTTATTTCTGCACGGCGGACATCGGCTGGGTGACCGGCCACAGCTACGTTGTTTATGGCCCGCTCTGCAATGGCGCGACGACATTGATGTTTGAAGGCGTGCCGACGTTGCCGGACGCCGGGCGTTTCTGGAAAATTGTGGAGAAGTTCAAGGTTAACTCAGCTTTTACACCGCGCCGACGGCCATCCGCGCGCTCATCCGGCTCGGCGATGAATGGCCGAACAAATACGATTTGAGTTCATTGCGCGTGCTCGGCACCGTCGGCGAACCCATCAATCCCGAAGCGTGGATGTGGTATCACACGCACATCGGCAAGGGCCGCTGCCCGATCATGGACACCTGGTGGCAGACCGAGACCGGTGGACATCATGATCACTCCCCTGCCCGGCGTGAACACGCTGAAGCCCGGCAGCGCAAACCGCCCGTTCTTTGGCGTCGAGCCGGTGGTGTTGCGCGATGACGGCACGGAATGCGCGCCGAACGAAGGCGGCAAGCTCTGCATCAAAAAACCGTGGCCCGGCATCATGCGCACCACCTGGGGCGACCACGACCGTTTCATCAACACCTATTTCACGACGTTCAAGAACATGTATTTCACCGGCGACGGCTGCCGCGTGGATGCCGACGGCGATTACTGGCTGATGGGCCGCGTGGACGACGTGGTGAACGTCTCCGGCCATCGCATCGGCACGGCGGAAGTCGAGAGCGCGCTGGTGAGCCATCCGAAGGTGGCCGAAGCCGCCGTCGCGCCCATGCCGCACGACATCAAAGGCCAGGCGCTCTACGCCTTTGTGACGCTCAAGGACGGCATCGCCGACAGCGAAGAATTGAAAAAGGAACTCGCCGCGCACGTCCGCAAGGAAATCGGCGCGATTGCCGTGCCGGACAAAATCCAATTCGCGCCCGGCCTGCCGAAGACGCGTTCCGGCAAAATCATGCGCCGCATCCTCCGCAAAATTGCCGAGGACCAAACCGACCAGATCGGCGACATTACCACACTGGCCGATCCGCACGTGGTTGAGACGCTGGTCAAAGGCAAACAGTAGGCGCAGCGAGCGGGCTGTTACTCCGTCAGGATTTTTATCACACGCGACTTCTCCGAACGTTTGCGCTGGGTCTCGTCGAGGATCTTTTTGCGGAGCCGGAGATTCTTCGGCGTGGCCTCGACGTATTCGTCGGAGCCGATGTATTCGAGCGCGCGTTCGAGCGAGAGCTTGAACGGCGGGCTGAGTTGGATGCCCTTGCCGTCGCCCTGCGAACGCATGTTGGTCAGCCGTTTCGCCTTGCAGGGATTTACCGGGATGTCGTTTTCGCGCGCGTTTTCGCCCACAATCATGCCGGCGTAAATGGCGTCACCCGGTTCCACCATCAGCCGGCCGCGTTCCTGAATCATGTTCAGGGCGTAGGCCATCGCCTCGCCGCTTTCCATGCTCACGAGCGAACCGTTCTTGCGCGCGGCAATCTCCCCGCGATCGGAACCGTATTCGTGAAACAGATGGCTCATCACGCCGAGGCCGCGGGTCTGGTTCACCAGATCGGTCTCGAACCCAATCAATCCGCGCATGGGAATCAGCGCCTCGATGGTCACCTGGTCGCCATGATGGTTCATGTTGGTGATTTCCGCCTTGCGGCCGGAAAGATTCTCCATGATGACGCCCATGAATTCCTGCGGGATTTCGAGGAACAACTTTTCAATCGGCTCCTGCATGTTGCCCCGGGCGTCCTTTTTGTAGAGCACTTCGGGGCGCGAAACCAGCACCTCGTGGCCTTCGCGCCGCATCTGTTCGACCAGAATGGCTATCTGCATTTCGCCGCGGCCTTCGACCTCAAAAATTTTGGGATCACTGGTCTGTTTGATGCGCAACGCAACATTCGTGCGAATTTCCTTTTGCAGCCGCTCCCAGATGTGCCGCGCGGTGACCAGCTTGCCGTCCTTGCCGGCGAGCGGACCATCGTTCACGGCGAATTCCATTTGAATCGTCGGCGGGTCAATCGGGATGTACGGCAGCGCCCCGCGTTCCGGCTTGTCCGCGATGGTCTCGCCGATGAACACGTCCTCGAACCCGGTGACGCCGACAATGTCGCCCGCGTGCGCCTCCTGCACTTCGATGCGTTTCAAACCCTCGAAGTGATAAATCATCGTGATTTTGCCCTGGGTGATTTTGCCGTGGCCGTGCAGGCAGCACGCCGGGTCGCCCACCTTCACCTTGCCCGCCATGATCTTGCCAAACGCGATTCGGCCGAGGTAATCCGAGTAATCAAGGTTCGCCACCAGGACCTGAAAGCCATCGCCCGCCTTGGCGCGCGGGGACGGGATGTGTTTCACAATCGCGTCAAACAACGGCTCCATCGTCCCGCTGACGTGACTCAAATCCATCTTCGCGTAGCCGGCCTTGGCCGAGCAGTAGACAAACGGAAAATCCAGTTGCTCGTCCGTGGCATTCAGCGAAATGAACAATTCAAAAACCTCGTCGAGCACCTTCTTCGGATTGGCGTTTTCGCGGTCAATCTTGTTGATGACCACGATCGGCTTGGCCCCGGCCTCCAGCGCCTTGCGCAGGACGAAGCGCGTCTGCGCCTGCGGGCCCTCGGCGGCGTCCACGACGAGCAGCACGCCGTCAATCATGTTCATGATGCGCTCGACCTCGCCGCCGAAATCCGCGTGGCCGGGCGTGTCCACGATGTTGATGTGATAATCCTTGTATTTGAACGCGGCGTTCTTGGCGCGGATGGTGATGCCCTTTTCCTTTTCCAAATCCATCGAATCCATCAGGCGCTCATCCTGGGACTCATGCTGGTTGGCGCGGAAGGTGCCGGACTGCTTGAGCAGGCAATCCACGAGCGTCGTCTTGCCGTGGTCCACGTGCGCGATGATGGCGATGTTTCTGATGTGCTGCATTTTGTTAAATTGTTAATTTTAAGTTCTAAATTTTAAATTTCGATCCGGCGATTTTCCTCTTCAACTAAGAATTCAGAATTAAAAACTCAAAACTCGATTGAACCGAGCCGGATAGAATACCCTTTAAGTGGGAAAGGTCAAGCCGCATTGACTTATGTGCCGGCGATGGCTAGTCTTTGCCGTTCAATGCTGGAGACGATTGAGAAACTTTTGATTTTGCAGGATCGCGACCGGAAAATTTCCCGCGTCCAACAGGAATTCGGCCACATCGCGCCCGAACGCGAAACCTTCCGCGCCCGGGCCGCCACGGCGCAAGCGCAACTGGACGCCGCCAAACTCCGCCTCAAACACATCGAGACCGAACGCAAGCGGCTCGAACTGGATGTCGAGGGGCAAGAAAACGCAGATCGAGAAATACGCCAACCAGCAGTTGCAGACGCGCAAGAACGAGGAATACCGCGCGCTCGCCCATGAAATTGACGATGTGCAAGGAGGCCATCGTCAAAATCGAGGACCAGGAAATTGAGTTGATGGAGCAGGCCGAGGCCGTCGCAAAAGGAGGTCGCCCGCGCGACCCGGGAGGCCGGCGAGGCAAAGAAGCTGGTGGACGATCAAGCCGCGCAACTGAATCAGCGCGAGGAAAATTTGAGAAAGGAACTCGCTGAACTGCAAAGCGGACGCGCGGAACTGGCGGCGGCGGTGGACGAAGTGGCGCGGGCGCGTTACGAGCGGCTGTTGAAGAGCAAGGGCGACAACGTCGTCGTGGGCGTGCATCACGGTGTTTGCGGCGGCTGCCACATGAAATTGCCCGCGCAGATTCTCGTCACCTGCCAGGGGCAGAAGGAAATCGTCGCCTGCATCAACTGCGGCCGGATTTTGTATTACACCCGCGACATGGCCCTGGCGGCGGCGGAGTAAAAAATCAGTGCCCCGTGGCAGATAACAGGCGACGGGAGCTTTTCAGTTGCCGCCCATGATTTCTTGTCACTTGTCACCCGTCACCCATCACTTTATATTGGAGTGGTTTTGGAAGGGCGGAGAATCGCTTCCGGCGCGAGCCGGGGGAGGAAAGTCCGAACACCAAAGGGCGCGATGCCGCGTAACTGGTAGCGGCGGTTCATGACGGCCGCCAAACAGAGATACACGCGGGCGGAAAGTTGAAAGACTTTTTGACGGACAGTGCCACAGAAAACAGACCGCCGCAGTTTCGTATGGTTGCGGCAAGGGTGAAAAGGTGCGGTAAGAGCGCACCGCGCGAAGCGCAAGCGACGCGGCACGGAAAACCCCATCGGGTGCAAGGCCAAATAGGGAATCCCGGAGCGGCCCGCTCCAGGTTTCGCGAAAGCGAAACGGGTTCCGGGTATCGGCTGCTGAGACAAATGATTCTCTCCGCTCGCAAGAGCGCAGACAGAATTCGGCTTACAGCCCTTCCAAAACCACTCTTGATTTGACCGCGGTTCAGTGGTTCGAATTCCTCCGCCAGTCCAAGCTGGCTCCTTTGCCGCTCTGGCGCACCGTCGGCGGAGTGCCCTTTTTAAGCGCGGCCGGCTCGCCTTCATTCTCAACCGGTCCACCGCGCTGACGGCAATGACGTCCGGCTGGGAGCCGAAAAAAGTTTGCGTCGTTTGATTCGCCGGCAGAATTTCCGTCGTCCAGGCACCGTTGCTTCGAAATTGCAGGATCCACAACCATGCCGGTTTGCCGCCGGCAATTTCCCAATGCGCAGCGCGCGCCGGAATTTTCAATCGTGACCGTCAGTTTCGGCTGGTCCGGCGGAATGGAATCCAGCCACGGCGAGGCGGGCACGAGCGCGGGCTGCGGGTATTGGGCGCGAAGGACGTCGGCCAGCGCACGGTTTTCAAGCAGGTTGCGCAAATGGTAAATAATTTCCCCGCTGGCGCCGGGTTGATTGCGCACAACCTGGATTTGCCGCGCGATTTCTTCCGGTTTCCATTTGGCGCCGACGTTGACGGCATTCAAGCTCGGCCAGAGATGGCGATGTTTGACGTTTTGCGCCGACCACCAATTGAGCAGAACGGGAAAGCTTTGCTGCGGTGAATCAACCGGCCAGTACAGTTGCGGCGAAAGATAATCCAGCCAGCCGTTGGCGAGCCACAGGCGCGAATCGGCGTAAAGTTTTGCGTAGGCGTCCAGGCCCTGAACCTGCTTCGGAAACCCCGGACGCCAGATGCCGAACGGGCTGATGCCGAATTTCACCCACGGCTTCAGCGCCTTGATGGAATGATAGACGTTTTGGATGAATTGATTGATGTTTGCGCGCCGCCACTCGTCGCGGCTCATTCCGCTCGGCACACCGTATTTCCGCCAGCTTGCGTCATCGGGAAAATCCATGGTGCGCCCCGCCGCGTCCTTGTCCGGATAGGGATAGAAATAATCGTCAAACGTGACACCATCCACGTCGTAGCGTTTCACCACATCCATGACGACGCGCAGGACGTATTCGCGCGCGGCGGGTTCGCCGGGGTCGAGCCAGAGCAGATTGCCGTAGCGGCGGACCAGTTCGGGATGGGTGCTGGAAATGTGATTCAACGCCACCGGCGATCTGACCTGCGCGGGCGGGAGTGACACGCGAAAGGGATTGAACCACGCGTGCAATTCCAAGCCGCGTTGGTGGGCTTCCGCAATCGCGAAGGCCAGCGGATCATAAAACGGCTGCGGCGCCCGGCCCATCGTGCCGGTGAGAAATTCCGACCAGGGTTCGAGCGGCGAGGCATAAACGGCGTCGGCCATCGGGCGGACCTGGAAAATCACGGCGTTCAGCTTCAATTGCACGGCGCGATCGAGCAGCGCAATCAACTCGGCCTTTTGTTGTGCGACACTGAGGCCGGGTTTGGACGGCCAGTCGAGATTCGCGACCGTGGCGATCCAGGCCCCGCGAAATTCGCGCAGGGGCGCCGGCGGGTTGACGGTCGCCGGTACGTAAGTCGCCTCCCCGGCAAATAGCATTGTTGCCGTCAGCCAAATGAATGCGGACAAGATTCTGATTCGGGCTGTCATTGCATGGCGCGTGCAAATTTAGACGCGGTTGCATGTCCTTTGGCAAAACAAATTTGTCACAGAGTCAGAGAGACCCGGAGCTTTGAAACTAATTGATTTTCTCCGCGACTCTGTGGGTCTGTGGCTGATTTCGTTGAGATTTGACAAAACGTTGTTGCATTTTTATTCCGCTCTACATCAATCTATTACGTGGCTGATTTCGTCGGAGATTTGACAAACCAAGACAAAGATGATTTTATTCCGACGTTGCAGCCTAAATCGGTTTGCCTTCCTGCAAACCGATACGGGAGACCCAAATTCCTCAAGGCAGCTTGAGGAGGGGGCGAACGGCGCGCGGTAACGCGAGCCAAGGCCACTTTCAAGGCCAAGCCCGACAGCTAATCTCGCAGGCATTTGGAAGGGCGAGCCTCTGAGCCGTGAAGTCCGCGGCCTCCAAGTTCACCCAGACATAAACCGGCTGGTGTTGTCGTGATTGAATCGCGACCGCATTTGCCTGCTAAAAGGTGATTATGCTGGACATCGTGTATGTCGGATTAACGGTGCTGTTCTTTGCCGCCTTTGCGCTATACGCACGAGGCTGCGAAAAACTTTAGGAGACATTTATGGAAAACCTCATTCTGGGAATTATTTCCGTGGCGCTCTGCGTGTATCTCATCGTGGCCATGCTCCGCCCGGAAAAATTTTAATCAACTGCCATGAACGCCCATCAATGGTTGGAACTGGCGGTTTACATCGCCGCGCTCGTCCTCGTCACCAAACCGCTTGGTTTGTACATCAACCGCGTATTGAATCCGGCCGGCCGCACCTGGCTCGACCCCATTTTACGGCCCATGGAAAAACTCACCTACCGCGTGCTGCGCGTGGACGCGGAAAAAGAACACGACTGGAAACAATATACGTTCGCGATGCTGATTTTCAGCCTCGTAAGCTGCCTGTTCACTTATGCGATCCTTCGCTTGCAGCAATATCTGCCGCTCAATCCGCAACACTTCGGCGCGCTTTCACCGCATCTCACCTTCAACACCGCCGTCAGCTTCACCACCAACACGAACTGGCAGAGTTACGGCGGCGAAAACACGATGTCGTATCTCTCGCAAATGGTCGCGCTGGCCATCCATAACTTTTTCTCCGCCGCCGTCGGCATCGCCGTCGCGGCGGCGCTCGTGCGCGGCATCGCGCGGCACACGGCCCAGACCATCGGCAACTTCTGGGTGGACCTGACGCGCATCACTTATTATTTGCTGCTCCCGATTTGCTTTGTCCTCGCGTTGTTTTTTGTGTCGCAGGGCATGATTCAAAATTTCAAGCCTTACACCGTTGCCAAACTCATCGAGCCGCAGACCATTTCCCTCCAGAAAACCGACGCGAACGGCAAGCCGGTTGTGGATGCCAAAGGCAATCCGGTCATGGTGAACCAGACGCTCGACACGCAGACCATTGTCCAAGGCCCGATGGCATCGCAGGTCGCCATTAAAATGCTCGGCACCAACGGCGGCGGCTACACCAATGCCAACGCGGCGCACCCATTTGAAAACCCCACGCCGCTATCGAACTTTTTCCAGATGCTCGCGCTCCTGTGCATCGGCAGCGCGCTGACCTATCACCTCGGTCGTGAAACCAAAAATCAAAGGCACGGCTGGGCAGTCTGGTCGGCGATGTTCGCGATGTTTCTCGCCGGTGTGCTCGTCTGCTCGTGGGCGGAAGCCAGGGGCAATCCGATTCATCAGCAACTGGGTGTCGCCGCTGCCGGCGGCAATATGGAAGGCAAGGAAGTCCGCTTCGGGATTCTGGATTCCGCGTTGTTTGCCACGGTGACCACCGACGCTTCGTGCGGCGCCGTGAATTCCATGCACGACTCATTCACGCCGCTCGGCGGGCTTGTGCCGCTCTTCAACATCCAGACCGGCGAGGTGATTTTCGGCGGCGTCGGCGCGGGACTTTACGGCATGTTGATTTTTGTCGTCCTCACGGTGTTCATCGCCGGGTTGATGGTCGGGCGCACGCCGGAATATCTCGGCAAAAAAATCGAGGCCTATGACGTGAAGATGGTGTTGCTGGCGTTCGTCATCCTCGCCTTCATCATCTTGGGATTCACGGCTTGGGCATCGGTGAGCGACTGGGGCAAGGCCGGCTTGAATAACAACGGCCCGCACGGCTTGAGCGAAATCCTCTACGCCTACACGTCCGGCGCGGGCAACAACGGCAGCGCCTTCGCCGGTCTCAACGCGAACACGCCGTGGTATGACACGACGCTCGGCGTCGACATGCTGCTCGGCCGCTTTGGCATGATTGTGCCGCTGCTCGCGCTCGCCGGGTCGCTCGCAAAGAAGAAAATCATTCCCGCCAACGCCGGAACTTTTCCGGTCACCGGCATCACATTTGTCGCGTTGCTCGTCGGCACGGTGATTCTCGTCGGTGCGCTCACGTTTCTGCCCGCGCTCACGCTGGGCCCGATTGTCGAACATTTCCTGATGCTGAAAGGCAGCCAGTTTTAACCCGCATTGTATGCCCATGAAATCCGTATCCGTTTTTGACCCGAAGATTCTCGTCCCGGCCGTCGGCGACGCCTTTAAAAAGCTCGACCCGCGGCTGATGGTGAAAAATCCTGTCATGTTTGTCACGCTGATCGGCGCGGCGATCTGTACCGGGGATGCCTTCCGTTCACCCGGCCAGACCCTGTTCGTCGCGCAAATTGCCGTGTGGCTCTGGTTTACCGTCTTGTTTGCGAATTTTGCCGAGGCCGTCGCCGAAGGCCGTGGCAAGGCGCAGGCCCGGGCGCTGCGCCAGACCCGCACCCGCACGAACGCAAACAAATTCAACGCCAATGGCTTGATCGAAACCGTGGACGCCGCCTCCCTTCGAAAAAGCGACCTCGTTCTGGTTCGCGCCGGCGAGGTCATCCCGGCCGACGGCGAGGTCATCCTCGGCGCGGCGTCGGTGGACGAATCCGCCATTACCGGCGAATCCGCGCCGGTGATTCGTGAAACCGGCGGCGACCGCAGCGCCGTCACCGGCGGCACGCGCGTGCTCTCCGACGAAATCAAAATCCGCATCACGGCCAACCCCGGCGAAGGTTTCCTGGATCGCATGATTTCCCTGGTCGAAGGCGCGAGCCGCCAGAAAACGCCAAACGAAATTGCGCTCACGATTTTGCTTGCCGCACTCACCGTCGTTTTTTTGCTCGCGGTCATCACGCTGAAGCCATTCGGCATTTACTCCGGCGTGAATTTTTCCGACACCGTACTCATCGCGCTGCTGGTTTGCCTGATTCCGACGACCATCGGCGGCCTCTTGAGCGCCATCGGCATTGCGGGCATGGACCGCCTGCTCCAGCGCAATGTGCTGGCGATGAGCGGACGCGCGGTGGAAGCCGCCGGCGACGTGGACGTGCTGTTGCTCGACAAGACCGGCACCATCACGCTCGGCAACCGCCAGGCGACCGCCTTTTTGCCCGCGCCCGGCGTGACGGAACTGGAACTCGCCGACGCCGCGCAACTGGCCTCGCTGGCCGACGAAACGCCCGAAGGCCGCAGCATCGTGGTGCTGGCGAAGCAATTCGGCATCCGTGCCCGGACGATTCACGAACTGCCCGGCGCGCAATTTGTTGCGTTCACGGCGCAAACCCGGATGAGCGGCGTGAATGTTGAGGGCAAACAAATCCGCAAGGGTTCGGCGAACGCCATCCGGCATTTTACCGGCGGAATGTTTCCCGCGGAAATCGAAAAAATCGTGGAGGCGATTTCGCTTTCCGGCGGCACGCCGCTCGTCGTCGCCACCCGCGAACGCGCGCTTGGCGTGATTCATTTGAAGGACATCGTGAAAGGCGGCCTCGCCGACCGCTTCAAGCGCTTTCGCGCGATGGGCATCCGCACGGTGATGATCACCGGCGATAACAAACTGACCGCCGCCGCCATCGCGCAGGAGGCGGGGGTGGACGATTTTCTGGCCGAGGCCAAACCGGAGGACAAGCTCGCCTTGATTCGCCAGGAACAGCAGGGCGGCCGGATGATTGCCATGATTGGTGACGGCACAAACGACGCGCCCGCGCTCGCGCAGGCCGACGTGGGCGTGGCCATGAACACCGGCACCCAGGCTGCCAAGGAAGCCGGCAACATGGTGGATCTCGACTCGAATCCGACGAAGCTGCTGGAGATCATCGAAATCGGAAAGCAGCTGCTCATCACGCGCGGCGCACTCACAACCTTCAGCATCGCCAACGACGTGGCCAAATATTTTGCCATCATTCCGGCGATGCTCATGGTGACCTTCCCCGTCATTGCCCCGCTGAACATCATGCACCTGCACAGCCCGGACAGCGCGATTTTAAGCGCCGTGATTTTCAACGCGCTCATCATCATCGCGCTGATTCCGCTGGCGTTGCGCGGCGTGAAATTCCGTCCGCTGGGCGCGGCGCAAATCCTGCGCATCAACCTGCTCGTTTATGGCGTCTGGGGCGTCATCCTGCCCTTTATCGGCATCAAACTCATTGACCTCATCATCGCCGGCCTGCATCTCGCATGAAAACCAACTTGAACAACAATCATCCTCGTCGTCGTCCTCGTTCTCGTAATCGAATGATGCAAATTTCGAGGACGACGACGAGAACGAGGACGATTAAGAATTGAAAAACTATGAAAACCATCCTAGCTGAACTCGGCCGCTCGGCTGTGGCGACCATTTTCTTTGCCATCATCCTGTGCGGCTTGTATCCGCTCGTCGTTTTCGGCGTGTCCCAGCTGTTGTTCCCGCACCAGGCCAATGGCAGCCTGCTCGTGGACCAATCGGGCGCGGTGCGCGGGTCGGAGTTGCTGGCGCAAAATTTCACCGGTGCGCAGTATTTCCATCCGCGCCCGTCGGCGGCTGGCGCGAACGGATTTGACGCCACCAGTTCCGGCGGCAGCAATCTCGGTCCGACTTCGTCCAATCTGGTGGCCAACATCACGCAAAACATCGCCACCTACCGTTCCGACAACGGCCTCGCGACGAACATGCCGGTTCCCGCCGATGCCGTGACCGCGTCCGGCAGCGGCCTCGACCCGCACATCAGCCCCGCCAATGCAGAGTTGCAGGTTCCGCGCGTGGCGAAGGCGCGCGGGATTTCCGAGGACCGCGTGCGTGAACTGGTGAAACAAAACACGGACGGCCGTGATCTCGGCGTTTTTGGCGAGCCGCGCGTGAACGTGATGACGTTGAACTTCACGCTCGACCAGTTGCCGCGGAAATAGTTTCTTTTGGGCATGGAATTGCCCGCTGACGACCGTTTGAAGCCGGAGGATTTCCTGCGGCTCATCGAACGGAGCCGGCTGGGAAAGCTGAAGATTTATCTCGGCCACGCGGCGGGCGTCGGTAAAACGTTTGCGATGCTCGAAGAAGCGCATCGCTTGAAAAAAGCCGGCGTGGACGTGATCATCGGCTGGGTGGATACTCACGGTCGCAAGGAAACCGAGGAGTTGATTGGCGATCTCGAAATCATCCCGCGCAAAAAGATCCCGCACGGGGGCGGCACGGTGGAAATTCTTGACGTGGAAGCCATCTTCAAACGCTATCCGACCGTTTGCGTCGTGGATGAACTGCCTTTCAGCAACGTCGCCGGTTCGGACAATCCCAAGCGTTACCTGGATGTGCAGGAATTGCTGCAGACCGGCATCAACGTCATCACAACGATGAACATCCAGCATCTCGAAAGCCTGCATGACACCGTGCTGCGCGCGACCGGTGTGGACGTTCGCGAGCGCGTGCCTGACCGTTTCGTGCTGGAGGCCGACCAGATTGTGAACATTGACCTGCCGTCCGAGGAACTGCGCGAGCGGCTGCGGCAGGGGAAGATTTATCCGGCGGACCGCGTCGCTGGCGCGATGGGGAATTTTTTCACCGAAAACAATTTGAACGCGCTGCGCGAACTGACCTTGCGTGAAATCGCGTCCGCGCTCGACCAACGCCCGCGTCCCGGCGCCACACCAGCGCCGGAGGTCAGCGAAAAAATCGCCGTCTTCATCAGCACGAATCCCGTCACCACCGCGAAACTGCTGCGCACGACTTCACGCATCGCCGGCCGGTTGAACCGCGAATGGATGGCGGTCTATGTGCGGCGTAAAAAGGAAGACCCGGTGCGCATCGCATCGGATCTGCAACGGAAATTCATGCAGAACGTCCAGATGGCAACCGAGCTGGGCGGCAGCGTCACCGTGCTGGAAAACGAGGATGTCTGCGCCGCGCTGTTGAAGTATTGCCGCGAAAATAACATCAACCTCGTCGTGCTCGGCACCAGCGAGCGGCATTGGTGGCAGTTCACACGCCCAAATGTGATTGAATTTTTCATGCACCACGCGCCCGGCATTGACCTGCACATCGTGGATCCGAATGACTGAAGGGAATACCAAACAATAATATGAAGGCGGGCGAATGGTTCATTGCGCTGAAAAACCTGGTGATTGGCCGGGGGCGGAATTTTTATGACACAAAACTGTTTCATAAAACATCGCTGATTGCGCTGTTTGCGTGGGTTGGCCTGGGGGCGGACGGTTTGTCGTCGTCGTGTTACGGCCCGGAGGCGGCGTATGTGGCGCTGGGGCAGCACACCTTTTTAAGCCTGTTTGTCGCAACGGCGGCGATCATCACCATTGTGGTCATTTGCGCCAGCTATTCACAAATCATCGAGGCGTTTCCCGGCGGCGGCGGCGGGTATGTGGTGGCGAGCAAATTGTTGTCACCGACGGCGGGCGTCGTTTCCGGTTGCGCCTTGATCGGGGATTACATCCTGACGATTGCCATCAGCGTGGCCAGTGGCACGGATGCGGTGTTCAGCCTGTTGCCGGAGAGCTGGCAGGGATACAAAACGGCATTTGCCGCGGCAGGCATCGGCCTGCTCACGCTGCTCAATTTGCGCGGCGTCAGGGAATCGGTGCTGGTATGGGTGCCGGTGTTTTTTGTTTTTCTCATTTCCTACGCCGTCGGCATTACTTATGGCATTGTCGCGCATGCCAGCGCATTGCCCAATGTGGTTCACGGACTGGCATCCGACGTACACGCGGACTATACCGAGATCGGGTTATGGGGACTGATCGTGGTGATTCTGCAATCCTACAGCATGGGCGCGGGCACCTACACCGGCATCGAGGCGGTCAGCAACAGCGTGTCCGCCTTGCGCGAACCGCGCGTGCAAACGGGAAAACGCACAATGGTTTACATGGGCACGTCGCTCTCCCTGGTCGTCGGCGGTTTGTTGCTGACGTATCTACTTTTCCAAGTTGAACCGGTGGCGGGCAAGACGCTGAATGCTGTATTATTCGAGCAAATCACCTTGTCGTGGCCGCCGATGCTGGCGCATGGGTTTGTCATTGCGGCGCTGGCTTCATCGGCCGCGCTGCTGTTCATTGCGGCGCAAACCGGGTTTCTGGGCGGACCGCGCGTGCTGGCCAACATGGCGGCGGACCGCTGGATGCCCACGCGCTTTGCCTCGCTCAGCGACCGGCTCGTGACCCAGAACGGCGTGCTGTTGATGGGCGCGGCGGCGCTGGCGGTGGTGTTTTTCACCCGGGCGGCGGTGAGCATCCTGGTGGTGCTTTACAGCATCAACGTCTTCATCACCTTCACCCTTTCACAGCTCGGCATGGTGCGGCACTGGTGGTTCGAGCGCACGCGCCAGCCGGCCTGGAAAAGGAAATTGTGCTTAAACGGTTTCGGAATGCTGTTGACCGCAGGCATTCTAATTTCGCTGTGCGTCGTCAAATTCTCCGAAGGCGGCTGGGTGACGATGCTGGTCACCGGCCTCTTGATTGCCGCGGCCTTTTGGATCAAACGCCATTACAAGCAGACCCAACACCAATTGCAACGGCTCAACGAACTCGTCACGGCCGCTGGCATTGACCAGGCCAGCGCCACCGCCGAGGTTCCGGCGGCGAAATGCAATCCTAATGCGCGCACCGCCGTTTTTCTGGTCAATGGTTTCAACGGACTCGGTCTGCACACGCTGCTGGCGGTGGTCCGGATGTTCCCAAAGGTCTATCAAAATTTTGTCTTTCTGCAGGTCGGCGTGCTGGATGCCGGCAATTTCAAGGGCGTTCGCGAAGTCGAAAACCTGCGCGAATATTCGCGCCGCGAGGTGGAACGTTACGCCACTTACATGCGCCGGGAGGGATTTTACGCCGAGGCGCACTTTGGCCTCGGCACGGACGTGGCGGATGAGGCGGCCAAGCTCTGTGAAGAAGTCGCCAAACGCTTTCCGCAGTCACAATTTTTCGCCGGGCAACTGGTGTTCAAGGACGAAAGTTTCCTGACGCGCTGGCTGCACAACCACACTGTCTTTGAATTGCAGCGGCGGCTTTATCAGAACGGCTGGCCGATGCTCATCCTGCCGATTCAGGTGTAAGCTTGTTTCGCGCCCATGATTTCCGCCACGAATGTCTCCGGGGCGGCCGGCGTGACCACAACAACTCGGTCGGCAAAACGAAGCACAACCGAATGTTGCAGGTCGGTCGCATAGAGCCGGTAATTGCCGAGTTTCGGGTTGCGAAACCGGCCGCAGAAAACAAACAGACCGCCAATCCCGCAAGCACGAGTCGAACCGGCCGTGGCGGATGGGTCCGGGGTGGCTCGAGACGAGCGACGCCAGATCAAGTGACGACGACCAGCCCAGCCGGTGAATCATCAGCTGGCCCTCTGTCACCGTGTAACCGCGCACCATGAACAGGGCACAGCCCAGCAAAATGAGCGGTGGCAGAATTATCAAACTCAATCGGGCCGGCAATTGCTGGTTGGAAAAAGCGAACACGCCAACCAGTATCATGCCGATGAGCAAAATCACACTGAAAAGCGTGACGATTTTAAGTGTCCCGCTCCACGGTGCCCCAAACGTTTGGCCAGGTTTCATGCGCCGGTTTTGGTTTTTGCCGTGCCGCGGATTGGTTTAAAAATCGAAGGTATCGCCCGGACGCAGCAAATGCAGGGTCTTGTTCGCGGCCCGGAATTTTTCCACGGCCTTGGCGTGGTCAATTTTGATCGGCGGAAAGGTGTCGTAATGGACGCCAAGGATTTGGTTGCAACACACAAACTCGGCGGCCTTGACGGCGTCGTCCGGTCCCATTGTGAAATTGTCGCCGATGCACAGCGCGGCAAATTTCAGCGGCGTGGATTCGCCGATGAGTTTCATGTCCAGCGTCAGCGCGGTGTCGCCGGAGAAGTAAAAGTTTCCGTCCGCGCTTTCGACCACGAAGCCGCCGGGATTGCCGCCGAAGGTGCCGTCGGGCAGCGTACTGGAGTGGATGGCAGTGACGAATTTGGCCCGGCCAAAATCAAATTGATAACCGCCGCCGTGGTTCATTGGATGCACGCGCGGCGCGCCCTGTTGGTTGAGCCAGGTGGCGACTTCAAAATTGGCGATGACCGGCGCGTTGGTGCGTTTGGCGATTGCCACGGCGTCAGCGACGTGATCCACGTGCCCATGTGAGACAAGAATGAAATCCGCCGGCACCGACTTGACGTCTATGGCCTTCGCCAGTGGATTGCCGGATATGAACGGATCAAACAGCAGGGTTTTACCACCCGTCACAACCGAGAAACAGGCGTGACCGTAGTAAGTGACTTTCATGCCGTCCCGCTCACGCCGCCGTGCTCATCTCCGGCTCGGATGTGTCCAGGAAGCCCTGCAGATGACGCACGCGCGTCGGGTGCCGCAGTTTGCGCAGCGCCTTGGCTTCGATCTGGCGGATGCGCTCGCGCGTGACGTTGTACATCTTGCCGATTTCCTCGAGCGTGCGTTCGTAGCCGTCCAGCAGGCCGAAACGCATTTCGAGAATTTTGCGCTCGCGTTCGGTCAGCGTCGTCAGCACGTCGCTCAATTTTTCACGGAGCAAACTGTAACTGGTGACTTCGGACGGATTCTCCGCGGACTTGTCCTCGATGAAATCGCCGACGCTCACGTCGCCGTCGTCGCCGACGGGCGCGTGGAGGGAAACCGGCTGTTGCGCCATTTTGAGCAGCGCATGGATGCGCGCCACCGGCATGTGCATTTCGTCGGCCAGCTCCTCCGGCGTGGGTTCGCGGCCCAACTCCTGGGTGAGCTGCTTCTGTGCGCGCCAGAGTTTGTTCATGATTTCAATCATGTGCACCGGGATGCGAATGGTGCGGGCCTGATCGGCAATCGAACGGGTAATGGCCTGGCGAATCCACCAGATGGCGTAGGTGGAAAATTTGTAGCCGCGGCGATATTCGAATTTCTCGACGCCCTTCATCAAACCGATGTTGCCTTCCTGGATCAAATCGAGGAATGACTGGCCGCGGTTGGTGTATTTTTTGGCGACGGAAACCACGAGGCGCAGATTGGCCTCGGCCATGTGCGTCTTGGCCTTGAGCCCGCGGTCGGCGGCGGCCTTCAAATCCTTGAACGCCTTGAGAAATTCCTCGCGCGGCATGCGCACGAATTGCTCCAGCGTTTGAATTTTGGCCCGTTCGGCCTCCATCGCCGCGCGGCGTTCGGCGGTGGTCCGTAGGGTTTCAAGCTCCTGGAGATGCCGCAGGCTCGCCTGAAATTTTTCATGGACATTACTTGCCACCACGATCATTTCTTCAACCACTTTCTGCTTGTAGAAAAATTTCTGGAAGGTTTCCTGCAACCGGGCGTCCAGTTTTTTCAATTCGCGCTGAAGCTTTTCCTTGCGGCCTTTTTGCAGGGCTTTTTGCCAGGTAAAATACTTCGCATCCACTTTCTGGTCGAGCGTGCGGACCTTTTTAATGAGCCGGCGCAGGTCGCGCAAATGGCCTTCGCGATTGGCGATTTTCTTGTCCACGATCACGCGGTCAAAACGCTCCTTCGGCGGTTCGGACAAAAGTTTTTCCGCAATGGCGATATGCTCCTTGGCCGCAAAGCCAAGGCTGTAAACAATGCGCTTCATTTCGATCTCGGCTTCCTCGATGCGCTTGCAAATCTCCACCTCCTGTTCGCGTGTCAGCAGCGGCACCTTGCCCATCTGGTTCATGTACATGCGAACCGGATCGTCGAGGATCTCGAGGCGCGCGTCCTCGTCCGCTTCTTCCTGTTGCTGTGCCGGCTCGGGCTGCTTGGCGCGTTCGGCCTCCGCCTGATCCATGACGATCTCGACATCCAGGCTGCGCAACTTGCTGAGCAACGCGTCAAGGTCGTCGGGGCTGAGATTGTCCGGCAACACATCATTGATGTCGTCGTAAGTGATATAGCCATGCTCCTGCGCCAGATGCAGCAGCGTCTTGACCGTCTCCGTCAGGTCCACCGTGGATTGGGTTGAAGCCGGAGTGGCCGCGCCGCCGTTTGAAAGGCGCTTTTCCGCTTCCGCAATGGAAGTGGCCGTATGCTTCCGGTCTTTTCCGTTGTTTTCCGGCAATTTTGAAATATCCCGTCGCGCGCCACTGGAAATGACAAAACGTCGGCGCTCCGGAGATGATTTCGCTCCAGCACCACGCTTTACGTCGCGGTGGCGATTACGCCCCGCGCCGTTCGACGGCGTTGTTTTTCTATTCAGCATAAGTAATCAGACCATCATTAACCCGTTTTGGTTCAGGGAAATTTACAGAGTTTCCCCCAAACGAGCTCGCGTCGTCTTTGCACAACTCACTCGCCCATAGAACTTCGGGAGACCGTGAACACCAGAAGACCAACGCGCCGCAACCTTAACTCCTTTCCGGGGAAATTCAAGCAGAATCGTATTTACACAAAAGTTACACGAAAGAAACCAAAAACGACCCAAAATTCAACAATTTATCAGCATCATTTTAGTTGTAACAATTTGTATATAAAGTATTTATATTAATTTAACGTCGGGCATTTACCGCAGCGACATCGCGGGCAATTTGCTCACGTAATTCGGCTGTGGATGTAAATTTTTTTTCTTCACGCAATTTTTCTCCTATTTCGATCTCTAATTCTTCACCGTACAGTTCGCCGCTAAAATCCAACACATGTGCTTCAATATGAGCAACTTGCCTATTAGATGCGACCGTTGGACGAAAACCAATGTTCAGAGCGGTACGATAGGCTTTTTCGTTAATATTTACAAAACCGGCGTAAACACCATTCGGGGGGAGCGTTAAACCGCTTGTGTCAAGATTCGCCGTTGGAAATCCCAATTGTTGTCCCAAATGTTCTCCTTTAACCACCTGGCCCGAGATGGCATAGGGCCGACCAAGCATCTGGCTGGCCGCGTCGAGGTTGCCCGCGCGGATGAGTTCGCGAATGTGCGTGCTGCTCACGATCTGGCCGTCCAGCGAGACCGCGCCCAGTCCGTGAACCACAAAGCCGATTTCGCCGCCGAGTTTTTTAAGCAACGCAACGTTGCCGCTGCGTTGGTGGCCAAAAATAAAGTCCGCGCCGACGCAAAGACTTTGAATTTGTCCCATGTCACGCGCCAGATTGCGGATGAACTCCTCCCCGGTCTGCCGGCTGAATTTTTCGTCAAAGTGAATCAGCAGCAAGGTGTCCGCGCCAAGTGATTCAATCGCGCGCAGTTTTTGGGACAGCGAGTAAATCAACGGCGGCACATGGCCCGGCGCGACGATGGCGTTCGGGTGCAGGTCAAAGGTGAGCACAAGCGCGAGGGCATCGTGCTGGCGCGCGTCGGCAATGGTTTGCCGGATGATTTGCTGGTGCCCCAGATGCACGCCATCAAAAAAGCCAATGGCCAGACAGACCTTGCGGCCGGCCGGTTTCAACTCGTTTGCGGCGCGAATAAGTTTCATTGGTTCAGAGGTTAAATGAGTTAAACAAGCAAGGCGATTTGGACCACCGAGGCTCAACCTGTTTAACCCATCACCCATTGGACTTATTTAACCGGCAAGTTTCAAAAACGGAATCACTTTTTTCTCCAATTCCGCCAGCGTCAATTTCAAAACCTCGGTCAACGGCATTGCTCCAGTCACGTCAAACTTGCCGGACGCGGTGCGGCGCAGCGCGGCCAAATGCGCGCCGCAACCGATTTTTTGGCCCAGCTCATGTGCGATGCTGCGGACATAAGTGCCTTTGGTGCAGGCGATACGAAATTGGCCCAGCGACGGTTCATAATTCGCAAACCGAAAATGGTAAATGTGAACCAGCCGCGGTTCGCGGACGACTTCAATGCCCTTGCGTGCAAGTTTGTAGAGCGGCACACCGTCCTTTTTTATGGCCGACACCATCGGTGGCGTTTGCATCAGGTCGCCGACGAACGCGGCGGCGGCTTCGTTCAATTGATCGAGCGTCACCGGCGGAACGGGTTTGGTTTCGGTGATTTCGCCGTCGGCGTCGTAGCTGTCCGTCGCCTCGCCAAATTTAATGGCGCCTTCATAGACCTTGTCGCCGCCCATCAATTTTTCGGAGAGCTTTGTGCCGCGGCCGAGCACGATAATGAGCAGGCCGGTGGCGTTCGGATCCAGCGTGCCGCAGTGACCGACCTTTTTGATGCCAAACCTGCGGCGGATCGCGTCCACCACGTCGTGCGACGTGGGGCCGGCGGGCTTGTCAACGAGGATGGCGCCGTCGAGCGGAGAGAATGCTTGCATGAGCGATCAATTGGCGGAATTCAGGGCGCGCTTGATGGCGGCGATGACGCGGCGCTGGACGGACAGCGGTTTGCCGGGGATGCGCGCGCCGGCCGCCGCCGAATGGCCGCCGCCGCCAAATTGCTCGGCAATGTCGCTGACATTCACTTTGTCGTTTTTGGAACGCAGGCTGATGCGGGTCAATTCCGGTTCAATTTCCTCAAAAACACAGGCGACCACCACCGATTCGATGTCGCGGATGTGGTCAATCAAGCCTTCCGTCTCGTCGCTTTCGGAGCCGGCGCGGGCGAAGTCTGCATGCCGGAGCCAGAAATAGGCGATTTGGTTCTGATGGGTCAGCCGGAAATGGTTGTAAATGTGTTTCAGCAGACGGACCCGCGAGAGCGGATAAGATTGGTAAACCTCGTCGCAAATTTTGGCGAGGTCCGCGCCGCGCGCGACCAGCTCCGCGCCGGTGTGAAACGTGCCCGGCCGGGTGGTGGAATATTGAAACGAACCCGTATCGGTGGAGACGGCGGTGAAAAGGCAATCGGCAATCGGCTTGCTGATGGGCCATCGTGCCACCTTAAGCAGGCGGTAAACCAATTCGCCCGTCGAAGGCTCGCGCGCCGAAACCCAGTTGATGTCCCCATAACGCATATTGCTTTCGTGATGGTCAAGGTTGATGAGGATTTTCCGCTGGGCGACGCACTTGCCGACCTCGCCCAAGCGCTCGAAACTCGCGCAATCCGCGGCAATGACGCAGTCAAATTTCATTCCGCGTTTCGGTTTTTGGAACAAACCGTCACGATCAAGGAAGCGGTATTTGTCAGGAACTGCGTCCTCGTTCCAACAAACCACCCTTTTGCCTTCGCTCTGCAAGGCCATGGTGAGACTGAGTTGCGAGCCGATGCAATCGCCATCGGGCCGGATATGTCCGGCAATGCAGAAAGTTTTGCTTCCGCGTATGGCGTCAAGAATGCGATCAATGATTTTGGGATAACTTTTCACAATTTAATCAGTCTGGTCATCCGGCGTGGCCTTTTCCAGTTCCTCGATGATTTGCAGCACACGATTGCCGCGCGTAATGGAGTCGTCAAAGACAAATTTCAGCGTCGGGGTGTATTTGAGCACCACAGCGCGTCCCACCAGCCCTTGAATGCGGACGCGATGTTCGGAGAGCGATTGAAAGGCGCGCTTCTGTTGGTCGGGGTTGCCGAGGATGCTGATAAAAACAGTGGCAGACTTGAGATCGCCGGCCACGTCCACGTCGTTGACCGAAATCAGGCCGCATTCGCTCACGTGAAATTCGCGGCGGATGGCTTCGCCGATTTCGCGCTTCAACAATTCGCGCACCCGTTGGAGTCGGAGGGAAGGCATGGGGGTTGGGGTCTAGCATCTGGCGTCCAGCGTCCAGGGCCTGGGTTGAGCGTCCCGCCATTCCCCAAAACCCGGAACCCGGACTTCAGAGCCTGATTTCATAATTTCGCCGCCATTTTCTCGACGGAATAGCTCTCAATCATATCGCCAATTTGTAAATCGCTGCAGCCTTCGATGCGGATGCCGCATTCCATGCCCGCCCGGACCTCGTTCACTTCATCCTGAAAACGGCGGAGCGACTGGATGACGCCTTCGTAAATCACGTCCTTGCGCCGGCGCAGCCGGACTTTGCCTTTGACAATCCGGCCGCTGGCGACCATGCAGCCAGCCACCGGCATGCCTTTGGACAGTTCAAAAATCTGCCGCACTTCCGCCAAGCCAATGATGTTTTCCTTGACGACCGGTTCAAGCAGTCCGGCCATGGCTTCTTTGACCTCGTCAATCAACTCGTAAATAATCGCGTAAAGCTTGATTTGCACGCTTTCGTGCTTGGCTTTTTCGGCGGCGGTGCTGTCCAGGCGCGTGTGAAATCCGAGAATCACGGCGTTCGACGCGGAGGCCAGGGCCACGTCGTTTTCGGTGATGGTGCCGACGTCGCTGTGCAGAATTTCGAGCGAAACCTTGTCCGATTCGATTTTCTGGAGCGCCTCGACGATGGCTTCAACCGAGCCTTGGGCGTCGGCTTTGACGACAACTTTGAACGTCTTGCTTTGCGTCGCCGCCAGCGTGGCGAAAAGATTCTCGAGCGTGACTTTTTTATCCTCCTGGCCCTCGGCCTTGGCCTCCAGAAATCGTTGCTCGGCCAGTTCGCGCGCGGCTTTTTCGTCTTCCACCACGCTGAATTCCAGTCCCGCATCCGGCACGCCGTTCAAGCCAAGCACTCGCACTGCGACCGAGGGGCCGGCTTCCTTGAGGCGGCTGCCTTCCTCATTGATCAACGCGCGCACACGGCCGTAAAACTCGCCGCACAAAATAATATCGCCGACGCGCAGCGTGCCTTTGCGTACCAGCACCGTCGCGGTCGGGCCGCCCGGCTCGACGCCGGACTCGATGACGTTTCCCTTGGCGCGCCGGTTGGGATTCGCCTTCAACTCGAGCAATTCGGCCTGGAGCAAAATCATCTCCAGCAATTTGTCCACGCCCTGTTTGGTCAGCCCGGAAACGTCCACGAAAATCGTGTCGCCGCCCCAGTCGTCGGGCACCAATCCCTTGTCCTGCAATTGCTGGCGGACTTTGAGGGGATTCGCGTTCGGATGGTCAATTTTGTTGACCGCGACCAGGATGGGAACCTTGGCCGCTTTGGCGTGGTTGAGGGCTTCGAGTGTCTGCGGCATGACGCCGTCGTTGGCGGCCACAACCAGCACGACCAGGTCCGTGACGTTCGCGCCGCGCGCGCGCATGGAACTGAATGCCGCGTGGCCGGGCGTGTCGAGAAACGTGATTTGCGCCAGCTCATTTTTGCGCTCCGGATGCGGGACGGAAATCGTGTAAGCGCCGATGTGTTGCGTGATGCCGCCGGCCTCACCCGCCGCAACGTTGGCCTTGCGAATGACGTCGAGCAACGTCGTTTTGCCGTGATCAACGTGCCCCATGATGGTCACGACCGGCGCGCGGGGTTTGAGTTCCTCCGGCTTGTCCTCGATGTCGAGCTCGACCTTTTTAACGGGCGCGTGAACCGCGCCGCCGCCGCGCTCGCGTTTTTCCACCTCGAAACGAAAACCGTATTTCGCGCAAAGCTGCTGCGCGATTTTTTCGTCGATCGCCTGATTGACGTTGGCAAAGACGCCCAGCTCCATCAAATCAGCAATGATTTTGAACGGCTTTTGCTTGAGTTGAACGGCCAGTTCGCGCACGACAATCGGCGGCTTGATGACGATGACTTCGCCGGTTTCCGGCGCGACAAATTTGGGAGCTGGCGCGGCGGCGGGTTTCGCCGGTTCGCGGGCGGGCGGCGCAGTTTGGCGGCCACCGGACGAACGTTGAAATGGTTGTCTGGAATCGGTCCGTTGCGGTCCGCCATGACGCGCCGGAAATTTGACTGCTCCGGCCTTGTCACCGGTGCGCGGCGGCGGACGTGTCGGCAATTGAATGAAACCGACTTTGTCGCCGAGTTTCGGCCCGGCCGGTGGGGAAGGTGGTGGCGGCGTTTCAACAACGGGCGGCGGGGCCGCGACGGCGTTGGCCGGTTCGGCCACGACTTCCGGTTTTATTTCGGGCGTCGGCGGCGCCGTGATGATGACAATTTTTTCCTCGACCGGCGCGGCTTTGGGTTTTTCGACAACCGGCGGCGCAGCGAATTTGGCGGCAATTTCGGGATGTTCCTTGAACAGCTCCTCTTCGAGGAACTGGGCGCTGATCTTGTCAAGCGAGCTGGAGGGAACTTTCGCGGCGGCAATGCCCAACGACTTGGCCTTGGCGAGAATTGTCTTGTTCTCCAGACCGAGCTTTTTCGAGATGTCGTAAATCCGTACGGGCATAAATTTTCACCATCGCCGACCGAACTGTGCGAATCGCCTTCATGGCTCAAAGCACGGAAACACTTGTTTCGGTCCGCGTCATAAATTTCAACTGTTCGCCCCGACCCGCGGGTCGGGATTTGCCGGCGTTTCGCCAACTTTTAAAGTGCGGCGCTCCGCCTCGTCGTGAGCGGCCTTCAAAATTCCCGCCGCGTGTTCGCCCACCTGGGGAACACTGCTTAAATCAGCTTCATCCGCCTGCAACAAATCTTCGAGCCGGGTCAGGCCGGCATGGACGAGCGCGTCGGCCTGTTCCCGCGAAATTCCCGGAATCGCCGCCAGCAATTCGACCGCTTCCGCGACCTTCTCCTCAAAACCCTTGGTGACAACAACTTCGGCATCAATGTCCACTTCCCAGCCGGTGAGCTTGGCTGTCAGCCGCGCATTCTGGCCGCGCTTGCCGATGGCCAGCGAAAGCTGGTCTTCACTCACCAAGATTTTCACGCGCTTGCCGGCTTCATCAATTTCAAAACTTTTGAGTTTGGCGGGCGCCAGCGCGTTGGTGACAAACGTGCGGACGTCTGGCGACCACGGAATGACGTCCACTTTTTCGTTGTTAAGCTCGCGGACGATGTTTTTCACACGCTGACCGCGCATGCCGACGCAGGCGCCGACGGGGTCCACTTTGCTGTCGCGCGAGTAAACCGCCATCTTGGTGCGAAAACCCGGTTCGCGCGCAATGCCCTTGATCTCAATCGTGCCGTCGTTGATTTCGGACACTTCGAGCTGGAACAGCTTGATGACGAACCGCGGGTCGGCGCGGGACAGGATGATTTCCGGCCCGTGCGGTCCCTGTTCGACGGCCTTGACGTAGCAGCGGATGCGTTCACCGACCTGATATTCCTCGGTGGGCACGCGCTCGCGGTTGGGCAGCAGCGCCTCGTACTTGCCGAGATCCAAAATCACATCTGAACGTTCAAACCGCCGCACCGAACCGCTGATGATGTCGCCGACGCGGTCCTTGAATTCAGTGAAAATCAGCGCCTTTTCGGCCTGGCGGATTTTTTGCATGAGCGCCTGCTTGGCATATTGCGAGGCGATGCGGCCAAAGCCAGTGGGCGTCACTTCTTTTTCCATCTCATCGCCGATTTGCGCGTCGGGCTTGATCCGCCGGGCGTCAAACACGGAGATCTGGTCGTGCTGCGAAATGACGCGGTCGGAGACGATAAGCTTGGCAAAGGCCTTGATGTCACCGTTTTTCTGATCAATCTCGACGCGCAATTCACGGGCCGGTCCGACCGCCTTTTTGGCGGCGGACAGCAAGGCATCCTGGACAGCGCCGACGAGGACATCACGGTTGATGCCCTTTTCGCGCTCCCAAAATTCCAAAACCGCCAGAAAATCAGCGTTCATACAGTTTCGACACGGCATTCCCCCAAAGGGAACAAAAAAGTCGGCAGATATGTATCTTCCGACTTTCGCAGCTGGTTGACCAGCAAACTTTACCGCTCTTGAACCAAAAGTTTAGTTTTTTCTCCGGGAGCCGTCAAGCGCAAAGGGAACCAGCATTTCAGCCACCAATTCAAACCAGTTATTGGGACATTTACATGATCTCACGACGGGACATTGAGACGGCCTTGAGACGGCCATGCGAGATTAAATCACATGGCCATGCGTTGTTTTTGAAGGCAACTTTGGCGGTGTGACGTTGACAGACGCAGGTCTCTCGTGCTATAAGTGACAACTCCGGTATGGCTCGTGAAGAAGCGCTGTGTAAATTGAACACCCATTTTCCACCAATATTTCCGCAATCACCCCTTTTGCTCCGCTGTTTTTTCAGACTTGGCGCGCATACTCCACGATATGAGTTGACGTGTGGGATAAAATGTTAATAGGCCCAAACACCAAAAATTCCCCAATGACATCGGAAATTTCCCCTCAAACTGGCAGGTCGGTTTCCCGCTTTGTTTCGTGGCGGGAATTATTGTTGTTCACGCTGTTTAGCGTGGCTTGCATGGCAGTGGTGTTTGGATCTGTGCTATGGAATGCTACGGTGCTGGCACCGCTTGATGTCCCATCGGCGTTGTTTTCGAAGTACCACTGGCTGAACGAAACGCAAGGACCCGTGCCCCGCAACCATTACCTGGTGGATTGTTTCGACAAAGAAATGCCGCACCAGTATTGCAGTTATCTTGCGATTCAATCCGGTGAGTTCCCGTGGTGGGATCCGTATATTGATGGCGGGAGGCCGTTGGTAGCTGAAGAGCAATTCAGTGGAGCCGATGTCGTGCGTCTCGTACTTTACCGCTTTCTGCCGTTTGTCCCGGCGTACAATCTGGCAAGGTTGATACCCTCATTCCTGCTCGGTCTTGGGGCTTTTCTGTTGTTGAGGTACTGGGGACATCGCTTGTGGCTGGCATTGGCGATGGCCCTGGCGTTCCAGTTTGCCGGGGCATTTACCCTGTATCAGTATCCGATTTGTTTCCCGGCGGCCTTGGCCTGGTACGCCTGGATCTGGCTGCTGTGGTCTTGTTATCTGCGCAGCAGGCAAATCTTCTGGTTGGTTATGGCCGGGCTGCTGTGTGCGTTAAGCATGGCTGCGGGAAATTTGCAAACACACGCCTATCTCATTGTGTTCGCGGCGTGTTTCTTTCTGGGCAATGCGTGGGTGGATCACAATTCGTGGAAACCGGCATTGAAGGCGGCCGTTCTCTCCCCCTTGCTGGGCGCCTTGTTGGCATTGCCGGTTTTGGCGCCGCAAGTTGAGCTTTTTCTCCTCTCCGACCGCCGTCCCGCATTTGCAGAATTCTCCACCATTCAATGGTTTACCGGGGTTGCCAGTTTGTCGGGATTTTTTCCATGGGCCATGGGCACTTTTCGGACGATTGACCTGAGCAAGCTGTTTAATCAAACCGGTCTGGGCTTTGTTATTTTTATCGGTTCCCCCGCCTTGATTCTCAGCACCATGGGTGCGGTCAATGTCTTCCGGCGTTCACGGCGCACGGCCCAAGGATGCATCGCGGTCTTGTTGGTGGCCTTTTATTTCATTGTTTGTTCGACCCCATTGGTCGCGATTTTTTACACCCGGACCGGAGTGCTGGCAGTGCTCGGATCGATTGTGCTGGCAGCGGACGGGTTGCATGACCTTTGGGAAAATGTCATCTTCCGCTGGCAAAAAAAACTGGCTCTGCTGGCGGTGGCCTGGGTTTTTGGCGTTTTGATTTGTTGCAACGTTTTTGCTTTTTTCATTTATCCTCATATCCAAAGCCGGGTTGAATCCGTGGTGCTGAAACGGGAGAAACAGAACCCCGCCTTTGCGTCGGCGCCGGAACTTCGCCAGTTCCAAGTCCGGAACCTGCCGCGCGAAATTTCCGTGCTCAACCTTGAAACAGTCATTGGCGCGATGGGCGTGGCAGCCTTGCTGGCTGCACTTTGCGGAAACAACACCCTCTGGCGCACACGGTGGCTGACGCTTGCGTTGGTCCTGAACGTGTTGCCTGAGCTGAGTTTTGCCGAACAATTCACCGTCAAGTCGCCGGTCAGCCTTTGGCAAAAATTGGTCGCGGGCGGTCCCGAACAAAACCGCGTTAGAGAGGCGCTTCAAGGCGGACTGCGCCTGCATGAAGTGTCAACGAACAGCTTTGATTATCTTTTCCCGGGCGCGGATGCTGATTTGTATGAAGTGTATGTTACCGGTGGATATACCTCGTTCCACCTGCCTGACGTTGTGGCGCTGTGGGACAACATGCCGGGACACGCGCCGGCATACGATGCCATCTATATTTCCGACAAACACGGCCAGCCGGCCGGACAGTTGGAAATGCTTCCCCGCCGCGCGACTCCCGCGCGTTTCCAATGGGAAACACCTTCCCAGCGCGGAGCACGCATCATTTCTGAAAGCCTGAATACCGTTACGGTGGAAGTGGACGACGGCGAACCGGGAGTTTTGTGGCGGACGGACCGGTACTATCCGGGCTGGAACCTAATCTCCCCTGAATTGGAAACACGGGTGGTGGACAAAAATTTTCTCACGGTAAAAGTCCCCGCCGGACGGCAAGTCCTGGTTTTTCAGTATCGTCCGCGCTTTCTGACGCCTGCCCTGCTTGTCAGCGCTGCCACCCTGCTGGGCTGCATCACCTGCCTGATCTTTGCCCTGCGACGCAGGGGAAACAACGCCGATGCCGCCAAATCTTCCGCCGTTGTTTAGGATTTGGCCCTGGCTTCGACTTGAAAGCTCTTCCACATGCCTGGTGGCAACAACCCCAGCAGGATCAAGGCAAGCTGGCTCAGGACGAAGGCGAGCAGCCACCAGAACGCGGCGGCCATGAATCCGTAGCTGTGCAGGCCGATGCCGAGCATGTTCACGCCAAACCATGACCAGCTTGTCACAATGTTGCCGAAGATGACCATGTTCATCAGTCCGCGTTCGCGGATCAGGCCGCCCCAGCGCGCGTGCAAAATGGCCGCGTTCCACAACACGATGAGCAGCGCGCCATTCTCCTTCGGGTCCCAGCCCCAAAACCGGCCCCACGACTGGTCGGCCCAGATGCCGCCCAGCACCGTGCCGGTGAAACTGAACAGCGTGGCAAAACAGACGATGCCATAAGTCATTTTGGCCAGCACCTTGCCCAGTTCCAAATCACCGGACTTGTATTTCAGCAGCGGGGTAAACAGGCCAAGCAACACGTATGTGACGCCGAGCAGTCCCGCCATGAAGGTCGAGGCGTAGCCCAGCGTGACCACCACCACGTGGGTCGCCAGCCAGAAGTTCGTGTCCAGCACCGCCCGCAGCATTTCCATCGTGTCGCCGTCCATCGAAAGGTTGTGGGCAATCACCAGTGTGACGAATCCGGCAAACGACGCCACCGCGCTGCCCAGGCCAACGGCAAAAACCCGTTCCAAAACGATTCCCAGAATGACGCAGCCCCAGCCGATGAAAATGGCCGACGAATACAGATTCGTCACCGGCGGCCGGCCTTCCAGCCACATGCGAAACACCAGGCCAAACGTGTGAATCACACCGCCGAGCACCACCAGCCAAAATGCCGAGCGCCGCAGAATTTCAGACAACTTTGGCGCAAGGGTAAATGTGAGCAGCGCGATGATCGCCAGCAAAAATGCCGTCACGTAAATGATCATGGCCTTGTAGAACGGCTGGAATTCGTTGAAGAAAAATTCCTGCACGCCCTGCCGGGTTTCCGGCGCAAACCATTCGCCAAGCCACTGGCGGTAATCGTCGAGCGCCTGGTTGAAGGCGGCGGGCTGATTTTGATTATAGGCCGTTTCCATCGCGGCGTAATCCTTCACCGCCGGGCTAAGATCGTCGCCGTGAACAACGTTCATCAGGCTCTGGCCGATGTTTTGCCAGTCGGCGCGCGATTTGGCATCCCGGGCTGGCGGCACCATGAGCGGATACGCGAATTTCGACAGGTCGTTGTAGCTGGAAAGAAAATCGAGCAGCCGGTTGAACGCCGCTTGATCGTAAGTTTTGCCCGCTTCGCGCGCCTGGGCCGCGGCGACACCGGCGGGGATGGCCTGTTCATACGCCGCCACTTGCCCCGCAAAATCCGTCGTGCCCGGCGGACAGAGACTCAGCTTCAGCCGCTGATCAATTTCCAGCGCATTGTCGAGCTTGAGCAACTCGCGGTCGAAGGCCGTGCGGCCGGCGTCTTCGATGTTGCTGATGCGTTGTGCCTGCTTGGAGATGTCGTCCAGGTGCGGCTGGATTTGGTCAAAGGAATAATACTCCTGGTGCTCGGGCAACTGGAGCAGGTTGAGCAACTCGAAATTATCAATGCGGAAGATGTCCAGTTTGTCTGCAGCGTCCGGTTTCATCATCGTTTCCATCAACCAGTCGGTGGCGCTCAACGGGCCGACACTCTGCCGCGTGCGAATTTGCAATAACGCGTTGCGCGCCACGGAATCCAACGGCTGGACGCGCCCGCCCAGCAACACCGGCAGCCGGCCAAAATCGCGCGTGTGAAAGCCGGTTTGGGGTTGGTGATGCAACGTGGACAAAACCCACGCGGCGAATGCCGCGACGAAAAGCCAGGGAATAAATTTTTTCACGATGTCCTCCTTTTCCTTAAAAATGGAATCAGGTGCGACAGGAATTGCACGACCATGCCCGTCGCAATCAGCACGCAGGCCAGATAGGGCGTAAGCCAGCCGGGATTTTTCACGACCTGGAGAACGGTGCCCTGGTTGTCCGTGTCGAAGCTGGCCTGATAGAACGTCCGGCCGTCGTAGCGCAACGGGTTGTTCATGTAAATCAGCACCTTGCGGCGTTCCCCAGTGTCCGGACGGTTGAGCAGCAGTTGGCTGGAAAAGTTTTTCGGAATGTCCGTGCCTTCATAGACATCGTGGTGGAATTGAAGCAAACGCAGGCTGAACGGCAGATAAAACCGCTCCGGCCGCAATTGAAGTTGAAATGTGTGGCCGTTGGCGGTGAACGTTTGGGGCTGCTCCAGCCAGTCCGACACCAGCCATGTGCCAAGCGGGCCATCCGGCGTCACAATTTCCACGAGGGCCGACGGCGTGTCACGGCGGTCCATGGCTGTTTCGCGCGGCACTGGCTTCCACCACAAGCTGGCGCCGAATCCGTTGTCGGCATTTACATGCCCAAAGCCGGCGGCGGCGTTGGTGGCCAACAACGAGTTGGCATAAAACTGCTTCACGCGCACAATAAACGGCAGTTGGGCGTTGTGAATCTCGCCCTGCCGGGCCAGCAATCCTTCGGGAATCGCGACGACGGTTTCGAGCTTCTTGTCCGTGGTGTCGGTGACCGCCAGTTCATCCACGCGATCGGATTGGGAATAATTTTTCATCTGGCCGCTGCGCAGGTGCATCTGGCTTTCGACCGCAAACATGTCCGTGGCAAGCTGGCCGATGATGAGCAATATCAGTCCGGCATGGATGGTCCACAGGCCGATTTTTTTGCGGGTGAGTTTGAACCGGCTGGTGTGTGCCGCAATGAGATTGAGCAACAGCGCCATGCCAAGAAAATAGCCGCCGGGGAAGACCGGGATTTCCCAGTCCGCGCCCGCCGGTTGCCAGTAAACGAAAAAGCTGCGGAAGAATTCGGTCTGCGCCTTGTAAAGTCCAAGATGCACCTCGCCCAGGGTGCCGGTAAAGACCAGCACCAGGGACAACACGAGGAGGACAACGGTCAGCCGCAACGACGTGAAAAATTTGACAAGCGGCTCAAGGAGCATTGGAATACCTCGCCGTCTGGACGAATTTCATAAATGCGTCCTTCTGACTGGCCACGTTTTTTTCGTCCCCCATCAATTTATAAAACCACGTCTGATCGCCCATCGGCACGATGGCGGCGACGAGCCGGGTGGGCTGACCGTTCGCGTCGGTGCCCGTCATGTCTACAAACGTTGCGTGGCCGCCCGTCACGTCCATGGTCATCGTCAGTTTGGCCAGACCGGTTTCGTCCACCGGATCCAGTCCAATTTGCCCGCGCCAACGGTTTACATTGGCCAGCACGCCGCCGCCGCTCCCGTCCAGCTCGGCCACGTTCACCTCCGCCTTCGCGCCGTCTGCGCCGGCAATGGAATACTCGGCCAGGAGAAATTGGGCCGCCGGCACTTCCTGCCAGTCTGCCGGCACAGTCCAAGCCGGTTTGCCGGCGCTGGCTGATCCCGCCGGCACCATCGGCGCATTCATGTCCCCGCCAATGGGCGGATGTCCGGGCGGCAATCCCGCCGGTTGGGCCGACGCCGTGAATGTCAGCGATTTGAGAAAGGCTGCAAACTCCGGTTTCTGCTGCTCGACGAGGCTGGGGTCGCCCATCATCTTGAAAAACCACGTCATGCCGTTGCGTTGTTGAATCACCCCCAGAATGCCTTTGGCATTGCCGCCACCGGAGCTTGGTCCGGCAAGGTCATACAACTTGGCCGGTTGATCGCCGACCTGGACCGCTTCAGCCATCTTTTCCAATTCGTCCGGCGGCACCGCCGCCAAACCGACCTGCCCGCGCCAGCGATTGACGTTGGCGTCGTCCCCGCCAGCCGGGCCGGGCAGCGGCACCACGCTGACGTCAGCCTCCGCACCGGCCTGGCCCTGAACCTTGAACGAGGCGATGCTCATTTCGCCGGGCGCAACCACCGTCCAACCCGCCGGCAGCGTCCACTGTAGCTGCGGTTGCGCCGGGTTGTTTCCGCTCTGGTCCGGCGCAGCGGGTGTTGTGGCCATGGTATTGGGCGGCGGGGAGGCGGAGGAGGAATCATCATTGGAAAGCCGATAGACTTTGACCTGGCTGTGTCCGCAACCGGCGAGGACCGAAATTAAAACCATGCCCGCCGCGCCGCGCAGCCATTGAATCCGTATGAGCCGATACATAAAATTCATCGTATATTCCGGTGTTATTTACCGCAGCCAAGAAAGACTTGCACACACTTCTTTGGCCTTTACTAACCGTGATTTGTTATCATTAAAACAAAATCCGTGTAATGGCAAATGACAAAGATGGCTATCAAAGCGCCCCGGTGTGGCACATGGCGCAGGAGGGGTCGGTATAAACCGAGTCAATGTGATAGAAGTCATCGCCGGTCGCGTTGAGTTGCTCCAGTTGTTTGCCGCTGCCTTGCGCCAGAATGATGTGACACAGGTTGCAACTGGCGGAAATCACCTGCTTGCCGTCGGGCGTCGCATGATTGCCGTCGTGGCAACGGAAACAGCCGGCCGAGATTTTGTGGCCGATGTTGTCCGGGTGAACGCGCCAGTCGGTCTTCATTTCCGGAAAGAAATTCTCCTGGTAAATCCGTTGGGCCTCGGCAACGACTTCGTTGGCGCTGGCCAGCTGCGGATAACTGGCGTGCAAACTGGACGCGATTTGTTGCAAGGCCCCGTCCGTGGTTTTATAGGGGCGAATCAGCACGGCCACCACGTTGGATTTTACCCAGGGAACCGAAGCATCCAGCAGGCCCGCATGGATGGCGGCATCCACCGCTTCGTCGGGGGAGAGAAAACGATGCGATGGCCGGGTGTGGCAGTCAATGCAGTCCATGGTGCGGATGGTGTATTGGGCCGGATCGCCGTGAAAGCCCGGCTCTTGGAAAATTGTGGCTTTGCCACTGCCAATGTCGGTCACGCGCACCCACGGGATGTCCTGCCGCTCCCGGTCGGTGGCAATGTACTGGACCTTGAAGTTCTGGCTGACATGCCAGTGAATGCCGGACATGGTGCCGTTGAGTTGTCCCCCGCCCACCTTCAGGAACAATCGCACGGCAAATGGCGTGTTGGTTTCATCCGACAGATAATGGTAATCGGTGCGGTCGATGCCCCCGATGAACCTTTGGGGCCAGTGGCATTGTTCGCAGGTTTCCCGCGCCGGGCGCAAGTTGCCCAAGGGCGTCTCAATGGGACGGGGAATCCGGTTCACCACCACGTCAAACAGCTGGTGAACGCCGTTGATTTTGGACCGCACATACCAGTCGGCGCCGGGGCCGACATGGCATTCGACGCAGGCGACGCGGGCGTGGGGCGACTGAAGATAGGTGGTGTATTCCGGTTTCATGGGCACGTGACAGGCCGTGCCGCAAAACTGGACCGAGTCGGTGTAATTATAGGTCCGGTAACTCCCGATGGCGGAGGCCAGCAGAAACACCAGCGCGCCGGCGATGAACACGCCCAGCAATTTCCGGTCGCGTGCATGGGATAGATTGACCACCAACGACAAGGCGCCGGGTTTCTGCCGGCGTTGCATCCACAAGCCGGAAATAATCAGTGCCACCCCGAAAAAGAAAAAGACGGGCGCCACCAAAAAAACCAGAATCCCCGTGTAGGGATTGCTGTGGGGCACAAAAATGCTGATGGCAAACAGGAACAGGACGGAAAATATGCTGCCGGCCGAAATCAAGACTCCCAGCAGGCTGAACCAGTTTCGAAACATGCCCTTCTGCTGCGGAGACTGTGAATTATCTTTCTCTGGCATAACGAATCATCTGTCGCGTGACAAAAACCCTGCATTCAACCGACAAGCGCGCCGTCATTCTTTGGCGCCCCGGTCTGTTTCCCACCGTCCGTTGATTGGCCGGAACCGAAGGAATGAACTATTTGTCCGACTTCAAAGACCGGATGTGCGCGACCAGGTCCTTGATTTGTTCGTCGCTGAATTTATCGCCGAACGCCTTCATTTTGGCCTGGCCGTTTTCCGTGACACCTTCCTTGATGTCCTTGGTGGCCTGGGCATCCGTCAGGGCAGCCTGGACTTTGGGGTCGGTCAAATCCTTGATCTGAAACTTGCGCCCCATCATCGTTTGGCCCTTGCCGTCATTGCCATGGCAGGCGGCGCAATTCATGTTCCACAACTGGCTGGCGTCACCGGCCGCGGCGGAACAGCACATCGCGCCTCCCAACAGGAAGGTCATGGCGGTTATTTTTGCGAGAGGTCTCATTTTTATTCTCATAATGGCTTAATCAATAAATACTGCCGGCATTTTGTCAAACCAAACGTTGGCTGTGACTGACGGCCATCCCACGTTACGCGATCGTTAATTTGCCAGTCGTTTGCCGACGTTCGATTCAGTCTTATCGCGCTCATAATCTAAAAGTGAACACGAAATGCACCATCCTTTAGTTGCTCTTTGCTACACCAAAATTGATTAAACACGAACAATAAAAAGTTATTATTTAATATAAACAAATCAGTTGATTTGATTGTCCGGCGGCAAATTGATGGAAGCGCTCCGCGCAATTCCTTGCGTAATCGTGCGAAAAAATGATTCCCTATAGGGGTGATTGTTCACATTGGTTGACGAATTCGTGTGAGAGAGCATTCCATCCAGCCTGTGGCAACAACCCGCCGACGCGCGATCGGAAGGATTCTTCTGGAAGCCGCGCTCGTGGCGGTCGTTGGCGGCGCCTTCGCGTTTGCCGCCAACCAAATTTCTCCGCGGGGTTTGGCGCTCGCCCGAAACTATTTTCCAACCGGAATCAACAATTCGGTGCGACTGGCCGCCGCCACCGGCTTGCCGGTCGCTGCCAGCAGCGCGAATCCTGCCACGCCTTCTCCCGCACAACAGCTTGCCGACCAGATGAAGCAAAAGGGATTGCAATTGATTGACGGCCGCCGGGCGGTGCAGCTCTTTCATGACTCGCGCCTCAAGCCGGGTGTCATTGTATTCATTGATGCCCGCGACGAAGAACATTACCGGGCGGGCCACGTACCCGGAGCGTATGAATTTGATCCCTACCATCCTGAAAAATATTTTCCCGCCGTGCTGCCGGTTTGCCAAACAGCGGAACAAATTGTCGTCTATTGCCATGGCGGTGATTGCGACGATAGCGAAACGGCGGCCCTTTTGCTTCGAGACGTGGGGATTCCCAACCAAAAGCTTTTCGTCTATGGAGGCGGCATGACGGAATGGACCAACAACCGTCTGCCGATTGAAACCGGGACGCAAAATGGCGGGAAACCGGGAAACGTGAACCAATGAAAAACGGTCAACCATCCTGGAAACGCGCCTGCGTGAACCTGTTCACCGTGCTGGCTCGATGGTTGTTGGGCGCGGCTTTTCTCTATCTGGGACTAAACAAAGCGTTCCATCCGGTCGAGTTTTTGAAACTGGTGCGGCAGTACGACCTGACACAAGATGTCTTGCGGTTGAACTCCATTGCCGCGGCGTTGCCCTGGTTTGAAGTCTTTTGCGGACTGCTACTGCTGGCCGGCATTGCGGTGCGCGGAACGGCTTTGACGCTGGCGCTGATGCTGGTGCCGTTCAGCCTGTTGGTGCTCCATCGCGCCCTGCTCCTTCAAGCGGCGCAGCACATTCCCTTCTGTGCGGTAAGCTTTGATTGCGGCTGCGGCGCCGGAGAAGAGTTCATTTGCCACAAATTGTCGGAGAACTTTGTTCTTTTTGCGCTGTCGGTCTGGCTGCTCATGGGGCGGGGGCGAAGGTTTTGCGCGCGTTACAGTTTGGCCGGTGGCTGAAATTGCCGATCGTCCGGCATGGCGAACATCCACAAGCAGGACGGGTTTTGCCTAAAACCGGTATTGCATACTGGCGAAGATCAAATAGGCATCAAAATCGTTGTTCCCGCCCGAAGCTTGGTCGGTGTAGTGGTAAAAACCGGACTTTAAGGTCAGGCGAAGATTTTGAGTGATCCGTCTCACAATTTCGGCCGTAACCGCGTGTTCCTCCGCTCCGGCGCCGTACGGCACTCCTGCCGTGGCGTAGTTGTTGTAATCGTCGGCGCGGTAATAGTAATAACTCAGATTCAGATCGGTCTTGTCGTCCACGACGAAGTCCGAGGAAAAGTTCACCGTCCAATAGTTGTTCTGGGCATTGAGAATGGCCTGGGTATAATCCGAGGCCGGAGTTTTGGTTTCGCTCAGAACATAATTGAAACCCGCCGTGAGTGACAACCGGGACCAGGGCGACCAACTGGCGTTCGCCCCGATGATATGGCTGATCATGCTTGAGGATTCCGTGTCGCCCAAGCCCGAGATCGGGTCCGGCTCCGTGTGGATGGTGGACAATTGATACTCATAGCGGCCGACAATGGAAATATTTTGCCACGGCCGCAGCGTCAGCCTCGCGTTCCCGTCATACGTGTCAAAATTCTGCATGACCAGAAAGCCCGGATAAGCGAAGCCACCGTTATTGTTGGTGGTGCTGTCCAAAGGAAAGTTGTAATTGTAATCGTGGTTTTCATAGTAACCGCCGACATCCAGGCTGACGCGGTAGAGTGGATACCATCGGAGGCCGGCGCTGTATTTTTGGAACAGCCGGTTGTTGTTGATTTGGCTTTGAACGGATTCGTACTGGGTGCCTCCATTGATCGGAATCAATCCTCCGTATTCGTTTAAGTTCCCGTTCCCCTCCGTCCATTCTCCACTGGCATAGTACACCCAGTTCGTGACGCCGGTGTAGGTCAGGTCCAGGCGCTCAGATACCTCGAGGTCGCTTTGGTCGCCCTCATCTGTGGCGGGTATTCCCGCGGAGGTTTCAATTTCGCTGGCGTTCACATCCGAATCCTTCTTATCAACGCGCAGGGAAGGAACAATGGAAAGGTTCTTCAGCAGCCGCGCGTAAAGGTTCAGATTCACCACATGGTCATGCACCCAGGAATTCCCGTTCAAGTTGCTATAATCGAATCCACTAACTCCGCTCAACTCGGGCTGCAAGACATAGCTGCCGGTAAAATCGTTGTGCAAATCCGAGTAGGAGTAAGCCGTGGAAAACATCAGGTTCTCCTTCAGCCAGGTTTCCGTGAAAGCGTGGACGTTGAACATGTCATAAGAGACACTGGACTGATCGGTCATCGTCTGGTTGCTGAAGCCCGGGCCAAACGATTGAACACTGTTCAAGGAATCGTTCAGGTTGCCGGTTTCATAACGCAGCCCCAAGCCAAGATCGGTGGTCTTGATGTGGTCGGCCGCGTCCAGTTGAAAAGTATCGCTGTGCTCATCAATGGCATAAAAGGAGGGACTGAGTCCTTGCACCGTGTTGAAATTATTGGGATCTGGTTGCGTGTAGCCCCAACTGGTGGAAGGCTCTTCCCCATTCCGATAGGTGTGTGTGTATTTGAACGTGATCTTGGGCACGTTCGGCTCGTTCTGTAGCCGCAATCCGCCTTCAAAGGAGATGGTCCCGTTATCCAATGCCAGCGCGTCATCCGACAGCGGAAACCATGTGCCGGCGGGCGGGTAAAAGCCGCCATCGCCATTTTCCCACGTGCGGAACTGGTCATAATTAAAACGCAAAAACCCGATGTTCTGTTGTTCCAAATCGAGGCCCAGCTTGTAATCGCGATTGTCGAACAGGGCGTGTCCATTCGCCGACAAGGTGGTGTTTGGGCCCCAATTGGTGCCGTAATGAAAATCTTCGATGCCGCCAAACGCCCCGTTCTGGCTCTGAAAGTTCTGTTCCGCCTGGGCCTTGTTGCCCGACGTGATAAATCCGCCCGTTCCCAGTTCAATCCAGTTGTTGTAGGTATTGGTTCCGCCCTCAAACATTCGTTCCGGGGTCATGGGTGGCGGAACCGCCGCCGGCGCATTGGTGTCCGCCGCTGAACAGGTGGACACCCCCAGGTAAACACTGAACAAAAAGACCCAACACCACGGAATCCGTTCGTTGGCGAATGTTCTTTTTGTTTTCATGGGCTATAGCATCGCTGTTCAGAACCGCAAGGACGGACTGACTTGGGAACCATGAACTCCTTCGTGA
Organism: uncultured Verrucomicrobiae bacterium; assembly: GCA_963786375.1. Taxonomy (GTDB): domain Bacteria; phylum Verrucomicrobiota; class Verrucomicrobiia; order Limisphaerales; family UBA11358; genus UBA11358. Next base: position 56,917 of record CAWAYP010000012.1, read on the forward strand.
CAACCCGCCGTCCAACAGGTGCCTTGCTGCAAACTATATGTGTGGTCCACGCCGCCGATGTAAATGGCAGTACCAGTGACGGTTTGCCGTACCTGTTGAAAATGGCAGCGCAGGCAAAGGTTCGCGTCGCGCACCTTCAACAGCTTGGCGTTGATTGAGCCGTGGGGATCATGGCAGGTGGTACAGCCTTCCCGCATGGCCTCGTGTTCAAAGACATAAGGCCCCTGTTCCGCGGGATGGCAGCGCAGGCACATTTCATTTTCCGAAAGTTCCGAGGTGCCGCCGCCAAGAAAAATGGAGCCTTTGTGCGGGTCATGGCAATCGGTGCAACTCATGTGGCCTTCGGGCACCGGATGATGATTGGGCAATTGAAACTGGGCGCGCACGTCGCCGTGGCATTGGTAACAAATCGTTTCCTCCGAGCGCGCCGGCTCGACCGCGAGGCGCGCGCCGTAACTGCTTGTCTCGGCGCGTCCGGACGTGAACGTGTAGGGCGGCTTCGTGTCTCCACCCGATTCCGCGTGAAGGCTGCACGGCCCGTGGCAGGATTCGCAACCGGCGTCCAGCGCATTGGTTCCCCGGGCCATCAGCCGCGCATGGTCGGCGGTGGCAAAATCCTTGTAAATATCGTCATGACACATGTCGCACTGGTCGGAACCGACGTAACTTGCACCCGGAACATTGGGAAGCTGAACAACCGAACGATGGACTGTGCTGCAGGAAATCACGGCCAGAAGCAAAATCATCACGCCGGCCGGTAATGCCAGCCATTGCTTTCCGTCAGCGGGCCACCTTCTGGCGTTTTTCCAAATGCGTTTTAACATGATTTCCACCAATGGCCTCATTGATACAATTGGCCGTACACAAAGTTTTGGGCAGCTGACAAAAGTTCCACGTCATACGGCGCGTTGTGAACACCGTAACTGCCATCGTACAGCACGAGGTACAAATCAAAGCGCGCCTTCTTGATATCGTCGGGGATCAATGTTTGGTCGGTTGCACTCGGACCTGAACCGGCCGGAGACAAATCGCCCGGCGTGGTGTATTCCCATGCCAGCGTTCCATACTGCTGCAATCCTTCCAAGGACGGAGTATTCGGAACCGTGTTGGTGGCCCAAAGATCGAGATACGACTTTGTCTGTTGAATTTCGAAGGCTATGGAGTTGGTCACGGCCGAGTTGGTCACGGACGCCACCAATCCCGCCGGATCAGTGTGGCATCCCATACAAACCTGATACGAAGCCACCTCGAAGGTGTGCCCGCTCGCATTATTCGTGGCCGTCTGCATGTGGCATTCGGCGCATTGCATTTCAAGCCGCGAATGCGTGGAGGGGAAGTTTGGGGATGTCCCGTTCGGCAGCACCCCGGCGGTGCCCAGCAGCATGTTGTACTGCGGCGACTGATGAGGCGAGCGGCTGGTGTCAGTCCAGGCCGAGCCCCGGTCGTTGTGACATTGGGCGCAGACATTGATGTTGGGATCGTACGCGTTTGTGAAATTAGCGCTGGTCGTCATGACGAAATCGTTGGTCGAAGCGTATGGATTGCGAAGCTGGTTGGTGTAAACCGGTCCCAGTTCGTTGTTGGTAATGTAGGCAACGTTCCCGGTCAATTGATTGGTGAACGCGATTACCCCATTCAACTCATTCGTCCAAACATAAGTCTGATGCGGGTCGTGGCAGACGGCGCAGGTGATGGCGACGTCATAATCGTTGGTGTCGGTCACGCTGGGATTTTCGCCCTCCAAAAGGGCGATGCGGGCCGAACCCGAATGGCACCGGCCGCAACTGCTGATGTTGTTTGTCGAAGCCGCCATGGATTGAAGCACGTCCGGCACCACGGCGCTATGCGGCGACAGGCTCCAGTCTTCAAAAGAAAAAGAAACCGGGTGATGGGCGACCACTTCCGCAGGGGCGAGCCGGGCGCTGTGGCAGCCGCCGCAAACCTGTGCGGCCAGTTCAACGCGCGGGATTGTCGTCGGATTGGCGGGATAGCCGCCATGATTGCCGGCCGGGCCGTGGCAATTTTCGCATTGCACACCCTCCAGTTGCGGGGTTTGAAAGGCATTCGTGTAGCCGGTTGGCAAATCATAACCCACCGTGTGACAGGGCAGACAACTGGAATTCGTGCTCTGGTTAATCTGCTGGAGACCTGCAAAGGCTTGCGCGTGCGGGGTGTTCGTTTGCGTGTTGTATATGTCCTGATGACATTCCGCGCAAGCTTGGGCGCCGGCGTATTGGGGTGAAGGGCCGTTTACGCGAAAAAAGTCGTTGCCATAAAGCGTCGTGACGGTGGCCGTGCCGCTCAAGTTGGTGACGCCGCCGATGGCCACCCAGCCCGAAGTCAGCAGATTGGTCTTATGCAACAACCCGTAATAACCCGACGGGCCGTACCAGGTGACATTGACTCCGTTGGTGACTTGCTGAATACCGGTCATCACTGGTATCCCGGGCATGCCGCCCGGCTGTATGATGCTCAAGTGTTGAACGCCTTGCGCCTGACCGAACAAACCGCCCAGGAAGAAGCCGGCCGCCGCGAGCATCAAAACAAACACCCGCCTGCCCGGCAAAGTTTGAAGCGGATTCATAACCTGCAAATGCCTTCGCGCCGGCAATTCATGCTTAACGGCGCCAATAGCCAACCGCGAATGCCCAATGCCAACGGAACAATAGCCGGCCGGCCAGTCCGCTGAGTCAGAGCAGGTTGCCAATTGAAATCGAGCGTTCATTTGCTCCGTCGCAGCCTTGCACGGAGATGGATTTGAAGCTATTCCGATATTGTTGTTTGCTTGCCCTGAATTGTTCTCTGCTGGCCAAAAAACTGTGGTTGGCTGCCTTTGAGGACAAATTATGCTCGCCTGTTTCATCGGACTCCGGCAGGTTGAAAAGGTCTGATGCAATACACAAGTATAAAGAGACCGGCAATGAGACTGGCATTCGTAAACGGGGTTGGCTCCGCGAAGCAACGGCAATGGAAAGAGCAAGCCCACATCAGAATCATAATTCTCGCGCTGGTTTCCTTTCTCCTGGGGGTTGCGGCCACCGCCCTTTGGTTTCATTTTGCCGCCAGCCGCAACGCGGAAATTTCAAGCGCCCAAACCGGCGGCCCTCAGACCAGCGAAGAACCCGCCGCCGGGCAACCCCCTGAACCAGTCATCCCTGCGAACCCGCCGGCCCGGCCATTGGTTGTGAGCCAAGCGCCGGTTGACGCCGCGGCCATTGCAGAAGTGAAACAGGCCATTCCCAATTTCGCCTCCTTGTCGTTGGAGGAAGGAACGCAAGTTCTCCGCGAAGCGGCGCTCAAACAGTTCACTGCGGCGGCGAAGGAAATGGACGCGCAGGTCACACACGCCGGGCAACAACTGGCGCAGGCCGAAAACGGCCAATCGGCAGCCGGGCAGCAGGCCGCCATGAAACAAGTCCAGGAAACTCAGGCGGAGCAGACGGAAAAGCTTCAGCAAATTGCGATGCGGCTTCAGGCGCAAATCGCGGCGTTAGAGCAACTCAAGGGCATGACGCCATAAATTCACGATTGGCCATTTCCGATTTACGAATGAATTCAGCGGCGAGTCTGTGATTTTCAGTGATCAGAGCTTCGCAATAAAAACCCCTCCCGGTTGAGGGGAGGGGCTGCGTCAGGAAGATGGCTCCTGCTCCTTTGCGGGTTACGGGGTGTGGAGAACGCGGAAGAACATTTGCACATTGTTCCGGGTCGGGGTCAGGTAACTGTAAGGGGCGCCGGTACCCACGATGTTGGTGCTGATGTTTTGCCAGCCGCTGCTGAGCGATGAGGCCGCCTGAATCGTGTAGGTTTCGTTCGTTTGCGTGTTAAACGCCACTTCGGCGGCGGTGTAAATCTCGATCGTATTGGTCAGCCCGGGGCTGATTGGCGGATTGACCAGATTTTTGCCATCCGCGTACACGACCCCATTGGTGACGCTGATGCCGGACTGTGTCGGGTTGAGGCCCAAAAGATACATCATCCAGTTGGGGATGCCGTTGACGTTGTTGACGTCATCGGGACCCGCTCCCGCGGCGCTGATCGAAGAGAAGTAATTGGTCGCCCACTCGTAGTAGGCAATATCGTTGGTGGTTAACGGCGTAACATTGGCGTTGCCCGTCAGGTTGGCAATCGAGGCCTGGAGCAAGCCTGCCGCGTAGGCCGTGTTGTGAACGCCCAGGCTTCCATCTTTCTCGACGAAGAGCCAGTTGTAAGCCGCTTCCAATTGCTGCGGGTTCCAACCGGAATTAATGGACAGGGACGTTTTGATTGTGCCCACGGGCGGCAGCAATTCCGACAGTTCATTCAGCAGATTTTGAATTTGCGTCTGCACCCCTTCGGTGGCCCCGTCGCCGTCGAAGTTTTCCACCGGGAAGTCGAACGCAGTGATTGAACCATGGCATTGCTGGCAAGCGCCGACCAGGTCATCGTTGTTCCAGGACATCTCAAAAGTGTGCCCACCCGCATGGGTGAGGGCCGGGTCGCTTATGGCAAGGATTTGCATGTGGCAGGTGACACAGGTATTTGAAACCGCACTGGCATGGGCCGAACTGGGAATGGATTGGCCATAGGTGAAGCCATTGACTCCTTCCAGCATGTCGGCTTGCGGCCCTTCGTGCGGGCCAAAATAAGCGCTGCCCCTGGTGGTTGCCGCGGTGGTCGCCAACATCCGGCTTTGATGGCATTCCATGCACAACGCGCCTTCGCCGGCATTGGTGACAACAGTGCCGTCAATGAGCGTCACAGCGGCCATTGTCCGGATCATATGCACGCCATTGGTTGGAATGGTGATGCCGTGCGGTTCGTGGCAGGCTTGACAGTTAATCGGCATGTAAGTGAGATCAATATTGTTTGTGACTCCGTTAATCCGGTCTATGAACCCAGTGGCGGTATGGCAGCTCACGCAAATGGTGTCGCTGGCGGGATTGGCAGCCGCTTCCGCGGCGGGAATCGTTGTGGTCACGGCGTGAACCGAGTTGAGCCATTCGGTGCCGTAAGGATGATGGGTCGCGTCATCGTGGCATTGGTTGCAGTCGCCCGAAATGTAACTGATTGAGAGGCCGGGCCAGCCTGCGGTATTGGTATTGCCGTACAACCCGGCGTGCTGGCTGCCGGGACCATGGCAGCTTTCGCACTGAACATTGGCGAGAAGGGCAACCAGCGGATAATTCGTCTGCATGGCCGCCCAGTTGCCATTGGTCAATACCGCGGGAATCGTCCACTTATACTGTGCCGCCAAGGCGGAGAATCCGCCATCAGCCACATTGGTGTTCGCGCTGTAACCGGTGGTATGACACTGGAGACAGGATTGACTGACACTGCTTCCCAACAGACCATCAATTTCGTCGGAGAAAATTTGCGCGTGCAGGGTTTGAGACCAAGGACCCCACATGTTTGTCGCGACTGCGCCAGGGCTGTGGCAAAGAAAGCAGTTTCCACTCCCAATATAGGTGCCGGCGGTGATGTTCTGGGTCAGGTTGGTCGTTCCGGTGGTGGTGGTAACGGTGGCCTGAACGGTGTAATGCTCCGCCAGCAGCGCTGAACCGGTAATATCCGGGCGCAGAACCATGCGTCCATACGTGTTTCCCGTCGCCTGGCCAGCCACCTGGTAGGCTAAACGGTCGGACGGTTCGTAGATGGGCACGTTGGTTCCCAACGGACTTGTGGTCAGCATGGCGGCGGAGCCAATGGGCTTGCTGGTGATGGTCCAGACAACGTTCACAATGTTTGACTCAGGAAAGTTGGTGTTTACCTCGACTTCCAGGTACGCCGGTGTGCCAACGCCAATAGTGTCCAAACCGCCCGAAAGATCAGAATTGGTGGAGGGAAGCGAGTAAGTTTTAACGTCCACGGCCGACAGCGGGCGCAGGACGATCCGGGCTTCGAGGTTTGATTGAGCTTGCACAGCGGTCACGGTGCTCAATGCCATTGCCGCCACCGCCATCAGGCAGATGGGCAAAGTGTTGATGGTAGATTTCATGTTCATATTTGCGCGGTTGAATTTAAAAAGTTCCCTGTCATTCATGCAAACTGCGGTTCAAATGGGAAAATCGCCGGGTCCAGAACCGCTTCGATTTCGTATGAAGATCGAACATCGGCGCCAAAAATTTTCCCGGAAACCGGCTTGAACCTGGCCATTACCGCCGCCGTCCGTTCGGCGATGATGCCCTGGCAGAGCGCCAGTTCCTGTTCGCGGCACCGCGTGTTCTCACGCACGATGGCTTCGAGATCGTCAATGTCGTAGAGGAACACGTTGTTCAATTGCTGGACGGACGGGTCAATGTCCCGCGGCACGGCAATGTCCACGAGAAACAGCGGGCGATTGCGTCGCGCGGAAAGAACGGAAGCCACGTCCTCGCGATGCAAAACGGTGTGGGGCGAACCGGTCGAACTCACCACAATGTCCGCGATGGCCAGCGCCTGCCGGCACTCGTCAAAATTCACGGCGCGCCCGCCAAATTCCGCCGCCAGATTCTGCGCGCGCTCGAAGGAACGGTTGGACACCAGCACCGTCCGCGCGCCGCGCTTGGCGAGGTGACGGACACAAGCCTCACCCATTTTGCCCGCGCCGATGATCATCACGACCTTTTCACTCAAGTCCCGGTCAAAAATCCGTTCGGCCAGTTCCACGGCCACGCTGCCCACGGAGGTGGCGCCGCGGCCAATGCCGGTTTTGGTCCGGATTTCCTTGGCGGCCTGCAGCGCTGTCTGAAAAATCCGGTTCAGGGTCTTGCCGGTCAGCTTCGCTGCCTGCGCCGAAAGATAGGCGTGCTTGACCTGGCCGGTGATTTCCGTCTCACCCAGCACCATCGAATCCAATCCGCTTGCCACCGAAAACAAGTGGCTTACCGCGTCCCCGCCTTCCTTGACATAAACATAGGGGGAAAAATCGAAGCCGCTGCCGCTCAATTCCCGGAAAAGCCCGTTTACGTTTCCGTCCCCCCGCAATGCCACGCCATAAATCTCCACGCGATTGCAGGTGGAAAGCAATACCACTTCGGAAAGATTGCCGCGCAATTTCAGCCGGCAGCCGCAACAGGGCAAGCGCGAGCGATGCACGGCCAGCCGTTCGCGCACTTCGACCGGCGTGGTCTTGTAACTCAAACCAGCGACAAAAATTTTCATGCGCTTGTCCTCCGTGAGACAACGACCCGCGCCGGAACCGGTTTGCACCCGAACGCGGCTGAAAAAACAGCGAACTGCTTGTCGCCTGGCCGGCCAGGCAGCGGAGAATTGTTGAAACGGCAACCCAAGCCTTGGACTCCGGCGGCGCGAGCAACCCACTTCACAATTCCCAGTAGGCTTCTTTGTTTCACAAAAACAACCTTAGACTGTCGTCTAATAATCGCTCGCCGCTGGTTGCCAAACACTTCGCATTTTTTGCTTTTACATTGTAAAGATATGTTAATTCACAAGTTTCAGCACAATAAGTTATTATTAATATATTTAAGCGAAAGAAGGGACGATTCCCAGCGATTCAAGAAGCCAAAACATCGTTTGGTTGCAGGAAAGATGGCCTGCACCGTGTGCTCAGTCAGCGCTCAACCTGATAAAACCGCCGGTGCCATGGCCCCCATCAGCTCACGGCGGCCATGCTCAGGAGGAATTCAATGTTGCTCTTGGTCTTCTTGAGTTTGCCCAGAAGCAATTCCATCGCCTCCACGGGCGGCACGCCGGTCAGCGCGCGGCGCAGCAGGACGATGCGGTTGAGTTCGTCCGGGTGATACAGCAATTCCTCCTTGCGCGTACCGGAGCGCTCGACGTTGATGGAGGGAAAAATGCGGCGGTCCACGAGCGCGCGGTCCAGATGGACTTCCATGTTGCCGGTGCCTTTGAACTCCTCAAAAATCACTTCGTCCATCCGGCTGCCGGTGTCTACCAACGCGGTGGCCATGATGGTCAGCGAACCGCCTTCCTCAATGTTGCGGGCCGCACCGAAAAACCGCTTCGGTTTGTGCAACGCATTGGCATCCACACCGCCGGACAAAATCTTGCCGGAGTGGGGCTGAATCGTGTTGTAAGCGCGGGCGAGGCGCGTGATGGAGTCGAGCAGAATCACCACGTCGCGCTTGTGCTCGACCATGCGGCGCGCCTTTTCGATCACCATCTCGGCCACCTGCACGTGGCGTTCGGGCGGCTCATCGAAGGTGGAACTGATGACTTCCGCGCCTTTGCAGGTGCGCTCCATGTCGGTGACTTCCTCGGGCCGCTCGTCAATGAGCAGAATGAACAGGTACGCCTCGGGATTGTTCTTGAGAATCGCGTTGGCGATTTTCTGCATCAGCACGGTTTTACCCGTGCGCGGCGGCGCGACAATCAAACCGCGCGTGCCCTTGCCAATCGGACAAACCAGGTCCAGCACCCGCGTGTTCACCTCTTCGGCGGCGGTTTCGAGGATGAACCGTTCGTCGGGAAACAATGGCGTGAGATTGTCAAAATGCGTTTTTTCCTTCGCCTTGTCCGGGTCTTCACCGTCCACGCCCTCGACTTTGAGCAGCGCGAAAAATTTTTCCTTTTCCTTGGGCGGCCGAATCTGGCCGGCAATGAGGTTGCCGGTCTGCAAATCAAACCGGCGGATTTGCGATGGTGAAACGTAGATGTCCTCCGGGCACGGCAGGTAATTGAAGCTCTGCGAACGGAGAAAGCCGAAACCCTCCGGCAGAATTTCCAGCACGCCCTCGGAAAACAACACGCCCGCGCGCTCGGCGTTTTTCTGGAGGATGTGGAAAATGACCTCGTGCTTGCGCATCGTGCCGAAGTTCTCCACGCCGAGGTCCTTGGCCATGTGGTTCAACTCGCTCATCTGCATCGCCTGCAACTTGGCGATGTTCAGCGACGCGGCGATTTTGTCGCGCTGCGGTCCGCGCCGTTCCTCCACCTTTGTTTCCTCGGCGGTAGGCTCGACCGGCGTGGAGGGCGGCTGCAATTCAGGCGCGGGCGGCGGTTCCATGACGGCGGTTTCCGGGACCGGGCCGCCATTCAATTCCGGCGATTCAACCGCGGACGTTTCCTCCGCTTTCACTTTGGTCTTTCTGGTCGAGACTCTTGGCATAAAAATTAAATCAAATTGGTGAATTGACCTGGATTTCGATTGCCGCCGGCACCTTGTGCGCGTTGAAAGCAATACGCATTGGACGGCCAGCGACCGCAAAAGTTCAAAATGGATTTCTCAATCGGGCATTCGAGGCTGTCAGGGTCCTCAATACGGCAAGGGAAATTTTACAGTCAACTCATGGCAACAATGGCGCACTTTGCCCGGTGTGTCAAACGGATTTTGGACACGAATTAAACCAGTTATCACCCATCGGTTTTTGCGCCGTTCAAACTCGTGTCCATTCGCGAAATTCATGTCTTTTTTCTTGTGCGATTTCCGCTCCGGCGGGTGCTATCAATTGATCAAGCATGACGCCCGATAACGAACTGCTCCGCTGCTACACCAAAACCGTGAGGACAAATTTATGCGCGAACGGTGTTCTTGCTTCCAATTGAATCGTTCCGGCTAGGAAACAATCTGCCACCGTCTGTGCAGATTGGTTGAAAACCACGTTGATATCCGGCAATTTGTCGCCATGAAAACGATGAAATGGTTTCCCCTGGTCCTGGCGGCCGCCTTGCTGGCCGGTTGTAAAAAGGCCGAAATCGCGCCGACGAAGCCTTCCGTGGACAGCGACCTGCCCACCCAGGCGCAACCGAAACTGCCGACAATCAAAATTTATCTCGGCGCGGAAACCCTGAACGCCGAACTCGCAACGACCCTGCGCGAGATCGAAACGGGCATGATGTTCCGCACCAATGTCACCGACCAAAGCGCGATGCTGTTTATTTTTGCGCGGCCGTATCAGCCTTCCTTCTGGATGAAAAACTGTCCCGACTCGCTTTCCGCCGCTTACATTAGCCCCGATGGCGTGATCCAGGAAATTCATCATCTCGAAAAATACGACACCAACTCGGTCGTGGCGGCCTCGGCGAATATCCAATACGTTTTGGAAGTCAATGACGGCTGGTTCCAGCGGCACCACATCGGGACCGGCATGCTGATTCAGACGGAGGCCGGCTCCTTGCAGCAAACGTTTTTCCAGAACCGGCAATGATTTCACGAGTCAAATCCGAGGCCCTGTTTGCCGAGGCGTTGAAATTCATTCCCGGCGGGGTGAATTCGCCGGTGCGGGCGTTTCGCGCCGTCGGCGGCCAGCCGTTCTTTGTCAACCGGGCCAGGGGTGCGCGCGTCCGGGACGTGGACGGCAACGAATATATTGATTACGTCTCCACCTGGGGACCGGCGATTCTCGGCCATGCGCATCCAAAAATCATCGCCGCCATCAAAGCCGCCGCCGACCACGGCACGAGCTTCGGCATACCCAATCCGTTTGAAGTCACGATGGCCAAGTTGATTTGCTCGCTGGTGCCGAGTGTGCAAAAGGTGCGCATGACGAACTCCGGCACCGAGGCGTGCATGAGCGCCATCCGCCTCGCGCGCGGATTCACCCGGCGCGACAAAATCATCAAATTCGACGGCTGTTATCACGGTCATGCGGATTCGCTGCTGGTCAAGGCCGGCAGCGGCGCGCTGACGTTTGGCAATCCTGACAGCGCGGGCGTGCCCGCGGCCTTCACGCAGCACACCATCGTGCTGCCATTCAACGACACGGACGCAGTGAAAGCGGTGTTCGCCGCGAACCAGAACCAAATTGCCGGAATCATTGTCGAGCCGGTGCCGGGCAACGCCGGAGTGTATTTGCCAAAACCGGGTTACCTGGAATTTCTCCGCGAAATCACGCGGGCCAACGGCGCGCTGCTGATTTTTGACGAGGTGATGACGGGTTTCCGCCTTGCGCCCGGCGGCGCGCAGGAGCGGTTTGGCCGCAACCCGGATTTGACGTGCTTCGGCAAAATCATCGGCGGCGGATTGCCGGTCGGCGCGTTCGGCGGGCGGGCGGACATCATGGATTTGCTCGCGCCGCTGGGACCGGTCTATCAAGCCGGGACCTTGAGCGGCAATCCGCTGGCGATGGCGGCAGGCATCGCGGCGTTGAAGGAGTTGAATGGTCCAAAGCCCAAGGTCCAAAGCCCAAAAGTCAAACGCGCGCCCAACGGCGCTTATGCGCGGCTGGAAACATTGGGCGCGCAACTGGAAGCCGGCTTGAAGGCCGCCGCGAAGGCCGCAAAGGTTCCGGTGCAATTCAACCGCTGCGGCTCGATGTTCTGCGCCTACTTCACGCGCGGGCCGGTTCACAACCTGGCCGACGCGATGAAAAGCGACCGCGCGCGGTTCGCCAAATTTTTTCACGGGATGCTCGCCAAAGGCGTTTATCTCGCGCCATCACAATTTGAAGCGGGCTTCCTTTCCACCGCCCACACGACAGCAGACATTGACCAAACGGTGCGCGCGGCGTCGGCCATTTTGCGCGGGTTGTAACCTTTATCCTTCGGGGCCGTCTCTCTGGTTATAACGCTGCGCCATGTTGGTGCAGTACAAAATTAACAACCGAGTGAAAGACAAAAAGCTTATGAAAGTCACCAAAATGACGCTGATTGCGGCGTTGGCGGTGGGCGGTTTGCTGGCGCTGAGTCCCGCTTTGCGAGCGGATGACGCCACAAACACACCTCCGGCCGCGCCCCCGGCGGGCGGGCCGCCGCCCGGCGACCGCGGACCGGGCATGAGAGGCCGGGGTCCCAACTTCGACATGCTCGTGCAACGACTCAACCTGACGGATGACCAGAAACCGAAGGTCAAGGCGATCCTGGACGATCAACGGGAACAAATGCGTGGCCTGTGGCAGGACCAGGACCTGTCGCGTGAAGACCGCAGGGCCAAAATGAAATCCATCCGTGAAGCCACCGATGTGAAATTGAAAGCCGTTCTCACGGCTGAACAATTCCAGACATTTCAGGAAATGCGGCCCAGAAGGGGCGGCCCGCGAACTGGCCCGCCGGGGGGTCCGCCTCCAGACGATGACGGCACCAATGCGCCCGCGGGTCCGCCACCGCAAAACTGATTGGTGGGGATGCACATGACCAAGGGACGGCCCCCAGCCGTCCCTTTTTGTTTTCAGCGGTAACCTTTCTTTGGCGGCCTGCGTATTATAAAATAAGTATGAAAACCAATGAATGACTCTCCATTACCCTGGTCGCCACGCTGAACCTCGGCGGATGCCGCCGCCATCGGGGCCGATGTGGCGGTGGAACATGGGAAAATTTACGGCAAAACCGCGCTCCACTTGACGCGCAGCCGCGGCGCGATTTAAAAGGATGCACCAGGAAAACCGGCGATTCCCTGCGCCGCCCCAACCAAACCAGTAAACCGCTCCGCCGCCGGCAAATCTCGCGCCGGACCCATCGCGCAGATTACATTTGAGCAAAACCGTCCGGGCCGTTATTTTGGGCGTTGCCTTGCGCGCGTAGCTCAATTGGATAGAGCGTCGGCCTCCGGAGCCGAAGGTTGTGGGTTCGACCCCCGCCGCGCGTACCATTCTTTTTTCCGTAAAAAATCTGAACAAATTTGGGGTAATCCGCTTCTTGAATCGGCTTCCTTATGTCGTCGGAAATTGGGTTCAATCACCGTTCAAACCAGAACAAAAACCAGAACACGGCGGCGGAACTGATGGAAATGGGGAAAAGACGGTCTGGCTTGGGATTTGACGGGTTTAGGGAAAATCCACACGGTCTGGTGGTGGAAAACGTGCCCCAGACCATTTGGCGCAAGGATTCGACCCCATTTACGTCAACGTTTGGCCGTCAACATCGTCAATCGGTTTTGATGGTTCCGACACTCAATCGGCTCCCCCTCGTTTCTGACCGGACAGGCTAAAATTATCGGTTTGGGGACGGCGGCGGCGTAACAGATTGCGAAAGCGATTTTGCCCGCTCCTAGCGTTGCGTGCTTTTCATCTGGTTGCTACGTTCCGTCCATGCCAACGTTTGAAGATGCGTTTGCTCAGGCTCAATTGCTCGCAAAGGATTTTGATGCCAACAAGGTGCATTTCCGCCCACCCGAATACATGCACAGCAGGATAAAATCCGCGAACTGTTCTCCGGTTATGGGATGGCTGCGCAGGGCTTCGGTTCCAATTTTCAGAATGTCCTCGGTGGAAAACAATTTTCGCTCCACGGATTTGACCTTCAACGGCGTGATGCCTTCCATCGGCATCTTGGAAATGTATTTTTCCGTCTTCGCCAGCTTCAACAGTGCACGCAGGGCTTTCACATGATGATTCGCGGTGTTCGGTGTCAGTCCCCGTTGAAGTAATTGTCCACGATAAGCGAGAATTTGGCGGGGAGTGATTTTGCCGATTTTGAAGTCATCCCCAAGAAACCGTTCCCAATTTTTCAAGCAACTGTTCTCGCGAATCACTGACACTGGTGAATTTCCACACACCTTGACGTAATGCTCCCTGAACGTCTTAAAATCCGGCCCTGATTTCGTACTCGTGACTTCTCCATCCTTGATGCTTTTCAAAAGGTCATACATGGCCTTGATGGCATCGTTTCGGTCGGTTGCTCCAACCAAACGGATTCGATTCAGCTTTTTGATACCCGTTTCAGGGTCAACAACCATCGCCTGAACGTAAAACGAGCCGTTCCGTTCCCACAGACCGCGAACCCTCCGGCATGAACGGTCGAATACTTTTTGGAATGAACTCACCGTTGAACCAGAACAGAAACCAGAACGAATGGCGAATCTCAGGATTTACATCGGGGATGCTATTCGACGTAAGTCGCTAATGCAGATTGAGTTAACAGTCGTTTTCGCCTCCGGAGCCGAAGGTTGTGGGTTCGACCCCCGCCGCGCGTACCATTCCGCCCGTTTTTGCAGCGTTGCTGCCTGAAAAATAGGGCATCCACATCTTGCAAACAGGTCTGCCCCGGCATGAAGTTTGCTGGTTTCCCGGCACGGATGAAACTCAGGTCGGTATTTCGCCGCTTGTCTGATTGGTACAATAGACGCGCGCGCCTCAAAGCAGAGCCGGCCACGGACGTGGACGGAGCGAGCGGCGCGCCCGGTTCCGGTCTCAAGTCCAAATTCAACAGCCTTTTCCGGCGACTGTCTGAAGCGGCGGCTCCACGTCAATTCCCCAGCTCGGTCAAGTCATTTGTGGCCCGCGCGTGCGAATTGTTCGACTCCAGTTTCCGCGCCAAGGTGTTGTTGCCGGTGGCGGGCTGCATGGTGGTGGCGATGGCCGTCACGTTCTTTGTCGTGGACCACCGGATCGCGCAACAATCGGAACAGGAAGCGCGCTACACGCTGGCCACGGCCGGCGCGGTCATCGGCTCCTCGCAGGATTTCCGGCGCAGCGAACTGCTGCTGCACTTTCACAACCTGCCGAACGAGCCATGGTGGCAGCAGGTCTTCCAAATCGGCCAGGCCAAGAACCTGCATAATACGCTGAGTGACCTCATGGAAATGCAGAAGGTGGACATCTTGTATTACGCGTCCAACCGGGGAAAAATCCTCGACGTCGAGGAAAACGACCCGGAGATTCCCGTCTCGGAATTTGAGGCCGCGTCGGCGCCGGTGTTGCAATTGTCCCTGCGCGGGGATGAAAAGGCGGACACGGTCTGCGTGGGCGGAAAACTTTACGATGTGATCGCCATTCCCGCCTACAATCCGAACAATGAACAGATTGGCGTGTTGACGCTGGGATTGCAACTCGGCGGCGCGGCGGTGCAGGAATTCAGCAAACTCACGCAAAGCCAGATTGCCCTGGTGTCCAACGGTCGGGTCACCGCTTCCACGCTGCCCGGACTGGACGCCAATGCGCAATTTGCCAGCGCCTTCAAGGGCGCGATGCCCACCAATGAGAACGAAGACCCGACGGCAAACGTGAAACCCATCGTGCTTAACGGCGTGCATTATTATTGCATCGCCGGACGATTTAAATCGCTGAAGGCCGATAGCAACCTCGGTTACATCCTGTTGAGTTCGCGCGAGCCGTCGCTGGCCGCGATGCGGGTGACGCAGCAGGTGCTGGCGGTCACGGGTTTCCTCGCCATTTTGTTCGGGGTGGCGGCGGTGTGGGTTTACATCAACCGGGTCACTGAACCATTGCGCGAGCTGCGCCAGGGTGCCGAGGCGGTGGGGCGCGGAAATTTCAACTGGCGCGTGGCGATCCGCAGCCGCGATGAGTGCGGCCAACTGGCGATGGGGTTCAACGGGATGACCGAAAACATCCAACAATCACGGGTGCAATTGGAAAAAACCGTGGAGACGCTCAAGACGACGCAGGAACAACTGGTCCAGAGCGAGAAGCTTTCGGCCATTGGCAAATTTGTCGCCGGTGTGGCGCACGAATTGAACAATCCGCTGGCCGCCGTGGTCGGTTTCTCGGAAGTTCTGAAACAAGGAACCGCGGATGAACAAAGCCGGCACTACGCGGAAACCATTCTCAAGGCCGCGCTGCGCTGCAAGCGAATCGTCCAGTCGCTGTTGAGTTTCGCGCGGCGGGAACAGCCCGAACGCAAGTTGGTTTCCATGAACACCGCCATCCAGGCGGTGCTGGAGATCGCCGGTTGCTCGCTTTCCACCAGCAACGTCGAGGTGGTCACCCAACTGGAACCCACTCTGCCGCTGGTGCTGGTGGACACCACCCAGATCCAGCAGGTGTTGCTCAACCTCATCAACAACGCGCAGGAGGCCATTGAGGCAGGCGGGCAGGCGGGCCGGATTCAAATCACCACCGAAACCCGGCCGCCGAACATCCGGGTCACCATCCAGGACAACGGGCCGGGCATTCCGCGGGAACATCTGCGGCGCATTTTTGATCCATTCTTTACCACCAAGGAAATTGGCAAGGGCACCGGCCTGGGCTTGAGCTTGTGCTACGGTTACATCAAGGAACTGGGCGGCACGATTACGCCGATGAGCCAGTTGGGCAAGGGCGCGACGTTCGTCATCGAGCTGCCCATTGCTGAGAAGGCCGAAACGGCCGCGGACATCACGGCGTTGCCGGGGGCGGAAACGCCTGATGAGCACGAGGGCCACGGCAAACGCGTGCTGGTCATTGACGATGAGAAACCCATTCTGAACCTGATCCGCGACGACTTCGCGCTTCGCGGCTATGAGGTGGAATTGGCTGAAAATGGCAAAGCCGCCCTGAGCAAACTTGAAAAAAACCACTTCGATCTGGCGTTTTGCGACTGGCGGATGCCGGGCTTGAACGGCCGGCAGGTTTACGAGCAATTGCGACGGACCAATCCCCAGTTCTGTCGGCGGGTTATTTTCATCACCGGCGATATCATCAACGACCAGATGCGCAATTTCCTGGAAACGGAAAAACGTCCCTGTCTGGCCAAGCCATTCACGTTGTCGGAACTCCATACCACGGTCGAAGCCGTCCTCAAGGAAGCGTGAGGGAATTTGCCGCTTCCTAATGCCATTTACCAGTTGGCTCCTGATTGAGAAATCCGACAAATTCCAATCTGGCAACGGACTTTTGGTTGTAACGGCGTTCGGTGCGCGCCGCATTTTTGTGGCTTTTGGGAAGTAGCGGCGGCCACAAACCGCCGCCACCTTAAACCTTAATCCGAAGCCGGCGGTTGAAATCCCGGCAATCCGAATTGCCACAGGAGAAATGACCAGCCATCCGCCGTCTGCTCTTCTCTTTGTTTCTTCGTGGAGCCGATGCCGTGGCCGGCTTCGTAGTCCACGCGCAACAGGACGGGTTTGCCGCTGGTGGTGGCGGCCTGCAAGCGCGCCGCCATTTTCGCCGATTGCCAGGGTTCCACCCGCGGGTCGTTGATGCCGGTCTCCAGCAGCACGGCGGGATATTTTGTTCCGTTTTTGACGTGGGCGTAGGCGCTCATTTCATACAAATCCTTGAAACCGGTTTCCGTTTTGACGCTGCCGAATTCGGGAATGTTCGGCACGCCGTTCGGCGTCGTCTCGATGCGCAGCATGTCCAGACACCCGACTTGAATGATGGCCGCGGCGAACAGATCAGGCCGTTCGGTGATGGCCCGGCCAATCAGGATGCCGCCGGCGCTGCCGCCTTCGCCGGCCAGCTTGTCCGGCGACGTGTATTTGTGCTCAATCAGATATTCGGCGCAGGCGATGAAATCCTTCCACGTATTCGGCTTGGTCTGTTTGTAACCGCCTTTGTACCAGTCTTCGCCGTACTCGCCGCCGCCGCGGATGTGGGCCACGGCAAACACACCGCCCTTTTCGTACCACGCCAGCAACACGGGACCATACACCGGGTCTTGCGAAATGCCATAGGCCCCATAACCCCAAAGCAGCGTGGGATTTGAACCGTCCGGTTTGATGCCACGCCGGTAAACGATGGATAGTGGAATCATTTCCCCGTCGTAACTCCTGGCCTTGACCTCGACGGATTCCAGATCATCCGGCGCGTCGAACTTGCCCAAGGGTTGCAAGCCCGTGTTCGTAATCTTTTCCGTCTTGGGATCGTAGGCATAAATCTGCCCGGCCTTGGTCCACGTGCCCAAGTCCAGCCAGGCGCCGGCCAGCCGCGGGTCCATGGCCACCAACGACAGCGAACCATCAAACGGCAGCTGGACCGGTCCGGCTTTTCCATGAGCAGGCACCCGCAAGAGACGTCCGATGCCCCCGTCGCGCAGTTGCACGTAGAGCGCGTCTTTGGCCGCCGCCAGCCCGGTGATCACGGCGTCGCTGGCGGGCACCACCGTCTTGGCCGTGGCCAAAGCGGGGTTGGCCAGGGAAGTCGTGATGATTTTAAACCGCGGCGCGTCCTTATGTGTCAGCAGAAAAATTTCCTTTCCCTTCACGGCGAAATCCGTGACGTCGGCGTCCACATCGCAAATTTTCTGCCAGGGCGTGTTGGTTTTGCCCACCGACGCCAGCGGGGCCGCGTACAAAGTCTGCTCATTTTCCGTTCCATGCTCGATGGCGCCCACGACATATCGCGAACCCGGCGCAGTGGCCACAATGGGAATGTCCGCCGGGTCCATTTTCACCCTCGGCGAATTTTCAAAGCCAAAAACAGGTTGTTCCCGGTCGGCATCGGCGCCAATGACGTGCAGGTACACGCGGCTTTTCTGGTAAAGCTCGGTTTCCGGCATTCCGGTTTCCATTTTTTGCAGGCGATTGTAAAAAAATGATTTTCCATCCGGGCGCCAGCTGATCCCTCCGAATTGCGCGCGGTCAATCGGTTTGTCCACTTCCTTGCCGGTGGCCGTTTCCAGCACGTGAATCACGGCGTCCTCGGAACCGCCGGCGGAAAGTCCGCACGCAACATATTTTCCATCCCACGAAGGCTCGTAATAATTGATGGCGAACGGCTTGCCGGCGGCCTTGGCGAATTTTTCCGGATCGAACAGCAGCGTTTCCTGGCCGGTTAATCCCGCGCGCACATAGAGCTTGAAGGTGTTGTCCTGCGGCAATCGTTTGAGGTAGAAATACCGGTCGTCCGGCACCCGACGGACGTTTTCCACCCTGGCGGCAACGGCATTGTCCAGTTCTTGAATCCGCGCCGAGCAGCGCCGGTCGTCCCGGAATGCGATCCAGCACGGAACGCGTGTAATCATTCTGGGCCTTCATCCACGCGGCCACGTTGGTGTCGGACAAGTCCTCCAGATAACGGTACGGATCAACGATCGCCGTCCCGAAATACAAATTCGTCAGGTTTGCCACCGCCGCCACCGGCGGACCTGGTTCGGCCATCATGGTATTGGTGGCCGGAATGGCAGCGGCATCATCGGCGCGGGTTGATGGAATGGCAAACGCCGCGCACGCCATTAAAATGAAAGGGCAAAATTGTTTCGGTTTCACCCGGACAATCCACGATAAGACGGTGCCGGATGCAAGCCTGCTTTTGAAGAAAGTCGCCGTTTTAAGGCGTTCGCCCCTCCGCCCCTGGCCGGGACCGGCATAAAATGAGACAGATAACGGGACAGATTTTTAACGCACCGTCAATTTCCCCATTTTCATTCTTGGCTTTCGTCGCTTCTCGGGTAAACTAAGAGTTCCATGATTGATACTGATATTGAATTGTTGAAGGGCATCGCCAATCAGTTGCGGATTCACTCGATCACCGCAACCACCGCGGCCGGCAGCGGCCATCCGACCTCGTGCTGCTCGGCGGCGGACGTGGTAGCGGCGCTGTTTTTCGGCCACATGCGTTACGACGCCAAGAACCCCCATTACCACAACAACGATCGTTTCATTCTTTCCAAAGGCCACGCCGCGCCGTTGCTTTACGCCGCGTGGGCGGAAACCGGTTTGTTCCCCGCGGAAGAACTGTTGAAGCTCCGCAAGTTCGGCAGCGACCTCGAAGGCCATCCGACACCGCGGTTGCCGTTCGTGGACGTGGCGACCGGCTCGCTCGGCCAGGGCTTGAGCGTGGCGTCGGCATGGCGCTGGCCGCGCGGTTCGACAAGCTTGATTACAACACCTACGTTCTGCTCGGCGATGGCGAAATCGCCGAAGGCTCGGTTTGGGAGGCCGCGTCGTTCGCCGGCATTTACAAGCTTAACAATCTCATCGCCATCGTGGACGCGAACCGCCTCGGCCAGAGCCAGGCCACGGCCTTCGGCCACGATATTGGCGTTTATCGCAAACGATTTGAAGCCTTCGGCTGGCGGGTGGAAGACATTGACGGCCACGATCTTGAGGAAATTTCAGAAGTGCTCGGCGGCGTCGGGCTTGAACGACCAGCCGCTCGCCATCATCGCCAAGACCTACAAAGGCGCGGGCGTTTCCTTCCTGCAGGACAAGGACGGCTGGCATGGCAAACCGTTGAGCAAGGAAGAAGCCGCCAAGGCCATCGCCGAACTTCAGCCGAGTTCGAAGTCCGGCATCGGCGTGCCGATTCCCGCGCCCAACGCGCTGCCCGCGCCGAACCTCGCCGCGCCCGCAAGCTATCCGCCGCTCAGTTACAAAATCGGCGATTCGGTCGCGACGCGGGAAGCCTACGGCAACGCGCTCGCCCGCATGGGCGAGGTGGATCAACGCATCGTGGCGGTGGACGGCGACACGAAAAACTCCACTTACGCGGATAAATTTTTCAAAAAATTCCCGGACCGTTCCATCGAAGGTTACATCGCCGAACAAAACATGGTCGGCGTGGCCACGGGCTTCGGCGCGCGCGGCAAGGTGCCCTTCGCGTCCACGTTCGCGTGCTTCTTCACCCGCGCCGTTCGATCAGATCCGCGTCGCGGGCATTTCGCAGGCGAATCTGAAACTCGCCGGCTCGCACGTCGGCGTGAGCATCGGCGAGGACGGCCCGTCCCAGATGGGACTGGAAGATCTGGCGATGATGCGCGCGGTTGCCGGCAGCACGGTGTTGTATCCGGGCGACGCGGTCGCCGCTGAAAAATTGGTCGAACAGATGGCGCAAAACCAAGGGCATTTTTTACCTGCGCACGTCGCGCCCCAAATCGCCGGTGATTTACAACAACGACGAGTCATTTCCCATTGGCGGCGCAAAGGTGCTGCGCCAAAACGCGGGTGACAAGGTCACGGTCGTCGCCGCCGGGGTCACCCTGTTCGAAGCGCTCAAAGCCGCCGACGCCTTGAAGAATGAAGGCATCGGCATCACGGTCATTGACGCCTACAGCATCAAGCCGCTCGGCAAGGACGCCATTCTGGCCGCCGCGCAAAAGACGAACCACACCGTCATCACCGTGGAAGACCACTACACCGAAGGCGGATTGGGAGATGCGGTCGCGGGTGAATTGAGCACGGACGGAATCAAAGTCCACAAGCTCGCCGTAACGGCGTTGCCGCGCTCCGGCAAGCCCGAAGAATTGCTGGCGCATTTCGGCATTGACGCCGCGGGGATTATGAAAAAGGTCAAGGCGCTGTAATCCGCCGGGAAAACTTTCAAACGGCAAAGGACGCGGATAAATTTCTCCGCGTTTTTTCTTATATTTCCCGCGTTCCGGCGGATTTTTTTTGCCAATCCGGCAAGCGTGGGGCAAATTGTACTGGGATATGAGCGTAGATGGGAAATCCCTCAAAGGTCAGTTGTTGCTGGACGGCGGTGATTTGAACGGCTCTTTTTTTCACCACACGGTCGTATTGGTGTGCCAGCACGATGCCGACGGGGCGTTCGGCCTCGTGCTCAACCAATCCCTCGGCAAAACGGTGGGCGAAATGATTGTCGCCGACCTGCCCGACACGCTCAAGGAATCGCCGCTGTATCTCGGCGGCCCGGTGCAGCCCGCCGCGTTGAGTTTTTTGCACACGGACCATTTCATTCCGGACGCCGACGTGCTGCCCAATCTGGCGCTGGGTCATTCGCTCGATGAACTGGTGGATATTGGCGAATCGTTTTCGGCGGGGAAAAAAGTCAAAATGTTCGCGGGCTACGCGGGTTGGTCGCCCGGCCAGCTTGAACAGGAGATGAAACGCAAGTCGTGGCAGACGTTTCCCGCTTCCCTGGAGCTGGTTTTTGAGACGCCGCCCGGCCAGCTCTGGCAAAAAATTCTGAAAAGCAAGGGCGGCTGGCGCAACAAACTCCTCTCCCAAACGCCGGAGGATTTGTCGCTGAATTGAATTGCCGAAGCCGCCGACGTGAGCCGGCCCTGAATTCTGCAGGAGTCGAAGTAACGAGACTCATTCTGAAAAAGCCAGAGACTCCTTAGGTCGTCTTCGATTCAATAAACGAGGTCAAGCGCCGCCGGCTTGGCGCTGGCGGATTACGGAAAAGAGTCCTTTGCCCTGGCGGAATGCGGAATGCCGTAGCAGCCGGCGTGAGCCGGCTCAAACTTCTTCCATGGAATAATGAGCCGACTCACGCCGGCTGCTGCATTTCAATTTGCCTCGACGCGCAACAACGCCAACTCTGATATCGCTAAAATTTCCGTTTGCTCCAAACACGCCGGCACCAAGCAAAACTGGCCGGCGGCCAAATTGACAGAAACCGAACCGCTTTTGATTTCAAGCCTGCCGTTTATCACCGCGACGATTTGGAGCCTGTGCGGTTTCAAATTCATACGCGCGCCGGTTTTCATTTCCAACGCTTCGACGTTGAAAATCGGACTGCTCACCAATGAACGCGATTTGATTTCACCGCCGGCAAACCGGCTTTGAACCAGCGTCGGTTCAAAATCCTCGAAATTGATGCTCGCCAATGATTCCACGACGTGCAGTTCGCGCGGCTTGCCGTCCAGTCCGACGCGGTTCCAGTCAAACACGCGGTAGGTCGTGTCCGAGTTTTGCTGGATTTCAAAAATCACGAGTCCGGCGCCAATGGCATGGACACGGCCGCCGGGCAGAAACATGGCGTCGCCCGCTTTCACCGGAATGCGGTGAAAACATCCGGCCACGTTCGCCAGTCCGGATTTTCTCCTCGAATTCCGCGCGCGTGACGCCGCGCTTCAGGCCGACGTACAATTCCGCGCCGGGCGCGGCGTCGGCAATGAACCACATTTCGGTTTTCGGCTCGCCGCCGAGTTTGGCGGCGATTTTCGCGGGCGGATGGACCTGAAGCGAAAGTTTTTCCCGCGCATCGAGGATTTTGCACAGCAGCGGAAAACGATTCCGGCCGGCGGGTTTCGCGTCGCCGAGAAGTTCACGCGCGTGATTTTCCATGAGCCAGCGCAAAGTCTTTCCCGCCAGCGGACCGTTGGCAATGACGCTGCCGTCGCCGGGCCGGTCGCTGATTTCCCACGATTCGCCGATGGGCGCGCCGGGCGGCAGTGGTTTGCCGTAGAGCCGTTCGATTTCGCGCCCGCCCCAGACGCGTTCCTTGAAAATCGGCTGAAAAGTGAGCGGATAGAGCACGGAGATTACGCCGTGGCGGCCGCGCGGGCCATGACATTGGCAGCCGGATTGAGAACCGGTCTGGCTTCGCTGGCTGGAGGCTGGACTTTTTCGAGGAAATGCCCGTGGGCGCGGAATTTTTCGTAACGCTGTTTCAGCCGTTCGGCGACCGGCAGCGCCAGGATTTCCTCCAGATGTTTGAGCAGATGCGTTTTCAGATTTTCCGCGGTGGCTGTCAGATCCGTGTGCGCGCCGCCGAGCGGTTCGGGCACAATTTCGTCCACGAGTTTGAGTTCCAACAAATCCTTGGCGGTGATTTTCAGCGCGGCGGCGGCCTTGGCGGCGTTCGGCGCGGTCTTTCCACAAAATCGCCGCGCAACCTTCCGGGCTGATGACGGAATAATAGGCGTTTTCCAAAATCAACACGCGGTCGGCCACGCCGATGCCCAGCGCGCCGCCGGAACCGCCTTCGCCGATGACGGCGGCGATGATGGGCACTTCGAGCAGCATCATTTCGCGCAGATTGACGGCGATGGCCTCGGCGATGTGGCGTTCCTCCGCGCCGATGCCGGGATACGCGCCCGCCGTGTCAATGAGCGTGATGATCGGCAGGCCGAATTTGTTCGCCAGCCGCATCAGGCGCAGCGCCTTGCGATAGCCTTCCGGATGGGCGGAGCCGAAATTGCGCAGAATATTTTCCTTGGTGTCGCGGCCCTTTTGCGTGCCGATGACCATGACGCGATGTTCGCCCAGTCTGGCAAAACCGCCCACCATGGCGCGGTCTTCGGCAAACAGCCGGTCGCCGTGCAATTCCTGAAAATCCGTGAAGGCGGTTGTGAGGTAATCCAGCGTGTAAGGACGTTTGGGATGCCGCGCCAATTGGACGCGCTGCCAGGCGGTGAGGTTGGAGAAAATCTGCCGCCGGGTTTCCTCCAGCTTCTTTTCGATAAGCTGGATTTCCTCCTCGAAACTGACGCCCAGCGAATGCTTTTCCGGGTGTTCCCGCAGGTCGTCGAGCTTGTTTTGCAGTTCGATGATCGGTTTCTCGAAATCGAGCTGATGTTTCATGCGTCGGGAAGGTTATAGCGTTTTTGCGCCCGATAATCAATGCGAGAATTCAAGGGAATTCAGATAAATGCGAAAGGCCGGACTTTCGTCCGGCCTCTCGCGGTGACGAGGTTTATACGCCTTCACCCAGGCGCTCAGAAGGGCGACGCGACCAACTTGGGGGTCGCTGTTCGAGCCGCGCCGCGAGCAAAACCTCTATGCCAACCCTAAACGAACAGCGAAATCATTCATTCGCTCTGAAAATTCAGACCGAGCCGGGACAAAATCCGTTCAAAAAATATTCAACCATTTTTTTGCCGCGCCTTTCCACATTCCATCCGCCCTGAATTTCGCTGAAAATCCTTTTGTTTTCGCGCAACTGGATGACCCGCCCCAAGGGCGTTTTCCCTGAAAAATCAAGCGATTCGCGCAACGCCAGTTTCTTTGCCCGCGCCTGAAACCAACACCCAAACCCGCCTGGCCGCCGCAATGGCGTTGTAACTCAACGAAATCCGCTTGGGCGGCGGTTTGGGCGAATTGTCAATGAACAAAAACGGGGCGGCGCAATTCACAACTTCCCCCGGTGCATCTGGAAACAGCGATGCGACATGGCCGTCCTCGCCCATGCCCAGAAAAATCAAATCCAGGACCGGCTGGCCGCCAGGGTTGATGCGAGACGATGCGACACAATTCTTCTTCGGCAATTTTCACCGCGGCTTTGGGAGAATCTTCGCCGCGAAGGCGATGAATCCGGTTTTCGGTGATTTTCAGCGGCGTGAACAAAAGCTCGTTGGCCAGCTTGAAATTGCTTTCCGGATCGTCCGGGCGGAACGCAGCGCTCGTCCGCCCAGAAAAAATGGACGTTCGTCGAAAGGGATGGCGTGCCGCCGTCCCTGATTTTCGCGCCTTGGCCTGTTCAACCGTCGAGGCGAAGAATTTGTGCGCGATGCGCCCGCCGGAAGCGCCACGCAATGCGGTTTGCCCGCGCGCCGGGCCGCTTCAATTTCGTCCAGCCACGCGCCGGCGACGGTGCGGGCCAGTTCATCGTCGGTGGCAAAGGCGTCAGTATAATTTTCCATTTAATTGGGAGGGACGGCGTGTCGCCATCCCCTTCCCGAAAAATCACTTTACTTTATCATCTGCGGCTCATGCCAGACGTGGCCGCTTTGGGCCAGCAAATCGTCGGCGGCAATCGGGCCCCAGGTGCCGGCGGCATAAAATTCCCGGTTCGTCAGCGGTTTGCCTTCCCAGCCGTCGCGGATGGAATCCACAATCTGCCACGCGGTTTCCACTTCGTCGCGGCGGATGAAGAGCGTCGCGTCGCCGGCGATGGCTTCGAGCAGCAGCCGTTCGTAGGCTTCGGGCGTGTAGGCGCCGAATTCGGCGTCGTAGCTGAAGTGCATCCGCACGGGCCGCACGCCGAGGCTCATGCCGGGCACCTTGCCGTTGAACCGCAGATAAATGCCCTCGTTCGGCTGCAGCCGCAACGCAATGGCGTTGGCGTCGAGGTGTTGCCCGCATTGCGCGGCGAACAAGCACGTTGCGGCGTGGGGCGGAATTGAATGCGCACTTCGCTGGCGCTCATGGGCAGGTTTTTGCCCGTGCGCAAATAAAACGGCACGCCGCTCCAGCGCCAGTTGTCAATGAAGAGCTTGCAACGCGACGTAGGTTTCGACGTTGGAATCCGGCTTTCACCTTCGGTTCCTGCCGGTAGCCGGGCACGGGCTGGCCGTTGACGATGCCGGCGAAGTATTGTCCGCGGACGACCTGCCGCGCCACGTCTTCAGGCGTCAGCGGGCGGATGGATTTGAGCAGCTTCACCTTTTCATCGCGAACGGACTTCGGCCTCGAGCGAGACGGGCGGTTCCATCGCAATCAGCGACAGCACCTGGAGCATGTGGTTTTGCACCATGTCGCGCAGCGCGCCGGCTTCCTCGTAATAACCGCCGCGGTCGCCCACGCCGATTTTTTCGCTGACGGTGATCTGGACGTGGTCCACGGATTCGCGGTTCCAAAGCCGCTCGAAAATCGAATTGGAAAAGCGGAACATCAAAATGTTCTGCACCGTTTCCTTGCCGAGATAATGGTCAATGCGGCAGACCTGGTGCTCGTGCGCGTAGCGCGTCAATTCGCGGTTCAGCGTCTGGGCGGAGGCGAGATCGTGGCCGAACGGTTTCTCCACGACGATGCGCTGCCAGCCCGCGCCGTCCTTGTGCAACAAACCGGCGCGGTGGATTTGCTCGATCACTTCGCCAAACTGGCTCGGCTGCGTGGCGAGATAAAACAGCAGGTTTTCCCGCAACGGCCCGCTGCCGAACGAGGTCAGCATTTCCTCCAGCTTTTTGTAGGCCGCGGCATCGGTGAGGTCGCCCCGGCAATAAAATAGATTCCTGGCAAATGCCTTCCACACCGCTTCGTCCACCGGCTTGGTGCGCGAGAACTGGTTGAGCTCCGTCGCGCAATTCGTTCCGCCACGATTCATCGGTCTTTTCGCGCCGCGCAAAGCCGATGACGCGAAACGCGGCGGCATCTGCTTGTCCTTGCACAAATGATAAAACGCCGGGATGAGTTTGCGCGCCGTGAGATCGCCGCTCGCGCCAAAAATGACGATGGAACAGGGTTCGAGCGGTTTGCGCTCGGCGCTGATGTTGCCGCTCGCCGGTTCTTCCAGTGGAATCGAAGTATTCACGGTCACAACCATGGCGCAGCCGGCGGAGAAATTCAACGCTTCTTGCAGCGTACACCTCCAAAAATGTCCGGCGTTTAAAAATTGCTCGCCCGGCGCGGCGATTTTCCGCAAAATTCTTCCATCAGCCCCAAGGTGCTTGGGGTGCGAAGATGAAAGCGAAAATTGTCATCACTCCAAAGAAGGCCGTGGTGGATCCCCAGGGCAAAACCGTCCAGAGCGCGCTCGAACAGATGGGCCACCAAGGCATCAAGGCCGTCCACGTCGGCAAATATATCGAAATCGAACTGGACGGCGCGGACCGGGAAGCCGCGCGCCAGGCCCTCGAGCGAGGCGTGCCACAAATTTTTGAGCAACCCGGTGATTGAGGATTACAAACTGGAAATCGAATGAATATGAACCGCAGAGACGCCGGGGCGCCGAGTAAAAGAGACAAAATTAACCGGGTTTTCAGAACTGTTTTTTTTGATTCTATTAATTCTGGCTTTGGTTTTTCTCTCTGCGTCTCCGCGTCTCTGCGGTAAATTTGAAAATGAACTTCGCCGTTCTACAATTTCCCGCCAGCAACTGCGACCAGGACGCCATTCACGCCCTGCGCGACGTGCTCGGCCATTCGGCGCGCTACGTCTGGCACAAGGAAACCTCGCTCGGCGACACCGACGCCGTCATCGTGCCCGGCGGTTTCAGCTACGGCGATTATTTGCGTTGCGGCGCGATTGCGCGGTTCAGTCCGGTGATGCAGGCGGTGAAACAGTTCGCCGACAACGGCGGCTTGGTGCTCGGCATTTGCAACGGCTTTCAGGTGCTGACGGAAGCCGGCCTGCTGCCCGGCGCGCTCGTCCGCAACCGCGACCTGCAATTCCATTGCGAACACATCTTCCTGAAGACCGTCACGCCCGACTCGCCGTTCACGGGCAAAATTCCCGCGGGCAAATCGCTGAGAATTCCCATCGCCCACGGCGAAGGCTGTTATTTCGCCGACGAATCAACCCTCGTCGCGCTCAAGGCCAGCAACCAGATTCTGTGGCAATACTGTTCCGCCACCGGCGACGTGACCGACAGGCGCCAACCCGAACGGGTCGCTGCTGAACATCGCCGGCATCTGCAACCAGCGCCGCAACGTGGCCGGCCTGATGCCGCATCCCGAACGCGCGAGCGAACCGCTGCTCGGCAGCGACGACGGCCGGTGGGTTTTTGAAAGCATGATTGCCGCGTTGCAAAATAAAACCGTGGCCAAGGCCGCGTAAACAATTTCCCATGACCGAACCCGCCATCACCCCTGAACTGGTTGCCAAACACAACCTCACGCCGGAGGAGTATGCCCATGTCAAAGAAGTCCTCGGCCGCGAGCCGAGCTACACCGAACTGGGCATTTTTTCGGTGATGTGGAGCGAGCATTGCAGCTATAAAAACACCCGCCCACTGCTTAAAACCTTTCCGACCAAGTCCAAAAAAATCCTTGTCGGCGCGGGCGAGGAAAACGCCGGCATCATTGACATTGGCGACGGCCTGGCCATCGCGTTCAAGATTGAATCGCACAATCATCCGAGCGCGGTTGAGCCGTTCCAGGGCGCGGCCACCGGTGTCGGCGGCATCGTACGCGATATTTTTACCATGGGCGCGAGGCCGATTTGCTCGGTCAACTCGTTGAGATTTGGGCCGATTATGGACAATCGCCCACCTCACCCCGGCCCTCTCCCCCCTCCGGGCGGAGAGGGAGAAGCAATCGGCGCAAACGGGAAAGTCCGAACAAATTCAGCAACGGCGGTCGCTGGCGCTCTCCCTCTCCCTGGGGGAGAGGGGCGGGGTGAGGGCGAGCAAACCCCTGTCGCCGCAGGCGCTGACTCCGAAATCGCAAATCGCAAATCACAAATCACAAATAACAAGCGCCTGTTTGCGGGCGTGGTGGCCGGGATTGCGCATTACGGCAATTGCTTCGGCATCCCGACCATTGCGGGCGAGGTTTATTTCGACAAATCGTACGAAGGCAATCCGCTGGTGAACGCCTTCTGCCTCGGCGTGCTGCGGCACGAACAAATCGCGCGCGGCGCGGCCAAAGGCATCGGCAATCCGGTTTTTTACGTCGGGCCACCCACGGGCCGCGATGGCCTGGCGGGCGCGTCGTTCGCGTCGCAGGATTTGACCGAGGAATCCGCCGAGCAACAGCGCGGCGCGGTGCAGGTGGGCGATCCGTTCATGGAAAAGCTCGTGTGCGAAGCGTGCCTGGAATTGCTGGCGACCGGCGTGGTCGCGGGCATCCAGGACATGGGCGCGGCGGGGTTGACCTGTTCCACCTGCGAGACCGCGGCCCGCGCGGGCACGGGCATCGAGATTGAACTGGACAAGGTCCCGCAACGCGCGCCGAACATGACGAGCTACGACCTCATGCTCTCGGAATCGCAGGAGCGGATGCTCATCATCGTCCACAAGGGCCGCGAGGAGGAAGTAAAACGCATCTTCGACAAATGGGATTTGCCGTGGTCGGAAATCGGTTTTGTCACCGACACCGGCCGCATGGTGGTGAAACAGCACGGCAAAATCGTCGCTGACATTCCGGCAAAAAAAATTGCCGACGAATCGCCGGTGTATCAGCGCGAGGCACAAGAGCCGGCGTATTTGAAGGAGGTCCGCGCGTTCCGGCTGGACCAAATTCCCGAGACGCAAGATGCCAAAGCCGATCTCCTAAAATTACTGGCGTGGCCGACGATTGCGTCGAAGAACTGGGTTTACCGGCAATACGATCACATGGTGCGCGACGGTTCGGCGGTCTGTCCCGGCAGCGATGCGGCGGTATTGCGCATCAAGGCGGACAGTCTTCCTGATTTGGGGAGCGCGCCCGTCTCGGGCGCACAAGATGGCGTCTCGCCGTCGGTAGTTGCGGTTGGCGCGACGCCAACCGCTGCGAATGGAACGTTCGCGCTCCCTGAAAAACTCATCGCCATCTCAGTGGACGGCAACGGCGCTTACGTTTACCTCGATCCTTACGAGGGCGGCAAAATTGTCGTGGCCGAGGCGGCGCGAAACCTGGCCTGTTCCGGCGCGGCGCCGCTGGGCGTGACGGACAATTTGAACTACGGCAACCCGTTCAAGCCGGAACTGTTCTGGCAGCTCAAGGAATCCGTGCGTGGTCTGGCGGACGCGTGCCGGGCGTTCAATGCGCCCGTCACCGGCGGCAATTGCTCGCTCTACAACCAGAGTCCCGCAGGGCCGATTGATCCCACGCCCACGGTCGCGATGGTCGGACTCATCGAAAAACCGGAACACATCACGACGCAATGGTTCAAGGACGAAGGCGACGCCATCATTCTGCTCGGCGAACCCGTTGACGCCGACGACCCGCTGCTGGGTCTGGGCGGCTCGGCTTATTTGCAAGCCGTGCATGGAATGAAAACCGGCAGCCCGCCACGGTGTGATCTGGAACAGGCGAGAACCCTGCACACCACGCTGCTCGGCCTGATTCAATCCGGCCTCGTGAAGAGCGCGCATGATTGCAGTGAAGGCGGGCTGGCCGTCTGCCTGGCCGAAAGCTGCATCAGTCAATTGATTGCGCGCGGGACGCCAAGGTTGATGGGCGCGACCGTGGATTTGTCCGCGGTAGCGCAGACGTCTCGTCTGCCCGCCGAAAATCAAAATAATGAATCCACGGGCAGCCGGGACGGCTGCGCCAGGTTGCGCCCCGATGCTTTGCTGTTTGGCGAAACTCAATCGCGCGTGGTCATCACCTGCCCGCCGCTGGACGCGGTGAAAGTGGTGGAGCGCGCGAAACTGCTTGGCGTTCCGGCGGTTCAGATTGGCCGGGTGGGCGGCGACCAATTGACGGTCAAAATTGGCGCCAGCGAATTCAGCGTGCCCGTGGCGGAATTGCACGACCGGTGGTGGAACGCCATCGCGCGGGCAATGGCTTGAACCTCATTTTGAACGAAACGGCCGGCCAGACACTCCATTTTCCTGAAAAGTTGATTGTGACCCGCGCATCAAATGGATTAACCGCTGGCCATTTGCCGCCAGTTGCGTAATCTGAGGGGAATTTATCATGCGACAGTTTTTCACCATCGCCGCCAACGCCTTCATGGAATTGATCCGGCAGCCGGTTTTTTTGCTGCTGATGACCGGGTCGGTGGCTTTTGAACTTTTTCTCGCAGTACCCAATTACTTTGCGTTCGGCGACGAGCCAAAGCTGGTTAAAAACAGCGCGCTGGCGGTAATGTTGCTGTCCGGATTGTTTGGCGCGGTGTTGAGCGCCTCGGCGTCGCTGGCCCGCGAAATCCGCGTGGGGACGGCGCTGGCGGTATTGTCCAAACCCGTCGGGCGCGCACAATTTCTCCTGGCCAAGTACGCCGGCCTGGCGGCGGCGCTGACGTTGCTGACGTACGTGAACCTGATCGGCGTGCTGCTGTGCAGCAAGATGGCGTTTGACGCCTACGGCCGCACGGACCTGGCCGCGCTCGGCATTTTTGCGGCAGGGGTGGCCGTCGCTTACGCGCTGGGGGGCTTCAGCAATTTTTTTCTGCGCCGGCCGTTTGTGAGCGACGCGGTCCTGGCCCTGGTGGTGACAACGACCGTGGCGGCGTTCATCATTTTCCAGTTCACCACGCAGATGCAAAGCTTGGGAACGGCGGCGCAGGTGGATTGGCGGCTGCTCCCGGCGGGGATCCTGGTTTTGTTCGCCTTGTGGATTTTGGCGGCGCTGGCCCTGGCGTGTTCGACGCGGCTGGACACGATTCCGACGCTGGCGGTGTGTTCGGCGTTTTTTCTGATTGGGCTGATGTCGGATTATTTCTTTGGCCGGCGCGCGGAGGCGGGTGATTGGTGGGCTTCAACGCTTTACACGGTCATTCCAAACTGGCAGCTTTTCTGGCTCGCCGACGCCATTGACATGGGCAAAAGCACATTTCAATGGGATTATGTGGCCAAGGCTTTCGCCTACACCGTCGGCTACGCGGGCGCGGCGCTGGCCATCGGCACGGCGCTGTTTGAAGAACGGGAATTGAGTTAGTCGGTTAAACAAGTAAATGGTCAAATGAGTGATTGGTCGAACAGGTTGAACCTTGGCAACAAAAAGTGCTCCGCGGCTTCAACTCATTTAACCAGTCACTTGTTGAACTCGTTTAACCAGTTCCCCATTTAACGAACCAAATGGAACGCAATGTTCAAAGGCATGGTCTGGTAAATCTGGCCGCCACGGTGGTGATCTTCATCGCCGCGCTGGGCGCGGCCGCCTACGCGAATTCGCAGGCGGGGCAGGCCGCCGCGATTTTCCTCGGGCTGGGGATGCTGGTGGCGTTCGCCAGTTGGTTCCAGATGCGGCTGGAGGAAAACGAGCGGCTGGAAAAACTGGAGGTGGAGGAACTCGCCCGGGCCCGGGGCGAAACGACGCTGTTTGAATCGAAGAACGCGGAGGTTTTTCCGGCGCAACGCGCGCGGGAACAGTTTGAAAAATTTTTCGTGCCGGGTTTCAGCGTGCTGCTGTTGCTGCTCGAAGGCGGCAGCGCCTGGCTGCTCTGGCGCTGGATTTCCCAAACCACCGAAGGCATCGCGCCCGACCGCGCCATGCCGGCGCTCGCCTTCTTCAGCATTTTCGCGCTGCTGCTGTTTCTGATCGGCCGCTTTTCCGTGACCATTGCGCGGCTGGAAAATCACCGGTTGTTGAGGCCCAGCGCGAGTTTTTTGCTGCTGGGCGCGTACGTCTGTTTTGTCACCGCGTTGGGAATTGCGGGCGTGCGGACGGGGTTTCCCAACAGTGACGCCGATGTGGCGCGCGGACTGGCGGTGGTGCTGGGGTTGGTGGCGGTGGAGACCCTCGTTATGCTGCTGCTCGAAATTTACCGCCCGCGGTTGAAGGGCAAGGTCGCCCGCCCGCTGTTCGACAGCCGGATTGTCGGGCTGCTCGCCCAGCCGGAAAGCCTGTTCACCACGGCGGCGCAGGCGCTGGATTATCAATTCGGGTTCAAGGTTTCGGAGACGTGGTTTTTCCTGTTGTTGCGCAAGAGCCTGCCCGTCCTGTTTCTGGCGCAACTGGCGGCGTTGCTGTTGTCCACCTGCATCATATTCATCGAGCCGGGCGAGCAAGGCGTGCTGGAACAATTTGGCCGGCTGGATCAGACGCGCCCGGTTTTGAATCCGGGCGGGCATTTGATTTGGCCATGGCCCATAGACAAGGTTTATCGCTACCGCACCGACCAAGTCCGGAGGTTTGATGTCGGCTTCCAACCCACGGCCGAAAGTGAGCGAATGCAGACCATTTTGTGGACCGTGGTTCACACCGAAGAGGTCAATTTTCTCGTTGGCAACGTGCAACCGGCGACCGTGACAAACAATCTGCCCGGTCCCGCTGCCGGCGGCGCCGGTAACGATGAAATGTCGAAAGTGGCCCCGGTGGGGTTGATTG
This sequence comes from uncultured Verrucomicrobiae bacterium, assembly GCA_963786375.1. Taxonomy (GTDB): domain Bacteria; phylum Verrucomicrobiota; class Verrucomicrobiia; order Limisphaerales; family UBA11358; genus UBA11358. The sequence continues at coordinate 89,716 of CAWAYP010000012.1, forward strand.
ATGTCAGCATTCCGGTCCAATACCGGATCACCAACGTTTTGGATTGGGCTTACCATAATGCTGATCCGACAAACCTGCTTCAGGACCTGGCCACGCGCACGGTCATCCATTACCTCGCAGGCCGGGATTTGAACGCGGTCCTCTCGCATGAGCGCATCCAGATGGCGCAGTTGTTGAAAGGGCGGATTCAGGCGGACGCGACCCGGCACCGGCTGGGCGTGGAAATCCTCTTCGCCGGCGTGCAGGACATTCATCCGCCGGTGAAAGTGGCGGCCGATTACGAAAAAGTCGTCGCCGCCGGCCAGCAGCGGGTTGCCGACACCAACGCCGCCGTGGCCGAGGCCATCCGCACCAATGCCCTCGCGGGCGCGCAGGCGTTTGCCGATGTGAATCAGGCCCGGGCGGCGCGGTTGCAGACGGAACTTTCCGCCTGGTCGCGCGCGGGGTTGTTCACCAACCAGATCGCCGCCTACGAAGCCGCGCCGTCGGTCTATCGGCAGCGGGCCTATTATGAAATGTTTCCCGCCGCCACGGCCAACGCGCGCAAATACATTCTGCTGGTAACCAACACGCACCCCACCTTCGTGTTTGATCTGGAAGACAAGATCCGCGAAAGCCTTTTGAACCTGAACGTGTCATCCACCAATTCGCCATGAAACGAAATCTGATAACCATTCTCACCGCCGCAGTGCTGGTCGTGATTTTCGTGCTGCTGCTGTTCACCTTTCAAGTCCGGCAATCCCAGGTGGCCGTCGTCACGACGTTCGGCAAGACCGCCGGCGTCTATCAGCCCGGCCTGCATCTCCGCTGGCCCTGGCCGATTCAACAGGTTTATAAATTCGACCAGCGCATCCAAATCTTCTCGGACAAATTCAGCGAAAACCTCACCCAGGACAATATCAACCTGATCGTCAGCGTCTATGTGGGGTGGAAGATTTCCAACGCGACGAATTTTCTCAACAGTTTTCCCAATGGCTCCATCGAGGCGGCGCAAAGCCAGCTTCAAAGCATGCTGACCAGCGCCAAAAGCGCCGTGGTGGGGAGCAACACCCTCTCCGAGTTTGTGAACGCGGACCGGAAGCAACTGAAGTTCGACGAGATCCAAAACCAAATCGAACAGACGGTCCAAGCCGAGTTGCAGACCAATGACTACGGCATGCAAGTCAAGTTTCTGGGCATCGAAAAGCTCGGCCTGCCGGAAAGCGTCACCGAAGCGGTCTTTGCCCGCATGAAATCAGAACGCCAGGTGCTCATCAGCCAGGCGCAGAATCAAGGCAGGGCGGAGGCCATCAAAATCAAGGCCAACGCCGACCGCCAAGCCAGCGAAACCCTGGCCAACGCCCAAGCCCAGGCCACGCGGATTCAGGGCGAAGGGGTGGCGGAAGCAGCCAAAACATTGCCCACCTTTCAGGAAAATCCCGAGCTCGCGGTCTTTATGCTGAAAATCAGGGCGGTGCAGGAGTCGCTTAATCAAAACTCCATCCTGATTTTTGACCAATACCGTCCGCCGTTTGATTTGTTCAACGGCGCTTGGACCAATTCGCCAGGCCATTGACCATGAGTGACGAGCACGAACAACACCTTTTTCACGGTCACGCGCCCGAACCGGCGCCGGTGACGCAGGACGATGCCGGTTCGCAGGCCATGGCCGAGGCCATGCGCAGCAGCTTCGCGATTGTCAAGTTCGTCATGGTGGTGCTCGTGATTCTGTTTCTCGCCTCGGGCATTTTCCAGGTTGGGCCGCAGGAGCAGGCGATCGTCCTCCGTTTTGGCAAACCCGTCGGCACGGGGGAGCAGGCCCTGCTGGGGCCCGGGTTGCACTGGGCCTTTCCGTACCCGATTGATGAAGTGGTCAAAATCCCCATCAAGCAGATTCAAAGCGTCCAATCCACGGTTGGCTGGTTTGCGGAGACGCCGGAACAGGAATTGAGCGGCAACCCGCCGCCGCCCGGGCCCTCCCTGATTCCGGGCGTGGATGGCTACACGATTACCGCCGACCGCAACATCATTCATACGCGCGCCACGCTCTATTACCAGGTGGACAATCCGACTTGGGCGGTGTTCGATTTTTCCAGCGGCCCCGATTCTGCGCTGGGCATGACGGGTGTTTCCAACGCGGTGCTGAATGTCTTGAACAACGCCCTGCTCTACACCGCCGCGCATTCCGGGGTGGACCAGGTGCTTTACAGCGATGTGGGCGGGTTTCAGGATGACGTGGAACAGCGGGTAATCCAACTGGCTGACCAGGAACATCTCGGCATCACCATCCGGCAATGCAACGTGTACAGCATCCCGCCGCGCCAGTTGCAACAAATTTTCGACCAGGTCACCGAAGCGACCCAAAACCGCAACCAGATGCTCGACGAAGCGCACAGCTACGAAAATCAAGTCACCAACAACGCGGACGCGCAGGCTTCGGCCATCATCAACGAAGCGCAGAGCGCCAGCGTGCGTTACGTCCAATCCGTGCAAGCCGACGCGAAGGCGTTCAGCGACTTGTTGCCGAACTACAAAATCAATCCGAATTTGTTCGAGCAGGAGCAATTGGTGCAGGTGATGGGAGAGTCGCTGACGAACGTGCAGTTCAAGGGTTATATGCCGACCACGACCCATGGAAAACCGACGGATTTGTGGTTATTGTTGAACCGTGAACCGCCGGAGCCGAAAACGGGCGCGGCGGCCCAGCAGTAATTCAACATTCACGCTTTGAAAATTGTCGTATTTTTATGCAAGTCACATCGCTTTTGAGCCGCCATGAACACGAGCACGGGCCGGAGTGCGGGTGCGGCCACGACCACGAACACTCGGTGGTGCATCTGTGGCAGGCCGTCGCCGGGGTGGTGCTCGTCCTCAATGCCTACGTGGTGGATTGGCTCTTTACACAGGGCAGCGGCGTGGCCAGTGCCAGCGCCTGCCTCGGGGCGATCATTCTCGATCTATCCCATCGTCATCACCGCCATCAAGGATTTGCGCGTCGGCCGCCTCAGCATCAATGAACTGGTCGCCATCGCCGTCCTCGCCGCGTTCGCATCCGGCAATTACAAGACCGCCGGCATCGTTGCCTTTTTCATGCTCACCGGCGAAATCATCGAGAGCCGCACCGCCGAGGGCGCGCGGATGTCCGTCGAATCGCTCATCAAACTCACGCCCACCAAGGCGCGCCGCGTCAAATCCGACGGCGGCGAAGAGGAAGTTGCCGCCAGCGAACTGGCCGTCGGCGACGTGATTCGCATTCGTCCCGGCGACAACGTCGCGGCGGACGGCATCATTCTCAGCGGCCAGGGTTCGTTCAATCAGGCGACCATCACCGGTGAATCCCTGCCGGCGGACAAGAAAACCGGCGATGAAGTTTTCGCCGGCACGCAAAACCTGACCGGCGTGCTGGAAATCAAGGTCAGCCGCGCCGGCCAGGACACAACCATTGGCCGCGTACGCGAGCTGATTCTGGCGGCGGAAAAAACCAAGCTGCCCATCATGAAAATCGTGGACCAATACATGGGCTTTTACACGCCGCTCGTGCTGGTCATTGGCGCGCTCGTCTGGGCGTTTACCCACGATTTGAACCGCGTCATTGCCGTGTTCGTCGTGTCCTGCCCCTGCGCGTTCATTTTGGCGACCCCCACAGCGATGGTCGCCGCCCTGTCCGCCGCCGCGCGCCTCGGAATTTTAATCAAGAACGTCGCCGATATCGAACTCGCCGCCACAATCAACGCCTTCATTTTTGACAAAACCGGCACACTGACGACCGGCCAGCTTGCCGTCAGCCGGCTCGCGCCAATTGGCGAGACCAAACCCGCCGAACTGTTGCTGCTGGCTGCCTCCGCCGAAAAATACAGCAACCATCCGACGGCCAAGGCGCTGGCGCAGCTGGCGGGCGAGGCCGGCGTGCCGCTGGCCGAACCGAAGGATTTTGCCGAAACCGCCGGGCGCGGCGTCAAGGCGCAGGTTAATGGCCGGACCGTGCTGGTAGGACGCGCGCAGTGGCTCCGGGACAACGGCGTGGACTCGAATTTCGAAAAGTCCGTGGATTTGAACGAGACCGAGGGGTGGAGTTTGATTTTTGTCGCGCGTGACCATCAATGCGTCGGCTGGGTTGGTTTGCAGGACCAGACCCGCGCCGAGGCGAAGGAATCGCTCGCCGAACTGAAGGCCAACGGCGTCCGGCGCGTGGCGATGATTTCCGGCGACCGCCAGCCGGTGGTGACGCGGGTGGCGGCCCAGATTGGCTGCGAAGAGGCCAAGGGCGATTGCCTGCCGCAGAACAAGGTCGAGTTTGTGCGCGCCGTGAAGGCGAAAGGTTATCGCGTGGCGGTGGTGGGCGACGGTGTGAATGACGCGCCGGCGCTGGCGGCGGGCGACATTGGCATCGCCATGGGCGCGGCGGGCAGTGAAGTGGCCATTCACACCGCGACGATCGCGCTGATGAACAACGACCTGCGCCGGCTGCCGTTTCTGGTGAAACTCTCGCGCAGCACCCGCGCCGTCATCAACCAAAATTTCCTGTTCGGCGGGCTGTTCATTGTCATTGGCTTGACCGTCACGTCGCTCGGCTACATCGGCCCGATTCCCGCGGCCATTTTGCACAACGTCGGCTCGCTGATCGTCATCTTCAACAGCGCCCGGCTCGTCCGCAAAGGCGAGGAACTGGAACATTTCCATCCTGAACCGGTTGAACCGCCGCACTCCGCGACTGGACAATTGACACCGAAACTGGCGTGACGGCGGTAACGTCCACTTTTGCTTATGCCCGGCGATGAATTAAATCCGCAATCACCAACCGCCCATCCGAAACCGGCGGAGGTCGTCGTGTCCGTGCGCGGGCTGACGAAAATCTTCAAGGATTTCTGGAATCGCCCGAAGGCCCGCGCGGTGGACAACGTGGATTTCGAGGTGCGGCAGGGCGAGGTTTTCGGGTTGCTCGGGCCAAACGGCTCCGGCAAGTCCACGACGGTGAAGTTGATACTAGGCTTGCTGTATCCGACCAAGGGGCACATCGAAGTCTTCGGGCATTCGCCGCGACACGTGCAGACGAAATCGCGCATCGGCTATTTGCCGGAGGAATCGTATCTCTATCGCTATCTCAATTCGCGCGAGACGCTGGATTTTTTCGGGAACCTGTTTCAACTGCCCAAAGGCGAACGCGCCAGCCGCACGGAACAGTTGCTCGAAATGGTCGGTCTGGGCAAAACCCAGACGCGGGTCATCGGCGAATTCTCCAAGGGCATGCAGCGCCGCATCGGCCTGGCCCAGGCGCTGATCAATGACCCCGATCTGGTGATTCTCGACGAGCCGACTTCCGGCCTTGATCCCATCGGCTGCCGGGAGGTGAAGGATTTGATCCTTGCGCTGGCACGCCGCGGCAAGACGGTGATTTTGAGCAGCCATTTGCTCGCGGACGTGGAGGACGTTTGCGACCGCGTGGTGATTTATTACGGCGGCAAAATCCAGGCAATGGGCACGCTCAAGGAACTGCTCGCCAAACCGGACACGCTGCGCATCACGACGCCGGTGCTGCCGCGCGAAACCCTGGAGCGCGTGCTCGAAATTCTCCGCCAGGAAGCGGCCGCCGACAGGGTGCGCGTGGACAATCCGACGCAAAATCTGGAAAGTTATTTTCTGGACGTGGTGCAGCGGGCGCGGCGGGCCACCGCCGAAACCAGCGGCGCGGTTTCCGGCGCGCGGGTGGCGGCCTATTTGCGCGCGAATGTCCAGGAACCACCGGCCACGGAAAAGATCCTGGAAAAACTCTCGTTGCCGCAAGCAGTGCGCCCGGCCCCCGAAACCAAGTCCCCGGCGGTGGACGCCACGCCCGCGGTGGACGAGAAAAAGCTGGAAGCGCTGGCAACCGCCGGCAAGCCGGCTCCGCCATCGGAAAAATCCGCGCCCGAAGCCGGGGCGGAAAAGGCGGCGGATTTGTCAAAAGCGGATGAGATACTTTCATCCCTGCTGGGAGACAAAAAATGATTTCAGCCACGGATTTACACAGATGAAGCAGCGGTTTCGGAGCGGAAATAGATCTGCGTTCATCTGTGGCTTTTAACAGAAATGCAAAAAATTCTCGCCATCGCCTGGCTGACCTGGAAAGCCGCGCTCCGATTCCGGCTGTTTCTGGTCATTGCCGTGCTGTTGCTGGCGGCGGTGGTCGGACTGCCCATTTTAATCAAGAGCGACGGCACGGCGCGCGGGTTCACGGAAATTTTGATCACCTACACCTTGACCGCCATCACGGCGTTGCTCGGACTTTCGACGCTCTGGCTTTCCTGCGGCACGCTGGCGCGGGACATCGAGGAATGCCAGATCCAGGTCGTGGCGACAAAGCCGGTGGCGCGCTGGCAAATCTGGCTGGGCAAATGGCTGGGGATCGTGTCGCTCAACGCGGCGTTGCTGGTGTTGTCGGGCGCGTGCGTTTACGGCCTGCTGCAATGGCGGGCCACCCGGTTGCCGGCGTCGGAGCAGGAAATTTTACGCACCCAGGTGCTCGTGGCGCGCGGGGTGGCGCAACCGCCGGACTACAGCGCGGAAATTGACGCCCGGACGGAGCAACTGTTGCAGGAGCGTTTGAAACAAACTCCACTTTCGGGCGCGGATTTGGCGGTAGTCCGGCAGCAAATCCGCGAGCGGGTCAAGGCCACCTATCAGCTTGTGCCGCCCGGTTACTCCCGCGAATGGCAGATTGACCTGGGTTTCGCCAAAAATTTCCTGCGCGGCAAGCCGCTGCAATTGCGGGTAAAATTTGACACCGCCCGGGTCGGCCAGTCCGGCACGTTGGTGGGGCTGTGGCAGGTCGGCGTGCCGGGAACGCCCAACGCCTGGCGCAGCGCGCCGATGAGCCTCTCGCCGAACACCTATCACGAGATTGACATCCCGCCAGACCTCTACAACCGCGAGGGCGTGCTGACGATTGATTTTCTGAACGCCAACAACACCACGCTGTTGTTCCCGATTGAGGATGGGGTGGAAGTGTTGTATCCCGAAGGCGGGTTCGCGCTGAATTTTGCCCGCGGCCTAGGAATCTTGTTTTGCTGGATGGCGTTGCTGGCGGCGATCGGGCTGGCTTCGGCGAGTTTTCTGTCGTTTCCAGTCGCCACGTTTTTTTCATTCGCCATGTTGGTGGTCGTGTTCTCCAGCGGAACATTGTCTGATGCAGTGGCCAGCGGCACAATCATGGGCGCCAATGAAGAAACCGGCGTGCCGGGACATTCCCTCGCCGATGCCGTGTTGCTTCCGTTCTTCCAGGGGATTTTGGCGGTCGTTGACGTGGTGAAAAATTTTTCGCCGATTGATTCATTGAGCAGCGGGCGCGCCATTCCGTGGAGCGAGCTGGGTGCGGCCTTTGGGCAAATTGTGCTGCTGTTTGGCGGCGGCGTTGGCTTGATTGGCATGGGCCTGTTCGCGCGGCGCGAACTGGCCACCGCCCGGGGAAATCAATGAAGCCGCGCGCGAAGAAAATCCTGTTGTTGCTGCTGGCCGCGGCCTTGCTGGCCGGCTCCGGACAGGTGCAAAAGTCGTTGAACCGCGACCGGCAGGCGCTGGACCTGACACGCATGGCGCCGCTCAAAAACGCCCCGCCGCTGCTGGCGTTCACGACCGTGGCCCTGGGCGGTTTCCGCGGATTGATTTCCAATTTTCTCTGGCTGCGCGCCAATGAACTGCAGCAGGAGGACAAATATTTTGAAATGGTGCAACTGGCCGACTGGATCACGGATTTGGAGCCGCACTTTCCCCAGGTCTGGATCTATCAAGCCTGGAACATGGCCTGGAACATCTCGGTCAAGTTCAAGGATTTTTCCGATCGCTGGCAATGGGTGCAGCGCGGGATGGAATTGCTGCGGGACGACGGCTTGCGCTACAACCCCGACAGCGTCCTCCTGTACCAGCAGTTGAGCTGGATTTTTCAAAGCAAGATGGGGCAGAACATGGACGACGCCAATCAGTACTACAAGGAGCAGTGGGCCAGGGAAATGACGCCGTTCTTTGGCCCATTCGGGACGAATTTCGACGAGCTGCTCCATCCGCAAACCGCCGCGGCCAAGGCGCGGGTTTCATTGTTCCGCGATGAGTATAAAATGGACCCCGCCTTTGTGGAAAAAGTGAACGACCAATGGGGGCCACTCGACTGGCGCCTGCCGGAAGCGAGCGCGATCTACTGGGCCGCGTTCGGCTTGGAAAAAGCGAAGGAGAACCCCGGAAAAGTGGAGCAATCCGATTTGACGATGCTCCGCCGTTCCATTTATCAATCCATGCTTCAGGCGTTTTACCATGGCCGGCTGGTCATCAATCCGATTGACGAGTCGTATGATCTTTACCCGGACCTCGATCTGGTCTCCAAGGTCAATGACGCCTACGAAACCGAGTATGCCGCGGAGCCCGACCCCGGCCAGAAAAACGGCATCGCACACGCCCAGCGGAATTTCCTGCGCGACGCCGTCTATTTTCTCTATGAAGACAACCGTATGGCCGAGGCGGCGAAATGGTTCGCTTACCTCAGCCGAAAATTTCCGGACCAGCCCCTCCTCGACAACGACACCAATTCCCTGCCGTCACAATTGACCCTCGACCAATACGCCGTCGCGTGTGTGCAGGAAGATGTCGGTGGCACGGACCAGAACCGCACCACAGCCGACGTGGAAGGACTGCTGGCGCAAGCCTATTATGAACTGACCATTGGCGATGACGACCGCTATACAGGCTTCAAGCTGTTGGCCGCCAAGGTGTACCAGAATTATGTCGCGAAAACCGCCAATTTCGACAGCGCCCAGCGGGTCGCCTTGCCGCCGTTTGACGACATGAACCGCACGGTGCTCAACCGGCTCCTTGATCCCAAACAGGGAATGCCTTTCGCCGCCCGCGCCGTATTGCGCTCCCAGCTCCGGTTGCCGCCGGAAACCGCTTCCATCAACGCGCCGCCCGCCGCGGCCATTTCCACCAACGCACCCGGGGCTGTGGGCACAAACGCGGCCGGTTCAATGACCAAATAATTTTCGACGCCGCCCGCCGCCTCGCGTAGTTTGATTCGCCCGTGACCAAAAAACATTCCAGTAAACGCCCCCTGCGCGTCGGTTTGATTTCACTCGGCTGCGCCAAAAATCTCGTGGACGCCGAAATCATGCTCGGCTCGCTCCTGAAGAGCGGCGTCGAAATCACCAATGACGCCGCGCAGGCCGACGCCCTCATCGTCAATACCTGCTCGTTCATTGACTCCGCGCAGGAGGAGAGCGTGGACACGATTCTTGAATCCGCCGAAGTCCGCGAAGCCAAAAATCGCGGCCAAAGCCTGATCGTGTCCGGCTGCCTGCCGCAGCGTTTCCGCGATGAACTGCCCAAACTCCTGCCCGAAGTGGATGCGTTCATGGGCATTGACCAGGTCGCGCACGTCTCGGACATCGTGAAGCAGGCCGTTGCCCGGCGCGCGGAAAAACTTTCCACGGCTTCCCAATCCAAAGCCCAAGGCCCAAGGCCCAAAATTGTCGCACGGTTGGCGGAACTGAATAAAAGTCACGATACCGCTGAACTAAAAACTCCAAAATTTAAAACTTAAAACTGCAATCCGCCCCGCTTTTGGGAGGTTACCGCACGTCCCGACCTTCATCCCCGATTTCGCCACGCCGCGTTTCCGTCTCACGCCCAAACATTTCGCCTATGTCAAAATCGCCGAAGGCTGCAATCATCCGTGCAGTTTTTGCATCATTCCCCGGATGCGCGGTTCGCATCGCAGCCGGCAGCAGCGCGGACATCGTGGCCGAGGCGAAGGCGCTGATCGCCGACGGCGTGAAGGAAATCAATCTGATTTCGCAGGACTCGACCTATTACGGACTCGATTTGCGCCCGAACCATCAGCCGCGCCATTTCGTCGCCGGAAAAATTTTCGGCCGCCGCCAAGTCGCTTGCCCGCCGATGCCACGACCATTTGCACGCTGCTGCGCGAGCTGAATTCACTGCCCGGCGATTTTTGGATCCGCCTGCTCTACACCCATCCGGCGCATTGGACGGACGAACTCATCGCGACCATCGCCGAATGTCCGAAAGTCGCGCGCTACGTGGACATTCCGCTCCAGCATATCCACGAAAACATGCTCGAACGGATGCGCCGCGAAACCTCGCAGCAATATATCGTGGACCTGATCCGCAAAATCCGCGCGGGCGTGCCGGGCATTGCGCTGCGGACGACGTTTATCGTCGGTTTTCCGGGCGAAACCGAAACGAGCTTTGAAACGCTGCTCGATTTCATCCGCGAAACGAAATTCGAGCGGCTCGGCGTGTTCACTTATTCCAGGGAAGATGGCACGCGCGCCGGCGCCATGGCCGGACAAATTCCCGACCAGGTGAAGCGCCAACGCCGCGGGCTCGCCATGGCCGCGCAGCACAAAATCGCCCGGCAGGTTTCCGAATCTTTCGTTGGGCGCGAAATCAAAGTGCTCGTCGAAGGCAAAGCCAATGCAAAACAATTGCAAGCCGCGAACGTAAGTTCCTGGGAACACGGCATGATTCGCAGAAACGGAAACTCAAAATTCAAAGTTCAAAATTCAAAACTACCTCGTCGCCCGCGGTGAAGCCGACGCGCCGGACATTGACGGGCGGGTTTACTTGCGCGGCAGACTGCCGATTGGCGAATTTGCCCGGGTCAAAATCATCGGCCACACGGATTACGATTTGATTGCCGAGGCGGTTTAATTCTTCTAAAACGAACGGGATGGCCACCATCGTTTTCGACATCGAGACCTCCGCACTGCCGCTCGAAACTTTTGACGAGACGCAACAGGAATATCTTTTCCGCGAGGCCGAAAAGATGGCTGATGAAACCGCCAAGACGGCCAAGCGCGGGGAAATCACCAGATTCATGAGCCTCTGGCCGTTTACGTCGCAGGTCGTCTGCATCGCCATGCTCAACGCCGAGACGTTGCGCGGCCAGGTCCAGTTTCTGGCCGAAGATTTCGAGGAGCGGCGCCGGCGAGGCCGGACCGGTGGAGTTCGTGCCGTGCGCGGACGAGGCCGAATTGCTCGCGGCATTTTGGGACGTGGCGAAGAATTACGATTCGGTCGTCACCTTCAACGGGCGCGGCTTCGACGTGCCGTTCATTTACCTGCGCTCGGCGCTGCTCAACGTGCCGATCTCGAAAAAGAACTGGCTCGGCTACCGTTTCGCCACCGACCCGCATTGCGACCTCGCGGAGCAACTGACGTTTTACAGCGTGAGCGGACGCGATGGCGCGGCGCGGCGGTTCAACCTGGATTTTTACTGCAAAGCCTTCGGCATCGAATCGCCCAAGAGCCACGGCGTCACCGGCATGGACGTGGGCACGCTGCTGGCCGAAAAGAAATTCCGCGAGATCGCCGAATACTGCCTGCGCGACGTCCGCGCCACCGTCGAGCTTTACAAAATCTGGAAGGAACGACTGGCGGGGATAAAATGAAAGCAGAAGGCAGAAGGCAGAAGGCAGAAGGCAGTGTGCTTGTCTGCTTCGCGCTGAAAACAGAAGCCGCGCCGTTTCGGAAAATCGCGGCGGGCGGTCTGCGCCGCAGCTACCATGTTTCGATTTTATTGACCGGCATTGGACGCCAGAACGCCGAAAAATCCGTGCGCGAATTTCTTTTGAATTGGGGAGCGCGCGCCTCTGGCGCGCATCGACAGGCGTCTCGCCTGCCAGAAAATGCACGAATCGAGACGATTCACGCCGCGCCCGAGACGGGCGCGCTCCCCGAGCTTGTGTTCACCTGCGGTTTTGCCGGCGGATTGAATCCAGATTTGAAACTTGGCGACGTGGTGTTTGAAGTCCAAAGTCCAGAGTCCAAAGTCCAAAGTCAATTACTCGCTGCCGGGGCCAAGCCGGCAAAGTTCTTCTCCGCCGACCGCATCGCCATCACCGCCGCGGAAAAGAAAAGATTGCGCGAGGAAACCGGCGCGGACGCGGTGGAGATGGAATCGGAGGCCATTCACGCGGTCTGCCGCGAGCACAGGATTTCGTGCGCCACTGTCCGTGTGATTTCCGACACGGCCGGCGAAGATTTGCCGCTGGATTTCAACGCGCTTTCCAAGCCGGACAAAAGCCTGGATTACGGCAAGTTGTTTCTGGCGGTTGCGAAGTCGCCGGGGAAAATTGGCGCGTTGAGGCAGTTGCAAAAACAAACCAAATTCGCGGCGGCGCAATTGGCAAAGGTTCTTGCCGAAATAGTCTGGTAGGACGCGCTGCCGCGCGTCCGGCGGCGCAGCGGCGCCGCCCTACCTTTGCGTTGAATTGCTTTCTGCTGGGGGCGCGGGTTTTTCCTTCTCGTGCTGGCTGTAGCTGATGAATGCCGCGCCAAGAACTACGAGCACCACGCCAATCCAGCGCACCGCTGAGACGCGTTCGTTCAGAAACCAGATCGCCGCAAACGTGGCGAAGACGAAGCTCAATCCCGTCATCGGCCAGAGGAAGCTGATGTCGCTCTTTGACATCAAAACCAGCAGGCAGAGGAAAAACAACGCTTCAAAAAACATGCCGAGCCAGATTTGAGGATTGGTGGCGCCGGCCTTGCAGACGCGGAATATTTCACCGGCGGTGATGCCATTCATGTCGCCGATGTTCGTCATGCCTTTTTTCAGCAACACGACACCGGTGGATTCAAAGGTGAGGCCGACCAGCAAAATCAAAAGCAGCTTAATCATAAAGTCTGTAGCGGCGGTCTGCGACCGCCGCATTTTCAGCGCGGCGCGCACCGGGCGCCGCTACAAATCTCGATATCGAATCAATTCGATGCCCAGTTTTTCAACCAGTTCTCGCACGCGCGGACTGACGAGGGCGTCAAATTCATGCCTAAATTCGTCGAGCGATGGATGCGAGTAAAGCTCTGAATCACCCGGCGGCAATTCGGGCAGCAGCTTCAAAAGGTATGCCTCGTCCACGCGCGCGGTTTGCAGCAAACCGAATGTGATTTGCGCATGACGGATGCCGCGTTGTTGCAGCGGCGGACGGGCGCGGCGGGAAAGCCATTCGAAAATCGCCGCGTGGGAAACGCGGTAACACCAGTGCCCGCGCGTCATCCGGCAGCTGCGGGAGAGACAGTCGCGCGTGAGTCGCAGGCGTTGGATGCCGAGCGACGCGGCGTCTTCCATCAAAATTTGAAAAACCGTGGGATGCAGATGCAGGTGCAAATGGCCGTTGACATGGTCAAGCGGCAGGCCGGTGGCGCGGAATTTTGCAAATTGCGCGTGAATTTCCGCGCGCAATTGTTCGCGCAGGCCGCGTTGAAAAAAATAACGAAAACCGGTGGCGACGGGATTGTCGCTGAACCCGCCGCGCGCATTGGCCAGACCGGGGATTTTTCCCGGCGGCAGGGCGGATTTACCGCAAAGCAGCGTCAAGTGCAGGCCAACGCCCAGCCTTGGGTTCTCCCGCGCCAGGGCGACGGCTTCGTCGCAAGCGGGTTCGTTCACCATCAAACTGGCGGTGGTCAGGATGCCTTCCCGGTGCGCGCGCACGACGGCGGCATTGATGGAATGCGAACGGCCGAAATCATCCGCGTTGACGATGAGGCGGCATCCGGATTGCGGATTGCAGGTTTCAGATTTCGGATTTGAAGAAGCCAATGACATGGCCTGAAGTTGGGCGCAAAATTCCTTACGGCATTCCGTAGGTTGGAGTCATTCCGCCAAAGGCGAGCCGGAACCAAGCTTGAAGGACCAGCAGGATTTTTTGAATTTTGCCCAGGCGGGCGGGTTCCGGGCCAAAGACGTTGAATTGTTGCTGTTCCAACTTTTGCAACAGCCGCCAGTAAACCGAGCCCATCAATTCGGCGGCGACCATTGCGTGGCGGTCCCCGGCGGGCAGGGTTTGCCGCGCCTGCCGATAAAATGTTTTTGCCCGTCCGGCGACGTCGGCGGCCAGCCGCGCAAAGCGGTCGGAATATTCGTGCCGTAAAATTTCGTCGGGGGAAACGCCGAATTTTTCCAGTTCGTCCAGCGGCAAGTAAATTCTCCCGCGGCCGGCGTCCGTGCGCACATCGCGCAAAATGTTGGTGAACTGGAGCGCCTTGCCCAGGTGGACGGCATAATCGCGGCACGCCGGATTCTGGTAGCCGAAAATTTCGATGCTCAGGAGGCCGACCACCGAGGCGACGCGATAGCAGTAAAGTTCGAGCTGCTCGAAATTCTCATAACGCTGGATGGCGAAATCCATCTCGCACCCTTTGAGCAATTCATCAAACAACGGGAAGGGGAGGCGGTATTCACGAATGACCGGCTGAAGCTCGCGGTTGACGATGAATCGGGGGGTGTCCCCGGCGCACGCGCGGCGGATGTCGGCCCGCCGGGCGGCCAGTTGTTCCCGGCGTTTTTCGGCGGGCGCGGATTCATTGTCCGTAACGTCGTCCACTTCGCGGCAAAAGGCGTAAAGGGCGGACATGGCATCACGTTTGGCGCGCGGCAACAGTAGAAACGCGAGCGCGAGATTGGAGGCGCTTTTGCGGGTGATCACACGGCTGTGCATCACGATTGGGTCGTTAGCGTTGGCGGCGGCGGCTCGGAAAGCTTCCCGGCCGGCCGGGCCGGCGGCAGGCCGCCAATTTGTGCGAGCGTGGGATTGGGTTGCTGGTGCTCGCCGTGTGGACGGCGACGCCGGTGCCGACGCCGCGTGCCTTTGCGAAAAAAAACGATCCACACCACCCCCGCCAGCGTCACCAAAATGGCTGCGCCCATTACAATCAAAACCCCTGCCCAGGCTGATATCATTTCACTCATCGCAATATCAAATTCAGGTCCCGGAACCCTTTTGTTCGGCAGCGCCAGGCAGTTCATTTGCCGTGCCGTCACCAGGGTTCAGGCTCAACCGTTGCATCCGATAACGAAGCGAATGGCGGGTAAGCTTAAGCTGTTCGGCGGCGTGCGTCAGGCTAAAACCATTTTGCTCCAAAGCGCCGGTGATCAATTCCCGCTCGATGCGCGCGAGCGCGTCGTCGAGCGATTCGCCGGGCGCCGGGTGAATCGTTGGGGCTTTCTGCAAACGCGCTTCAACCTGAAAATCCGGCAGGCTGGCCGGCCGGATCTCGTTGCCCGTCTCCAAAATCAGCGCCCGTTCAACGACGTTGCGCAGTTCGCGCACGTTTCCGGGCCAGTGATGCGAGAGCAGTTTTTGCCGCGCCGGGGAAGCGATGCCTTGAATGCTTTTGTTCATCGCCACGCGGAACATTTTCAAAAAATGTTCCGCCAGCAGCAAAATGTCCCCGCCCCGTTCCCGCAGCGGCGGCAAACGGAATTGCACGACATTCAGCCGGTGAAACAAATCTTCGCGGAATTGTTCCGTGGCGATGGCCTGGGCAATGTCGCGGTTGGTGGCGGCGATCAAACGCACGTTGACGCGCAGCTCTTGCGTGCCACCGACGCGCACAAAAGTGCCGTCCTCCAGAAACCGCAACAACTTGGCCTGAAGCGATTTGCTCATGTCCGCGATTTCGTCGAGAAAAATCGTGCCGCCATCGGCTTCCTCCACGCGGCCGGGTTTTTGCCTTAACGCGCCGGTGAACGCGCCCTTTTCGTGACCGAACAATTCGCTTTCGAGCAGCGTCTCCGGAATGGCGGCGCAATTGATGCGAATATAATGCGCCGCGCGCCGCGAACTCAAACCGTGCAGCGCGCCCGCGACCAGTTCCTTGCCCGTGCCGCTTTCGCCGAGAATGAGCACCCGCGTGTCGGTGGGCGCGACGGTTTGAATCAATTTCCGCAATTCGCGCATTTTCGGCGATTCGCCGACGATTTGGTCGAGGCTGAAAATTTCACCGGCGCGCCGGCGCAGCGCGGCATTTTCCCGCAGGAGTTCGTAACGTTCGGCGCAGCGCAAAACCGCGTGGAGCAGTTCTTCGGGCGCGAACGGCTTGGCGAGATAATCAATCGCGCCGGCTTTGATGGCTTCGACGGCGAGCTTGGGCGTGGCGTAAGCCGTGAGCATGAGCACCGGCAATTCGGGCCAGCGTTGGCGGACTTTGGCCAGAAAATCATAGCCGCTCATGCCGCCCAACCGCGCGTCGGTAATGACCATGAAGATTTCCTCGCGTCCGAGCAGTTCCAGTCCTTCCTCGGCGGATTCGACCGCGCGCGCGGCGTAGCCCTCGTCCCCCAGCACCGTCTGCAACGACCGGCGCATGTTTTTTTCGTCGTCCACGACGAGGACAGGTGGCAAGGAGGCGCTCATTTCTTGAGTTTCATCAACGTCTTTGCGGGAAAGACTAAGGTGAAGGCCGCCCCTTTTCCAAGCCCGGATTCAACCCGCATGGTGCCGCCGTAAAGTTCCACGTTATGTTTGACGATGGCCAGCCCCAGACCGGTGCCGTGTTCCTTGGTTGTGTAATACGCTTCAAAAATGCGCTCGATTTTGTCGGGCGGGATGCCGGGACCATCGTCGCGCACGCAAATTTCCACCGAATGATCGTGTTGTCGGCCGGCGGTGACATAAACATTTCCATTTTCACCGACTGCTTCACGCGCGTTTTTCAACAGATTTAAAATAATTTCGGTCAGATGGTGACGCTGCATCAGCAAGGGAGGAAAAGTCTGGCCGAATTCGCGGTGAACGCGGATGCCCGTCGGCACGGCGGGAGGGAACACCTGGGTGATGGCGCGGTCGAGTTCCCCGACGACGTTCAATTTCTCAACGCGGCCTTCGGTCAATTGCGCGTAGCCCATGATTTGGGTAACGATCCGGTCGGCGCGCGAAACTTCCTCCTGGATGATTTCGATTTGTTGCGTGGCCGCGGTTTTTCCGTCGCGCAGGGCGCGTTGGAGCGAAAAGGCGGCGTTGTTGATGACGGCGAGGGGATTTTTGATTTGATGGGCGAATTCGGCGGCGAGCCGTCCGGCGGAATGCAACTGTCCTTCGCGCGTGGCAAATTCCTCGGCTTCCTCCGTGGCCAGCCGCTGTCGCTCGAGCAGCACCTGCGCGCCGTAACAGCAAACCGCCGTCAGCCATAAGACCAGCAGCCGCAGCACAAAAGGCTGCCCCAAATCCTCGTGCGGCATCAGATGCAGGATGCGCAGCGTGTTTGCGTCAAGATTGTTGGTTACGGAAACGTCCAGCACCCCCACCAGGATGTAGCAGAGGCTGATGGCAAAATTTAAAATGAGTTGTGAAATGCCGGGCGGCACACTCACGGCGTTGCGGACGATCAACCCGACAAATAACCAGAATAAAATGCTGTCCAGACCGCCGGTCAACAGCGCCATTCCCGCAAGGAAAAGTCCGTCCACCAAGCTGCTGGTGACCACCGTCCATTGCACGATCGCCAGCGGCAGTCGCGCCAGGTTCAGCATCAACAAGGCAAAGGCCACGCTGGCCAGCACGTAAAACCAGAAAAGGTATTGCACCGTTTCGACGGCGATGTCCAACGTGCTCGACGCCAGCCCAAACCACCGCGTGGAGACAAAGGAATAAAAGATCATCCCAATGGCGAATGCCTTGATCGGCAACATGATGTCCCGCTCCATGACTTCGATGCGGTGAAGCAAGCGTGGCGGATCCGGCGCGGGTATCTCCATCAACGCAAGCATCCGCTTCAGCCATTGCCGATGGCTTGGTTTCATAAAAATTGCCGGGGACGGAAAAATTTCAATGCAACCACTTCAAGGCGCGCCCGGCAATGGCTTCCACCGGCCACAACCGGCCAACGCCCTCGTAACCGCAGGAAAGCATCCCCTCGTCCGGTCCGATGAATTCCGCGCCGCGCGTCTTGAGGGTGGCTGCGTTTTCCTGCGTGGCCGGGTGCAGCCACATTTTTCCGTTCATCGCCGGGGCGATTAAAAGTTTTGCCTTCGGATTCAATGCCAGCGCGACGCACGTCAACGCATCATCCGCAATGCCGTGGGCCAGCTTCGCCATCACGTTGGCTGTCGCCGGCGCAATCAACAAAAGGTTTGCTTCATCCGCGAGCCGGATGTGTGTGGGTTTCCAGCCTTCCTCCTCGTCGTACAGATCGGTCACGACCGGCTGGCGCGTGAGCACCTTGAACGACAGCGGCGTGATGAAGCGCTGCGCGTCGGCCGTCATCACCACGCGCACGCGGCATTTCTGTTTGGTCAACAGGCTCGCCAAATCCACCGCCTTGTGCGCGGCAATTGAACCGGTCACGCCCAGAACGATGTTTCGTGAAACGCTCATGTGTCCAATCTGAATGTAAATCCGCAATCCGCAACCCCAAATCAGCAGTCCTAAAACGCCGGCGCCGCCGCCCGCGCCACCCGCAGTTTTTCCGCCTCAACAATCGCGAGCGTCCGCCGCAGGTCCTCCGGGATGGTCGAGCTGATCAACAGGTAATCGAAATGCTTCCAGTGCGCGATTTCCTGCCGCGCGAGGCTGAGGCGTTTTTGAATTTCTGCCGGGGCATCGGTGTTGCGTTTTTTCAAACGTTCCTCCAGCACGGCGACCGACGGCGGCGTCAGAAATACCGTCACCAGCGCGCGTTTCAATTCCGCCTCGGCCTGCGCGTGTTCGCGAATTGTCGCCGCGCCTTGCACGTCCATGTTGAGCAAAACGTCCCGGCCCGCATGTAATTTGTCCAACAGTTCGGAACGCAACGTGCCGTAACTCCGGCCAAACACCGTTGCGTGTTCAATGAAATCCCCCGCCTGAACACGTTTCTGAAATTCCGCAACCTCAAGAAAATGATAATCCACGCCGTTCTTTTCGCCTGCCCGCGGCGGACGGGTGGTGCAGGTAATGGCGCGCGTCATATCCGGTCGCGCCGCGAGCAATTGCTGGCACAACGTCGTCTTGCCGCCGCCCGAAGGGGCGGAGATGAGAATCAGAAGAGGTCGGAGATCGGAAACCGGAGGCCGGATGTCCGTCTTCTGCCTTCTGGCTTCTGGCTCCCGGTTTTTCATTCCACGTTCTGCGCCTGTTCGCGGAACTTCTCCAACTCCGCCTTCAGCGTGACCACTTCGCGCGAGATGACCGCGTCGTTGGCCTTCGAGCCGATGGTATTGACTTCGCGGTTCATCTCCTGTGCCAGAAAATCCAGGGTGCGCCCGACCGGTTCCTTTGCTTTCCGGCAATCTTCAAACTGCCGGAAATGGCTTTGCAGCCGCGTCAGTTCCTCTGAAATATCCGAGCGGTCGGCGAACAGGACAATTTCCTTCAACAGCCGCTCGTCATCCGGCGCCGGCAGTTCCAGTCCGGCGTTTCGGATTCGTTCGATGAGTTGCTGGCGGTAATTTTTAGCCGTCAGCGGCGCTTGTTTCTGAATTTTTCCGACGGCTTTTCGCATGACGCCAATCCGCCCGGCCAAATCCCGTGCGAGATGCTCGCCCTCCCGTTCGCGCATTTTCACCAGTGCCGTCAGCGCCTGCATCAACGCCTTTTCAACGACCGGCCAGATTTTTTCGGCTTCCACCAGTTCCTCGTCCGTCTGCAGGACCCCCGGCGCGCGAATCAGTTGGTCCAGCGTCACTTCGCCCGCGAGCTTGAGCTGTTTGGCAAGGCGATTGAGTTCCGCGGTATAAGCCCGGGCGAGCGGCAGATTAATGTGCATGCGCGCGGACAACTTGCCCGCGCCCGCGTGGATCGAGACCCGCGCCATCACGCGGCCACGCGCGATTTTGGCATTGATGGTGTCGCGAACCGGCGCTTCCAGCATCTCCAGTTCCCGCGGCAGGTTCAGGGAAATCTCGGATTGCCGGCGGTTCACCGCGCTCAATTCGACGGTGATTTTGAAGCCGTTTTGGGCGCATCCGCCGCGGCCGTAGCCAGTCATGGATTTCATCGCCCGGATAATGCAAAAATTCCGCGGCACAAGCGAATAAATTTTGAATTCATCCTTTTCCCTCACATCATAATCGTCATTATATCCCGACAAGTGGGGATCGTTTGATTGCAAAATTACTGAAATTACCAATAAACAAATTGATAACAGTAAAAAACTTTGGCGCCAGTTAAGTTGATCATTTTACCTTTACCCGGAACGCGCGCGTGTGACACCTTCTGAAACCCTTTTGAACCTGCTCCGCGGCCCGGTGCCGGTATTGGCGCTCGCGCCGATGCAGGACGTGACCACGCTCGATTTCATGCGCGTCATCGCGCGCTACGGCGGGCCGGACGCTTATTGGACGGAATACTTCCGCGTTCACGGCGATTCGCGCCTGGATAAATGGATTCTCCAGTCCATCACCAAAAACCCCACCGGCCGGCCCGTCGTCGCGCAGATGATCGGCAATGATGTCCCTGCGCTGGTTCGCACCGTAAAGGAATTGCAAAAATATCCCGTTGCGGCAATTGAGCTGAACCTCGGTTGTCCCGCGCCGGTCGTCTATCGCAAATGCGCGGGCGGCGGTTTATTGCGCGAGCCGCAACGCATTGACACCATTCTCGGCGCGCTGCGCGATGCCGTAACGATTCCGTTCACCGTTAAAACGCGCATCGGTTTCGAATCACCCGCCGAGTTCGACGCTTTGCTGCCGTTGTTCGCGAAACATCCGATTGATTTGCTCACCGTCCATGCCCGCACGGTGAAGCAGATGTACCGGCCCGGCGTGCGCTACGACCTGATTGCGCGAGCGCTGCGCGAACTGCGCTGTCCGGTGCTGGCCAACGGCAACGTCCACAGTGCCGCGCACGCCCAGGCGGTGCTGACGGAAACCGGCGTGCGCGGGTTGATGATTGGCCGCGGCGCCATCCGCAACCCGTGGCTGTTCGA
This sequence comes from uncultured Verrucomicrobiae bacterium, assembly GCA_963786375.1. GTDB lineage: Bacteria > Verrucomicrobiota > Verrucomicrobiia > Limisphaerales > UBA11358 > UBA11358. The sequence continues at coordinate 110,365 of CAWAYP010000012.1, forward strand.
CCAGATCCGCGCGCAACTGCGCGGTGAAGAAATCAAGTTGCCGTCCGGGCGTGACGTATTGGCGTACATTCGCGAACTTTGGGAAAGCGAGATCACGCCCGGCCTGCAGGAACCGGCCCAGGTGCAGCGGATGAAGAAATTCCTGAACTTTATCGGCGAAGGCGTGGGCGAAAAATTCCTGTTTGAAATCCGCCGCGTGGCAACGAGCGCGGATTTCTTCCGCGTCTGTGAAAGTTTTCTGGACCACGACCGCCCGCTGACGCTGGAGCCGCCGGCCGCGTTGGAAATGCCTTTGGATTTGCCAACGGCGTTTTGATTCACTCACTTCTCCTGTCCGAGGCACGCCAGCGTCTCCATTTTTTTGACTTTGCCGCCGCAAAATTGGTTGCGGTATTTTCCGGTTTGAGCCATGCACTTTCCCTGCTTTATCAAGGAATTGGACTTGGCGGGACGGCACCGTTTCTGCTTTACGACGGGGAGTGTTTTATTCGTACCGGGGTGTTGTTGCCTGTTTGCGTATGGATTAAACCCATACTTATGCGGAGAAAGATATTGGTCGTAGAAGATGATCCGGATCAACTTGATGCGATTCGCTGGAACCTGAGAAACGCCGGTTTTGCCATCGGCACCGCCTCCAATGGAGTTGATGCCCTCATCAAAACCCGTTCGGTGTTGCCCGATTTGATCGTGCTGGATTTGATGCTGCCGCAATTGAACGGGCTCGATATTTGCAAAACTTTGCGCGAAAACCCCGCCACCGCGTCCATTCCGGTGATCATGCTTACCGGCCTGCACAGTCACCTGGCCCGTCTGGCGGGATTTGAGGCCGGCATCAACATTTTTCTCACCAAGCCGTATCAGCCGGAAGAACTGGTTTCCAAAGTGGAGGAATTGTTGGGACACACCTCCACAACTTGCAGAACACCCCGAAAGTCGAAATCAAAACCCGGGAGTTTCAGCTCAAACAAGAAATCGTTGCCCGATTCCTGACCGGCGGTCTTTTTCAATCCGGGAACATTCTCACTTGATTTTGATTCGAAACACGCTGTTGTCGGCAATTTGGGCGAGGTCACCGTCGTAAAATTCGTCGCGGTATTCCCCGGTTTCGAGCAGGTGCTGGGTCAGTTCCTTTTTGTCACGTTTGATGATGAATTTCAGTTCGTCCAAATCATCCGACCAGCGGAACCCGTTGAAAAATTCCGCGCCCGCGAACTGCGTCTTGTAAAGCGCCGTTTGCGAATAGCACGTGCCGAGGTAAAGATGCTTGAGGCCGCGTTCGGCGAACAACGCCGCTGCCGAGGTCATCATGAACATGCCAAGGTTGCGCGCGTAATAATTCAAATCGTAAAACGCATAGTAATAGAACGCCAGCGCCTTGCCTTCGAGGTAGAGCGTGGCCACGCCGATTTCGCCACCCGTCTTCGCGTCCGTGAACACGAGCAGATGCGAGATGATGGGCGAACCGAACAGCGCATCGAGCCGCTCAAACGTCATCACGTCCTTGCCGAATTTGATGTCCGCGTAGGTCTTGAAAAACTGGCGGCGTTCGGGCGTGTAATTGTATTTGTCGCGCGGCACGAGCTTCACCTCGATGCCCGCGCCCTTGCGCAAGATGCGGCGGTTCTCGGATGACGGCTGGAACTTCGCCAGGTTCACGCGGATCTGGCGGCAGAGGTAAAACCGGTCCAGGTTGCGCGATGACGGCAGAAAGCCCGCGTCAAAAATGTCCGCCGGCGTTTCGCCCACCTCCGGGACTGCCCAGATGGCGTAGGGAAACTGGTAATTGTCGTAGTCGGAATTTTGTTCAGAGAAAAGGAGTTTCACGGTTTTGTTGGGCCACAGATGGCCACAGATGAAACGCAGATGGATTCATCCCCTAATCTGTGTTTATCTGTGTCCATCCGTGGCTAAAACAGTTTCAATTTTTGCCGGCGCGGACTTGCCGTTCACCGATTTGCGCCGCAGCCGCAGCCGCCAGTTGGTCAGCACGTCGTAGCTCACCGAGTTTTTCAGTTTGGCCATGTCGTGCACGGTGATTTTCTCGTTGCCCTGGCGGCCCATGATGACGGCTTCGTCCCACATCTGCGCCTCGGGAATGTCCGTGACGTCCACCATCAACGCGTCCATGGCGATGCCGCCGATGAGCGGGGCGCGTTGGCCGCGGATGAGCGCGCCGCCCTGGTTCCGCACGCGCGGGAAACCGTCGCCGTAACCAATCGGCAGAATCGCAATGCGCCGTTCCGATGAGGCGCTGTAGCGCATGCCGTAGCCGACCACTTCGCCGGGTTTCAGTTTTTGAATCGCCGCGATGCGCGCCTTGACCGACATGACCGGTTCAATGCCGGGAATCCGGCGGCAGACCTGACGACGGAAAAACGCCGTACAACAGGATGCCGACGCGGACCATGTCGAGATGCGCGTGCGGCAAATCGAGAAAACCGCCGCTGTTGCAGGTATGCCGCAGCTTCACGGGAATTTTCCGCTGCTCCAGCGCGCGCAAAACTTCGCTGAAGCGCGAAAACTGGAGATTGGCAAACGTCTTGTCCGTTTCGTCCGATTGCGCGAAATGCGTCATCACGCCTTCAAGCAGCAGTGATTTCTCGGCGACAAATTTGTTCGACGAGCGGCAGCGCCTCGTCCCAGCGCACGCCGTAGCGGCTCATGCCGGTGTGGATTTTCAGATGCACCGGCACCCGCTTGCCGAAGTGCGGCGGCGATCTGCGCCAGCTTGCGGACGGTGTGCGGCTCGTTCACGCAAACGGTCAGGTCGTGCGCCACGCACCACGGAGTTCGGCTTCCTGCCGTTCGCCCAGCAACAGCAGCGGCGCGGTGATGCCGGCGTCGCGAAGCACCATCGCCTCTTCGAGCGTGCTGAGGCCGAAACCCCACGCGCCTTCCTCCAGCGCAATGCGCGCCACGTCGAGCGCGCCATGGCCGTACGCCTCGTCCTTCACGACGGCGAGCAGCTGCACGTGCTTGCGGCAGGTCGCGGCGGATGAGTTGCAGGTTGCGGCGCAGCCGGCCGAGGTCAATCTCGGTCCACGCGGGGCGCAGCGGAAAATTGTCGAATCGAAATCCATAAAACGTTGGGATTGTTTAACCACGAATCGTGCCAAATGGCACGGAAAATTAGACACGGATTTTACGGATTAGCCGCGCAGCCAGGAACCCGCAAAAATCCGCGCAATCCGTGTCAAACACTTCCCGGCGGCCACAAACTTTGGCCAACGTCCGTTCGGAAATAGCTGCCTACGACGCGGATTTTACGGATGTTCGCGTAAGCCTTGGCAATCGCCGCGTCCAACGTCGGCGCCAGTGCAATCACGTCGGCGATGCGATGGCCGGTGGAGACGAGCTGGCCATCCGCGCCGCGCGCCACTTCGTTCCACCACACGTCGCAATCAAATTGGCCGTCCACTTCCAACGGCAGATGCGGGCTGCGGACCTGGGTGAACGGATATCCGTAGCCAGCCAGGGTCAGTGAGCAGCCAAAGTTCAGCTTGGCGCTTGAACTGCGGTTCAAGTTTTTCGTTCCGGGTGGTTCGCCAGACGGTTTCCAGCGGATTTTTAAGCATCCGCAAAATCATCGGGCCGGAGGTGACGCCGATGCGGATGTTATATTCGATGACGTGCCATTTTTGGTGGGGCGAGGCTACCGACGAGCCGGCTCGCGAGGACGCTCGCCCCACCGAAGAATTGCATTTGACCGCCGTCACTTGAATCGGCCCGTGGTACTTCACCTTGCGCAACCACGGCAACAGCGGGTGGATGAGTTCGCCGCGCCAGGCCGTATTTGTCATTCGGGTCGCGCTCAACGATTCCGCCGAGCGGCGCGCCGGCGACGATGCCCTGGTTGCCGTTGAAGGCGTATTTGTATTCCTGATTGGTGACGAGGGAATAAATTTCGCCGCCGCTGACGAGCGCGATGTGCCCGGCTTCGGCGCGTCCCAGGTATTCCTGCAAGAAAACGCCCTCGGCATAATTGACGTGCCGCAGCCACGCCCGCGTGTCCTCGACGGTTTCGCACAGAATCGTGTGAATCGGGACTGGTCGGCGAGCAGAGCGGATTTTTGATGACAAACGGCTGCGGATGCTGCGCGAGAATTTTTTCCGCCTCGATCCGGTTGGACGCCACATAAGCCTGCGGAAACGGGATTTTGAAGTCCGCGCACAGTTTGCGGGCAAAATCTCGTTCCCGCTCGATGCGCATCGCCTCGCCGCGTGGGACTGAAAATGCCGACGCCGGACTTCATCAAATCCTTCGCCCACGGCGCGAGCGCCCAGTCAATGGATTGGGGAATAACAACGTCCACGCCGTTTTTCTTGATGAGCGGGACCGGGCTGGGAAACGCGTCGCGCGAAAAGGTCGGCCCCACGAGGGACGGCGGGAAATGGCCGTAATTACGCGTGAGATAGGTTGAGACGGTCGTACCGGCATCTGCCAGCGTGCGCCCGAGGCTGTGGGCAAAAGAGCCGACGCCGAGAATCATCACCGACGCCGCTGGATCCGGCCGTTTTGACGTTTTGCGAGGCATGAAATTGTCCGCGTGCAGCAGTGTTTCCGAATTTGGTCAACGACGCAATGACAAGCTCAAGGAAGACTGGAGCCAGTTGTCGGGCTCGAACCGACGACAGACGGTTTACAAAACCGTTGCTCTACCACTGAGCTAAACTGGCTTAATACTATTGTAAATAAAGCGTTTTACGCTGTTATTCTCGCTGGATTTTTAAGGTGTTGCATACTCATTTTGTATATGGTATGTTTTTTCCGCTATGAAGTCCAACATACCACCATCCATCCAGCGCAACCCGGACTCAGATTGGGTCAAAACGCCCTACCCAAATCTTATCCGGTACAAACCCAGTGGCACATATTTTGGGCGTGTCAGAGTCAATGGCAAGTTAATTCGCCGCTCGCTGGAGACACACGTCCTGACCGTTGCCAAACTCAAGCTCTCTGACTTTCTTCAAGACCACCGGCGGCTGGCAATTAACAAAGGCCAGTCCGTCAAAGGTGAAGTCATTATTGAAATGCTCAGAACGGAGATTGAGGACGACCACAACAACAAGCCGCGAACCAAGCTCTACAAACAGGAAGTGCTGATTGCCCTCAAAAAGACGTGGCCTGACTTGTATTCGACTGACATCGCCAAAATTAGCCGGAAGGACTGTAACGAATGGGCGGCCCGTTACGGCAGGGAATACAGCGCCACGCGCTTCAATGGCGCATTGGGTGTTGTGCGCCGTATTTTCGAGATTGCGATTGAACACGGCTACCGCGTGGACAATCCGGCCAAGCTCGTGGATCGGCGCAAGGTGAAGCCAAAGGAATTGCATCTGCCATCGCAGGCGCAATTCCATGAAATGGCGAACCACATTGAAACATCGGGCGCAGGGCAGGCGAAGGATTGCGCGAACCTGTTTCGCTTTCTGGCCTTCTCCGGTCTGCGAATAGATGAGGCGCGGCATGTGGTTTGGAGCGACATGGATTTTGAAAAAGGGCTGCTCCACGTCCGCGTCACCAAGAACGGCAAAGACCGTTGGATTCCGCTGAACAGCAGTTTGCGGCAACTGCTGGAGCAAATGCGCACGGAACGGCCCAAACAATCGGCGGACAAAACCGTGATGCAGGTTTTTGAGTGTCAGAAATCAATAGACCGTGCGGCAAAGTTGGCTGGCGTGAAGCGCATCACGCATCACGATTTGCGCCACTTATTCGCCACACGCTGCATTGAGGCTGGCGTGGATATTCCGACGGTCTCACGCTGGCTGGGGCATCAGGACGGTGGCGCATTGTGCATGAAAACCTACGGCCATTTGCGGGATGAACACAGCCGGAACGAAGCCCAAAAGGTGGTTTTTTAATGCGAACTGCTTCCCTCTGGCGCAAAGACTTTCGGGCTGACTCGCTTCACGGTCACACCAAAAGACTTTGCGCCGACCCGATAATGGCGCGACCAAAACGGAGTTGCCATTCTCCGTTGCTCTACGAACCGCAACACCGCTTCCGTCGCGGATCAGTCAACCCTCCAATCATTTGTCTGGTTCTGATTCTGTGGCTCCCACACTGGCTCCCAAATTACGGCAAGCCCATCTATGTGGCTCTCGTTTACCAAAATCCAAACCTTATTCGGTGACACTCCGATTCTGACTGGGTGCAAATCAGTGATAATCTTTGGCAGCGACGGATCTGTTATGGAAAGCTCAATGTCTTTGTTGGTGCCGAGGGGGTGTTAGAAAACATGAGGGCAGACAGGGGGCGCACACGCGTTCCACACTGTCTGCCCATATGCATAACACGCAAAGTTCTATTCTGGCGGTTGCCGTCGTGCAACCGGTAAATGACCCCACACCCACCCGCAGGCTCAAGCTGGCGCTGGACGTGCAACTGCTGCATCACGTCGTGGCCATGCAATACGATGGCCAGGCTCCCAAGCCACCTCAACGCTTGACGCCCCCGGATTTACTGGTCTGGGTTAAAAAACAAATGGCCCAAGGCTGGCAGATCGTTTCGTGCTATGAGGCCGGTCCCTTCGGCTATGTCTTGCACCGGCAGCTTACGGCGCTGGGCGTGACCAACTACGTCATTCGTCCGCGGAACTGGGACGATCAACACACCCGCATCAAGACCGACCGGAGGGATGCGCGGGCGATGTTGAACGCGCTGGACCGGTTCGTGGCGGGCAACCCGCACGCGCTGGCCTTGGTGCGGGTGCCCAGCGAAGCCCAGGAACGGCGTCGGAGCGAAAGCCGGCTGCGGCAGAGTCTGCGGCGGGACTTGAAAATGATTGTGCAGCGAGGCCGGGGGTTGGGATTGCAATATGGTTACCGGCTGAGTGGCAAATGGTATGGGCCACGCAACTGGCCGGCGTTACGCGTGCCCGCGTGGCTGATCGAGTTGTTGACCCCGTTGCGGCTGGCGGCGCTGGCGTTGCACGAACAGGTGAGGGTGCAGACAGACCAGATCCAAGCGCAATGTACCCAACCCATCCCCAAAGGCCTGGGTGAACTGACCGAACAAATCCTGGTGCGGGAGGTGGGGGACTGGACCCGGTTCAAAAACCGTCGGCAGGTGGGCAGTTATCTGGGATTGTGTCCCAGCGAACACAGTTCGGGCCAAAGGCATCAGCAGGGCAGTGTGACCAAGTGTGGCAATCCGCGATTAAGATGGGCGCTGTGTGAAGCGGCGTGGCGACTGTTGAAGTATCAGCCCCAGTATCGACTGTGTCAAAAGTGGCGGGCGCAGATCCTGGATCCCAAGACCCTAGGTGGACGCAAGAAACAATTGATCGTGGCGTTGGCGCGGGGCTTTGGGGTGGATTGGTGGCGCTTGTGTACTGGCCAGACCACCCCGGAAAAACTGGGCCTGGTGATGACGAACTAAAACCATCCACGCTCACTTGAATTTCGGAGCGGAGGCGCGCTCGCCAGACGCCTTGGGTCAACGGGCGTTGGCCCGCTGGTTAGAATGAGCCGCCTTTGCTCCGTCCGTTTGAAAACGATCGCATAGGTTTTGTGGTGCTCAGCCCAGAGCTGACGCACGGATAGGAGGATGAACTTCTCCCAAGTGGGAAACGTGAATACGGACGGAGACGCGAACCGAACAAAACAAAAACGCTTTTAAGAAATAAATATGAAACCGTTCACTTAACGCTTGACCGATGAGCACTCATAGGAGGCGGCAGTGTTATCATCACGTCTTCGGAATTGAAACCAATGACCAGTCAAGGCACCACCCGCGAAGCCCGCCCCTGCAAAAAGTGTACTCAATCCGAGTAGCCAAGCAAACCACGCGCCCTCGGTAATACCGTAGTAAATCCACACCGGCACGAAAGCAAGCATGAGTAATGAGAGACAACCCGCCAGCACTCGGAAGATTGGTCGAGCCGGAACTGGTGGATGGCTTGATGAGTTCATATCGCTAAATGCTCTCTGCCGCCTAACGATCCAAAGAAGGCATGAGTTGAGTTGGAGGTCGCGACGGGCGACAACTCCTGTATATGAAAACCATACTCAACCATGCCTTGAAAAGAACTACGCCTCCAACCGTCGAAACGCAAGTCCGTATCCAGCAGCTCAAGCTGGGGGTGGATTGGCACGCCGATCACTTCCGGGTGGCCCGGATGTGTGACGGCCAATCGCCCCAGCCGGCGCAACGATTCACCCCGGCCAGCTTTCTGCCTTTCGTCCAGAAGCAACTGACCCTGGCCGATCAGGTGTTCGTGGTTTATGAAGCCGGACCGGGCGGCTTTCACCTGCACCGCCAACTGACGACCCTTGGGGTCACCGCGTTTGTGGTGCATCCGCAAAAGCTCGACCCGCAGCATAAAGGGGTGGTGACCGACAAGACCGATGCCCGCGAATTGACCTTGAATCTGGATCGTTACCTCCGCGGGAACCTGCGGGCCCTGAGTGTGGTGCGCGTGCCCAGCCCAGCGGAAGAACAACGGCGGGCCCTTTCCCGTCAGCGTGAACAACTGCGGCGGGAACGGCAGCGGCTGGCCGCCCAGGGCCGCAGTCTGTGTCTGACCCAGGGCATCCGGTTGCGGGGCGAATGGTGGAAGGCGCCGCTGACGCTGCCCGACTGGCTGGAAGCGCGATTAGCCGTCTGGCGCCAACTCATCACCGCCGTCGAAACCCTGCTCGAAACGCTGACCCAACAAGTTGAGGCACTGGCCCCGAAGGAACGGCCCAAGGGATTGGGACCGCTGACGCTGGGACTGCTGATCGCCGAACTGTGCGACTGGTCGCGCTTCAAGAATCGCAAGCAGATCGGCAGTTACACCGGCCTGTGCGGCGGGGTGAGCAGTTCGGGTCAAAGTCACTGCGACCTGTCCATCACCAAGGCGGGCAACGCCCGGGTGCGCTGGGCGTTGATTGAACTGGCCTGGCGCATGGTCCTGTATCAACCGCAAAGCAAAGCCGTCCAGCGCTGGGGGCATCTGTTGTTAAACCCCAAGGCGGCCACCCGCCAGAAGAAGCGGGCGTTGGTGGCGCTGGCCCGGCAACTGGCGGTGGATATTTGGCGCTGGCAGACGGGCAAAGTCACCCCCGAACAACTGGGCTGGGTGATGGTGTAAGGGTTTAACTTGAACCGGAGTTTTCCTTGAAGGGCAAAACGATGAAACTGATTTCGGAAACGGAGCACGCTCGATTGGCTCAGTGGACCAAGGGTCCGTTCCAAAGAATGGGCGTGCTTGGTTTCCCTGCCTCCGGCCAACGGACTTGGCCTTTTTGTAACCCTGCGACGCAGGGAACGGATAGCAGATTGTGCGGAGCTCATACTCCTGCATGCGGCGGGAAACACGTCCACGAATTCAGTCGCACTCAAGCCCAGCCAGGCAAAAGACTCTGGAACTTTGACCGGCGACGCCGCGAGCTGGATGGCTCGGGCCCGGCGTCGCCTCGCTTTGAAGTGTCTTGCGTTTGCAGTTCGGGACAATCTTCGTCATTACTTGACCGTCACGTTGCATCATTCCGAACACGATAGTCTTGTTCGCCGCGCCACGGCCACGAACGCCGGGGCGTTCTCCGCCGATGTAGGTCTCATCAATTTCGACTTGGCCATAGAGCGGAAGTTCATCGTCCACTTGTGCCATGTGATTTCGGATTTGATGGCCCATGCGCCACGCTGTCTTATAGGTCACGCCAAGTTGCCGTTCCAATTCCTTTGCCGGAACGCCATGCCGGGAAGTGGTGAACAGATAAATCGCGAGGAACCAAGATTGCAGGGAAGTGCGGCTATCCTCAAACAGTGTTCCGACAGTCGGGTGAAGGTGATGGCCGCAGATGCCACAACAAAAGGCGCGTTCGGCCTGAATCCGATACCACTTGGCTTTGCGCTGGCACTTCGGGCATTTGTAACCCTGACCAAAGCGCACGTCGAAAAGGTGTTTAAGACAGGACTCATCATCTGGGAACTGTCCAAGAAATTCCTTCAATGTGATACTGGCCTTGGCTTCTTCTTTGCTCGGTGTTCTTTTCATGCCCCAAATATACGCCCAAACCACCCCCTATGTCAATGGGATAATTCCGAATATTTTATACAAAAGCATTCGTTGACGGCCGCTTATATCGGCTTTCCGATTGTTGTGCTTATGGGCCACCATGCTCCACGAGGTTTGCAGATTGGCATCGGCGGCTTGCTTGCGGTTATTTTTTGCTGGGCCGGCGTGGCGAGCCTTCTTTCAGGTGTAGCATTTGGTGCCGGCTACATTCGTTATGAGCGGAAGACGAAACCGAAACAGTTTTGGTTGCTCATTGTTACGGATATTTTCGTGATAGGCACAGCGGTTTACCTCATGATTTAGAGTATGAGATGGCCATGGCCTAACGAATAAAGTTGAGCTGCATCCGGGCCAGGGATTGTTCATTAGTCCGAAACCTGCTGGCACGATTCATTTTACGGCTGCGCAAGCAGCCGGCGTGACAGCTAAACGAAAATCCCCAAGCCGAGTGGGAAACATCGAACATCCAACATCGAATTGAAAGCAAAAGTACGGACCGAACGGGCTCGTGCAGAGGATTCTCAAAAGGTTGAAGGTTGAGGGCTGAGGTTTGCTTTGCGTTTTGTGGCAAAATTCGGAAGTCAGGAGTCACCCGTCTTCGTCAGGCTTCGCCGCGGCAATGGAAGGAAAATCAGCGTTATCCGCGTAATCTGCGGTAAACGCTGGTTGAAAGTTGATGGTGTGGCGGTTCCGGATTTTTACTTCGCCGGGGGCAGGGAATAGCTTGAAATTGCCCGCATGTATTGCGCCCGCTCGAACGTGGCGGGGTCGGCGCAGTTTTTCTGGCTCAGACTGCCTTTGAGCTGGGTCACGGATTCGTATTCGTGCTCTTCCATCCACGCGACCATTTCCCGCTCAATCACGCTGATTTGCTGGACGCCGTGCCGGATGAGCGCGGAACACAGCATCGTCACGTCGGCGCCGGCCATGAGCATCTTCAACACGTCGGTCGCGCGATGGATGCCGCTGGTGGCGGCCAGGTTCGCGTTGATGTGCCCGTAGAGAATCGCAATCCAGCGCAGCGGCACGCGCATGGCCATCGGCGTGCTCAACAAAATATTCGGCTTCACTTCGAGCGTTTCCAGGTCAATGTCCGGCTGGTAAAACCGGTTGAACAGCACCAGGCCGTCCGCGCCGGTTTCGTCGAGCCGTTTGGCCATGTTCGCAAAGTTGCTGAAGAACGGGCTGAGCTTGACGGCGACGGGAATGGTCACCTCGGCCTTCACGGCCTTCAGAATATTGAGATAGGTTTGCTCCACCTTCGCGCCGGACAGTTCAAAATCCGTTGGGATGTAATAGATGTTCAATTCCAGCGCGTCCGCGCCGGTCTGCTCGATCTGTTTGGCGTATTTGGTCCAACCGCCGGTCGAGGAACAGTTCAGGCTCGCAATAATGGGAATGCGCGTCGCCTTTTTGGCCTTGGCGATGTGGTGAAGATATTCCTCCGGTCCCAGGGAAAATTCCTCCGGTTCAGGGAAATACGTGAGCGCTTCGGCGAAACTTTCGGTTCCTTGCTCGAGGTGATGCGCCAGTTCGGCGCGGTCCTGGCGCAGTTGCTCTTCGAACAAGGAATGCAGCACCACCGCCGAGACGCCCGCGTCTTCCATCCGTTTGATGTTGTCGATTTCCTCCGAGAGCGTCGAGGCGGCCGCGACGAGCGGCGTCCGCAGTTTCAGGCCGAGATAAGTGGTGTTCAGGTCCATAGCTTTTATTTATGATTTATGATTTATGATTGCGAGCCGTTCGTCTCGTGGCGCTGAAAATTTTGGCCAACTCAACGGCTTCCGCCTGTAACTCACCGACTTGCTTTGGCGGAACCAGCGCGGCTCGTTTTGCCAGTTCAATCCACAAATCCGTTTCGTCAGCTTCCTCCAGAACGATGGTGATTTTGTTGATGAAATCCGCGCGTGATTTACCGCGGAGTGCGGAGCGATAATTCGCCGCCACCGAACAACCGCTCCGCGCGGCCTGACCGGCAATCGTTCTTCCCGACGGTTGGTTCGGAAGAGCGTCGGCAAATTTGAGAACCCGGACGGCGAATTGAATGGTCCGTTCTTTGAGTTCAATTCGGGCTCATATGCCTCAAAATTTATCCAGTGAAAAAATCATCAATCATCCATCATCAATCAAAAATGACTTTAGGGTTGTTGATCCGCCGTGGCGGCCGGGTTCGAGGACGCGGCCGCCGGCGTGCCGTTGCCGTTGGTCTTCAAATCGCGCCCGCTTAGATATTGGTAAAATTTCCAGCGACGATCGGAATCGGTCTGGGCCTGGGCAAAAAGCTGTTTGGCCGCGTCCGGTTTGCTCTTGGTGAGCATCTTGAAACGGTTTTCCGAGAGCAGATACTCCTGAATCTTGGATTTCGCCGCCAGGGAATCCAGTTGCAACGGATTCTCGCCGCGTTCGGTGCGGCGCGGATCGAACCGGTAGAGCAGCCATTGGCCGGAGTCCACCGCAAGTTTCTGCTGGCGCGCGCCCACGCCCATGTCCACCGCGATGCCGTGCGCGATGCAATGGCTGTAAGCGATGATGAGCGACGGGCCGGGATATGATTCCGCCTCCACGAACGCGCGCAACGCCTGTTCATCCTTCGCGCCCAAGGCCACGCTCGCCACATAAATGTGGCCGTAGGTCATCGCGATGAGGCCGAGGTCCTTCTTGCCCATGGTCTTGCCGCCGGCGGCGAATTTCGCCACCGCACCGCGCGGCGTGGATTTGGACATCTGCCCGCCGGTGTTGGAGTAAACCTCCGTGTCGAGCACGAGCACGTTCACGTTGCGGCCGCTGGCCAGCACGTGATCCAGACCGCCATAGCCGATATCATAGGCCCAGCCGTCGCCGCCGACAATCCATACGCTCTTCTTCACGAGTTGATCGGCAAGGCCGAGCAGCAGTTTCGCCTCCGGCGAATCGAGCTTCGCCAGTTTTTCCTTCAACGCGGCCACGCGCCCGCGCTGATCGTAAATGCCGGCTTCATCGGATTGGTCGGCGTTCACGATGCCGGTCACGAGGTCGTCGCCCAGTTGCGGCGCGAGCTGTTTGACCAGTTCGGTCGCAAATTCCTTCTGCTTGTCAATCGAAACCCGGAAACCGAGGCCGAACTCGGCGTTGTCCTCGAACAGCGAATTGCACCAGGTCGGGCCGCGGCCCTCGGCGTTCTTCGTGTACGGCGTCGTCGGCAGGTTGCCACCGTAAATGGAGGAACAGCCGGTGGCATTCGCGATCACCGCGCGGTCGCCGAAGAGCTGCGACAGCATCTTGAGGTAGGGCGTCTCGCCGCAGCCCGCGCACGCGCCGCTGAATTCGAACAGGGGCCGCATGAGCTGCTGCTGGCGCAGTTGCGTGGTCTTGACCTTGCGCCGGTCCAGTTCGGGCAAACCCAGGAAGAAATTCCAGTTGTCGCGCTCCGGCAACCGCAACGGCGCCTGCGGCCGCATGTTGATGGCCTTGAGTTTCGCCTCCGTCTTGTTGCGCGCCGGGCAGACGTCCACGCACAGCGAGCAACCGGTACAATCCTCGGCGGCGACTTGCAGGGTGAACTTCCAGCCTTTGAAATCCGGATTGCGGCTGTCCACGGATTTGAACGTCGCGGGCGCGCCTTTGAGCGCCGCCGGTTCATAGACCTTCGCACGGATGGTCGCGTGCGGACAGATGGCCACGCACTTCGCGCATTGGATGCAGATTTTTTCGTCCCAGACCGGAATGTCCAGCGCAAGATTGCGTTTTTCATATTGGGCGGTGCCGGTCGGGAACGTGCCATCCACCGGGAACACACTCACCGGCAATTCGTCGCCCTCACCGGCGGTGAGCCGGCCCAAGACGTTTTTCACAAACGCCGGCGCGTTGGGCGAGATGGGCGGGAGCAGGTCGCCGCTGCCGTTGACGCGCTGAGTCACCGGCACTTCGTGCAGATGTTCGAGCGTGTTGTCCACGGCCTTGAGGTTCATGGCCACGACCTCCTCGCCTTTTTTGCCGTAGGTTTTCTTGATGGAATACTTGATGGCTTCGATGGCCTTGTCGCGCGGCAGCACGCCGGACAGCGCGAAGAAACAAACCTGCATGATGGTGTTGATGCGTCCGCCCATGCCGCTGGCGTGCGCCACTTTCGTCGCGTCAATCACGTAAAACTTCGCCTTCCTGGCAATGAGCGATTCCTGCACCGGCGTCGGCAGCTTCGACCAAATCTCGTCCTTCGAGTAGGGCGTGTTGAGCAGGAACGTGCCGCCGGGCACCAGCGGTTTGACCATGTCGAATTTCTCCAGAAACATCGGCAGGTGACACGCCACGAACTGGGCGCGGCTGACAAGGTAGGTCGAGCGGATCGGCTCCGGCCCGAATCGCAAATGCGACACCGTCATGCTGCCGGATTTCTTGGAATCATAGACAAAGTAGCCCTGCGCGTAATTTTCCGTGCCTTCGCCGATGATTTTGATGGAATTTTTATTCGCGCCCACCGTGCCGTCCGCGCCCAAACCGTAAAACAACGCGCGAATCACGTTGTCGGGTTCGGTTGAAAATTCGTGGTCCACCGGCAGACTGGTGTGCGAAACGTCGTCGGTGATGCCGACGGTGAAATGGGTTTTCGGCTTTTCGAGGGCCAGATTGTCGAACACGGCCTTGACCATCGCCGGCGTGAATTCCTTGGAAGACAGGCCATAGCGGCCGCCGACGACCTTGGGCAGCCATTTCAAGTTGCCCCAGCCGTTGGCCATGCCTTCGAGAATCGCCGCGATGCAATCCTGATACAGCGGTTCGCCCGCCGCGCCCGGCTCCTTGGTACGATCCAAAACCGCGATGCTCTTGACCGACCGCGGCAGCGCTTCGACAAACCGTTGGCTGTCAAACGGCCGATACAGGCGCACTTTGATCAGACCCAGCTTGGCGCCGCGCTCATTCAAATACTTAACCGTCTCGTGCGCGGCTTCGCAACCCGAGCCCATGAGCACAATGACGTGCTCCGCGTCCGGCGCGCCGACGTAATCAAATAATTTGTAGGCGCGGCCCACCTGCTTCGCGAAATCGTCCATCGCCTGTTGCACGATGTCCGGACAGGCGGCGTAAAAGGGATTGCACGCCTCGCGCGCCTGGAAGAACGCGTCCGGGTTTTGCGCCGTGCCGCGCAGCACCGGATGGTCGGGCGACAACGCCCGCGCGCGATGTTCGGCCAACAGCTGGTCGTCAATTAACGCGCGCAAATCCGCCTCGGCCAGCATCTCGATCTTTTGCACCTCGTGCGACGTGCGGAAACCGTCGAAGAAATGCACGAACGGCACCCGCGACCGCAAGGTGGCCGCCTGCGCAATCAGCGCGAAATCCGGCGCTTCCTGCACGCTCGCCGAACCGAGCATGGCCCAGCCGGTCGAACGGCAGGCCATGATGTCGCTGTGATCGCCGAAAATGGAGAGGGCGTGGGTCGCAATGGAGCGGGCGGTGACGTGGAAGACCGTGGGCAGCAATTCGCCCGCGATCTTGAACATGTTGGGAATCATCAGCAGCAGCCCCTGCGACGCCGTGAACGTGGTGGCGATGGAACCAGTTTGCAACGCGCCGTGAACCGCGCCGACGGCGCCGCCTTCGCTTTGCAATTCCACGATGGATGGGACGGTGCCCCAGAGATTTTTTCTGCCCTCGGACGCCCATTGATCGCAAAACTCGGGCATGGGGGACGACGGCGTGATGGGATAGATGGCCATGACCTCGTTGAGGCGGTAGGCGACATGGGCGACGCCTTCATTGGCGTCCAGCGTTAGTTTCGTTCTTGTGCTCATTTTGATGAAAAATTAAAAGTCATTGAAACACTGTAAAATGGCCGTCCCGGCGGTGAAATTCGGCCGGCCTTCCTCATCGCCGACGGCTCCAAAATCAGCATAGTCCGTGACGGCGTGACCACCCTCACTTTTTTTGGCAAAGAAGCAACATCAGTTGCTTCACCCGGATAAATTTGCGACCACCAACACTCGCTCGGATTATTTCAACCTAAAAAATGTATTTCACGGCCAGCGAGACGAGGTCCCGAGTGAATTCACGGCCGTCGCCATAAGTGACACCAGACGCCTGATTTTTAACCCAATCGTGAGAGTAAGTGAGGTCAGCGCTCAAATGCTGGTTGTAAGCATAGGTCAGCCCGGCGCTGGGGGTGTATATCCAGTCATCCCGATTTACCGGAGCCTCCCAATCACCGATGTAAAGCTGCATCCCGGCGTTCGCGCTGAAGTGTTCGCTGAATTTATGCCGCCACGTCACACTGGAGGTGATGTCCTGATACATGCTCTGGCTTGCAAAGGCGGGCTGCTCGTAGCTGCGGTGGAGCAGCACCACGGTGTCGTTTTTGGCGGGCAGCAAAGTGACCGTGGCGTCAATCCAATAGGAAATTTTATTGCGATCAAAACCGGATTGCGTGCCGCCCCTCCAGTCGCGGATTTCCGGGCCGCCCAGCAAGGCCAGTTTTATCCAGGACGCGGGACTGCCTTCCACGCCGACCAAAATCCGGTTATACGAACTGTCGTAGGGGCTGTCCACGCCAAGAAGCTCGCCCTGATCCTGCCGTCCGTAACGATAGCCGAGAATGACAAAAGTCTTTTTCCCGACATCGTACCCGACATCCAGGCCGCCGTTCACGTCCTGCCGGTCTATGTAATTTTCATAGACACTGTTAGCGCCGTAATACGCAGCGGGAAGTTGGACGGTTTGGAAATTATGGACGTAGGCGCTGGCTACCGGACGGATGAAAAACCGGTCCAGCGTCCAAGTCAGTTTGAACCCGCCGCGATAGATGAACGCGTCGCGGCGATCGCGCAGCGGGATGCCGCCGACGGCCGGCACGTCCTGCGGATGGACGAAGATGGGACCGTAACGGTTGCCATCAATGTCTGTGAAGGCATTGGCCTGCTCCCAAACGAGGTTGTCGGCCGTACCATTGAAGTTCATGCCGGCGCGGTGCGTGGTATAATCCTCCGACGGCGCATTGTGATAAGTCACGATGTCCGGTGCGTAAGAAAGCGAAGCATTGAAACCGGAGCACACGCGATAACCGAGGGCGACATCCGGGGAGATTGTTGTGACCCATGAATCCTTTTTGGCCGTCACGGCGGTGGGCACGCCCGGTCCGGGCGCGAGGTCCTCCAAATACACGTTGTCATCGTAGGTTTCCTTCAACGCGAGGTCCGCCCTCCAAGTCAGGTTGGTGTCGGCGGCCAGCGCGGGACTGGCCAACAACCAGGCGGTGAGATTAAGGCAGGCACCGGCCAGGGCGATGAATTTTCCACGTTTGGTTAAGGATGACAAAGGAAGGCTGATTTTTTGCATCATGATTTTTCTCCGATTTTAAGTCATTAATATTGGTTGCCCTAACAGCGCCGCCGGAACCCTGGTCCCGGCGGTGTGGTTTCGTTTTATTGTTTGCCCTTGACCAAGAGTTCCACCACGTGCGGATCGGCCAGCGTGCTGGTGTCGCCGATTTGATCAGCAGCGTTCTCGGCAATCTTGCGCAGGATGCGGCGCATAATTTTGCCCGAACGCGTTTTGGGCAGGCCGGGTGCGAACTGGATTTTGTCCGGCACGGCGATGGGCCCGATTTCCTTGCGGACGTGATTGCACAATTCCTTTTTGAGTTCGTCGCTTTCCGCGATGCCGTCCTTGAGGGTCACGAAGGCATAAAGGCCCTGGCCCTTGATGTCATGCGGCATCGGCGCCACGGCGGCCTCGGCCACCTTTGGATGGCTGACCAATGCGCTCTCGACCTCGGCGGTGCCAATGCGGTGGCCGGAGACGTTGACGACGTCGTCAATGCGGCCCATCAGCCAGTAATCACCGTCCTCGTCAATGCGGCAGCCGTCGCCGGTGAAGTAGATGTTGGGATACATGGTGAAATAGGTTTCGATGAACCGGCTGTGGTCGCCCCAGGTGGTGCGCAACATGCCCGGCCAGGGTTTGGTGATGCAAAGCTTGCCGCCTTCGTTTACGTCGCATGGCTTGCCGTCGTCGCGCAGGACAACCGGTTCGACGCCGAAGAAGGGACGGTTCGCGCTGCCGGGTTTGAGCGTGTGCGCGCCGGGCAACGGCGTGATGAGAATGCCGCCGGTCTCCGTCTGCCACCATGTGTCCACGATGGGGCAGCGGTCCTTGCCGATGACGCGGTGATACCACATCCACGCCTCGGGATTGATTGGTTCGCCCACGGAACCGAGCACGCGCAACGTGCTCAGGTCATATTTGTTCGGCCATTCTTCACCGAGCCGGATGAGCGAGCGGATGGCCGTCGGCGCGGTGTAGAAAACGGTGACCTTGAACTTATTCACGATTTTCCAGAAACGACCGGCGTCCGGGAACGTCGGCACGCCTTCAAACATGAGGCTGGTTGCGCTGTTGCAAAGCGGGCCGTAGCAGATGTAGCTGTGGCCGGTCACCCAGCCGATGTCGGCAGTGCACCAATAAATGTCATCGTCGTGAACGTCAAAGATGTATTTGTGCGTGAGCGCGGTTTGCAGGAGGTAACCGGCGGTGGAATGAACGACGCCCTTGGGTTTGCCGGTGGAACCCGAAGTGTAAAGAATGAACAGCGGATCTTCGGCATCGTTGACCGCCGGCGGGCAGTCGGCATTCGCCTTGGCCATGAGGTCGTGATACCAGACATCGCGCTCCGGCGTCATGGCGCAGGGTTGTTCATTGCGTTTGACGACGATGACTTTTTTGATGCTCTTCGTCTGTTTGAGCGCCTCGTCGGCGATGCCCTTGAGCGGAATGCTTTTGCCCGAGCGCAGGGAAACGTTTGAAGTAATGAGCAGGCGGCAGGTGGCGTCGTTGATGCGCCCGGCCAGCGCCTCGGCACTGAATCCGCCGAAGACAACCGAATGAATGATGCCCAGCCGCGCGCAGGCGAGCATCGCGACGGGCAATTCTGGAATCATTGGCAGATAGATGGAAACGCGGTCGCCTTTTTTCAGACCAAACGATTTCAGCACGTTGGCAAATTTGCAGACTTCCTGATGCAACTGCGCGTAGGTGTACGTCCGGACGTCATCCTCCGGTTCGCCCTGCCAGATGAGGGCGATTTTGTCGCGCGTCTTCGTTTTCAAATGGCGGTCGAGACAGTTGACCGCCACATTAAGCTGGCCGTCCTCGAACCAGGTGTGCTCGACGATTTTCGCGGCGGTGTTCCAGACGTACTTCCGGCCCTTGGCCGGCGGTTTAAACCATTCGAGCGTGGCGGCTTGTTCGAGCCAGAACCCATCCGGATCCTTGATCGAACGCTCGTACATTTTTTGGTATTGCGCGGCGTTGAGGTGGGCGCGCTGGACGACTTCCGGTTTGGGCGGGAAGGTCCGGCTTTCCTGCATGAGAGAGCTGGTTGAAATGGTGCTGGGTGGAGCGGTATGGGTGGAGGCGGTCATAATATGGTTCGGTTTGGTTTGGTTGGGTTGTCGGTTGAAAGCAACCGGCCGGACGCTGTCACCGTCCGCTTGGAATCGGCGCGAAGCCCGTGAAATTGAAAGACGCGGTTGATGAGGTATTTAATCGTGGTTTGCAATTCCGGCCCGACGGCCTGGCGTTGTTCCGCCGTCACCGCCAGCGTCCGGTCCCGCAGGCCGCCGGCCCATTCCGTGTTGGCCAGCATGACGCCGCCCATGCCCATCGCGAAATCGTCCACGTCCTCGCCGCAACATGTGCGCCACGCCAGCGCCCAGCCGCGGACGGTGTTCTCGACGTGATAGCCGCCCCCGCCGGCCACCAGCAGGGGACGTCCGGATTGCAACAGCGGTTCGAGGATTTCCACCACGATGTTGTTGGTCATGCGCAGATGCGTCAGCGGATCGCCCGCCAGCGTGTCCATCCCCAGTTCAAGGACGATGACATCGGGGGCATAGGCCTCCATCAGCGGCAGCACGACGCGGTCGAACGCCGTCAAAAAAGCTTCATCATAGGTCTGCGGCGGCAGGGGAACGTTGACATTGAATCCCAGGCCCAATCCTTCGCCGATTTCATTTTCAAAACCGCCCCACGGGAAAAGCGTCCGGCCGGTCTCATGCAGGGAAATGGTCAGCACATCGTCTCGCCGGTAAAACGCCGATTGCACGCCGTCGCCATGATGCGCGTCCACGTCCAGATACAAAACCCGCCGGCCGGCCCCGGCGAGTTTCAGGCAGGCGAGCACCACGTCGTTGAGGTAACAGAATCCCGCCGCGCGTTCGGTCATCGCGTGATGAAAACCGCCCAGCAGATTGAAGGCAACGTCTGCCTTGCGTTGCAGCAATAAATCGGCGGCCATCAATCCCGCGCCGCACGCCCACGCGCCCCACTCGAACATATCCTTGAACACCGGCGTGTCCGGCCCGCCGAAACCCATGTTTAAACCTGCCACCGTCAAATCCCCGGCGGCGGTCCGTCGCATTTCCTCCAAATAACGGGCCGAATGAAACCATTGCAACTGGTTCAACGAGGCCGGGCGCGGCGCAACCTCGGTGCGCCCTTCACCGCCGAGCAGGCCAAAGGATTTCAACCGTTCGCGCGTCAACTCCGCGCGCTGGGACTTGAACGGGCAATCTGGCGGATAACTCAGCCGTTCAACTTCAGGCGAGTAGAGGTAGGCGAGCGTGCGGTCTTTCATGCGAAAAGAAGGGAAGTGCGAACCAGACGCGCGTTCGAAGCATAGGGATTTCCCCGAGAGCACCTGAAGAGCTCCGTTGCCAAGGTGGCCGTTGAATGTTCGCGTATCACGGTCATCTCATCCTGTCCGGCGCTGGACTTTTCCTCTGGCGAGGAACGTCTTCCGGCGACCAGTTGTGATGCCATTTCGCCCGGCGGTAGGCACATCTTCCGCCGGCAAACCCACGACACACCCTCAGGCGAGACCCGCTCGCGCCAGCATCAGCTTTGCGGTGGCGACCTGATTCCCATAGCGGAACCAGTCCACTTCGTTCGCGCCGACACTGCAAACGGTGTTTTCTGTCCGGGTTTGCATAAATAAGTTAATCTATGGAATTTTATACGGCTCAACTATTTTTGCTAATTGTTTGATTTTTTTTGAGTGCGACCAACAATGAAATTCGGGGAATGCATCTTGGGCTTGTTGAAAAGGTCTTGGCTGACTAGGCTCGCCACCTGGCAAAAGAAATCCGCTGCCAACGTGGACCGGCGTCGCGCCTGTCTCCATAAATCAGGAAGGAATGAACCTGGCAGCTTTTGCTGCCACTTCTCCCATACGCTTTCGCCTGACTCCCGCGCGACAAGCTGGAGCAGGAAAATCGTTCGCCGCCCCCCTGAAAATTCGCACGCGACGTGAACCGTCATTCGCCTTACTCAAAATCCATCTCGTAGCTGTACACGTTGCCGCTGAGTTTGCTGCTGACCTTGCAGTTGGATTTGTTGACGACGGCTTGCATGGATTTGTTGTCCGTGAGCACTTCGGCGGTGAACCCGCGGATGCCGTTGCGCCGGGCGATGCGCATCAGATGTTTCAACAGGAATGTGCCGATGCCGTGGTTCTGCCACTTGTCGCTCACCACAAACGCCACCTCCGCCAGGTTGGTCTTCTGGTCCAGATAATAACTGCCGACCGCGAGGATTTCCTCCCCGGAGGCCTCGGGCAGCGTGCCGACGATGGTCACATCGTTGCGGTGATCAATATAGACGAAATCCTGAATCTGATGCCGCGACACCCGTTTCTGATGGCTCATGAAGCGATAGTAAATCGTGGCCTCGGAGAGTTTGTAAAACAGGTCGCGCATCCGCGGCTCGTCGGTCGGATGAATCGGCCGGAAATTGAGCAGCGTGCCGTCGTTGAGCAGGTAGGTGGTGCGCAGTTCCTTCGGGCCGACGAGGATTTTGCCTTCCTTGTCCGCCATCGCCGTGGAGAGGTATTTGGCTTCAATGGCTTCGCGAAGCAGGTCGGCGCGGAATTTCGGGTGCGCGATGCTGATGAGCGCCATCGCGCGTTCATGCACGCTCTTGCCGTGCAAATAGGCCACACCATATTCGGTGACGACATAAAACACTCCCGCCCGCGTGGTGACGACGCCGGCGCCGGGGCTGAGCTGAACGACGATGCGTGAGACGCTCCCGCCCTTGGCGGTCGAGGGCAGGGCAATGATCGCCTTGCCGCCGGGCGATTTGGACGCGCCGCGGTTGAAATCCACCTGGCCGCCGACGCCGGAGAAAAATTTCGCGCCCAGTGAATCGGCACAGACCTGGCCGGTGAGATCAATTTCCAGCGCCGTATTGATGGCCACCATTTTGTGTTGCTGGTGAATGATGAACGGGCTGTTCACATATTCCGTCGGGTGGAAGGCGAACAGGGGGTTGTTGTCCACAAAATCGTAAAGTTTCTGAGTGCCCAGACAAAAACTGGTCACCACCTTGCCCCGGTCCACGGTCTTGCGTGCCCCGGTGATGACGCCAGCTTCAATCAATTCGATGACGTCATCGGAAATCATCTCGGTATGCACGCCGAGGTCTTTTTTGTCCTTGAGAAAGCCGACCAGGGCCTGCGGAATTCGTCCCAAGCCGATCTCGAGCGTGGAACCGTCCTCAATCAAAGCGGAGAGATTCTCGGCAATCTGCTTGGTCGTGTCGGTGACTTCCGGCGGTTTGACTTCAAGAATCGGCTCCTCGCCCGGCACCAACACGTCAATGTCGTACGCATGAATAAACGAATCGCCCAGCGTGCGCGGCATCCGGGGATTGACCTGGGCAATGACGAGCGACGCGTTGGAGGCGGCGCTTTTGACGATGTCCACCGACACACCCAGGCTGCAAATCCCGTCCTTGTCAGGCGGCGTCACCTGAATCAACGCCACGTCCAGCGGAAGCTGGCCGGAATCGAAGAGACGCGGGATGTCGGACAAATGAATCGGGGTGTAATCGCCCAGGCCTTCCTGGATGATGTCGCGCACGTTTTCGGCGATGAAAAAGCTGTTCACGCGGAAATACTGGGCCAGCTCCCGGTGGGCGTAAGGCGCCGCGCCAAAGGTAAGCAGATGCACAATCTCAGTGTCGGGCAATTCCACCGCGCGCTTGGTCAACGCGCTGACCAGTTGCAGTGGTTCGCCCACGCCGGTGCCGATGAAGATGCGCTGGCCGGGCCGGATTTTTTTGACAGCCTCCGCCGCCGTCAAAATTTGAGGCTGGTAGGTTTCCTGCCAGTTGGGATCGTATGAAATCGGTTTACTCATGATTCCTTTCAGCGGTGACGACATTGGCAAGGGTCATGCGCGCATCCGCCACATACGCCTGCATGCCGACCGGGCCGACGATGAAGGGGTTGATGTCCAGTTCCATAACTCCGGGATAATCCGTGGCCAACTGGCTGATGCGCTGCAACGCGCCGGCAATGGCGTCCAAATCCACGGGCGCCTGACCGCGCGCGCCCTGGAGCAATGCGTAGGAGCGCGTGCCTTTCAACATCTGCATCGCCTCCTCCGCCGTGATGGGCGCGAGATGGAAGGTCACGTCCTTCATCACCTCGACAAAAATGCCGCCCAGACCGAACATCAGCATCGGCCCGAACTGCGGATCGCGCGTCATGCCCAGAATCACCTCGCGTCCGCGCTGGCCCATTTTCTCCACATAAGCGCCGCGCAGATGCGCGTTGGGCGCGCGCTTCTGAATGCGCAACATCATCAGGTCGAACGCGTCGCGCACTTGCTCCGCGTTGGCGAGGTTGATGCGCACGCCGCCGAAATCGGATTTGTGAATGATGTCCGGTGACGAAATTTTTAGCACGACGGGAAAACTCAGGCGCTCGGCGATTTCCACCGCTTCATCACTGGTCCGGGCAATTTGGCCGTCGAGGACATTGAAGTCATACGCCCGCAAAATTTCCTTCGCCTCGACTTCGCCGATTTGCGCCACGCCGCTCCGCATCTGCATGTGAATGATGCGGTCCACCCGGCGGCGATTGACCGGGAACCGTGTCACAATCCGGGCGGGGCGGCGTTTCCAGGCCGCGTAATCGCACATCGCCCGCAACGCGGTGATGGCGCGGTCGGGCGATGGATAATTCGGGATGCCGAGCGCCATCAATTTTTCCTTGGCGGCGGCCACTTCCGTGCCGCCCATGAACACGGCGAGCACCGGCTTCTGTCCCCGGTGCGCCGCGGCGAGTTTCTCTGCCAGTTCCAGCGGGCGCGTCATGTTTTGCGGCGTCACCACCACCACAATCGCATCAATTCTTTCATCGTCCTGCATGACCTCGAAGGTTTTGGCGTAACGGTCAGGCTCCGCGTCGCCGATCACGTCAACGGGATTGCCGAACGCCGCCGCCGCCGGCAAAAAGGCCCGGAGCTTCGCGTCGCTGGCCGGACTGGGCGAAACCATTTTCAAGCCCAAACCTTCGGCGGCATCCGCGGCCATGATGCCCGGCCCGCCCGCGTTGGTGATGATGGCCACGCGTTCGCCCTTCGGGAGCGGCTGCATGGCGAACGCGGCGGCATAATCGAACAACGCCTCAAAATTCTCGGCGCGGATGACGCCCGCGCGCTTGAAAGCCGCGCCATAGGCGATGTCGGCGCCGGCCAGACTGCCGGTGTGCGACGAGGCCGCTTTCGCGCCCGCCTGCGTAATGCCGACCTTGAGAATCACCACCGGTTTGATGGAGGCCGCCTGTTCCGCCACGCGCAAAAACTTGTCGCCTTCCTTGATGCTTTCCAGATAACCCGCGATGACGTTGGTGGCCTTGTCTTCCGCGAGCGCCTGGATGAAATCCGCCTCATTGAGATCGGCCTTGTTGCCGAAGCTGATGACCTTGCCCAGGCCGAGCTTTTGGTCGGCCGCCCAGTCAAGAATGGCCACGCACAGCGCGCCGGATTGGGAGAGGACGGAAATTTTTCCGGGCGGCGGCACCGACGGCGCGAACGTTGCGTTCATCTGGTGGTCGGTGTTCAGCACGCCCAGGCAGTTCGGCCCGACCATGCGTGCCCCGTGTGTGCGGCACATTTCCACCAACTCCTGTTCAGCCTGGGCGCCCGCCGCGCCGACTTCCTTGAAGCCAGCGGTGATGACAATCACCGATTTCGCCCCGGCCTCCAAACAACTGCGCAGCGCGTCCTTCACGTATTTGCCCGCCACCACGATGATGCCGAGGTCAATCGGGTTTTTATATTCGTCCAGCGATTTGTAGCATTTGAGGCCGAGGATTTCCCCGGTGCCGGGATTGACCGGAACGATGGTTCCCTTAAAACCGCCGTTCACGAGGTTGGCCAGGACCGCGTGACCGACTTTTTCCGGGCTGCGGGATGCGCCGATCACGGCCACGGCCTTTGGATATAAAAGTGTCTCAAGCATAAAAAATCCGCCGGAAATAACTTCGCTGTTTTCCAGCGCGTTACTTACCAAACCTTGGTAAAGACTTTACCGATTTTGCAGAGATTGAACAGCAGTATGAAAAATCCAAGTTTTGGGGACAATTCGGTTCCGAAGGCTGAATTGATACATTACTTGTAATAAACAGCTCTTTTTTATGTATTTTTTCATTTCAGTTAAACTCATTTCATGTTATGGTGGGGGCAGGCAACGAAAGGTATTTTATGATACTCGATTATGCTTTGGAAAAATTTCCGCTTGAGGTGAAGTTGCGCGATGGCACGGAATGCGTCGTGCGCCCGCTGGGCAGGCGGGACGCCGCGCGGCTGCACAAATTTTTTCTCGCCGTGCCGGAAGAGGAGCGGCTGTTCATCAAACAACCGGTTTCCGGCCGGGCCCTGTTCCAAGAATGGTGCCGGGATGCCGACTTCGAGCGCAATCTGCCGCTGCTGCTGTTGCATGGGGAAAAAATCGTCGGCGAGGCGACGCTGCATCAACGCCTCGGCGGCTGGAAACGCCACATCGGTCTGGTCTCGGTCCTGACGCATCCGCAGTATCGCGGGCGCGACGTGGCCAAAATTCTGGTCGCGGAGTTGGTGGAAATCGCGCGCGCGCTGGGCTTGCGCCGGTTGGAGGCGGAATTAAACGGCGAGCGCAAGGTGGCCATTCGCGCACTGGAAGAAATCGGTTTCTGCCAATTGTTGCATTTGCCGGAGCACATCCTGGACATGAAAACCGTCCCGCACGATTACGTGTTCATGGGCGCGGATTTGCACGTGGATGAGGAATACGCCGGCGTGGGCGGATGAGCGGTCAAGGGCCGGATTTTTCGGTTTCCAGCCAGCGGACGGCGTGGCGGACGAGATCGGTCGCCGTCTGTAGCTTTAATTTTCGTTTGATGTTCAGGCGGTGGACTTCGACGGTCTTCACGCTCAAATGCAGGTGCATGGCAATTTCGCGCGTGCCTTTGCCTTGGCCGATCAATTGAAACACTTCAAACTCGCGGTCGGAAAGTTGTTGGATCGGAGAAGTCGCCGCCTCGGCATGCCGCCCGGAAAAGGTTTCCAGAATTCCCGCGGCCATTTTTTCGCTCACGTAAATCTGCCCGTTCAAAACCTGACGGATGGCCTCAAGCAGTTTTTTGCCGCCCTCCTGTTTCATGATGTAGCCGCGTCCGCCGGCCCGGAGGACGCGCCCGGCATAGAGCGATTCATCGTGCATGGAAACCACGAGGATCGGCAATCCGGGCTTGAGCGCCCGAATGTCCTTGATAAGTTCCAGGCCATTCTTGTCGGGCAGGGAAATGTCGAGCAGGATCAAATCGAGCGTCTCGCTGACCGCGATGTCCAACGCCTGGGCGGCGGTGTCGGCCTCGGCGCAAACCTTCAAGTCCGCCTCGTTTTCAATCAGTTGCGTCAGCCCGGTGCGCATCATCGGGTGATCGTCAACAATCAGCAGCCGTTTGGGGGATGATTTATTTTTTGCGGCCATGGTGGGTGTTCGCTTTTTGCCGGGCGATGCCGTTCGGGGCCGCCACGGTTACGCTCGCGCCGCCGCCGGCGTTGCGTTCGATGCTCAACGTGCCGCCAATCATCCCGGCGCGGGACTGCATGATGCGCAGGCCCATGCCTTTTGATTTTGGAATTTGTGTTGGAAATCCCGAGCCGTTGTCAATGATGCTTAACGCCATCCGCCCCCGCTCCTCTTTCAATCGAATTAAAATCCGCTTCGCTTTGCCGTGCTTGATGGCATTGGAAACCGCCTCCTGCGCCAACCGGAAAAGGTGCGTGGCGGCGGGATAATCCCGCACCAGCACCGGCGGGTTGCAGTCGAACCGGCAAGTGACGCGAAAAATTTCCTCCGTGTTCATGGCCAATTCGTGCAGCGCGGACATGAGCCCTTCCGATTCCAGGGTAACAGGCGAAAGGCCGCGCGCCAATAGGCGTGTGTGGCTGATGGCATCGCGGACGTTTTTGGCAATGTCGCCCGCCCGGGCGGCGGCGGCTTTCGAGCGCCGGACCAGTTTTTGTTCCAGCACCTGGCTCATCAGTTCGATGCCCGCCAGGTGCTGGCACAGGCCGTCGTGCAAGTCCTGTCCGATGCGGCGCTGTTCGCGTTCGCTGATTTCCAGAATTTCCTTTTCCAACTGCTTGCGCTCGGTGATGTCGCGAATGAAACCGGTAAACAACCGCCGGTCGGCCAGCCGCACTTCGCTCACGGAAAGGTCCATCGGAAACACTCTGCCGTTCTTCCGGCGGGCGACGATTTCGCGGCCGATGCCGATAATTTTGGCGTGGCCGGTGCGGAGATAATTGCCAAGGTAAGCGTCGTGCTGTTCGCGGTGCGGCGAAGGCATGAGAACACTGACGTTCCGGCCGATGACCTCCTTCGCCTGGTAACCGAAAATCCGTTCCGCCGCCAGGTTGAAGGACTCGATAAGACCGCGCTCGTCAATGGTGATGATGCCTTCCACCGCCGTTTCCAGGATCGCGCGCAGGCGCTCGGCGCTGTCGCGCAACGCGGACGCGGCCTGCCGGTGGCGCGCCCGGGTTCGCTTGGCGTGCCGGGTCCGGAGTTGCTTGATCCATGCCAGTAATTCGGCCTTGGACATTTTTCGATAGTCCTTCATCTCAAGAGCGAAGAAACTATCGGGAAAATTGGCGTCGATGCCAATAGTAAACGGGGGCGTTATGACCGGTGACGAGCGACGAGAACCGCACTTTGTGGCTTTTTCGGTCACGTCACGTGTCCCCGGTCACTGGTCCATTTTAATGCGTCAGCAACTGTGCCCGGTAGTCGGTGGGGGACTGGCCCAGAAGTTTTTTGAACACTCGGTTGAAATGCGTCAGCGATTGGAAACCAACCTCAAACGCAATTTCACTCACGCGCAAGTTGGGATTGAGCAACAGGTTCTTCGCCTTTTCAATGCGCACCCGCGAGAGGTAATCGGTGAAGTTGATGCCGGTAACCCGTTTGAACATCTTGCAGAAATAAAAGGCGCTCATGTTGACCGCCTTGGCCACGCTGTTAAGCGAAAGTTTTTCGGCCTGATGTTCGCAAATGTATTCCTTGGCCCGCTTGATGACCGGAGACTCGGCGTTTTCCTGCTGGATGAAAACCTGGTTGCTGATCATGGCCAGATGTTGGGCAAAAATCGCGAGCAACTTGACGACGGATTCGTGCTCTTTGGCGGACACCACTTTGCCGGCAAAAAAGGCCTTCCTCAAGGTGTCAAGGTTCACCTGCACACCCCATTCCGACACCTGTTTGGCCACCCGCCCAAACTGCGCCTGGGTCGGTTTCTTGCGAAATAATTGCCCGATTTGCAGAAAGCCAATCAACCGGTCGCTCAAGCGCACCGGGACGGCGGTTTCACAAAGCCCCGAGTGGCAGGAGAGGGATTGCGGTTCAAGCGCCGCCTTTTCGCAGAGGCGCTCCCGCACCTGCAAACACGCCGCGCACGCGCAGCTCTTCTGCGACATCAGCGCGCAAAATGGATTTTCGTTGCGCTTGCCGTGATACGGCAACTGCCAGGTTTCAATCGGCTGCAACGTGACCGGCAGGCCGGTCATGTCGCCAAAAGCGCGCTCGTATTCCTGATAAATCTTGGAACTGATGAGGGCCTCGACCAGGGCGCGGTTGGCATTTCCGTTGCCGTTGCCATTCGGCAGCGCGATGGAAATTTTGTTTTTGGCGGCAATCCCGGTCTTGGCCACAACCACGCCCGTGTCTCGCGATGGAAGCTGGGGCACGGTGCAGGAAGGTCCTTGAAAACCAGATGGTGTAGGACCAGATGGTGTAGGATGGCCGCCCGAATCCTGCCTAACAAATGTTGTTTGCATGACAACAAATTAAGCGAAGGGTGCAATTCCGACAATTGGTACCCCGCCTGATTGGATACTGGCGTAAACCACTAGATAACTAAGAGAATCCCTTAGTTTTAATGAGCTGGCCAAAATCCACGCTGACTTTGGCAAACGTTCCGGCAAGGAATCCGCCGCAGTCCAGCGCCGGGCCGTTTGCGCAGAACAGAGTGCGTGCAGCCAGCCGATGCCGGCTGGACAACGCTAACACCGGCCCGGCAGAAAAATTTACGGGGCCAAACGTTACGGGGCCGGAATGATTTCAATCCCGTTGATTTCCGGGCTTTGCACGTTGGGCGTGAAGGTGATGTCCAGTTTTCCGTTGGTCACATCCGCATCCACGGTTTCGATGTAAGCGCGTTGCGGGCCGCCGGCTTTTACCCAGACGTCAAAATCCTTGAATTCATGCCCGCCGACGCTGAACGAAAAAACACGTTGACCGGGACCGGTGATACCTTCGAAAGTTTCACAGAAATGGAGTTTCACGGTATATTTGCCATTGGGAACTGCGCAGGAAAAGTCCGTCATGTCGTAATGTTCAGTGCGATAAAGTTCCGGATCCTGGGTGTTGGTGATTTGCATGTCGCTGTCCCGTTCAATGGTGTTGCCGTCCGCAAAGCCCTGATCGGCAAGCCACACCTCGCCGGCGGAGTTGGTGTAGGCATCGGCGGAGCCGGCGTCAATGCGGATGGTTTTCGCCGCCGAAGCCGTCTCATTGGTCATGGCCGGCGCGGAAGTCGCGGCCGGAGTTGCGGCTTCCGGCGTGGTCGCCACGACCGGAGCTGCGGTTGCCGGCATGGTTGCTGCGACCGGAGCGGTGGTCGCTGGCGCGGTTGCCGGCGCGGTTACTGCGGGCGTCATGGTTGTGCATTTGGCCGGCTGTTTGCTTGACTGGCAACCCGCCAGTAAAAGGACCGCGAGCGCCAAAATCAGCGACCCGCACGACCACAGGGTTAGACGTTTTGCATGGTTCATAGGTTTTTTGTTCGTTTTTGGTATATGGATGACTGGCGAATTACTGCAACTTCAACCATTCAATAGCAAGAGAAAAAGTTTTTAACCTGGATTGGGAAAGTTTTGGCCGCAGGCGCTGACACAAGCCACGCAGACGGATAAAAGAATTTTTTCATGCGCTTGAAAGGTTTGCGGCTCGGAATAAATGGCGCATCCGCCGTGTAAAGCTAGAGCATTTTCTATTTAGATAGACGCATATCGGGCATGACGAAAGAAGCCCCGGCAATGTTGAGCTGAGAAGGAGTCCAGGGCCGTGGCCAAGGCTGAATGAAGCTCACCCAAGGTCCGCGCCGCTGCGTGGCGCAGGTGTGCCTTGAGTTTGGCGAAAGCTAGTTCAATGGGATTGAGATCAGGGCTGTAAGGCGGCAGGTAGCGAATGCCAACTCCGCGAGCCGAGAGCAACGGGCCGATCTTTTGGATTTTGTGAGTGGAAAGGTTGTCGAGGATGAGCGTGTCGCCTGCACGCAGTTGCGGACCAAGCACCTGCTCAAGATAAACCGTGAACACCTCGGCATCGACGGGGCCTTCGACCAAAAAGGGGGCTTCAACGCTTTCCTGGCGCAAAGCGGCAATGAAGGTGGAGCTTTGCCAGTGACCGTGCGGGATGGTGCTGAGGCAACGTTGGCCAATCGGACAGCGCCCGTAACCGCGGGCCAGCTTGGTGTTCAGGCCGGTCTCATCGATAAACACCAGTTGGCGAACATCCCAGTCGGGCTGTTGTCTGCGCCAAAGTCTCCGAGCGGCTTTAACGTCCGGCCGATCTTGCTCGGCGGCGCGCGTCGTTTTTTTTATAGCTCAAGCCCAGTTGCTCTAGCCGATGCCACAAAGCGGTGATGCCAATGGAAACATGCAACTGCTCCAGACACCGCTTTTGGAGTTCGTTGAGCGTCAGATCGGCCTGGGCTGCAATCCAGCGGCGCAGCGTTCGGTCATGCTTTTCCAAGCGGGAGCGCCGGTAACCGCCGATCTTTTGGGGTCGGCACTGGCCCGTTAGATGGTGCTGCTTCCAAAAACGCTCCACGCTTTTGCGGCTGACGCCAAAACGCTGGCAAACGTCGCCGGTGCCCTCCCCGCGCTCTCGCGCGGCGATGATCCGCTGTCGTAAGTCCTGGCTCAAAGGCCGCATAGTTCCCTTTTCATGAAAAGAGAATAGCACCAATGGCCAAATGCGTCTATCTAAATAGAAAATACTCTAGACCAAAAAACGAGCGGCCGCTGATTAGCGGTGGGCCGGGAAGTCCCCGACTTCCAACTGATCGGGACCGCGGGAATTGAGCGCGTGGGCTGGAATGTCAGATTTTCCGGATTTCAATTTTTTGCGCCCAGCGTTCCGCGTCTTCCCGGTTCACCTCGCCCGGCAGGAGCGTGAGCGCGTTGGCCGCGCCAGCGGCGCTGCCCCGGCGGCACGCCTCGCCCAAATCATCACCGCGCAGCAAACGAGAAACCAACCCCGCGGTGAAGGCGTCGCCCGAACCAATCGGGTTCACCGCCGTGATACGCGGCACGGCGGTTCGCCAGAATTTTTTCCCGTCAAACGCCAGCGTCGGTTTCTTCCCCGCTGTCACAACCACCCGTTGCGCGCCGCGCTCGCACAACTCACGCATGGCTTTCATCGCTTCGTTGTCGTTTTTGAGTTCGCGTCGGAGGGTCGCCGCCAATTCGGACCGGTTTGGTTTAACCAGGTCCGGCTCTGCCTTTAACGCCTTGATCAACGCGGCGCCCTGCGCGTCCACGATGGAAAGCGCTCCAGCCTTTCGCGCCAATTGCGCGCAATCGAAATACAAATTCGCCGGGCCGCCGTTGACAATCGTTCCCGACATCACCACCGCCCGGCATCCCGCCATGCGCCGGCGGATGACCGCCATGAGCTTGTCGAAGTCCGCCGGCTCGACCGGCCGGCTTTCCTCCACCAGTTCCGTGTGGGTGCCCGCTGCTTTGTCAATCACTGTAATGCACTGCCGCGTCCGGGTTGACACCGTGACAAAATCGGATTCGATGTCTTTCTCCGCCAGTGCCGCGCGCAGAAACTCCCCGCGGTCGCCGCCAAGAAAGCCGGTTGCCACCGGAAGTTCGCCCAGCACTTTCAAGACTTTTGCCACGTTGATGGATTTGCCCGCCGCTCCGTCGAGGGTGGTCGCGGCGCGGTTGACGGCGTCCAGCGTCAGCTTGCGGAAAACCATCACGCGTTGCGCGGCGGGCGTGGTGCCGAGGCATAGAATTTTGGCCGGGTTCATTCTACAGCGCGTGTGTGCATGAGCGAAACTTTCGCCAGCGTCGCCAGTCCACGCTCAAACTGTCAACCGCCTCATCCCTCCACCCTCGCGTCCATGGTGACGTTTGCCTTGAGCAGTCGCGAGATGGGGCAACCGAGCTTGGCCACGTTTGCAATGCCGAGAACCTGGGTCCGGTCCGCGCCGGGGATTTTTGCCGTCACGTCCAGATGCGATGCCGTGACCGTCCAACCCGCGTCGGTTTTGTCCAGCGTGACCGTCGCCATGGCAGAGATGGATTCGGGTGTGATGCCGGCCTTGCCGAGTTCCGCCGAGAAGGCCATCGCAAAGCAGCCCGCGTGAGCGGCGGCAATCAACTCTTCAGGATTCGTGCCGGTGCCGTTCTCGAAGCGCGTGCCGAACGAGTACTGCGTCTCCCGGAGCACACCGCTTTCGCTGGAGATGCTGCCCTTGCCATCCTTTAACCCGCCGCGCCAGACGGCCGATGCTTTGCGTTTCATAATTTCCTTTCCATGGCCGGAGCGTGAATTCGCTCCTGCGCCGGAAAGACTAGCGCGGGTTCGCGACAATCTCAAGTGCGCCTTCAGTTATGGCTCCGTGTCACTATTAAGTCGCAACCTAACATCATGGGTCGGTACAAATTGGTTGCCCAACGTCACCACACCATTTATCAGCGGCATCCACCCACGGTATCTTTTATGCCGCTTGCGAAATAAACGGCGAAGCCTATGTTTTAGCATGAAAACAAACACCAAAGCCTCAAAAGTCCTCGAACAGCCCAAGCCATTCACGCCCGGCGTCACCAAAGGCATGGTGCGCGAACACGCCTATCGCCGGTATCGCGACAAACTCCCGGAGCATCCGCTGACGCTCGAAGATTGGGTGCTGGCCGAGAAGGACCTGGTGGCGATGATGGAAACAGAAGCGGTGGAAGGCTGAATCTGCATTTTCGCACTGCGCCCTTGCGGATAAAAAACGCCGAGCGGTTGAGCCCGAAGGGTGGGGGGGGTCAAGCTTTGGGCCGCAGTTTCTTCCACAGCCAGCCGAGCGGATCAAAGAATTCATCCACCACCCGTTCTTTCAACGGAATGATGGCGTTGTCGGTGATGGTGATGTTTTCCGGGCATACCTTTGTGCAGCATTTGGTGATGTTGCAAAAGCCGATGCCGTGCGCCTGCTTCAGTTCCGGCAACCGGTCTTCCGTATCCAGCGGGTGCATCTCCAAGGCGGCGGTATAGGCCAAAAAGCGCGGGCCAATGAAATCCTCGTGTTTGTGATGCTCGCGCAACACGTGGCAGACGTCCTGGCAGAGAAAACATTCGATGCACTTGCGGAATTCCTGCACGCGGTCCACGTCCGCCTGCTGCATCCGCCAGGTGCCGTCCGGCGCGTCGGGTTTGCGCGGGCTGAACGGCCTGATTTTTTGCTTAACGCGGAAATTCCAGGAAACGTCCGTGGCCAGATCGCGGATGCTGGGAAACGACCGCATCGGCTCAAGGGTGATGGGCTTGTCAATCGGCAGGGTGTTCATGCGCGTCATGCACATGAGCTTCGGGATGCCGTTGATTTCCGCCGAGCAGGAACCGCATTTGCCAGCCTTGCAATTCCAGCGGCAGGCGAGGT
Source organism: uncultured Verrucomicrobiae bacterium (assembly GCA_963786375.1). Lineage (GTDB taxonomy): Bacteria > Verrucomicrobiota > Verrucomicrobiia > Limisphaerales > UBA11358 > UBA11358. The sequence continues at coordinate 144,397 of CAWAYP010000012.1, forward strand.
CGTTGGCCTGCGTGGCCTGGATTTTGTGGACGGCGTCGAGCACGACCATGCCCTCGTCAATCTCCGTGGTGTAATTCGCAAACTTTCCGCCGTTCGCATCGCCGCGCCAGATTCTGAACGTGGCCGTTTTCATTTCATCTCCTCGACGACCTGTTTCAACTCCGCAGGCATTTCGGGAATCGGCTCGCGGCGAACGTGCATCAAGCCATCCACGCCCTTGTGGACCACGATGTTTACCTTGCCCGCCTCCGCGTCCTTGTTGGGAAAATCGTCGCGGAAATGTCCGCCGCGGCTTTCCTTGCGTTCGAGGGCCGAGCGGGTGATGAGTTCGGAGACCGTAAGCAGATTTTTCAAATCCAGCGCGGTGCTCCAGCCGGGATTGTATTCGCGATGGCCATAAACGGCGACGTGTTTGGCGCGTTCCGAAAGCTGTTTGATTCCGTCCAGGGCGCGAACCATTTCCTCCTCGCGCCGCACAATGCCAACGAGGCTCTGCATCATCTCCTGCAAATCGTGCTGCACCTGATACGGACCTTCGGCGCTGCCGCCGGATTTTGCGCCGCGCTCGAAGGGTTCCAGCGCCTGCCGCGCAATGGTTTCGATCTGGCTTTCGTAGAAGTGGCCCGCGCTGTGCGCCTTCGCGAATTTGGCCGCAAACTCGCCGGCGCGCTTGCCAAACACAATCAAATCGGAAAGTGAATTGCCGCCCAACCGGTTCGCGCCATGCAAGCCGGCGGCGACCTCGCCCGCGGCGAACAGGCCGGGCACGGTGGACATCTGCGTGTCACCGTTCACGCGGATGCCGCCCATGATGTAATGCGTCGTCGGGCCGATTTCCATCGGCTCCCGGGTGATGTCGAGGTCGGCAAGCTGCTTGAACTGGTGAAACATGCTCGGCAGCTTCTTTTTGATGTGCTCCGGCGCGTTCGGGATTTTTTCCTTGATCCACGCGATGTCGAGAAACACGCCGCCGTGCGGGCTGCCGCGGCCGGCCTTGACTTCGCGCATGATGCAGCGGGCCACGTGATCGCGCGTGAGCAGTTCAGGCGGCCGGCGCGCGCTTTTGTCGCCCTGACAATAACGCCAGCCTTCCTCCGGGTCGGGGGAGGTCTGCGATTTGTAATTGTCGGGAATGTCGTCGAACATGAACCGTTTGCCGTTCTTGTTCTTCAGCACACCGCCTTCCCCGCGCACGGCTTCAGTCACGAGCAGACCCATCACGCTCGGCGGCCAGATCATGCCCGTCGGGTGAAATTGCACGAACTCCATGTCCATCAAGTCCGCGCCGGCATGATACGCGAGCGACTGGCCGTCCCCGGTGTACTCCCAGGAATTGCTCGTGATCTTGTAGGCGCGGCCAATGCCGCCGGTGGCGAGCACGATGGCCTTGGCCCGGAAAATTTTGAACCGTCCGCGCTCGCGGTCGTAGCCGAACGCGCCGATCACGCGGTCGCCGTCCTTGATCAGCGTGACAATCGTATGCTCCATGTGGACGGCGATGCCCTGATGGATGCCGTGGTCCTGCAGGGTGCGAATCAATTCCAGGCCGGTGCGGTCGCCGACGTGGGCAAGGCGCGGATAGCGGTGGCCGCCGAAATTGCGCTGGAGAATTTTGCCGTCGGGCGTGCGGTCAAAAACCGCGCCCCAGGCTTCCAGTTCGCGCACGCGGGCCGGCGCTTCCTTGGCATGGAGTTCGGCCATGCGCCAGTTGTTGACGTATTGGCCGCCGCGCATCGTATCGGCGAAATGCACCCGCCAGTTGTCGCGGTCATCCACGTTGGCGAGGGCCGCCGCCAGGCCGCCTTCCGCCATGACCGTGTGCGCCTTGCCCAGCAGGGATTTGCAAACCAGACCGACCTTCACGCCCGCCGCCGAGGCTTCAATGGCCGCGCGCAGGCCCGCGCCGCCGGCGCCGATGATCAGCACGTCGTATTCAAATATTTCGTATTCAGCCACGGCAAAATTTCCGGTTGGGTTTAGAAGAATCTGAAGTCGTGCCACACGCCCGTGGAACACAGGCGCACATAAACATCCGCGAAGCCGACCCAGAACAAACTCATCCACGCCCAGAGCATGTGACGGCGGTTGAGGCAGCTCACACAGGAATAACCCTTGGCACAAACCGGCGTCTTGGAGGGTGCATCCAGAAACCCGCCGATCAAATGCCGCAACGAATGGCAGCCAAACGTGTAGCCGCCAAGCAGAACGACGTTCACCACCAACACCAGCGTTCCGATCCCAATGCCGAAATGTTCCGCGCCCTGCGGATCCCTGAACCACATGGCATCCCAGGCATCGCGCGCCAGAATGAAAATGAACACCACCGCGAGGTACATGAAGTAGCGGTGAACATTTTGCATGATGAGCGGAAACGACCGTTCGCCGAGGTACACCTTGCGCGGTTCGCCGACGGCACAGTTCGGCGGGTCGGCCCAGAACGCCTTGTAATACGCGCCCCGGTAATAATAACAGGTCAGCCGGAAACCCGCCGGCGCCCAGAGCACCAGCAGGGCGGGCGAAAACAAAAGCCACGCCGGCCACCAGATGGGTTTGGGGCCGAACCAACTGTGCGGCGAGCTGCCAAAAATTTCCGGCGAATAAAAGGGCGAGATGTAATTCGCGCCATTCACGCCGCACCAGTAATGCGTCCCTTGAAACGCCGCCCAGGTGGAATAGACGATGAAAATTGACAGGCCGATAAACACCGCCACCGGCTGCAGCCACCACGCATCCGGACGGGCCGTTTCTCCAAAACGGCGTTGCGGCATGGAAGCATCAGCGTAAGCCATATAAGTTTTAACTTTAGCGAATTTGTCCTCAACCGGTCAATGGAAGGTGAGTAAATATAAGCGCCACTTCGTATTAACTTTTCGACAACTTATCGGTGGACCAGGGCGGCGGGTGCAGCCGTCCATTCATTCAAGTTGCGTTCGTCACGTCCGGCCCGGGAAAGCCCCAGCAATTCCAGCACCTCGCCCACCAGGTAAAGCGACCCGGTGATGACCACAAAATCGTCACGCGCGATTTTTTCCAACACCTCACGGAGGGAAGGACACGGAAAAACTTCAGCCGTTGAGTTCGCGGCGCGGCACGCGTCCGCCAGTTCGCCGGGATGAGTGCTGCGTTCGCTGGAAACCGGGACGGTGAAAATCCGCGTGGCCAGCGGCGCCAGCATCTCGCAGATGTGCCGCCAGTCCTTGTCCTGGAGCACACCCAGCACCAGCGTCCGTTTTGTGGCGGGAAAGCTTTTTTCCAAAGCTTCGCCCAAAGCCTTTGCGCCGGCGACATTGTGCGCGCCATCCAGCAGGATGCGGCGGCTGTCCGGCAAGTTGACCAATTGCAAACGGCCCGGCCAGTCCACGTTTTGCAAGCCGGCATGAATCGCTTCATCGGTCACCAGGATTTGTTTTTTCAGGGCTTCCACAGTGGCCAGGGCAAGCGCGGCGTTCAATTGCTGATGTTCGCCGGCCAGCGAAAGGTAGGGACAGCGCGCTGCGCTGTCCGGACGCCGCAGCGCGGCGTCCCTACCATCAACCATTACCAGGGGCGCATTTTGTTTTCGCGCGACTTCTTCAATGACCTTCAACGCCTCCGGCTCATCCGTGGCCGTGATGACCGGCACGCCCGGTTTGATGATGCCCGCCTTTTCGGCGGCGATTTTTCCAAGCGTGTCGCCGAGCCATTGCTGGTGATCGAACTGGATGTTGGTGATGACGCTGGCCAGCGGCGTGACCATGTTCGTTGCGTCCAGCCTTCCGCCCAGGCCGGTTTCCCAGACCACCAGGTCGCAGCGTTGTTCGGCAAAAAGTTTCAAGGCCATCACCGTGACGACTTCAAAAAATGTCGGGTGATGACCGTCCGGAAATTGTTTGAGCAGCGGTTGCAATTCCCCGGCCAGCCGGACGACCTCGTCTTCGCCAATCCACCGGCGGTTGACCTGAATCCGTTCGCGAAATGAAACCAGATGCGGGGACGTGAACAGCCCGACCCGCAAGCCCGCGTGGCGGTAAATGCTTTCGAGCATGGCGCAGGTCGAGCCTTTGCCATTGGTGCCGGCGACGTGAATGAAGCGGAGCCGGTTTTGCGGATGGCCCGCCAGCGCCGCAAGTTGGAACGTGTTTTCCAGGCCGAACTTCGCGCCGAACAAACGCAAACCGTAGAGAAATTGGATGGTTTCCGGATAAAGCATTTGCCTCCGGTAAAATTACAGCGGTTTCTGGTGGACGTGCGCGTGGGCGGCGGCGATGAAACCCTTGAAGAGCGGATGCGGCTGGTGCGGTTTGCTCAAAAATTCCGGGTGAAACTGGCTGGCGATGAAAAACGGATGATTCGGCAACTCGATGATTTCCACCAGCTTGCCGTCCGGCGACAGGCCGCTGAAGACGAAGCCGGCCTTCTCAAATTTGTCACGGTAGGCATTGTTGAATTCGTAGCGATGGCGATGGCGTTCGTTGACGACAAACGAACCGTAAAGCTGCGCGGCCCGGGTGCGGAGCGCCAACTGGCAGGGCTGCGCGCCCAACCGCATGGTGCCGCCCTTCTTCGTCACGCGCTTCTGGTCGTCGAGCATCGCGATGACCGGGTGCGGCGTGTTCGGCTCGAACTCGGTCGAGTGCGCCTTGGCCAGCTTTAAAACGTTCCGCGCGAATTCAATCGTCGCGATTTGCATGCCGAGGCAGAGGCCGAGGTAGGGAATTTTGTTTTCGCGCGCGTATTGCGCGGCGAGGATTTTGCCCTCGATGCCGCGTTCGCCGAATCCGCCCGGCACGAGGATGCCGCCCAGCCCTTTCAAGGTTTTTTCCGCGCCGTGCTTTTCAATTTCCTCGGCGTCCACCTGGACGATTTCCACGCCGCAATCGTTGCCGACGCCGCCATGGATGATCGCCTCATAGACCGATTTGTAGGCGTCCTGCAGGCCGATGTATTTGCCGACCACGCCGACGCGCACGCGATGTTGCGGCGCGATGAGCTTGCGGATGATTTCCTGCCAATGCGTCATGTTGGCGGGCGGCGTGTCGAGGCGCAACAGGCGGCAGACGATGTCGTCGGCGCGTTCGCGCTGGAGCATCAACGGCACCTCGTAGATGGAATGGTCCACGTCCTTTTCCTCGATGACCGCCTCGACCGGCACGTTGCAGAACATGGAAATTTTCTGGCGCAACTCCTTGTCCAGCGGCTTTTCACAGCGGCAGACCAGCAAATGCGGCGTGATGCCGATTTCGCGCAGCTTGGCCACGGATTGCTGCGTCGGCTTGGTCTTCAATTCACCGGCGGCCTTGATGAAGGGCACGTAGGTGACGTGCATGAACACAACGTTGCCCGTGCCAGCGTCGAGTGCGAATTCACGGATGGCCTCCAGAAACGGCAGCCCTTCAATGTCGCCCGTCGTGCCGCCGATTTCCGTAATGACCACGTCGGCCTTGCTTTGCTCGGCCAGCAGGTCAATGCGTTTTTTGATTTCGTCGGTGACGTGCGGGATGACCTGCACCGTTTTGCCGAGGTACCGGCCTTCGCGTTCGTTGTTCAGAACGGTTTGATACACCTGGCCGCTCGTCAGGTTGTTCATCCGCGTGAGCTTGCAGTTCGTAAACCGCTCGTAATGGCCGAGGTCGAGGTCCGTTTCCGCGCCGTCGTCGAGCACATAAACCTCGCCGTGCTGATACGGATTCATCGTGCCGGGGTCCACGTTGAGGTAGGGATCGAATTTCTGGAGCACGACCTTGAGGCCGCGGTTTTCGAGCAGCGTGCCGAGCGAGGCGGCCGTCAGGCCCTTGCCCAACGAACTCACCACGCCGCCCGTTACAAATATAAATTTCATTTTATTTTTTTCGCCACAGACGGACACAGATTTACACAGATAAAAAACCTTCAACCGCCACTTTTCAAAAATCTGTGCCCATCGGTGTTAATCTGTGGCTAAAACCTTTTTAAAATCATCTCAACCCGCTGCACGTCTTCCGGCACATCCACGCCCGCGCTGTCGTAAGCCACATTCACGACCGCCATTGGAATGCCGTTTTCCAGCGCGCGCAACTGCTCCAGCTTCTCCGCGGCTTCCAGCGGTGACACCGGGAATTTCACCAGCCGCAGCAGTGTCTCGCGCCGGTACCCGTAAATGCCGAGGTGCTTCAAAAAAGGAAACGCCGCCAACTGTTCGCTCACCGAACCACTGGCGGCCTCGCGCAAATACGGAATCGTGCGCCGGGAAAAGTATAATGCGCGGCCGGCGGTGTTGACAACGACTTTTACAACGTTGGGGTTGTCGTATTCGGCGGGATTGGTGACAGACGTGGCGGCAGTGGCCATCTCATTTTGCGCCAGCACACCGGCGACCGCGTCAATCACCGCCGGATCAATCAACGGCTCGTCGCCCTGAATGTTCACGACGGCGTCGCAGGCAATTTTCTTGGCGACTTCCGCGATGCGGTCCGTTCCGCTCGGATGGTCCGCGCGCGTCATTTCCACCCGGCAGAATTTTTTCGCGACAGTAGCGATGCGCGAATCGTCCGTGGCCACGATGACCTCGCTTAAGGCTTTCGCCTTTTGACCACGCTCAACGACGTGCTGAATCAGCGGTTTGCCGGCGATGAGGGCGAGCGACTTGCCGGAGAACCGTGTCGAGGCGTACCGGGCGGGAACGATGCCGACGATTTTCACGGGGCTTTATTAAGCCACAGTTTGCTGCTTCGATGCAAGCAGCGAAGGCACGGGCGATCCGGGCCAGCCGGCCAGAAGACGGCCGGCGTCACCGAAGAACGCGAGCGCGTCGTTCCACGGATGTATCGGGTGGACCAGCCCCGAACTCGAAATGGGCCATCGGGGCACGTCCTTGAATTCAGATTCGAGCGAACCTTCCGGACCGGTCGTCGGACCGGAAAGCAAATAAACCTCGAGGTCTGATTTCTGGCGGAGACCAGGGACTGTAACGACGGTAGTTTCCTGCGCGCCGCCAACGACGGGCCGGGTGATAACCGGCGTGACGCGTTCAACGTCAGGGTGAACGGCCCTGAAGTTCGCGGAGCCGCTGGATGACATTGGTTGCCTCGGCGGTGTTGGTATTGGCGTTGGCCAGATAGAGTTTGTAATACTCGACGGCGTCGTTGGTCTTGTGCTGGCGCCAGGCAATTTCGCCCAAGCCGTACTCAATCCGGAACGAGTTGGTAAAAGTCTGGTCCAATTGCTCATAATCGGCGCGCGCCTCGTCGAGTTTGCCGCTGTTGAGATAGGCAATGGCGCGATTGAACCGCGCGGTGTCGTTGTTGGTTTGCAGGGACAAGACGCGCGTCAGCACATCAATCGCCTTGTCATAGTCTTTAAGCTGGAGGCAAACATAGCCTTTGCTGAACAGCCAGTTTGCGTCGTCGGGAGAATCCCGCAATCTGGAGTCAATGACGGCAAGCGCATTGGTCAAGAGACCGTTGGCCATAAAAAATTGGATGGCGGTGGCAAGGAAGGCATTGTTTGTCGGATTACGCGAGATTTCAGCGTCGAGCAATTGCGTACCGCGGGAAAGATCTTTCTTCTGAAAATAAGCATTAGCCCCAACGACTGCGAGTTGCATTTCACTGGTCTCATCAAGCGGAAATTTTTGAGGTTGGCTACGCACCTTTTGAAACACCTCCAGCGCGCGGTCGGGCAAATGGTTAAAGTCATAAAGCTGCGCCAGCCAAAGTCGCGCATCCAGATTGTCCGGCTCAAGCTGGCTGACGCGCGTAAACAACGCCAGCGCCTGGCGGAAAAATCCATTTCGTATCCAGACCAGGCCATTCGCAAAGCAAAAACTTGGTTCGTCGAACGGTCCGAAAACGTCAAGTATCGCACTCCACGATTTGTATCTCCCAAGTTGTTCGAGGCTGGTCTTGGCCAAATCCAGCGGCACCGGCTCGCCGTTTTGCAGGCTGTGGTTAAACTGGAGATTGATCTTTGCGACAGCGTTGTCGGGATTCAGTTTTTGTGCCATTTCAAAATGCGCGCCGGCGGTGACGAGATCCCCGGCGTGTTGCAACTCGACGCCCCAATAATCCAAGCTGTGCGAGTAATAATTTCCGGCGACGATGATGTTCAGATTCCGTTCCGGCGGCACATGCAACAACTTGAGCATTCGTTTGCCCCACGGACGGGACTCCTCAGGCTCGGGAGGGGCCGAGGCGCGTTCGATGGGGGTGAACGCCTGCAATTCCGCGCGTGACCAAAACGCCTCGTTTTCGGCAATTGCATCCTTGTCCGGCAACGGCGGCAACAGCGTATCGCTCGGCAGCGTTTTGAGCCGGTAAACCAGACCATGCGGCTCCAGGTAAAATTCTTCAAAGTAATAGCCGAAGCTGGGATGCAGATAGTAAAGCTCGTTGGTCTTGGCCAGCGTTTCCAAAAGAGTAAAAAGATGGAGCGGACTAACTTGGTTGGTTTCATTGGCAACGACCGTGTCAGGGAATCTTTTCGGGTATTCCTCGTGCAAAACTCTGTGGTAGGCCGGCCAAATCAGGGATTGCGTGTCCAGAAAAACGAAATGTTTCGCCCGGCCATCGCGCGCGAGCGCCGCCTCCGCCAGATACAGGCGCTGGGGATCATCGCTCAACAACATTCCGCCCGCGGGAGGCAGGTTTTCCACTGACAGCGAAGCGTAGCGTTGGAGCGTGTCGCCGTTCACCGCGCGAATCAGGGGTGCGTTTTTATAAATAAGCCCCGCGCCCGCCGCAAGGAAGAGCAGCCACATTGCCACCACCGCCAGGAAATTTAAAAAATTAAATTGAGGCCCCCGCATTTGGAAACGGGTGCCCAGTTCGTTTCGAAAGACCAGCAAAAAATACCCGCTGTAATAACCCACGCACAACGCGCTCAAATAGTAAAGCGTCAGTCCGAACCCCTTTTCCCGCGGGCTGAAGGGCGGGTCGAAGGCAACCCAAATGCAGACCACCAGGAAGACGGCATGCACCAAGTGGAACAAAAGGGATGCCAGCACCCGGCCAATCTGGCTGGTGTCGCCGAAGGTTGCATGCCAGCGGATCGCCAGTATCAACAACGGCGCCAAGGAGCTTAATGACATCAGGGCCAGTGCCAGCCGCACGCCTCCATTGCTGAAAAAGTCTCCCGCCACGGAGAACTGCTGTGACAGATTCATTTGCAACATCTGCCCGAATGTCAGCGGCACCTTGCCCGAAACAGTCACCACCAAAGGCAGCAAAAAAAAGAACAACAGTCCCGCCAACCCGCATAATATTGTTCGTCCAAGAAACCGGAAATTGAAAAAGCTCAGGCCGCGAATCCAGATCAGGGCTGTGAGAAACACGGGGAAGAAACAGACCATCGCCCAGTCGTTGGTCATGCCCGCGCCAAACACGAACGCGGCCAGAAACAGCCGCCCTTCGCGTTCATCCAGCCGATACTCCAGCAACGACCATATCACAAAGGCGAACATTAACAGGCTGAACATTTCACCGGTGTGATTGGTGGCGTACTCCCAATATGTCAGTTGCAAGCCGCACACCACGGTGGCAAAAACCGGTGGCAGCCAGGCGTTGCGAATGGTCATTAATGAAAAGGGGCTTTGTTCGCGCCGGCGCTGCGCATCCGTCCGGTCGTGCGGCAACAGCGCAACCGACCGCGCCAGCAAACCCAGCGTCAGTGCCGCGCACACCGCCGAAAACACGTTCAAAGCCAGCGGAATCTGCGACGCCGGCAGCCAGCGGAATGGCCAAGTAATGGCAAAGGAAACGGGATCGTAAATCTCCGGCTGCCACGTCCAACCGGACGTTTCAGCCACCGCCGTGAGGTTGAACAGCGACACCCAGTGGTTAAGCGTCACCAAATAAACCATCAGCGCCGCCGCCGCCAGCAGCCACGGCAATACACGCAGTACGAAATTTTTCCGTGGGTCCGTTTGTGCGTCCGTCGTCATCAGGTTTCTTCAGTTGAATCCATGTTGGCCAACTTGGCAAGCTTTTCCCCGGCACGCAGATCCGCCACGCACTCCACATGCTGCGTTTGGGGAAACATATCCAGTGGCTGCACGCGCACCAGGCCAAAGACCCCGTCCGCGCACATCAGGTTCAAGTCCCGGGCCATGGTCGCCGGATGACACGAAACGTAAATGACCTGCGCCGGCCTGAGTTCACGCAACATTTCCAGTGTTTGCGGCAGACAACCTTTGCGCGGCGGATCGAGCAAAACCGTGGTGGTTTGCGGCGAAAATCGCTTCCCCAATTCCAGCAAAACGTCTTCGACCGCCTGCGCCACAAACTCCCCGTTGCCGATGTTGCGCGCCGCGGCGTTGTGCCGCGCCGATTTGATCGCACGCTGGTCATATTCCACCCCGATGAAGGATTCGACCGCATCCGCCATTTCAATTCCAAAAAAACCGACCCCGCAATACAAATCCACCAGGTGTCGCGAACCGGCAGCGGAAAGAAATCCACGCACGGTTTCGACCAGTTTGGGCAACAGGAAAAAATTATTTTGAAAAAAAGAATCGGGCGGCACGTCCCAGTCTTCCGGCAGCGTGCGCAGCACGACTTTCAACCCGCCCCGCGGCGGTGGATGCGCGCGAACGTGCTGGAGCTGCTCGTTCAGGGCCGGTTCGGCGATTTTGCACTCGGCGATGTCCTCGACCAGGCCGCAGTCCCAGCGCACGAAACCGAGGTTCAATTTTTGTTCCGGTTTGCTCCACTGGCTGCGAACCATGATACGGTTGCGATAGCCGAACGGCTGCGGACAGGGAATCACCGGCGCAATCAGGTCGGGGGGAAATTTGCCGACCCGCTCAAACAAATCGGCGATTTGCTTTTGTTTGAGCCGCAATTGGACCGCATATTGAACGTGTTGGTACTGGCAGCCGCCGCATTTGCCGAAGTAACCGCACGCCGGCTCGACCCGTTCGGACGAAGGCTTTTCGACGCGCAGCAGTTTCGCGCGCGCGAAATTCTTTTTTACCTCGATGATCTCAACCTCGACCCGCTCGCCCACGAGCACGAACGGGACAAACACCACAAAATCGTTCACGCGTCCGACGCCCTCGCCGCCAAACGCAATGTCGTCAATGGTCAAACCCAGTCGCTCGCCGATTTGAAGTGGCACAAAGGCAGGTTAGGAGGCGCGCTGCGGATGAAAAAGATTATTCCCCAACGTTCTCATTTCGGTTTCAGGGCGGCAATGGCCGCCTTCATCTCGTCAAAATGAACGCCGGGACTGCCCGCATCGGTGACGTGGATGATTTTGCCATCCAGTCCGATGAGAAAACTGACGCGGTGCGCCAGTTTCAAGTGGTCCATCCGCACACCATAAAGATCCACGATTTTTCCATCAGGGTCGGCGAGCAACGGGAAGTTCAGCTGGTATTGGGCAATGAACTTTTGGTGGCTTCCGGCGGAATCAAAGCTCACACCCATGACTTCGACGTTGTCCTTCTGCAATTCGCCCATGCGGTCGCGAAAGCCGCAGGCCTCCTTGGTGCAACCCGACGTGAAATCCTTCGGGTAAAAGTACAACAGCACAATTTTTTTGCCGATCAGATCAGCCAGCGCCACCGTTTTGCCGTCCTGATCCAGGCCGGCAAACCGCGGGGCGGGGTCGCCGGCTTTGGGCATTGGTGCCGCGCGCGTTGGGACGGCCAGGCCGGCCACGCCAGCCACGACGAGCATGGCTATGAGGTTTATTTTCAAGCTGCTTTCCTTAAATTTCCGATGTTTGGACGAAACCGCACGCAAAACGTTCAGACTTTTAAGCGGGGCCGGCGCCGGAAGCCATTCTGCCAGCACAACCGCCAGACCATCCAAAACGCCTCGCTCACGATGTGGCCGGCCATTTTCGACCGGCCCTCGGCGCGCTCGGTAAAAACAATCGGCACTTCAACAATTTTGAATCCCTGCCGCCAAAGTTTATGTGTCATTTCAATCTGAAAACTGTAACCGTTTGACCACATTTTATCGAGTTTGACGGCTTGCAACGCGCGGCGGCGGAAACATTTGTAGCCGCCCGTCGGATCGGTAAACGGCATGCCGGTCACCAGCTTGACATATTTTCCCGCGCCCCGGCTCAGCATCAGCCGCTTGAGCGGCCAATTAATGACGCGAATGCCGCCGACGTAACGCGAGCCGAGCACCAGATCGGCATGTTGGGCGGCTTCGAGAAACATCGGCACGTCATCCGGGTTGTGCGAGAGATCACAGTCCATCTCAAAAATGAACTCGTAGCTGCGTTCGAGCGCCCATTTGAAACCGGCAACGTACGCGCGGCCCAAGCCGTTCTTTTCCGGCTGATGCAGGACATGAATTTCCGGGTGTTTCGCGGCGAGTTCGTCCGCGATTTTCCCCGTGCCATCCGATGAATTGCCGTCCACCACCAGCACGTCCACCGGCACGGACAGTTTCAAAAGCCGGTCGGCCATGCGCGAGAGATTTTCCCGTTCATTGTAAGTCGGCACGATGATGAGCGTCTGGTTCATGCTGGCAGTCCCGCAGATAATCATCGCGAACCGCACCGAAAACAAGTGAACAGTTCGCCCGCAGCCATGGACATTGCCACGGCGCTTTTATTCAATTTTTTACGGCAGCAACGGTCGTAATGGGCATTGTTCGCAACGCGGCGCGCGGGTCCGGCAGAAATGCTTGCCCACCATCACCAGTTGCGCATGATAGTCCTGCCAGTAATCCAACCGGGCCGCACCGGCTTTTTGATTCAACGCCGATTCGCAAAGCAATTTTAATTCGTCGTAATCGCTCGACGACTTTGGCCCCCAGCCATGCCTTTCAAAAATCCGCTTCGTGTAGGCATCAATCACGAAACTGCGGTGCCCGCCGGCATAGAGCAACAGGCTGTCCGCCGTCTCCGGCCCGATGCCGTGGATGGTCAGCAAACGCGCGCGAACGGCGGAAGTTTCACCCGCGAACAATCGCCTCAAATCACCGCCAAATTCCTCAACGAGCACGCGCAAAAACGACCGCAACCGCCGCGCTTTCACGTTGAAATAACCGGCGGGCCGGATGAGTTCCGCCAGTTCCGCTTCGGGCAGGGCGAACAGTCTTGCCGGTGCCAGCACGCGCGCGGCCTTGAGATTGGCCATCGCGCGCTCGACGTTGGTCCACGCGGTATTTTGCGTGAGCATCGCGCCGACGCAGACCTCAAACGCCGTTTCGCCCGGCCACCAGTGTTGATGGCCGAAATGCGCGCGCATGAGTTCATAAGCGCGGCGCAATTGATCTTTCTGCCGGGTACTTTTGTGCGAACGCCCAGTCATTGCGTCCGACAAAATTCACTACCCGGTGGATTCAGGCAATGACATTAAGCGGTTTCCCCTGTCTGCGCCCGGAGACGACGATTGCCTCATTGGCGCTTCTGACTTAATTTTGTCGCATGTTCACTTCTTTGCTGACTGACGTGACGCATTGGAATTATTTGATCAGCAGTCCGCTGTTGTTGGTGTTGGTGGCATTTCAGATCTGGATGCTGATCGATGCCCTCCGCCGCCGCGAATGGTTGTGGGCCGTATTTATCTTTATTTTCCCGCTGCTGAACGCGGTGCTTTATTTTTTCCTCGTCTATCGCGCCGCGGCAGCGTCCATTACCCGCGGGTTTGAACTGCCCGGCGCACACGACCGCCGCCGCATCAAGGAATTGCAGGCGAAAATTCATCATCTCGACAAGGCGCATCATTATTCGCAACTGGGTGACATTTATTTTCAGCAGGGCAAACTCGACCAGGCCGAGGAATGCTATCGTGCCGCGCTCGAACGCGACCCGCAGGACATTGACACCCGCGCCCACCTCGGCCAGTGCCTGCTCCGTGAGAAACGCGCCGCCGAAGCGCGCCCGCTGCTCGAAGGCGTCGTCGCGGAAAATCCCAAACACGATTACGGCTACACCATGATGGCGCTGGCCGAAACGCTCACCGCGCTGGGCGAAACGGATTTGGCGTTGAAAATCTGGCAGCAGGTCACCGCGGAACATTCCTATGCCCGGGCCAAGGTGCAACTGGCCGAACTTTTCCTCGCCAAAAACCAGCCGGAACTCGCGCGCCCGGAACTCAACGACGTGTTGAGCGACGACGTTCACGCCCCGACGTTTCAGCGCAAACGCGACCGCTTCTGGGTCCGGCGCGCGAAGAGTTTGATGGGAAGATTGAAATAATTGGTTTGTGCTTTTCCCTTTCTCGCACGACAGGATTTCCTCATCCTAACTTCGTGCCAAATTTAATCGCCATCGTCGGCCGGCCCAACGTCGGCAAATCCGCGCTGTTCAATCGCATCGTCGGCAAACGCATTGCGATTGTGCACGACCAGCCCGGCGTCACGCGCGACCGCGTCACCGCCGAGGCGGAATGGAATGGGCGTCCGTTCACGCTCGTGGACACCGGCGGCATTGGTTTGTTGCGCGGCGAGAAAGCCGATGATGTCATCATCAAGGCCGCCCTGGAACAGGTGGAACTGGCCATTGAATCGGCGAATGTCATTCTGCTGGTCGTCAACGCGCAGGAAGGCGTGGTGCCGCTCGACCGCGAAGTTGCCGAACGCCTGCGCCGCAGCGGAAAACCCATTCTGGTCGCGGCGAACAAAGTGGATACGAGCCGCGCCGAAAAGGACGCGGACGAATTTGCCGCACTCGGCTTTGAGAAAATCTTTCCCGTCAGCGCCATTCACGGCGAAGGCATTCAAAACCTGATGGAAGCAGCGGTGGCATTGCTGCCAGTCCACAGTCCACAGCCCACAGTCCACAGTCCGACTGGCGAACCGGCTGTGGACAGTGGACTCGGAACCCAGGACCCAGTCATGAAGCTCGCCATCATTGGCCGTCCCAACGTCGGCAAGTCATCCATTATCAACGCGTTGACCCAATCCGAGCGCGTCATTGTCTCGCCGGTTCCCGGCACGACGCGGGATGCGATTGACGTGCCGTTCGAGGTAAAAGTTCAGAGCGGCGGCGAGGGCGTCGCGGTCACACAGAAGTACATTCTGATTGACACGGCGGGCATGAGAAAAACACGGCGCGTGGACAATTCGATTGAATTTTTCAGCGTCCAGCGCGCGGCGGATTCCATCGCGCGTTGCGATATTGCCATCCTGGTTTTGGACGCGGAAACGGGCATCACCGAGCAGGACAAGAAAATCGCCGATGTCATCGTTGAGAACCGCAAGGCCTGCATCATTGTCGTCAACAAATGGGATTTGTTTGACGAAACCGTCCGCCGGGCGCGCGCGGAGGAAATCACCCGGCGCGACAAAAGACAACGGCGCGAGGGGCAGAAAAAGGAAATGTCCACGCTCGCTGAATTTGGCGCCTGGGTGCAGAAAAAATTGTTCTTCCTCGACTATGCGCCGGTGATTTTCACCTCAGCCAAATCCGGTTTTCATCTGGATCGCCTGCTGGAAGCGGTTCGTTACGTCACCGCGCAATTGCAGCAAAAAATTCCAACGGCGATTTTGAATCGCACCCTGCGCGACGCCGTCGAACGCCGCCAGCCCATCAGCGACCTGGGACATCGCTTGAAATTTTTCTATGCGACGCAGGTCAAGCCGGCGCCGCCGACGTTTCTGCTGTTCGTGAATCGTGATGAGTTGTTTTCCGACCAGTATAAAAAGTATCTGGCCGACCAGATGCGGCGCGCCTTCGGCTACGAAGGCTGTCCGGTCGTGCTGGTTCCGAAAGCGCGTCCCAAAACGGTCGAGCCGATTCGCAAACCCAAACCGTCGTTCCGAAAACGGCCTGGACCATTTAACTCGTCACGCGCAAGAAAACCGCGCTGATTTTCTCGTTCACAGCAGCGAATAAGTAGCCGTTCGGCAACACGGACGCGGGGTTTCCCCGCTTTTTCTTGGGGAATATCGTTGTCGTAACTTTTTTGAAAAATTTTCTTGTCACCACTATATGTTGGGTATATGGTCGCGGTGTTGCCCACTAAATGGGGTTTTGCCGGAAGTCAGCGGGTTGGCAGAATCTCAGGAAGCAGGCCAAATAAGTTGATTTCCCGACCGTTCTTCTATTCTGGGGCGGTCGGGCGATTTGTCTGAAAGCGAAATTTCAACCATCTTGAAAAAGGAACATCATGATTGACGCACGGGAAGAAGTTATGGCGCCGGCATCGCCCAAAAGCCGCCGCCGCACGACCTCGGTGAAAACAGCGCGCACCATTAAAAACAACGACACGAGCCCGGCGAAAAAAACGCTGCGCGTCGAGCGGGTTTTCAGCGATGCGAAGGTCAAGCCGTTTGACCAGATTGAATGGGACCGGCGCACCGCCGAAATCACCGATGACGCCGGCAAGGTGATTTTCAAGCAGGAAAACGTCGAGGTGCCCAAGGCGTGGTCGCTGCTGGCCACCAAGGTCGTCGTTTCGAAATACTTTTATGGCGAGCAACACACCGCCGAACGCGAAACCTCGGTGCGCCAGCTCATTCACCGCATCGCCCGGACCATCGCGGATTGGGGCGTGGCGGACGGGTATTTCAGCAAGGCCGATGGCGAGGTTTTTTACGACGAGTTGACCTGGCTCTGCGTCAATCAGCACGGCGCGTTCAATTCGCCGGTGTGGTTCAACGTCGGACTGTTCAGCCAATATGGCATCGGCAAGAATTCCGGCAAGGGTAACTGGTTTTACAACCGCAAAACCCGCCAGGCCGAACGCGCGACGACCCAATACGAATATCCGCAGGGCAGCGCCTGTTTCATCCAGTCGGTAGCGGACAACATGGAAGACATCATGCGCCTCGCCCACAGCGAGGCGATGCTCTTCAAGTACGGTTCCGGCACCGGCACGGACCTTTCACCGCTCCGTTCCGCCCGGGAAAAGCTCAGCGGCGGCGGCCGGCCCAGCGGCCCGATGAGTTTTCTCAAGGTTTATGATCAGGTCGCCAATGTCGTGAAATCCGGCGGCAAAACCCGGCGCGCGGCCAAGATGAACACCTTGCGTGACTGGCACGGCGACATCGAGGAATTCATTGACGCCAAGCAAAAAGAGGAAAAGAAGGCCTGGGCGCTCATCGAACACGGTTACGACGGCTCCTACAACGGCGACGCCTATGGCAGCGTGATGTATCAAAACGAAAACCTGTCCGTGCGCGCCAGTGATGAATTCATGCAGGCCGCGCTGGCGGGCAAGGATTGGTGGACGCGCGCCATCACCACCGGCAAGCCGCTTGAAAAGAAGGACGCCGCCAAACTGCTCTACAAAATCGCCGAAGGCACCTGGACTTGCGGCGATCCCGGCATGCAATACGACGGCGCGATCCAGAAATGGCACACGTGCAAGGGCACCGAGCCGATTCATTCCACCAATCCGTGCAGCGAATATGTCTTTCTCAACAACACCGCCTGCAATCTGGCGTCGCTCAATTTGATGAAGTTCAAGCGCGAAGACGGCACGTTCGACGTCGAACGGTTCAAGGCCGCCGTGCGCATTTTCATCACCGCCCAGGAAATCATCGTGGACAACGCGAGTTACCCGACGAAGGACATCGCTGAAAACTCGCACATTTTCCGCACCCTCGGCCTGGGTTACGCCAATCTCGGCTCGCTTTGCATGAGCTACGGCCTGCCGTACGACAGCGACGAAGGCCGCGCCCTCGCCGGCGCCATCACGGCCATCATGACCGGCCACGCCTACGAGCAGAGCGCGGAAATCGCCGCCGGCATCGGCGCGTTTCCCGGTTATCGCGACGCCCGCTGTGCGCATGTCACCAGGCCGCTCCAGCCGGACAATGTTGCATCCACGCTCGGCGTCATTCAACTGCACCGCGACGCCGTCGAAACCATTCATCCGAGCGAGGAATTCGGTTATCTCAAGGACGAGGCGCGCAAGACCTGGGAAAGCGCGCTGGCCAAGGGGCGGCAGCACGGCTATCGCAACGCGCAGGTCACCGTGCTCGCGCCGACCGGCACCATCGCCTTTCTGATGGACTGCGACACGACCGGCGTCGAACCCGACATTGCGCTCGTCAAATACAAGCTGCTGGCCGGCGGCGGCATGTTAAAAATCGTCAACCGCGGCGTGCCGGACGCATTGCGCCGCCTCGGCTACGGTGAGACGGAAATCAAGCTCATCATCGCCCATATCGAGAAATTCGACACCATCGAGGATGTCGAGGAGGACAGCCGGAAAATTCAAAGCGGTCTCAAGCCGGAACATCTGCCGGTTTTTGACTGCGCGTTCAAACCCTTCAAAGGCAAGCGCAGCATTCATTATCTGGCGCACCTGAAGATGATGGCCGCCGCCCAGCCGTTCATCAGCGGCGCCATTTCCAAGACCGTCAACATGCCGAAGGAATGCACGGTGGAGGAAATTCGCGACACCTACGTGCAGGCGTGGAAGATGGGGCTCAAATGCGTCGCCATCTACCGCGACGGCTCGAAACGTTCGCAGCCGCTGAACACCAAAAAGACCAATGAAGGCGGCGAAAAAGTCTCTCCCGAGGCCGCTCCGCTGGTGTCCCGCATCAAGGAACTCGAAACCGAAGTCAGCGCCCTGCGCACCGAGGCCGGCAAACCGCTCCGCCGCCGCCTCTCCGACACGCGCACGGCGGTCACGCACAAATTTGACATCGCCGGCCACGAAGGTTACTGACCGTCGGCCTGTTTGAGGACGGCCAGCCCGGCGAATTGTTCATCACGATGGCCAAGGAAGGCTCGACCATCGGCGGTTTGATGGACGGCATCGGCACGCTGACCAGCATGGCCCTGCAATACGGCGTGCCGCTCGAGGCGCTCGTGAAAAAATTCGCCCACCAGCGCTTCGAGCCGAGCGGCTTCACGAAAAATCCGGAAATCCGCAACGCCTCCTCGATCACCGATTATGTATTCCGCTGGCTCGCGCTGCAATTTGTCCCCGGTTACCGCGAAAAAATCGCCGCCGCCCGCACCCAGCCGGAACTGGCCATCCCGGGCTTGATTGAGGAGTTGAAAAAAAAGGTAAACCGCCCGGTGCCTGAACTGCCGATTGCCGAGGATAACGATGTGCTGGAAGTGAAAAGCGGCAACGGCCATGCCGAGCCCGCCGGACGCGAGGTGAAAAATCTGAGCGACTCCATCGCGCACTTCCAGGAGGACGCGCCAACGTGTCCGAATTGCGGCCACGTGGCCGTGCGCAACGGCGCGTGTTACAAGTGCCTGAATTGCGGCGAAAGCCTCGGTTGCTCTTGAGGAACCGCGCGGTGGAACGGGCCGGAGAATTTGGCTTTTCTCCGGCCTTTTCATTTTGCGGTGCTGGATTATGCTGCCGCCATGAGTGAGAACGCTTCCTTCATCCGCGAGGATCCCTGGCGCATCTTTCGCATCATGGCCGAGTTTGTGGATTCCTTCCAGACGCTTTCCCAGGTCGGCCCCGCGGTCACCATTTTCGGCTCCGCGCGGACGCGCCCGAACGACAAATATTATCGCGCGGCGGCGGCGATTGCCAAAGGCCTGGCCGAGCACAATCTCGCCGTCATCACCGGCGGCGGCCCGGGCATCATGGAAGCCGCGAACAAAGGCGCGGCCCAGGGAGGCGGCAAATCCATCGGCCTCAACATCGAATTGCCCCACGAGCAAAACGGCAATCGTTTCACCAACCTGCCGTTGCATTTCCATTATTTCTTTTCGCGCAAGGTCTGCTTCGCCAAATACAGCCTCGGCTTCGTCTTTATGCCGGGCGGGTTTGGCACCCTTGATGAGTTTTTCGAAATTGTCACCCTCGTACAGACGCAGCGCATTCCGCAATTCCCCCTCATCCTGTTCGGGCGCAACCATTGGCGCGGCCTGCTGCGCTGGATGCAGGCGGAATTGCAGGACCGGAACAAACTCATCAGTCCGGGCGACCTGGACCTCGTCGCCGTGACGGATGATCCGCGGAAGGCCGTTGACATCATCTTGGAATATGAACGCCGCGTCGGTCAACCCGGCGTGCTACCCAAGGCGTTTGCGTGACCCACCATGCGCCCGCTGATCCAGGAAATCGCCACCGCGCATACGCCGGAATCGCTCGTGGAAGAATTGCGCGGCCGGCCGGGGATTGTTTTGCTGCGGAGCTCGTCTTTCGACTCCGCCCAGGCACGCTGTTCGTTTGTCGTGGCGAATCCGTTTCTCACCTTCCGTTCCTTTGGTTCGCGCTGTGAAATCGCCAGATCCCGGACGCCGGACGCCAGGCCCCAGACCCAATTCGGCAATCCATGGCAGGTCTTGGATGCGCTCATGGCGCAGTTTGAGTTGCTGGACGAGATTGACCTGCCGTTTCCGCTCGGTGGTTGTTTCGGCTACTGGGGTTACGATTTGAAAAACTTCACCGAACCGAAACTCCCGCGCCGCGCCGTCAATGACCTCGAATTGCCCGATTGCCACGTCGGTTTTTATGACAGCGTGGTGGTGTTTGATCATCAACTCGGCAAAGTCTGCGTCGTTGCCACCGGCCTTGATGCCGATGGTTCGCGCAGCGAAACCAGGGCGAAAGAGCGATGGGAATTCTGGCGGGAGAAACTGTCATCCGTAGCGGCGTTTGTGAAAACGCCGAGCAATGATTCAATTAAAACGGCCGCGTTTTCATCCCGCCTTGCGGGACGGCTACAATCGAATCTGTCCCGCGCGGAATTCATTTCCGCCGTCGAGCGCGCCCAGCATTACATCCGCGCGGGCGACATTTACCAGGTCAACCTTTCGCAACGATTGATGGCGGAGCATTCGGTGGAACGCCGAGCACCGGCTCGGCCCGGTGACATGAAGTCACTCCAACTGGCCGAGGCAGTGCTCGGCGCTCCGGTTCCTAGTTGGGACCTGTACCAGCGTTTGAGTTCCGTTTCGCCCGCGCCGTTTTCCGCGTATTTCGATTGTGGTAACCTTCAGATAGCATCGTCGTCGCCGGAACTTTTTTTGCGCCTGAGCGGTTCGCATATTCAGACCAAGCCCATCAAAGGCACGCGCCCGCGGGATGCCGAACCGACGCGTGACGCGCAACTCGCGTACGAACTTCAAACCAACCCCAAGGAACTCGCCGAATTGATAATGATCACTGATTTGCTGCGCAACGATCTCGGCAAGGTCTGCGAATTCGGCTCCGTGCAAGTGCCGGAATTGGCACGGCTCGAACGATTTGCCCAGGTGCAACACCTGGTCTCGACCGTCGAGGGGCGGTTGCGAGCGGATGTGACGCATTTTACCGCGCTGGCCTCGTGTTTTCCCGGCGGCAGCATCACCGGCGCGCCGAAGTTCCGCGCAATGGAAATTATTGATGAACTCGAACCCATCGCGCGCGGGCCGTACTGCGGCTGCCATGGTTATCTGGGATTCAACCGCGAAAGCCAGTTGAGCATCACCATCCGCACGGCCATCTGCAAGGAGAGCGCGGTGTATTTTCACGTCGGCGCGGGCATTGTGGCCGATTCAAATCCTGTAGCGGAATACGATGAAACGCTGGCAAAAGCCGCGGGGTTCTTGGCGGCGTTAAACTGTAGCAGCCGGCGCGGGGAGGCCCTGATGGAAGGTTCTAAAGCGAATATTGATATTTGAGCCTCGTCACCCCGGCTGCTACGAGAACCGATTCCTGCCGTTTTTCCACCGCCAAGCGTCTCGATGGATTCGCAGCCTCAAGCTTCAGGCGGTCATTTCGTCACGGATTGATTTATTCTTGTCGCAAGGTCCTGCGCTTCCGTCTCACTGAAGTTCCCGTTAATCTCGGCGTTGCCACCCCGAATCTCCGACTTGATCGTCGGGGCGGAATAAAGCCGGCCATCAATGATGATCGCCAGCCGCTTGCCGATGTTTTGACGGGTCACTTTTGCAAATCGCTTCGCCCCGGCGGCGGTCAGCGTGATTTGAATCCGGGGTTTGCCTGCGGGTTGGTTCGTAATCACATTGGCCGACTTCAAGTCGGTCTGATCCAGCAGAACCTTTTTCTGGACGTAAAGGGTCTCGGTCGCCTTTGCGTCCGCGCCCGGCTGAACGACGGTCATGGGATCGGCTTTGGCGGACGGGGCATTGAGAACCAGACGGAACTGAAAGACTGAAGGCGCCGGATTGCCGCCACCGGCGGAGGTGTCGCTGGAAAGTGCGACGGTCATCCCACCGCCGGCAAGCAACAATGCGGCGGAGACGCCAAGAGCGATTTTGAGTTTCATCCAAGTCATAACTTTAAGTGTTCCTTTCACCAGGGCCAGGGTTGAAGCTGCAACCGCCGGCCCTTTAGCCACAGTTGCAGTAATGGTCGTTGCCAATCCAATGGGTGCGGCGTGGATGGAGTTGGCGGAAATCGCCCCGGTGATGATGGCCGTGGTGGAGGAAATGCCGCGTTTGGAAAAGTAGCGGTGCAGTTTTTCCAGCGCGCGGCTGACCCGCTTGCGCGCGGTGTCTTCGCCGGTGCCCAATTGGTTTCCAACTTCCGCCATGCTCCTGTTTTCAAAGAAGCGCAGCAACACGGCCTGCCGGTCGGTTTCGCCGAGTGTCGCCAGCGCTTCATCGAGCAGCGGCGACATTTGTTCCCAGAACAAGTCGGGCTCGGTGGGTTGAATTTCAGATTGCATTTGAGCCTCCTGCTCACGTTGCCGGCGTTTCGCGGCGGCACGCATTTGCGCCATCGCCGCAAAGCGGGTGGTTCTAAACAGCCAGCCGGCCAAAATGGTTTTGCCGGAAATCCGTCCAGCCTTTTGCGCGAGAATGATGAACACCGCCTGCGTGACTTCCCCGGCCAGATGCGGGTCACGCACCTGCCGCAGCGCCGCCGAATAGACAAAACCAACGCGGCGCGAAACCAGCGTCTCAAAGGCCGCCTCGGAATGGTTGGTGGCGTATTCCCGCAACAGTGCTATGTCGTCCATCGCCTGCATTCACCTATAAATGCCTGTTCCTGCCAAAACCGGACAACTTTTTTGCAAGAATCTTTCTGCTCGCGGAGCGACCACGTTTCGGATATTTGGAGGGTATTAGGAACACATGACCATTTTTCTCAACGGCCAGTTTGTGCCCGAAGCGGAAGCTGTCATTCCGGTCAACGATCGCGGGTTCATGTATGGCGACGGGCTGTTTGAAACCGTGCGCGTCGTAAACGGCTGGCCATTCCGCGTGGCCCAGCATCTGGAACGCATGACACGAGGCGCGGATTTTCTGAAAATCAAACCGCCGTTCACGCCGAAGGAATTGCAGGAGTTTGCGGAACAACTCATCGAACAAAATCAAATGCCGGAGGCGATTTTGCGCGTCACGCTGACGCGCGGGCCAGGCGAGCGCGGGTACTCGCCGGGCGCGGAAGGCAAACCCACCGTCGTCATGACGTTGCATGCCGCGCCGCCGGCGGACCATCCCGTTCAATGGTGCCTGATTACGTCGTCGTTCCGGGTGCTGGCCGCCGATCCGCTGTCGTCATTCAAAACGTTGAACAAGCTCACCCACGTCATGGCGCGGGCCGAGGCCGGTGAAAAGGGCGCGGACGAGGCGTTGCTGCTCAATACGAACGGCGAAGTGGCGGAAACCGCGAGCGGCAATTTATTCTGGGTTTACAAAGACACGATATGCACGACCCCGACGGGCCGCGGGGTGTTGCCGGGAATCACCCGCGCGGTTGTACTGGAGATCTGCCAGACCCTGGGCCTGCCAACGAACAAGCGCGTCATCAAACCCGAGGCGCTGAAAAATTCCGAAGGCATCTTCATCACGCAAAGCGCGTGGGGCATCGTGCCGGTGGCGACGTTTGACGGTGAGGCGGTTGCGCCTTCGCCCTTGGTGGATCAAATTTTCAACGCGTATCGCGAGCTGCTGGCCAAACCTTAAGCGTCCAGCGGCATGGCCCGGCGGCCTTTCGCCTTGGCCGCCCGGTTCGCCGGCAGGTGGCGGTATTAAAGATTGCCGGTTGGTTTAATTATTCACATTAGTCGTCATCAAATCGCCCGGTCGCTCTTGAATTCAGCCGTGTTGGAGGCGTAGGTTGAGTTGGGAAAAGCGAAGCCAAACTGGAAGAGCGTCGCCGGCTTGAAACTTTGGAGCGGGTTATGGACGAAACGCGAATCCAACAGGTGCGACAGGCCTTGGACGGGCAGGAAGGCAAAGGCTTCATTCAAATTGCATACCCATCCGACAAGTCAGGAGGTCTTTATGATTGAAACTCGCAGCATTGATCCTTGTCTGTCTTTTATTAGCAGTCAATTGCAATCCGCCGACGATACCAGGGTGCTTGCGGAAAATAAGGTGTGCCGGGCGGTGACCATTTCCCGGCAGACCGGCTGCGGGGCATTTGTGGTCGCCGAAAAACTCGCTCACTACTTGCAGGAGCACTCGAAAAGCGGGTCGCCTTGGACTGTTTTTGATCGCAATCTTATGGACAAGGTCCTTGAAGATCACAATCTGCCCGCCTACCTGGCCAAATTTTTGCCCGAAGATCGCGTTTCACAACTTGAGGATTTCCTGGATGAAATCTTTGAGGTCCATCCGCCCTCACGCACCATCGTCCTGCAAACCGCCGAAACCATGCTCAAACTGGCCGCGGTGGGCCATGTGATTCTCATCGGGCGCGGCGGCAACGTCGTAACGTCCAGGTTGCCGGATGTCTTCCACGTGCGCTTGGTAGCCCCGTTCGAAAAGCGCGTCGAACACGCTCACCGACACTACGGCATGACGAAGGCCGAAGCGCATAAATTCTGCCTTACGGAAGACCTCGGCCGCGCCCGTTATCTGAAAAAACACTTCAACGCGGACATCAACGACCCGCTGTTCTATCACATGATTATTAATACCGGCCAGATAGACTTTGACGCCGCGGCAAAACTTATTGGGGAAGCGGTTTTGAACCTGAACTGAGGAAACCGCCGGCTTTGGGTTGAAATGACATTCTTCATTCCTGTTTTTTGAGTTCGCTCTTGGGTCGCCGTGCCGTCTGTGGCTTAATTTCCGCGTGCCTCGCGACACTCGACATCATTCCGCCCGTGGGCGGCGCAAAAAGCCCGGCGGCTGGGGATGGCTGCTCGTGCTGGCCGCCCTTGCCCTGGTGGCGTGGATTTGGTGGCGGCATGAACATCCAAGGAAAATTGTCCGGCCGCCAACCACCATCACCACGCGGCGGGCGCAACCGCTGGTTCTCACACACCAATCAAAAGGCGATTTCCCACGGCCGGTCCACAACGTGCTGGAAGCGCAAATTACGCTGGCACGCCGGGCGGTTTCACCGGGTTCGATTGACGGCGTGCCCGGCTCACAAACACGCGAAGCCATTTCCGTTTTTCAACAAACGGAAAACCTGCCCGTCACCGGCGCGCTCGACACCGACACCTGCGCACGGCTCACGCTCGCCGCGCCGCTGCTGACGACCTACATCGTGACCACGAACGATCTGGCGCACCTGCAGCCGCTCGGCAAAACATGGCTGGCCAAATCCCAGCAAACAGCGCTCGATTATGAAACGGAACTTGAACTCGTTGCCGAACAGAGCCATTCAAACCCCAAATTGATTCAACAGCTCAACCCGGATGTGAACTGGAGGAACATTGCGCCCGGCACGGTTTTGAAAATTCCCGATGTGAATTATCCGGCACCGACGGACCAGGCGGCGTTTGTCGTCATTCATCTCGACGGAAAATTTCTGGAGGCATTTGGTCTGGAAACGAACCTGCTGGCGCATTTCCCGTGCAGCATCGCGGCAAAAGTTGAGAAGCGCCCGGTGGGTGAATTGCACGTCGTCGTCATCGCACCCAATCCCAATTACACCGTGGATCCGGAACTTTTTCCCGAGTCGCCCGAATTGGAGGCCATCGGCCACAAGCTGATTTTGCCGCCCGGCCCAAACAATCCCGTGGGCGTGGTGTGGATCGGTCTGGACAAAACCGGTTACGGCATTCACGGCACGCCCATCCCGGAACTGGTCGGCCGGACAGAATCGCATGGCTGCTTCCGGCTGGCGAATTGGGACGCGGAATATTTGATGCATCTGGCATGGGTGGGAATGCCGGTCCTGGTCCAACCGTGACGGATGAATTCAGCTTGCGCCCCATTCACACCTGGATTAAAAAAGAAGCCGACTGACCTGACGACTTCACGTGCCGGGCCCGAGAAATTTTAACCAAACAACCAGCAATATAAATCGGATTGGCCGGTTCGCGGCGAATATTACGTAGCCGGGGTTGAAAATGCAGAAACCTTCCAAAAAACAGGATGCCCGGACAAATAAGCCGGAGGCGCCTCGGCTGGCCGATGAACGCTTCAAATGGATCGCCCGCGCGACGAATGATGTGTTTTGGGACTGGGACCTGGAAACCAACGCGGCGTGGCGCAGCGAAGGCGCCGGTGAAAACTTTGGTTATCCGCCGGACGAGCTGGTTTCGGATGTTAATTTTTGGGTCAACCGCATTCACCCCGATGACCGGGATCGCGTGCATGAGAGCATCCAGGCGGCCATTCGCAACGGCCAGGAATTCTGGCGCGAGGAATACCGCTTCTTGTGCAAGGACGGTTTATATGCGGACGTATTGGATCGCGGTTATCTGGTCCACAACGCCGAGGGCAGACCTGTGCGCATGCTCGGCGCGCTGTCGAACATCTCCAAACACAAAGAACTGGAAACCAAACTGACGGAAGAGCGCAATTTGCTCAGGGCGTTGGTTGACAACCTGCCCGACTCCATCTACCTGAAAGACACTGCGGCGCGCAAAACGCTGGCCAACAAGGCCAACTACAAAAACCTGGGATCTGAAAATGAGGCCAAAGTCCTGGGAAAAACCGATTTTGATTTTTTTTCACCGGAAGTCGCCGCAAAACTTTTCGCAGACGACCAGCGGGTGCTTCAGGGTGAATCGCTGGTTAATCACGAAGAACGGCTCGTCACTGCCACCGGCAAGGTTTATTGGATGATGACCACAAAAACCCCGTGGCGCGATGCGGCGGGAAAAATTATCGGCATCATCGGCGGCGGACGCAACATCACCCAGCAAAAGGAAACGGAACTCAAACTGACGGCCGAGCGCAATTTGCTGCGCACGGTGATTGAAAACCTGCCGGACTGCATCTACGCCAAAGATAGTGGCGCGCGCAAGACCATGGCCAACAAGGCGGATTTAATGAATTTCGGACTCAAAAGCGAAGCCGAGGTCCTGGGCAAGACGGATTTTGACTTCTTTCCGCAGCAGATTGCCGCGGCTTTTTTCGCCGACGATCAGGCGGTGCTTAAAACCGGACAGCCGGTCATTAACCGCGAAGAGAAAGTTGTCAGGCCGGATGGCGAAGTCCGCTGGCTGCTCACCACGAAAGTTCCCTGGCACGATGCCAACGGCACTATCATCGGCCTCGTCGGCATTGGCCGCGACATCACCGACAAAAAACATCTGGAGGAACAATTCCTGCGCGCCCAGCGAATGGAAAGCCTGGGCCGTCTGGCCACGGGCATCGCCCACGACCTGAACAACACCCTGGCACCCATTTTAATTTCCGTCGCGTTGTTGCGACAAAAGGTTCAGGACGATGAAGGCTTGGAAATGCTGGTCCGGCTGGAAGCCAGCGCCAAGCGCGGCGCGGACATCGTCAAGCAGGTGCTGGGTTTCGGCCGCGGTCTGGAAGGCCAGCGGATGCCGGTCAATCCCCAATTGCTGATCAAAGACCTCATCCGCGTCACCACCGAAACCTTCAACAAATCCATCCAGGTTGAACCGGACGTTGCCGCGGACGCCTGCTTTGTTTCCGGTGACCTGACGCAATTACATCAAGTGCTGCTCAACCTTTGCGTCAACGGGCGCGACGCCATGCCGCAAGGCGGCAAATTAAAATTGCGGGTGCGCAATTTCACCGCCGACACCCATTTCGTCAGCCTGAATCCCGAAGCCAAGCCAATGGCATACGTGCTGTTTGAAGTGACGGACACGGGCCATGGCATTCCGCCGGACATTCGCGACCGGATTTTCGAACCCTTCTTCACCACCAAGGAAATTGGCAGGGGCGCCGGGCTGGGATTGTCCACCACGCTGTCCATCGTCAAAAGCCACAGTGGTTTCATTCTGGTGGAGAGCGAACCCGGCAAAGGTTCCACGTTTCAGGTCTATCTGCCCGCGATACCCAAAGCCGGCCCGGACAAAGCCCCGGCCAAGAGCAACAGCCGACCATTACAAAATTTGCCGTAAATTCTCATTGCCCAGGCAGCCGTTTTGCCATCATTCTCTGAAAACTTAACAAAAGGAAATTTATGGGATTGGTACTGGTTATTGCCATTGTTGTGCTGGTGGTCGTGGTGGGCCTGGTCGGTTTTTTCGTCGGCGGCTACAACAAGCTCGTCACGTTGCGCAACCGCTACAAAAACGCCTATGCGCAGATTGACGTGCAGCTCAAACGCCGCTATGACCTGATTCCCAACCTGGTCGAGATTGCCAAGGGCTACATCAAACACGAACGCGAGACGCTCGAAGCCGTCACCCAGGCGCGCAATATCGCTTACGCCGCCGCGAAGACCGCCGCCGCCAATCCCGGCGACGCCGGCGCGATGAAAAATCTCGGTTCCGCCGAGACCGGTCTGGCCGGCACCCTCAGCCGCTTGATGATGGTTTCCGAATCATATCCCGATTTGAAGGCCAACCAGAACATGATGCAACTCACCGAGGAGTTGACCTCGACGGAAAACAAAATCTCCTTTGCCCGGCAGGCGTACAACGACACGGTGATGGCTTACAACACCGACCGCGAAGTATTTCCGAGCAGCCTGATTGCCGGCATGTTCAATTTCGGACCGGCGGAACTGTTCGTCATTGACAAGCCCGAACAGAAGGACGCGCCGAAGGTTTCGTTTTCGTGAATTGCGGGAGGGACGGCGGGTTGCCGTCCCTGATTTAATTTGGGATGGCCAAACGCCATCCCTCCCAATATGGATTTCTTCGAGCGCCAGGAAAAAGCCCATCGCAAGACGAAACTGCTCGTCTTTTACTTTGTCTTGGCCGTCGTCGCGCTCGTGGTTGCCGCTTATTTTGTCATGCTGGTCGTTTTTGCCGCCGGTCAAGCGCACCAGTACACTGGCAACGGCGAACCGCCCGGACTGGTCCTGTGGAACCCGCAACTCCTTCTTGAAGTTACCGCCGGCGTGCTGGCCGTCATTTTCATCGGCAGCGCCTACAAACAAAATGAGCTGGCCGGCGGCGGCAGTGCCGTGGCCACCCTGATGGGCGGCCGGCCCGTGAATCCCAACACCACCGATCCCAACGAACGCAAGCTGCTCAATGTCGTTGAGGAAATGGCCATCGCGTCCGGGGTGCCGGTGCCCAAGGTTTACCTGCTCGACAACGAAAAGGCCATCAACGCCTTCGCGGCCGGACATTCAACCGGCGACGCCGCCATCGGCGTCACCCGCGGCTGCATCGAAATGCTTTCGCGCGACCAGTTGCAGGGCGTCATCGGCCATGAATTCAGCCACATCCTGAACGGCGACATGCGGTTAAACCTCAAACTGATCGGCATCATCTTCGGCATTCTTTGCATCGCCACCATCGGCCGGGTTCTGCTGTATGCCCGCGGCGGCCGGCGCAACAATGCGCTGCCGCTGATTGGGCTGGTGTTGATCCTGCTCGGCGCCATCGGCGTTTTCTTTGGCCGGTTGATTCAAGCCGCCGTCAGCCGCCAACGCGAATTTCTCGCCGACGCCTCATCCGTGCAATTCACGCGGAATCCGCCGGGACTTTCCGGCGCACTTCAAAAAATCGGACAGTACAGCTTTGGTTCGCGCCTGGAATCCGAACATGCGCCCGATCTCTGCCACATGTTTTTCGGCAACGGCGTCCGCGACCCGTTCTTCAATCCCCTGGCCACGCACCCGCCGATTCCCGACCGCATCCGCGCCATTGACCCGACCTGGGACGGCAAATTTCCCCCGCTCGCCAAGGACCAGGCGGAAGTGGTCGAACGCGCCGCCATCGCCGATCTCAAGCGTCCGCCCGCGCCGTTCCCGTTGCCCAATATTTTCGGCACCGCGCTGGGCACAGCCATCCTCGCCTCCGGCGGCGACGATGAAAAGCCGCCGGTTATCAAGCCGCACTCCGTGCTGCCGAATCTGGGCAACCCCACGCCGCTGCATCTGCGCTACGCCGAACAATTGCGCGATTCGCTGCCCGACAGCGTCAAGGCCGCCGCGCGCGAACCATTCGACGCCGTCGCGCTGATTTACGCCATGCTGCTGAGTTCCGACGAAAAGACGCGCGCGACACAACTGGCGGGCCTGGCCCAACGAGTTGACCCGGCGATTCAACAAAAAACCATCGCGTTATATCCTGACGCCGCCAGGGCCGCCGCGCACGCGCATTTGCCGATGGTCAATCTGGCGCTGGGTGCGTTGCGGCATTTGAGCGCGCCGCAATACGAACAATTTTCCCAGACGCTGCAATGGCTCATTGAAAGCGACGGCAAGGTTGAACTGTTTGAATTTGTGCTCCAGAAAATCGTCCAGCACCATCTGGCGCCGCAATTCACCAAGGCGCGCCCGCCCATCATTCAATTTTACACGCTCAAGCCGCTCGTGCCGGACTGCGTGGTTTTGCTTTCGGCGCTGGCAAACGTTGGCAGCACCGACACCGCGGAAACTCAAAAGGCCTTTACGGTGGGAGCGCCATATCTGCGCGCGCCGGACGAAAGTGAGCTGGTGTTGCTCCCGGGGGGACAATGCGGTGTGAGCCAGATGGACGCCGCGCTCAACCGCCTCGCGCAGGCTGTGCCGACGATCAAAAAGAACTTAATTGAAGCCTGCATTCACACCATTGGCGCCGATGGTGTCATTCTGGAGGCCGAAGCCGAACTGCTCCGCGCCATCGCCGACACGCTTGACTGCCCCATCCCGCCGTTTGTCGTGGACGGCGCGGCTGCGCCGGCGAACTGAAGGAGAAACAGTGAAACAAAATCATTCGCGCACCGTCGCGCCGAGATTCTGTCTGAATTGCGCCACCAATTTTTCATGCGCCGCATTCACTTCGGCGTCCGTGAGCGTGCGTTCGGCATTCCGGTAAGTAAACGCGTAGGCCAGGCTCTTTTGGCCTGTGGGAA
This sequence comes from uncultured Verrucomicrobiae bacterium, assembly GCA_963786375.1. Taxonomy (GTDB): domain Bacteria; phylum Verrucomicrobiota; class Verrucomicrobiia; order Limisphaerales; family UBA11358; genus UBA11358. The sequence continues at coordinate 175,321 of CAWAYP010000012.1, forward strand.
CGTTTTTTCCGCGAAAAACATCAAACAATTCGACCGCCTCCAGATTGGCCGGTTTCGTCTGCTTCACGATTTGCAGCACGGCCTCGTGGGTTGTCGCCTCCGGCACCAGCAGCGCCACGTCACGGCGGATGGCCGGGAATTGCGGCAGTGGTTTGAATGATTTGGCCGGATTCCGCCGCGCCAGCAGCAAATCCAGATCCAGTTCCGCCAGCAATGTGGCGTCGCGCAAATCGTATTTCTTCGCAAGGGTTGGCGTCAGTTGCCCAAACTCGCCCAGCGTTTGTTTGCCGAGCTGAATCGTCGCCGATTCGAGGAATAATCCCGATGATTCGGAACGGCGGTTGAAGGTCGTCCCGCGCAAACCGAATTGCTCAAAAAATTCCTCCAGCAAACCCTTCAAATCATAGGCATCGAATTTCGCGTCGCGATCATTACCGCTCCAGAACGGCAGACTGCGCTGTCCGGTGAGCGCAATGGCGATGCGACGCGCTTCCTGGTAGGGACAGCGCGCTGCGCTGTCCGGACGCCGCAGCGCGGCATCCTGACCTTGAGAAAACACCCTGCCAATCTCAAACAACGCCACATCATAATTCTTCCGGCTGACATTGTGCCGCAACGAATGAATCAATCCGGGCAGCAAGCTTGGCCGCAGCACGTCCATGTCCGCACTCAGCGGATTGGCCAGCGCAACCAATGCTTCATTCTGCATTCTACATTCTGCATTCGCCACCAACGTCTGTCCCTGCGCCTCGTTCAGCCCCAGTCCGCTCAAAATCCGCCGCGCTTCGGCAATTTGATCGTGAACCGCATCAAACGCATTCGCGCCAATCGCGCCGCGCGGCGGTGTGGCCGGAATTTTTTCGACGCCGTGCAACCGCGCAATTTCTTCAATCAAATCCACTTCGCGTTTCAGGTCCACGCGGAAGGTGGGAATTTGAAATGTTACCGGCTCCGGCGGGCCGCTCGCGCCAACCGGACACACCTTGTGGCTGGCCATCTTCAGTCCGAGCTGGCCAAGATAAAATTCGCACTCCTCCGGCTTCAAGACGATGCCGAGCAATTCGTTCACCTTCTGATGTCGCAACGTGACTTGCCTCGGTTCAAACGGTTTCGGATAAGCGTCCACGACGCCTTCGGCCAATTGACCGCCGGCGGTTTCCAGAATCAATTGGGCGCAACGCTGACTCGCCCAGTCGCACATGCCGATGTCCGCGCCGCGCTCGAAGCGGTAGGACGATTCGCTGCGCAGACCAAGCGCTTTGCTGGTGCGACGAATGTTGGTGGGCGGGAAATACGCGCTCTCGATGAGCACATCCACAGTCTGCTCGTTGATTTCCGTGTTCTGACCGCCCATGACGCCAGCCAACGCGATGCCCTTTTGTTCGTCGGCAATCAACAGCATTTCGTTTGTGAGCGTGCGCTCGACCTTGTCGAGCGTCTTGAATTTTTCGCCGGCAGCAGCCCGGCGGACGATGATGGTAGCGCAGGCGTCTCGCCTGCTTTGGCCGGCCGGGACGGCTGGGCTACGTTGAAGAAGATGATAATCAAAGGCATGCAACGGCTGGCCGGTTTCCAGCATGACGTAATTCGTCACGTCCACAACGTTGTTGATGCTCCGAATCCCCACCTTCTCCAGAGTGGTTCGAAGCCAATCCGGGCTGGGACCGATTTTTACGCCCCGAACAACGCGCGCCGTGTAACGCGGACATAGTTCGGCATCTTCGATTTTTACCGTGACCAGGCTTTCCGTTCTGACTTCTGACTTCTGACTTCTGACTTCTGGCATCTTCACCTTGTTCCCCGTCACCGCCGCAATCTCCCGCGCGATGCCGATGACGCTGTTCCAATCCGGCCGGTTCGGCGTGATTTCCAAATCATAAACCACGTCACCGCCTGCGCGGCCGAGATATTCAGCGAAGGGTTTGCCGACGGGCGCGTCGGCGGGAAGAATCAGCAGGCCGTCCACCCGGTCCGGCAGGCCGAGTTCCTGCGGCGAACACATCATGCCGTGGCTGGTGATGCCGAAAACCTTTCGTTCCTTGATGACGAACGGCTCCTTTTCGCCGGGTTTCAATGGCAAAGCAAAGTTAGGCAGAATGAGCGGGACCTTGTCGCCGACGTTGTGGTTCTGCGCGCCGCAAATGATGGTGCGCTCGCCCTTGCCATCATTGACTTTGCAGACCGTCAGCTTGTCCGAGCCGGGCACTTTGTCCTTGGTGAGGATTTGGGCGATGACAATGCCTTCAAATTCGCCGCCGATTTTGTGGACGCCCTCAGCTTCGAGGCCGAGCATCGTGAGCCGCCCGGTTAATTCCTCGGGCGACCAGTCGAAATCTACGTATTGTTTGAGCCAGTTAAGCGTGACTTTCATTTCTTTTTGTCAAAGTCTTGCGAAGTTTTGGATTCGAAAATTTAGCATATCTCGAATCAGACCGGATTTCTTCTAAAATTGGCCAGGTCTTTAATTCATCTAAAGAAATTTCTTTTGCCTTAATAGCATTCGGCAATATCAGCATGCTTTCATATAGCAGCTCTTGCGATTTGGTGTTTTTTGACAGTGCCATGGCTATTAAAACTGTTTTTAAAACCGCCCGTCGCTTTCGCAGAAGATGCGGATGTTATTGATGCCGTAGCGGAGCATGGTGTTCATTTTGCCGTCTTTTTCTTGGCGATGTATTTCACGTCGTCGAGCCCGTCAAAATCGTCGTCCTGTGTCCACAAGGTGGCGTTGTTCGCGCGGGCGGTGGCCAGAATAATGGAATCGGCCATCGGCAACTTCAGTTCCAGACTCAAACGCGCGGCGCTCATGGCCAGTGTCGCATCCAAATCCACGATGCTGCCCTGCTGCATTAGGGCCATCGCTTCCAGCGCGCGGCGGTCACCGAGTTCGCGCCGCATCCAGCGGCAGACTTCAAACACACAAATCGTCGGCACCACAAGGTGCGGAGCATCGCTGACAGCCTTGGTAAAGAAATCCGCGTTCACGCCGCCGCCCAGAAACTCAATCCAGCCGGATGAATCCACGACATTCACAGGCGGTCCGCCTCCCGTTCAAAGTTCGTGTTCATTCCCTTGAACACGCCGCGCATTTCCTTGATGGAGCGCAACGGTACCATGACGACCTGGCCTTCAAGGTTGATCATCTGCATCTTCTGACCAGCCTTCAGATGCAGCGATTCCCGAATCCGCTGCGGGATGACTACTTGGAATTTTGGCGATAGTGTGACAGTTTCCATATCGTTCCTATTTTTGTATAACGATAGTGTATTCGATGGCTTATGTCAACCACACGGAATTAAAACTGTCTCAAGAACCGCACGTCATTTTCGTAAAAGAGGCGGATGTCGTTGGTGCCATAACGGATCATGGCGATGCGTTCGATGCCGGATGCGATTTTCATAGTTTGGCCGCGACAGGCAGGATTTTATCAAAATGGCTGTCGCAATGTTCCAGCGGCAGCTTGTTGCTGGCCGCGCAGGCGGCCACGATGATGTCCGCCGTGGATGCGGTGGTCCCCTTTTCGCGACAACGTCGCGCGAGCATTTTCGCACTGGCCCAAACCTCTTCGTTGACGGGATAAAGCCGCAATTCGCCTTCCAGTTCTTCAAGTGCATTCTTTTCAACGTGCCCTTGCGCTCCGTTCCAAAGTTCCACCAGCGTTATGTCGCACCACGCCGCATCGCCGCGTGCCAGCAGCGTTTTGACGCGCTGACTGGCAGCGCTGCTGCGACCGCGCAGGAATTCAATCCAACTGGAAGCGTCCACCAGCGTCATTTGGCGGTCTCCCATTTGCGGTCTTCGCGCATTTGCCGGAGGTCTGCCTGGGTCATGAAATTGGGACATGAACCGTGCAGGCGCTCGGCCAGTTCCTCCAGCCGGCGGCGGCGGTTGAATTCAGTCAAGGCGGTGACAACCGCATCGCGCTTGGTTTTCGCGCCGGTGTGCCTGATGGCTTCCCGAAGCGATTTGTCTGGAATATCAATTGTCGTTTTCATGCTTCCAAAATACTATAATTTGGAATCTCGTCAAATGCTATTCGGAATCCTAAAATTGTTTCAAAAACCGCGCGTCATTTTCGTAAAAGAGGCGGATGTCGTTGATGCCATAACGGATCATGGCGATGCGTTCGATGCCGAAGCCGAATGCCCAGCCGGTCCAGATTTCCGGGTCGTAGCCGACGTTCTCAAACACCTGCGGATGCACCATGCCGCAGCCGGCGATTTCCAGCCAGTCCTTGCCCATCTTTTTCACGAGCGCGTTGCTGAAATCAATTTCAAAGCTAGGCTCGGTGTAGCTGAAATAATGCGGCCGGAATCGGATTTTCGTCTCCCCGCCCAGCAACTCCTTGAAGACAAATTCGACCGTGCCCTTGAGGTCGCCGACGGTGACATTTTTGTCCACGTAAAGCCCTTCAATCTGCTGGAAGGTGGGATTGTGCGTGGCGTCGGCGTTGTCGCGGCGATAGACGCGGCCCGGGACGATGATGCGCACGGGCGGCGGCTGCGATTTCATCACCCGGATTTGGACCGAGCTGGTGTGCGTGCGGAGAAGAAATGGTTTTTCCCCACGACCCTCACCCGGCGACGCCGCGCCGCCCTCTCCCGCGCCCGCGGGCGAGGGCAAAGCCAGATAGAACGTATCCTGGGTATCGCGCGCGGGATGGTCGGCGGGCGTGTTGAGGGCGTCGAAGCAATGATACTCGTCCTCGATTTCCGGCCCGTCGGCAACCGCGAAGCCGATTTTGCGAAAGGCGCGGACAATGTCCTCGGTCACTTGCGTGAGCGGATGGAGTTTGCCGAGCGCGCGGCGGCGTCCGGGCGCGCTGAAATCGGTCGGTTCCTTGGGCAGCGCGGCTTTGAGTTCAAGTTCGCCGCGGCGTTCGGCAAGCGCGGCTTCGAGTTCTACTTTGGCGGCGTTGATGAGTTTGCCGGCGGCGGGCTTTTCCTCCTTCGCCAGCGTGCCGAGCTGTTTCATCAACGCGGTGAACTGGCCGTGCGGCCCAATCCATGCGCCCTTGGTTTGTTCGAGGGCGGCGAGGTCGGACGCGGCTTTCAGTTCATTCAATGCGGCCTGCTTCAAAGGCTCGATTTCGTTCAGCAGTGACATGGGGAATGAGTGTCGAGTTTCAAGTTTCAAGTTTCAAGTTTTCAGTGAACAAAGAAAAAGGGCGGCTGTCGCCAGCCGCCCGCTTGAAACCGGAAATTGGGGGTGGTTACGCCTTGGCCAGGGAGGCGGCGGGCTTGTTCTTCAGCGCGGCCTTGGCGACCTTCACCAGTTCGGCAAACGCGGCGGCATCCTGCGCGGCGAGGTCGGCCAGCACCTTGCGGTCGAGCGCGCATTGGGCGGCTTTGAGTCCTTCCATGAAGCGGCTGTAGGTCAGGCCGGCGGCGCGGGCGGCGGCGTTGATGCGAATCTGCCACAGATACCGGAACGTGCGCTTTTTGCGGCGGCGGTCGCGATAGGCATATTGGCGGCCATGATCCACGGCGTCGGACGCGTAGCGGTAAAGTTTCGAGCGTCGCATCCGGAAGCCCTTGGCGGCGCGGATCATCCGGGTGCGGCGTTTGCGGGAGGCGGGGGCGTTGGTAACTCGCATAAAATCTAGGAACTGGGTTCTGGCGTCTGGAGTCCGGGGGTGTTAGTGGCTGAAGGGCAGACTTTGGGTGATGCGATAAACGTCGGTGGCATCCACCACGGTGGTGCCGCGCAGATTGCGGCGGCGTTTTGGGTTCTTGGTTTGAGCCAGGTGGCGCCGGCCCGCGCAGGAACGCAGGACCTTTCCGCGGGCCGTAATTTTGAACCGTTTGGCCACAGACTTTTTGGTTTTGATGCCTTTGGGACGTCGCATAAATCAAAATTCATTAATCGCAAAAGAGCGGGTACTATACGTGACAGCGCGCTTGGAGGCAAGCGCCATTTTGTTTGATTTTGCCTGTTCGCGGCCTGACCGTCACCAGCCTGCGGTAACATTTATCCTTGAATCAACTTGGGAGAGCTGCTGGCCAGGGTCGCGCGAATCACCTTGAGCAGGTCATCGTGGTTGACCGGCTTGTGAAAGAAAGCCACCGCCCCGCTGGCCATGGCGCGGTCCTTGTTTTTCACATCCTCGCCGCCGGTGATGATGATGATGGGAATTTTCCGGGATTCATCCACGCGATGAAGCCATTCCATGATGCGGAACCCGTCCCACGGCACGCCGGCGACGTCCGGGGGAAAAGTGATGTCGAGCAGGATCAAATCCGGTTTCTCCATGCGCACGACGGACATGGCTTCCGCGCCGTCCTGCGCCGTCGCCACCTGATACCCGGCCCCCTTCAACTTGAGGCAGATGGTCTTGACAACCACCTCGTTGTCATCCACGACCAGAATTTTTGCCGACGCACTCGCCGGCTGTGCAGGGGCACTGACGCTCATACGTGACTTTTGCGTTGCTTGCGCTTTATCGGCCAAAAACGGAATTTTCAATTTCACACCGGTGTTGCTAGCAGGGTCTGTACCAAAAATGGCCATAAACGCAAGGCACAATTTATGCGCTTTGACTTTGGCGCGGGCCAATCTGCTAGACTGTGGCCGTGAGCAACGTCTTTTATGCCCCGGGCGAACAGCGCGCCGCCAAGGTCAACGACCTTTTCGCCGCCATTGCCCGGCGTTATGATTGGCTCAATGACCTGCAAAGCTTCGGCCTCCACCGGCGCTGGAAACAGCGCGTCGTCGAACTGGCCGCAGCCGGTCCCGGCCGGTGCGCACTCGACGTATGTTGCGGCACGGGTGACATCGCGCTCGCTCTGGCGCAAGGTGGCGCGGAAGTAACCGGTCTTGACTTCAGCCGGGCCATGCTTGAAATCGCGGAAGGCCGCCGTCTAAAAAACCCACCGTCCGCCATCGCCAATCCGAAATTCATCCAGGGCGACGCGCAGCAACTTCCTTTTCCCTACCATTCCTTCGATGCCGTCACCGTCGGCTACGGGTTGCGCAATCTGGCCAGTTGGGAGGCGGGCCTGCGCGAAATGCTTCGCGTGGCCAAACCCGGCGCGCGGCTGGTGGTGCTGGATTTCGGCAAGCCGCCGAACGCCCTGTGGCGCGCAATTTATTTCGGCCATTTGCGCTGCTCCGTGCCGCTCATCGGCCGGCTGTTTTGCGGCAACGCAGACGCTTACGCCTACATCCTCGAATCGTTGAAACATTACCCGGCGCAATCTGGCGTCGCGGAGAAAATGCGCGAACTGAAACTGGCGAACGTGCGCGTCATCAACCTGCTGGGCGGCGCCATGGCCATCAATTACGGGGAAAAACAAAAATAATTGATGTCGCGCGAAGGCCGCGAAGAAAAGTTGCAGCCTATCCTCGTGTTAGGCAGCACTATGTCCATAAGTTTTAACTTGCGTGAGTATCTGCTGAATAAACTCGCCCTTCGCCTCGGTGTAGGCCTCTCGGTCGGATTTGAAACGTTCGACAAGTTCGCGTTTGACCTTCGCATACCGAGCAGCATCGGCAGGATGCCCGCGAAGCCAATCGCGGAACCCCAACTCCGCAATATCCGCTGGTGTGCGAACGTGGACGTGATGCGAACGACGACGACCAAAAGGCGCCATACCTTTGACGAAGAACATCCGGTCTGTGCGCGGATTCTCGGCCCAGTACATGTAACCAAGACTCGTAAGCGGAGTGACCAAGTGAGGCCAAACCGAGACATCACCAAGAATGATGAAGATGTCAATAATCGGCTTCGCGGGGAGATTTGGAATGGCCGTGCTTCCGAAATGTTCAATGCGCGGTTCGAGTGGCCGCAACACCTCCGCGATGGCGCGGGACTCTGTGACGAACTGGTCGGGCCAAGACGGGTCAGAATCAACGACCTCAATCGTATCTTCCGTGGCATTGCTCCACTGCTGTCCGTTATGTGTCACCGGCATTGTCATGGGAGTCTGTGCCGCCTAACAGATAATCGACGGCTGGTTATGTAGCCTATCCCAGTTCATAATTTGAACCATATTTTCAGAGAAAAGTTTGTCCACAGACATTCGCGTCGCAGAGGAACAGATGTGGTCATCAGTGATGGTTGCAAATTGTCTCCGTTCGCTTCGCGTTCTTCGCGCGACAATATCCGTTAAGCTTTCCCACCAAGCTGAATCGTCATCCCTTCGCGCGCGGCGTCCACTTTTAATTTCGCCCGTTGCCGGGTCACCTGCTGGCGCGCGTGCTTGAGCAGTCCGTCCACCTGTTTGTCGCTGCGTTCCGGGTCGTGGTGAAACAGGCACAGCCGTTTCACGTTTGCCGCCAGCGCCAGCGCGACTGAATCGTCCACGCAACCGTGGCCCCAGCCCGCGTGCCGTTTGTATTCCACGGCGTCGTACTGCGAGTCGAGAATCAGCACGTCCGCGCCGTTGAGAAACCGGACCATTTCCCGATCTTCGCCGCCCGGCCGCGGTTCGCTGTCGGGAAAATAAGCCACGGATCCGTGCGGCGTGAACAGCCGGTAGCCGACGCACACGCCGGGATGATTTGCGCGTTGCGCCTGTACCCGCACGGAACCGATTTTGAAATCAAACTTTTTGAGCTCCTCGACTTCGATGTTGCCGGGCAATTTGTGAAACGGCACGGGGAAATAGGTGCTTTCCATCTGGCCGGTGAGCACGCTGACCAATCCTTTCCGCGCGCCTTCGCAACCCAGAATCCGCAGCCGGCAGCGCGAATCATAAATCGGCCCAAAAAACGGCAGGCCTTGAATGTGGTCCCAGTGCGTATGTGAAAGCAGCAGCGTGAGGTTGAGCGGCTGGTTTTTGAACTCCGCCAGCAGGGAGCGTCCGAGCGCCCGCAGTCCCGTGCCGGCATCGAGGATGATGATTTGGCTGCCGCACCGGACCTCCACACAGGACGTGTTGCCGCCATAGCGCACCGTCTTCGGTCCCGGTGTCGGAATCGAGCCGCGCACGCCCCAAAATTTCACGCAAGTGGCGGTTTTGATAAGTTCATTTTAGCCCACATGCTGAAAAAAACAAATTGCAAATCACCTTGGCCAGGGCTGGAAATCAGTCTAACGCGCCTGAAATCGGATATTACTACCGGAAAAATCTTGCGTGTTTTGGCGGCTTTTTTAGGATGATGGTCTTTGGGGGTTGGTAGCTCAGTTGGTAGAGCAGTGCCCTTTTAAGGCATTGGTCCAGGGTTCGAGTCCCTGCCAACCCACCAGCCTTCGCTCGCCGCGAAGCAAGAGCGAAGGCTGCCGCGCCGTAACGCAGTGAAGGCGGGCCGTACGGCTCACGTTTTCAATGACGCGGCGAGCTCCGACTCGGCAGGCCAGCAAAGATGAAATCCTTCTACGTTTACATTCTTCAGAGCGAACTTAACGGAAGGCATTTTTATTCTGGATTCACTGAAGATTTACAGGCGCGTCTAAAAAAGCATAATGCCGGTGAAGTTCCGCACATGGCCAGGCGTGTCATAAAAGGCATGACGTCGGTAGTGTTGGATTATGCTCCGAGCTGCAAGTAGGCGAATGACTTATGGGCCGCACATATCTCTTCGAATGTTCCAAATGTGGTTATCGCGCCCACGTATCCGGTGGAGCGGATCGCGGCCGGCACGCCGTCGTCCAGACCATATTGTGCGCCGACTGCAGGGAACTTTACGACGCGGTGATTGAGTTCAAGCCGTCTTCCCGAAAGGACATTCATCCCCAAACCGCACCGAAGTTTTCCGCCTTGCTGAACCGCCTGCCGCCACGGGGCGCGCGACGGTGGATCAAACTAAAACCGGCCTGTCCCCGGTCGCCCCGGCATCGGATTCGGTTGTGGAAACAACCGGACAAATGCCCGAAGTGCGGCGTGTTTCTGGACCCGGGAGCGATGCCTTTTCGTCTCTGGGATTAAACGGTTCAAGGAACGGCCACGCGCAATCGTTCGCGCGCGACCGAAAATGTCGCGGGCAAATTTCCAGTCCACTCGCCGTCCAATTCGAATGACGCAGGGACGTCGCTGGCCAGTTCAAAAGTGGACGCGCGAAAACGGTGCCCGGCGCGCGCGGACAACTTTCGCCTCGCCAGCAAATCGGGAGCGCAGCACAACAAGGTCAACCAGTTCGCCCGCGGCAAAACGCAAATGTCCAAAAGTCCATCGCGCAAATCTGCCTGTGGAAAGATTTTGAATGGCCCGCCATAAAGACGTCCGTTGCCAACCAGGATCAATTCGCCAACGGCATTCTGTCCGGCAACGCTCACGGTGATTTTCGGCAGCCGTCCGCGCAACGCATTCACGCCCGCGATGACGTAAGCCAGCGGCCCGAATTTTTTCTTGAGCGGCCAGGTCACCAGCTCAATGGCGCGCGCATCGAGGCCCGCGCCGGCAAGCTGGATGAAGTATTGCCGCCGGCGAACACCGTTTGCCGAAAACTCCACGCAGGGCAAATCCAGGCGCGTCTCCCGCCCGCGCTGCAAGCTTTCCCAGGCGCGTTCGATGCGCAGGGGCAGCCCGATTTCGCGCGCAAAAACATTCACGGTGCCAAGCGGCAGGACACCGAGCCGCACCCGCGCGAAACCCTCCGGCGCGTCGCCAATGCCATTGAGGACTTCATTCGCCGTGCCGTCGCCGCCAGCGGCCACGATGAGTTCAAAACCATCGGCCACCGCTTCCGTCGCCAACCGGCGGGCCTCGCCGGGGGCAGTAGTGGCCTTCAAGGCGCCACGCGAGGCGATTTCATCCAGATGACGGCGAAAATGCCTGGCCTTGTCGCCGCGCGCCGCCGGATTGAAAATGACGCAAGTCCGCACGCGATAAATGATTTGGGACGCGCCCGCCATTAGTCGAGGACAAAGCGAGGCGTTTGCTTGCGCTGGAGGCGCGATTTCACGAGACTGGCAAACATGAACGACGTGAAAGATTGGAAAATTCCCAAGTGGCCGTTTCTGCTCGGCGACGGGTTGCTGCTCGCGTTCGCCTATCTAATTGTCTGGAAATCGCCGCACCCGATTGGCAAATGGGAAATCATCGCGTGCTTTGCCGCCGCCGCGCTGGGTTCGATGCTGGGCATTGTCCCGTTTTTGCTGGATTACCGTGCGATGGGCAGGGCCCTCCAGGTCAACGCGCTCGGCGCCGTTGCCGAAAAAATCCAGGACCTGGAAAAGCTCGCCGCGCAAATCAGCACCGCCACGAATCAATGGGACGTCGTCCAGAACCAGGCCGAAAAAACCGCCGCCGGGGCCAAGCAAATCGCCGAAAAAATGGGCGCCGAAGTCCGCGAATTCTCCGAGTTCATGCAAAAGATGAACGACAGCGAGAAGGCCGCGCTCCGGCTGGAGGTGGATAAACTGCACCGGGGCGAAGCGGAATGGCTGCAAATGCTCGTGCATGTTTTTGACCATATTTTTGCGCTGTACACCGCCGCCGTGCGTTCCGGCCAGCCGAAGTTGGCCGACCAAATCACGCATTTCCAAAATGCCTGCCGCGGCACGGTCCGCCGCATCGGCCTGACGCCATTTGCCGCCGAGCCGGGCGAACCTTTTGATGCCGCCCGGCATCAGCTCGCCGACTCCAAGGGAAAACCGCCCGCCGGCGCGGTCGTCGCTGAAACCATCGGCTCGGGCTACACGTTTCAAGGAAAACCCTTGCGCCCGGCCATCGTGCGCCTGCGCGAAGCCGGCGCGCCCCCGCCGCCGCCGTCCTTGCATTCTGCTTCGATTGAATTGCCGCCGAAGGAAAATGCAGGGGACGAACTCCCGCTCGGCTCGCCGGATTAAATCTTGAGGTTCGCCGTTTGTCGCGCGGCGAAAAAATGCAGCCAGCAGTTGGTGACCGGACGCGAATAAATTCGCGACAACGCGCCCGCGTAAAGTTTCAACTGCGGTTCATAGTGCCGCCTTCGTTCCGTCAATTCCCCGGATTTGATTTCGTCCGTTTTGAAATCCACAAGCCAGATTTCTTGCGGCAGCAAGACCACGAGATCCGCCACGCCTTGCACGACCACAAATTCATTCTCCAGTCCCGGGGGCGTTCTTTTGCCAATCATGGCGTCCACTTCCGCCGGGCTGAATTTTGCCGTGAAGGCCAGTTCGCGCCTGATGCAATCCGGCTTTTGGGCGCTAATTTTCCGACCGGGTTCCGATTTCCAAAACGCCGCCACCGCTTCCAAATCCAGTGCCGCGCGTTCATCCGCGGTTAAAACGCCAGCGGTTTCCTGGCGCCTGGCTTCCGCCGTGAGCGCGGCCAGATCATCCGCTTTCTCCAACATGACATGCTGGAGGAATTTGTGATGTGCCGTGCCGGTTGCCGCCGCGTTCAATTGCGGACCTGGTCCCGGTGGTGCGAGCCTCCTGGCAAGCCCGTTCGCTGAAAACGGAAAACTGAAAGCTGGTTCCGCTTCCTCTTCGAATTCTTCCGCCTGGCGCCGCAACGCGGTGACGGAAGATTTCGCGGCGCGTTCCGTTGCCGGTTTGAAATTGTAATTCCAATTCAAAACCTCGCGCAGCCTTTGCGCCGAGGCCGGCTCGAGCGCGGGAATTTTACTTTCCGTCTGCCGGTTTCCGTCTTCTAATGAGTCTGCCAATTCTTGGCCGTTCACCATTCGCCAGCGCAAATGCGGCAGTTCGCCTGCGATTGAATCCTGAATTCCTGACTCCGAGCTTTGAACTCCGAACCACAGCCCGAGCCAGTCCGCATAACTTTTCGCCGAAACAATGGCCTGGGTGGTTATTGCCTCCGATTTCAGCCAAAGCGATTTCCATTTCTTCTCCGAAATGGTGGCGGTGAGAATCAACGTGTCGCGGGCGCGGGTCATCGCCACGTAAAGCAGCCGCAATTCCTCGCCGCGCTGTTCGCGGCGCTGGTGCCGTTGCGCCAGCCAGTGCGGCAGACTGGGATAACGCCGGCCCGTATGCGGCGGTTTGACGCGCGGAGCAAAGGCCAAATTGTTCGTCAAAGATGATTTCGCCGCGCAGGTCCTGTTCATTGAACGGTTTCGCCAGATCGGCCACCACCACCACCGGAAATTCCAGGCCTTTGCTTTGGTGGATGCTCATCAGCCGGACGGCGTTTTCCGCCGCGGCCGACGCGACGTCCGGTTCAACCTCGGCGGCCTGCTGCGCCTCGATGAATTTTAAAAAGCGAAACAGGCCCTGCCGCTGGAATTGGTCGAACTGCTGCGCCAGGCCGAGAAACCGTTCGACGTTCGCCTGCCGTTGCGCGCCGCGCGGCCGCGAACGCAGCCAGTCGGCGTAATGCGTCTCGGCCAGCACACTTTCCAGGCATTGCGACAACGACGCCTGCCGCGCCAGTTGCCGCCAGCGGGAAAAACGCTCGAGAAATCTGGAAATCTTCGCCGCCGTTCCACTCTGGACTGTGGACTTTGACCATGGGCCCGGTTCAGCGCCGTCCAGAAACGAACATCCTTCGCAGCCAGACGGATCGCCGCCAGCTCATCCAGCGACAGGCCGGCCAGTGGCGAGCGCAACACGGCGATGGCCGGCACGTCCTGCAGCGGATTGTCGAGCAGTTGCAGCAGGCTCAATAAATCGGCGATTTCCCCGCTGTCATAAAATCCGCCGCGTTCGACCACAAGCGGCACGCCCGCCCGCTCGAATTCCTTCGCATAAACCTCGGCTTTATTCGCCGGCGCGCGCAGCAACACGGCCATGTCACGCCATTCGACCGCGCGTTCGACTGCGTTCGCTCCGTCCCGGATTTTATGGCCTTCCTCAACGAGTTCGCGCAGCCGGCATGCGACGCAGCCGCGCCTCCTTTCCGCTTTCTTCCAGGTCGGCCAGATCATCGTCGCCGGATTCCCCGTCCGTCGGATCCGCAGCGTGGTTGCTTTTGAGGCGCAGCAACCATTCCGTCCGCGGCGACGGATTCCGGGCGAGACCGAGAGCCGCGCGATGTTCCGGCGCGCCGAATTGCAATCGCGCCTCCGCGTCATAATCCACGCCGCCGACTTCTTCGCGCATGAGCAGTTCAAAAACCGAATTCACAAAATGGAGCAGGCTCTCACGGCTGCGGAAATTTTCCGCCAGGGGAATGGTTTGACCGTTGCCGCCGCGCCAGGTCTTGGCGTAATCGCGGAAGATTTTCGGGTCGGCCAGCCGGAAACGGTAAATGCTCTGCTTCACGTCGCCGACGAGAAAGCGGTTGGCCGCCGCGTCGCCGCGGCTCAACGCCTGGATGATTTTGTCCTGCGCCGCGTTGATGTCCTGGTACTCGTCCACGAAAATGAACCGGATTTTTTTGCGCCAATGTTCGGCCATGGCCGTGGGTTTTCCAGCGGCGGAATCCCAGAGCAGTTTCAGCGCAAATTGTTCCAAATCATGAAAATCCAGAACGCCATCAGCACGTTTCCGGTCGGCGAATCTTTCCCCGAATTCCTGCGCCAGTTGCAGGAGTGTGCCCATGTGGCCGCGAATCCAGTCCCAGTCCTCGGCCAGCGGATCGCGGCTGGTTTCCGCCGGCAGAAGCGAATGCAAAAACGCGGCGTCAGCAAAGAAATCTTTGAGAGGTTCGCGCAACGCGGTTTTTTTGCGCGCCGGATAATTTTCGTCCGCCGCCAGAATTTCCTGCAAAACCGTGCCGGCCTGTTCGCGCGAAGCATTTTCCGGCAGGTTCCGGAGAATTTCCCGGCACTCGGCGGCCTTTTCGTTTTCCCGCTTTATATTTTCGAGAGCGGCAAGCCATTCCTCGCGCCAGCCGGTGATGGCGTCGCGCAGCCAGGCGCGCCATTCCACCGGCTCCGGCGCCGCGAACCGCGCGATTTGCTCCGCGAGCCAGCGGCTGGCGTCGGGCCGCGTCTGGGCGTAATGATGCAACCGCAGCAGCAGCGCGCGGATCGGGCGTTCGTCGCCGTTGCCGTAAATTTGAATGAGATTTTGCGCGGCAACGGAAGGTCCGGTTTGTCCGGCGTAATGCGATTTAAACTGCTCATCCAGCGTCTCCTCCGCGCGCAGGCGGGCCTCGCCGGTGTCGAGCACGGCCAGTTGCGGGTCAAGGCCGAGCTCATAAAAGTGTTCGCGCACGAGCCGCAGGCAAAAACCGTGCAGCGTGCCGATGGGCGCGGTGTCGAAAAGCGCGAGCTGTTTGGCCCAGTGGTCTTCATTGGGCCGGGTGGAAATTTCCTTCTCCAACTCGCGGCGGATGCGCTGGCGGACTTCCACCGCCGCCGCGTCGGTGAAAGTGACAACGAGCAGCTCGTCGAGCGATGCCGGCGGCGATTCCCGGCGGAGACAATCCAGACAACGCTCGACGAGTGCGCGGGTTTTGCCCGTGCCCGCGCCGGCCATGACCAGCACGTTGCCGCGCGCGGCGACCGCCTCCTGTTGCGAGGGTGTGAGTGAATCGTTTTGGGTGCGCGGCGGTTCCATGCCTGTGGAAATTTTAGCCACAGATGGACACAGATGAAACACAGATTTGAAAAGCCCGTTTGCGGACTTCTCATCGAATTGCCTCAATTATTTTCATTTTCCTCCTTCAGGCGACGCCATGGCCGGTCGGATATGAATTTTTCAGCGTGATTTTCATGGCGCGCAGGATAATATGTTCTCATGTCAAGCGGCCTTCGCCTCAAGGACCAGCCCGCCAGTGAACGCCCGCGCGAACGGCTGGTGGAGCACGGCGCGGACGCCTTGAGCCACGCGGAATTGATTGCGATTCTGCTGCGCACCGGTTTGAAAGGCGCCAACGCGGTCGAAATCGGCAAACAACTCCTGAACAAATACCGCACGCTGGGGGCGCTGGCAAAGGCATCGATCGCCGATTTGCAACAAGTCAAAGGCATTGGCCGCGACAAGGCGGTGACGCTGGTGGCTGCGTTCGCGCTGGCGCGGAAAATGGCGGGGGATTTGCAGCGCGAATCGCCGGTGCTCGACCATCCGGAGGCCATTGTGCAACTGCTGCGCGAGCATAACCTGGTGAAAAATGTGGAGACCCTCCAGGTGCTGCTGCTGAACACACGCCGCCGGCTGATCCGGGTCGAGCCGGTCTCCGATGGGACGATTGACACGTTGCTCGTGCATCCGCGCGAGGTGTTCAAAGCCGCCATCGCCGCCAACGCCGCCGCCGTGGTGCTGGCGCACAATCATCCGAGCGGCGACCCGACGCCGAGCGAGGCGGACATCAAGGTGACGCGTGATTTGATCCGCGCCGGCCAGCTTTTGAAGATTGAAGTGCTCGACCACGTCATCATCGGCCGCGCGACGCCGGAACGGCCGAAGGATTACGCTTCGCTGCGCGAGCTGGGATATTTTGCCGGGTAACGGATAATGCCGAGTTGATGGGGTGATTCTTTCAAAACTGAAGGAATCACCCCTTTTTATTTTTCGTCACTCGGCATAATTTGAACCTCGCCGCAAATCGGCTACCTTCTTAAAAGGCTATTGGGATGAGTCCCGCGTCGAACTGTCAGGAAAGGTACGACCATGTGTGCTTCTGAAAGTGCTTTGGAGTTTCGTCGACGGCGTGCAGTGGAACTGATGCTACAGGGCGAGTCGAAAGAAATCATTTCTCGAATCCTGGGTGCCAGTAAAAATTCGTTAAACGTGTGGCAGCAAAAAGTGAATGCAGGCGAAAGTCTTAAAACGTTGCCAAGTGGAGGCCGTCCACGTCGCCTGAACGACCAGCAACTTGCGGAACTAGAAGAATTGCTCAAGAAAGGGGCGATCGCGCACGGCTGGGAAAACAACTTGTGGACGACACGACGCATTCGAGAAGTGATCAAAAGGCAGTTCAACATCAAGTTTTGCCGAAGTCACGTATGGCACATTTTGCATGATTATTTGCACTGGTCAGCTATCAGGCCGGCTCTGCAAGCAGCAAAACGTGACGATGTAGAAATTGCCAGATGGAAGGCCGAAGAATTTCCGAGGATTGAACGGTGGGCAAGGGAACGCAATGCCTATTTGGCTTTTGTCGATGAATCCGGATTCATGATGACTCCGACAATAAGGCGCACCTTTGCGCCTCGCGGAAGCACCCCAGTGAACAAAATTTTTGACCCTCATGGTCGCGTTTCTGTAAGTGGCGCAATAGTCATCAACCCAAAGCGGACACGCATAGGCTTATATTATTATATGTTAGCTGACAACGTGAACTTCCGAGGTCCGAGTGTAGTGGATTTTTTGAAGCACCTCCGAAGTCAGGTCCATGGACCGATAACCATTGTCTGGGATCAAATCATTATCCATTCTTCAGACGTGGTGCTTGAATATCTCCAGACTGTTCCTGACATCGTAACTGAGCCTTTTCCCCCATATGCACCGGAATTAAACCCGGTGGACAGAGCCTGGTTTTATTTAAAATATGACCGATTCCCGAATTATGCCCCGCCAACGATGGCGAAATTGCGTCGCACTGTTGAATCAGAGATCAGGCGCCTCCAAGGGCGCCCCAATTTATTACGTTCCTTCATCCGCCAATCCGAAGTGCCGCTTGTGTTGTGACCTCTGCTGGTAATGGAACGCTCAATTAGCGGTCACCGGCCGCTAACATTTGATCTTTGCCGATTGGTATTAGTCTGGGTGTGCTTTTCCGTCAACCTCAAACCAAGAAAGGAAAACACACCATGAAAGATCGTTTCGTTCCCAACCCCAGTATCATGCGCCCATTGCGCAGCGGTCCATTGGCAACGTATCTGGACGGCTTCGCTGAGTTGCTTGTCCAGCAAGGCTACTGTGGTCATATCGGCTGGAAGAAGATCCGGCTGGTTTCAGATTTGAGCCAATGGCTTGCGCGTCAGCGTCGGGAAATTGCCGCGCTGGACGAACAACAAGCTGCCGTGTTTCTCGCGGCGCGGCGGAAACGAGAGCCAAGGCAGAGTGGCGCCCAGGCCACTCTTACACTGTTGCTTCAATACTTGCGCCAACGAAAGATCATTCCTGATCTGACGGCGCCGGGCGGAGCCATTGATTTTATCCAGCGCGATTACGGGCATTTCCTGATCCACGAACGGGGATTTACGCTGGGAAGCGTGGCGCAGTATGTGCATGTGGCGCGGCGCTTCCTCTCCGACCGATTCCCCGACGAACAGCTCCGCTTGCCCCAGCTTTGTGAGAAGGACGTCACGGACTTTGTGACGCGCGACTCTGTAGCAGCGGTGCGGGGACGGCGCTCTGCTCAATTGATGACCGTCGTGCTGCGCAGCTTCCTGGGTTATCTGTTTCAGGAAGGGCGCATCCGGACCAATCTGGCGATGGCGGTGCCGACTGTTGCAGGCTGGCGATTATCGGAACTACCCCGCTACTTGGAGGCTGGCCAAGTGGAGAAGCTCCTGCGGAGTTGTGACCGGCGGCGAAAAGTCGGTAAACGTGATTACGCCATTCTACTGTTGCTTGCCCGGCTAGGTCTTCGCGCCGGTGAAGTATCTGAGCTCGTTTTGGAGGACATCAACTGGGATGCGGGCGAATTGCGCATCCGTGGCAAGGGAGATCGTGTGGATCGGCTACCATTGCCCGAAGACGTCGGTCAGGCGATTGCCCATTACCTGCAACAGGGACGACCCAGTTGTTCCTCCCGACGAGTGTTTGTTCAGTGCAAGGCGCCCCATATCGGCTTTGCCAGTCCACCCAATGCAATTTGCGGCATCGTCCGTGGCGCCCTAGCCCGCGCACACATTCAAAGCCGGCATCGAGGCGCGCACCTGTTACGCCACTCTTTGGCAACACGGATGCTCAACAACGGAGGGTCGCTGGCCCAAATCGGACAGGTACTCCGGCATCAACAAATCCAGACGACCGAGATTTATGCCAAAGTTGATCTGAAGGCACTGAGGGCGTTGACACACCCGTGGCCGGG
Organism: uncultured Verrucomicrobiae bacterium; assembly: GCA_963786375.1. GTDB lineage: Bacteria > Verrucomicrobiota > Verrucomicrobiia > Limisphaerales > UBA11358 > UBA11358. The sequence continues at coordinate 194,082 of CAWAYP010000012.1, forward strand.
AGGTGCGCAATGAATACCTTGAGCGTCCACCTCGACAACTATCTGAAGCTTCGCCGTCAGCTTGGCTTCCAACTGCGCATATCCGGTCTTTTGCTCCGCAAGTTCGTACTGTTTGCCGACCGGGAGAAGGCTACCTTCGTCACGACCAAGCTGGCGTTGCGCTGGGCAACTCAACCGGCCGACATCAGGCTATCGCAGGGTGCCGTAAGAATGGGGATCGTTCGCCGGTTTGCACTATACCTGAGCGCCATTGATCCGCGGACGGAAGTGCCGCCACCGGGATTACTGCCCTGTCAGTTTCGTCGTCGGACACCACATCTTTACCGAGACGACGACATTGTGCGGCTGATGGCGGTGACTCGCCAAATTGATCATGCCAATGAGTTCAAGGGGGCAACCTACGCCACCTTGTTCGGGCTGCTGGCCGTTACCGGCATGCGGCTGGGTGAAGCACTCGCGCTGGATCGTCAGGATGTTGATCTCAAAGCGGGTTTGATAACGGTTCGTCGTGCCAAAGGAAACAAGTCGCGCTTCGTGCCACTCCATCCCTCCGCACAACGGGCGCTGCAACAATATGTGGAGTTGCGCGACCAAGCCTGTATGCAACCAGCAAGTCCGGGCTTTCTACTTTCCGAACGAGGAACACGCCTGCTCGGCTGCACAGTGAACCGGTGGTTCCTGCTGGTGGCTTGCCAGATCGGCTTGCGCAAGCCTGGCGGACGGCGAGGTCCGCGCGTCCATGACCTCCGGCATTATTTTGCCGTTCGGACACTGCTACGCTGGTATCGGGCCGATGTGGACGTCGAAGTTCACTTGCCGGAACTGAGCACCTATCTCGGCCATGTGCATGTGCGCCATACTTACTGGTATCTTTCGGCGGTGCCCGAGTTGCTGAAACTCGCCACGCTCCGCTGGCAACATCGGGAGGGCGCGCAATGAAAGCACAATCCACCTTCTCCGAGTTGCTCCAGGCTTACTTCACGGAGCGGCTCATGACCCAACGCGACGCCAGTCCATACACGATTGCGAACTATAGGGATACCTTTCGACTGCTCATCGCTTTTGCCCACCGAACCCTGAAGAAAGTGCCGCCGAAACTGACACTGCACGACTTGGATGTTCCCTTTGTGTGTCGGTTCCTCGACTACCTGGAAAAAGAGCGTGGCAACAGTCCACGCAGCCGGAATGTGCGTCTGGCAGCGATACATTCGTTCTTCAATTATGTGGCGATGCAAGAACCATCCCTTGGGGCTATTGCCCAGCGTGTGCTTACCATCAAAAGCAAGCGATACAGCCGAAAACCTGTAGACTACCTGAGCCGCGACGAGGTTGAAGCACTGCTGGCTATGCCGGATCAAGGAACATGGTCAGGACGCCGCGACCGAACATTGCTTTTGTTGACCCTGCAAACCGGATTACGAGTATCGGAAGTGATTGGTGTGCGTTGCCAGGATGTCGCTTTCGGGGCTGGCGCTCATGTGCGATGCACTGGCAAGGGGCGCAAAACCCGCTGCATTCCGTTGCGAAAGGAAATTACCGCGGCCTTGCGGCTTTGGTTACGTGAAAGAAATGCACAACCCACAGAGGTTCTGTTCCCCAGCGCCCGGGGCAGGCCGATGAGCCGGGATGGCGTTGAATATTTGCTCGCAAAACATGTGGCCGCCGCGCGCCGCCGCTGCCCGACCTTGAAATCCAAGCGCGTCACGCCACACGTTCTTCGCCACACCACTGCAATGGATTTATTGGAGCACGGTGTGGATCGCTCCGTCATCGCCCTGTGGCTGGGGCATGAATCCATGGAGACGACCCAGACATACTTACACGCTAACCTCGCACTCAAGCAACGAGCGCTTGCCAAAACGGAACCCTTCACCGGCCAGTCACGGCGCTATCGCCCGCCGGATCAACTCATGGCCTTCCTCTAGAGTCTTTAATTATGCCGAGTGACGAAAAATAAAAAGGGGTGATTCCTTCAGTTTTGAAAGAATCACCCCATCAACTCGGCATTATCCGTTACCCGGCAAAATAGCCCTTATGCCGAGCTCGGCATAAGGGATATTTTTACTCCTGAACCGTGGGGCGTGAGCGGCTTGTCGCGGTTCACGTTTTACGCTTCACGTCCAATCTGTCCGCGCGTGACGCCGAGCTGGTTGAACAATTTCAATTCGCGCCAGAGCTGGGTGCCGGTGATTTCGCCGCGCAACAGCCGGCGGTATTGGCCAATCGTCCGGGTCACCTGCTCCGGCGTTTCATTCAGGAATTCAATGCGGAAATGGCGCACGCCCAGTTCGATCAATCGGGCGACATATTCCGCGCCGGTCTGCGCCAGCGCGTTAAAGACGGTGTTGCGGCAGCCGACGTCCGCCTTGACCGGATGCTCCGCGCCCACCCGGTCGCGCAGTTTCAAGTCGTGCCGGTCGCACGGGCGGCCGCAGTTCCGAAAATCCGTGCCGCTCGACAGAAACGCGCAGAACACGCAGTGCTCCATGTGAAACATCGGCATGTGCTGGTGAATCGTGACCTCGAACCATTCCGGCGGCGCGGCCAGCAACAATGCTTCGAGCTGCTGAAAATTTAAATCGTAACTCGCCGTCACGCGTTCCAACCCGAACCGGTTCTTGAAATAATCGGCGGCCAGCCGGTTGGCCACATTCAAAGAAAAATCGCCGATGCGCCGGGCGTTGGCAAAAAATTTCAAGTGATCGTAATTGCGGACGAGATAACCGTCCGCGTTGCAGGAACGCACCTGTTCCAGCGTCCATTCCTCACCGGTCTTGAAGATGCGCGGGGGGGCCACAAAAATTTCCGATTTCCGATTTCCGATTTCCGACTGGCAGCCGTGCGCGGTGTGAAACAGCGTTACCGCCTCGCGATATTTCTTCGGGTCTTCAAATTCACAGTAAACGGTCGTCACGCCGCAACGCAGCGCGGCTTCGAGCTGCGGCAGGTTGCGAATGAGTACGATGAGTGTAGCGCCCGCGTTTCGCGGGTGCTTTTCAGCGTCCCGCCGAATTTCGCTGAGAAACAAACGATGCGGGTCGTTAACTGCTCGTAACGCAATCGAACCGCTTATGGTGGTTTCGGGCGCGACGCCCGAAACGACAGGCGGGACGCCTGTGCTATCCGGATTGAATATCCACCGTTTCGGCTGCTGGCGTTGTCGTTCCAACTCCCCGACGATTTCACGGCGCAGACGGTTCAACTCGCTGACGGGCAACAAAACGTCGCCGACCAGATGATTTTTAAGATCGCCCAGTTTGAATGGTGTTCCGCCGAGCCGGCCAAGCTGCTGACGCATTTTTTCACCCGTCAACGGCTGTTTTTCCGCTTTCGCCAGCGGCATGGCGGATTCGACCTTGGCAACGTTCCCCCATTCGTCACGGGCAATCAGCGTGAGCGGCTTGCCAATCAACCCGTGGACTTCGATCTCAACCGGCCGCTGAAATTTCGGCGCGTTGCCGGCGAAACTTTGGCGCAAGCGCCGGCCCAGTTCCGGGTCATCGGTTTTCCAGAGTTTATCACCGACGTGGATTCGGGAGAAATCAATGTCGCCGTGGCCGAAACGCAGCTCGACCGATTGGGAACTTTGAACTGTGGACCGTGAACTGTGGACTTCATACACCCGCCCGCCTTCCTCGTTTTCCTCCGGCCGGCCGGCATCGAACACCACACCATCGCCAGGTTTCAGCGGGGCTTCGAGTCCGACCACCACGGCGTCGCGCAAAACTTGTTTCACGTCACCGAGGAACACGCCGCGCTTTTTGCCGAAACGCGCGTGGACGAGTTGCTGGTTGTTGGTGCCGCCAAACCAGCCGGTATGAAGGCCGCGCGAAAAGGCCATCTCCATTTCATATTTACGATTTACGATTTGCGATTGACGAGCCGGCTGGTCAGGCGCGCGTAAATCGTCATTTGTAAATCGCAAAGCATCCAGTGCTTGCCGGTAAATGCGTGTGATATTTGCCACATATTCCGGCGACTTGAGCCGGCCCTCGATTTTCAGCGACGCCACGCCGGCGCGGATCAGGTCCGGCAGAACTTCCAGTCCGGCCAGGTCCCGCGGGCTTAAAAGATATTTCCGATCGCCGAGCGGGACCGGCTGGTGGTCGGAAATCAGTTCGTAGGGCAGGCGGCAGGCCTGGGCGCATTCGCCGCGATTGGCCGAGCGTCCGCCGAGCGACTCGCTGGTCAGACATTGGCCAGAATAGGCGACACACAACGCGCCATGGACAAAAACTTCCAATGGGAGTTTCAGATTTTCAGTATTCAGCTTCAAGTCATCCGGGATTTCTGACTGAACACCTGAAGCTGAACACTTGAAACTCCCTTGAATTTTTTCAATCTCCTTGATACTGCATTCGCGGGCGAGCACGACGAGGTTGCAACCCAATTCGCGGGCAAATTCCACGCCGGCGGCGCTCGTGATGGTCATCTGCGTCGAGGCATGAATGGGGAAATCGGGCGAAAGTTGGCGGATGAGCCGGCAGATGCCCATGTCCTGCACAATCACCGCGTCCACGCCGGCGGAAATCATCGTACGCAGATATTTTTCGGCGCCGGCGAGTTCATTTTCAAAGACGAGCGTGTTGAGCGTGACGTAGCCGCGCACGCCGCGGCGGTGCAGAAATTCCATCAACTTCGGCAAATCGGCTCCGGTGAAATTATGCGCCCGCATCCGGGCGTTGAACTTTTCCAGGCCAAAATAAATCGCATCCGCGCCGTTCTCGACCGCGGCGCGGGCGCAATCCCAATCGCCGGCCGGCGCGAGCAGTTCCGGCAATTGCCGGTGGCCGATCGCCGGTGGCCGATGGCCGATTGATTCGCCTGGGAGTGCGCCGGTCATTGTGATGTCAATTTAACCGTGAAGACGTAAAGCGCAAAGCAACTTTGCGCAGACAAAATTCAGTTTTCATCGGCTCACGACTGTGTGAATCTGTGACGAAGAATGATTCATCCGACCGCCATCATTCACCCCAAGGCAAAACTGGACTCAACGGTCCGGGTCGGGCCGTACGCCGTGATTGACGAGGGCGTCGGGCTGGGCGCGGATTGCGTTGTCGGGCCGCATGTTTATCTCACGGGACTGACGGCGGTTGGCGTGGGCAACTGTTTTCATGCGGGCTGCGTGATTGGCGGCGCGCCGCAGGATTTGAAGTACCGGGGTGAGCCGACGCGGTTGCGCATCGGCGACCACAACGTGTTTCACGAACACTTCACCGCCCACCGTTCGACCAAGCCGGACGCCGAAACCCTCATCGGCTCGCATAATTTTTTCATGGCCAGCGCCCATGTGGCGCACAATTGCATGGTCGGCGATCATGTCATCATGGCCAATGGCGCGCTGCTGGGCGGCTACGCGGTCGTGCAGGACCGCGCGTTTATTTCCGGCAACTGTTGTGTGCATCAGTTCTGCCGGGTCGGCACGCTGGCGCTGATGCAGGGCAACTCGGCCATCAGCAAGGATTTGCCGCCCTTCACCATGGCGCTGCGCGTGAATGAAATGTGCGGGTTGAACAGCGTCGGTTTGCGCCGCGCCGGATTCACCACGGAGCAGCGCATGGAATTGAAGCGGCTGTACCACCGGTTGTTTCGCAGCGGAGAAAATTTGCGGACGGCGCTGGCCGAAGCGAACAACAAATTCACCACCCCGGCGGCAAGAGCTTTGCTGGATTTTGTGGCGGGCGCCAAACGCGGCGTGTGCGCGGATTCGGGGAATATCAGCGGCGTTTTGTGAGCCGCCGATTAAAACATGCGATGATCTGGGAAGGCACACAAAATTGCCGGCTGAACGGAACCGGTGACGGGTTGTCAGAGTTCTAAAGAAAGGCACGCCATGTATCGAATCATCGGATCGGACGGCAAATCATACGGCCCCGTCACCATCGAGCAACTCAAGCAATGGATCAACGAAGGCCGCGCCAATGCGCAGACCCAGACCTTCGTGGAGGGCGCGACGGAATGGAAGCCGCTCGGCGTGTTGCCGGAATTCGCAAATCATTTTGCGCCACCGGTCCCGCCGGTCATCGGGCCGCCCGGCCCCGGTCCGGCGATCGGCGGCCAACGTCCCAAAACAAATCCGTTTGCAATGGCTGGAATGATTTTTGGCATTTTATCCTTTGCGTGCTGCTTCAAACTTCTGTTCGGCGTGCTGGGTTTGATTTTTTCGCTGATCGGTCTTTCGCAAATCAACCGCCATCCTGAAGGTTATGAAGGCCGCGGCCTGGCCATTGCGGGCCTGGTGCTTTCGATTGCGGGCCTGCTCCTGTTTGTCGGGCTGGTGATCTTCGCGCTGGCCACCGGCCATTTCTACTGCAATTGGGGAATCAGGCGTTTTTAACCCGACCATGCGCGCCGAATCGCAGGCGATACCGCCGAAAATCAGAACCGTGCGTTCCTTGACATGGTTTGCGGTTACGGTGTCCGGCATGGCGATGGTTGGCGCGGGCGCGGTGTTGTACTTCTTTAATCCGAGCACGCACGGATTTTACCCTGTCTGCGAATTTCACGAACTAACCGGGCTGAACTGTCCGGGTTGTGGCGGGACGCGGGCGGCGTATCAGTTGCTGCACGGGCACGTTTTGCGCGCATTGCATGAGAACGCACTCTTCGTGCTGTCGCTGGCTGCGTTGGCGGGGCGCGGCGCCTGGTTCGCGATGCGTAAAATTCGCAACCAGCCCGTCACGCCGTTTTTGCCGGCGTGGGGGTTGTGGGTTTTCCTCGTCATCGCCATTGCGTTTACCGGGTTGCGAAATCTGCCGGCGTTTTCCTGGCTTTCGCCATGATTTTTGCAGCTGCGCCCGGTGGCTGCTGGTGGTTGGTTTGAAAAATTCCGCGGCGGTTACAGTCCGCCGCGGCAAGGTGATGGAACTTTTTCGCTTTTGCGAACGCGCGCGTTCGTGTTCAATTCAAGCATGAGTCTGACACATCCATTAACCACCACCACCTTTGATCTGCCCGGCTATCGGGTGACCAAATCGTTCGGCGTCGTGCGCGGCATCATCGTGCGGTCACGGTCGGTCATCGGCAACATCGGCGCGAGCATTCAAAGCCTCTTTGGCGGCAACATCTCGCTCTACACCAATCTTTGCGAACGGGCGCGCGAGGACACGTTCAATCTGATGCTCACGCACGCCGGCGAGCTGGGCGCCAACGCGGTCATCGGCGTGCGTTACGACGCGACGGAAATCGCGCCGGGCATCACCGAAGTGCTGTGCTACGGCACGGCGGTTTACGTGGAATCGTCGCATTAGTTGATATGGCCGGACACAGCAAATGGGCGAAGGTCAAGCATTTCAAAGGCGCCATTGACGCCAAGCGCGGGAAGATTTTTTCCAAATTGGGCCGGGAAATCACCATCGCCGCCAAAATCGGCGGCGGCGACCCGGACATGAACCCGCGTCTGCGCATGGTGCTGCTCAAGTGCCGCACCGCGAACATGCCGCGCGACAACATCGAGCGCGCCATCAAAAAGGGCACCGGCGGCGGCGAAGTCGCGAATTTCGAGGATTTGACCTACGAAATTTACGGGCCGCACGGCGTGGCGCTGCTGGTGGAGGTGAGCACGGACAACCGCAACCGCACGGCCTCGGAAATTCGCAGCATCGCCACGAAAAGCGGCGGCAGCATTGCCACGCCCGGGTCGGTCAGCCGGCTGTTTCACCGCAAGGGGCAGATCATTATTTCGCGCGAGGCGGCGGACGAGGACCAGTTGATGGAACTGGCGTTGGAAGCCGGCGCGGAGGATTTCAAGACGGACGAAAACGGCTACGAAATTCTGACCGAGCCGGCGAATTTTGAAGCCGTCCACAAACAAATGGAAATCAAGGGCATTAAATGCGACGCCGCGGAAATCACGTCATTGCCCGCCATTCTGGTGCCGCTGGCCGACGAAGCCGGGATTGCGGCCGTCAACAAATTGATCGAGGCGCTGGAGGAGCACGACGACGTGAAGGAAGTCTTTTCCAACGCCGATTTCCCCAACGAAGCGGTGAGGGCATGAACCCGCATGCGGCCTGAAGTATGAAGGCGTTGAGTGCCGATTCCCTTCTTGCGCGCCTGCTGGGCAAACTGACGGCGGCGGTGATTCGTTATCCCCGGTGGTTCATTTATCCGCAGGTGGCGCTGTTCGCGGTGTGCGTCCTTTACACCATCGGCTATTTGAAGGCGGACATGAACCGGGACGACCTGGTCGGTCCCAATCACAAAAACCAGGAGAATTATCTTCGCCTGCAAAAGGAGTTTCCCCAGCAGGGCAACGATCTGGAGGTGGTCGTGGAAAGCGGAAACCTCGAGAAAAACCGGCAATTCGTCGAGCGCATCGCCGCGAAAATGCGGACGGAAACCAACCTGTTTGCCGATGTCTTTTACCAGCAGAGCTTATCGGTCATGGGGGCAAAGGCATTGCTGTTCGCGTCCACGAACGATTTGATTGAGCTGAAACAGGAACTGGATGATTCCCTGCCGGTTATCCGCCAGTTCACGCCGACCACGAACTTGATTTCGTTTTTTGAGCAAGTCAACACCGCCTTCCGCACCGCGCCGCGCGAGACCAACGCCCAGACCGAATCTTTGGTTCAGGCCATACCGGCGTTGACGGCCATCGTGAAGCAGGCGGCTGACAGTCTGGAGTTGGGCGGCACGCCGCCTTCCCCCAGCGTGGCATTACTTTTCAACGCCGACAGCGAGACGAATACCTACATCACCTTCGACCATGGCCATTTTTTTCTGGTGACGGCGCGGGCCTCGAGCGACCAGCTCAATGGCGACGCGATTGAACGTTTGCGCCAGCTCATCAAGCAAACCCAGGATGAAGTGCCCGGCCTCAATGTCGGATTGATTGGCGAGCCGGTGCTGGAGTATGACGAGATGCGGCAGTCGCAAAAGGACATCATTTTGGCGAGCATCGTGTCACTGGTTCTCTGCGCATTGATCTTCATCTACGGTTACAACGAAACCGGCCGTCCCATCAAGGCGAACATCTGCCTCGTCATCGGGCTGGCTTACACGCTGGCGTTCGCCACGCTGGCCATCGGGCATTTGAACGTTTTAACCATTACGTTTGTGCCGATGCTCATCGGCCTGGCCATTGATTTTGGCGTGCATTTGATCACGCGTTACGAGGAGGAGTTGCGTCACGGAAAAACGCAGGAAGCCGCGATGACCAAGGCCATGGTTTTCACCGGACAGGGCATTTTCACCGGCGCGTTGACCACGGCGGGCGCGTTTCTGGCGATGGCGTTCACCCACTTCCGGGGCATCCAGGAAATGGGCGTTATCTGTGGTGGCGGTTTGCTGCTTTGCTTCGTGCCAATGATGACCATGCTGCCGGCGCTGCTGTTGCGCGGCCGGCAAAACGTCATTGACCATCAAACCACCGAGGACGAAACCCGGGCGCGCATTGAAAACATCTGGTTGCAGCGTCCGGTGATTGTGATCACGGTTACGGTCATTCTGTGCGCGCTGGCGCTGGTGCTGTCCCGCAAAGTCTATTTTGACTACAACCTGCAGAAGTTGCAGAGCATCGGACTGCCATCGGTGGTGTTTGAGGACAAACTGTTTGCCGCGGCGGACCAATCCCTGCTGTCCGGCGCGATCGTGGCCAATTCGCTGACGAATGCCATTGATTTGGAGAAACGCATCAGCCGGTTGCCCACCGTGGCCGATGTTGAACCGCCGGCCAGTCTGCTCGAGGACTTTCTCAACTCAAGCAACGCGGAAAAGCTGAAATTGATCGGCGAGATCAAGCAGAAATTGGGGCCTTTGAATTTCGCCGTGCCGGACCCGAAGCCGGTGGACATCTATGGATTCAGCGCAACGCTGTATTCACTGTACGGCTATTTGGGCGCGGCGGTGGACGAAGTTGGCAACAGCGACCCGGAATTAACGAAACAATTTGTCTCCCTGCGCCAGGCGATTGAAGACTTGCGCAAGGTGATGTTGCAGGGCAACGCCCGGGCGCTCGCGGAACACGCGAACAAATTGGCGCAATTCCAACAGGCGCTCTTTACCGACATGCGCACGACGTTTCAATTATTGCAAAACCAGGATGATCGCGCGCCATTGCATGTGGACGATTTGCCCCCGGCTTTCCGCGACCAATTTGTGGGGGTGACGGGACAATATCTGCTGCAGGTGTTTCCGAATATTGACGTGTGGCAGCGCGACAATCAGGAAAAATTCATAGCCGATTTGCGAACGGTGGATCCCAATGTCACCGGGACGCCGGTGCAGCTTTACGAATTTGAGGAACTGCTCAAGAACAGTTATCTCCAGGCGGCCTGGTATTCCCTGGTGGCGATCGCGCTTTTGGTCTATTTCCACTTTCGCAGCATCGGTTCGGTGATCCTGGCATTGCTGCCGGTCGGCATCGGCACACTTTGGCTCGTGGGAATAATGGGATGGCTTGGCATCCCCTTCAATCCTGCGAACATCATGACCCTGCCTTTGGTCATTGGCATCGGCGTCACCAACGGCATTCATGTCTTGAACCGGTTCGCCGAAGAGCGCACACCCAGCATCCTTGCCCGCAGCACGGGCAAAGCCGTGTTGGTGTCCGGGCTGACAGCGATTGCCGGTTTCGGCAGTTTGATTCTCGCCAAAGACCGTGGTATTCACAGCCTCGGCTGTATAATGTCCATCGGGATCGCGACGTGCATGATTGCAGGATTAACCTTTTTACCGGCTCTGCTGAATTTGCTGGGCCGCTGGCGTCCGTTGATAAAAGCAAATCAACCCAGTGCCGACAATTCAACGCCGACACTGGGTCAGGAGGAACCGAGGTCAAAAACCTCAAGTGAAAGGCAAACGTAAAGCAATTCACTGAAATGTCAACCTCAATGTTAAAAATAGCTCTAAAAAGGTGAAAGCCATGTTAATCAGGCTTCCAATAACGATAACGTATATAAATTTCAATGTTGTTTGGTCATAACAAATTCAAAATCAACCTGCGAATTTGCTCGTGGCTGATGATGTTAAAATTGTCTTGTGCTGTTCTTGGATCGGATGGTTTTGTCGCCGGACCGCTCTTCAGTCAATTCTCGCTGACGCTGGATCAAGGGCACCGCACCGAAGCTGTTGGTCCGTTCTTCTATGACCAGCGAAAAGATTCGGAAAAGACCTGGGCCATACCACCGTTGTTTTCACTCGATTCGGATCCTGCCGTTGAAACGAAAGAATATGACGTGCTTTATCCAGTGCTGACTTACGAGCGGTTTGGAACGGAATATCGCTGGCAGCTCGGCCAATTGCTCAGTTTCGCGGGTGGCGAAGATTCGGGGGATTTTCCGGTAAAACGTTTCACGCTTTTCCCGCTTTACTTCCAGCAACGTTCGCCTGACAAAAATGAAAATTACACCGCGGTGGCGCCCTGCTACGGCCATCTTCAACACCGGTTGTTCCGCGACGACATTTTCTTCGTAATGTTTCCGATTTACAGTGAGACCCGTAAAAGGGATGTGGTTACGGAAAATTACTTTTATCCTCTTTTTGATGTGTGCCACGGCAACGGGATGCATGGCTGGCAATTCTGGCCGCTGGTGGGAGCCGAACACAAAGCGGTAACCACCCAAACGAATGGTTTCGGAGAGACCGAGACCGTTGCCGGTTACGACAAATTTTTCGCGCTCTGGCCAATCCATTTCCACCAAAACACCGGCATGGGCACCGACGACCCGGCCAAATTCCGCGCCGACCTGCCGTTTTATGCCACTGTGCGTTCCCCGCAACGCGATTCGACCTCCGTGCTCTGGCCGTTTTTCACCTGGATTGACGACCGCGGAGACAAATATCGGGAGTGGGAAGGGCCGTATCCATTCGTGGTCGTGGCGCGCGGTGCGGGCAAAACGGTCACCCGCTTCTGGCCGTTGTTCGGCCGGGCGCACAATGACACGCTGGAAAGCGATTACTACCTCTGGCCGCTTTATCGATACGACCGCCTCCACTCTGCCCCATTGGATTATTGGCGCACGCACGTCCTGTTTTATTTGTTTGCGAATGTGACGGAAAAGAACATGGATACCGGGACCCGGCGGCGCCAGGTGGCTTTGTGGCCCTTGTTTGATTATCACCGGGATTTCAATGGAAGCAAGCGGCTGCAAATTCTCGCGCCCCTTGAGCCGGTACTGCCCAACAACCGCAGCGTGGAGCGCAACTGGTCGCCGCTATGGTCGCTGTGGCGGGCGGAAAGCAATCCCCAATCCGGCGCGGTGAGCCGGTCGTTGTTGTGGAATTTCTACCGGCAGGACCGGTCGCCCGGCGTGAAAAATGTCTCGTTCGTTTTCGGCCTGTTTCAGTATCAATCCAATCGGGAAGGAAAATGTGTGCGCCTGTTTTACATTCCGGTTGTCAAAACCCAATCCGCAATCCACCAATGAAGAAAGAAGAAGGCAGAAGGCGGAAAATCCGCCCGTCATCCGCGGCTGGTAATTCTTTGTTCCGCCCCCTACATTCTGCCTTCGTACAACGTTATGTTTGAAAACATCGGCGAGATGATTCTGCTGTTTTGGCGGACGCTGCAGGCCCTGCCGCTGGCCTGGCGGCAGCGCCAGAAGGTGTTCGAGCAGTTTTTTGAAATCGGCAACGCGAGCCTGCTGATGGTCTGCGTGCTGTCGTTCTTCATCGGTGCCGTCATCGCGCTGCAAACCGGCCCGGTGCTGGTCGAACGGGGACTGGCCAGCGCGGTCGGCGGCATCGTCGGCATTTCGATGGCCAAGGAACTGGCGCCGGTGATGATGGCCATTCTCATTGCCGGACGCATTGGTTCGGCGATGGCGGCGGAAATCGGTTCGATGCGCGTCTATCAGGAAATTGACGCGCTCCGCACGATGAACATCAACCCGATTCACTATCTGGTTTTGCCGCGGCTGATTGCCATTGCCTTTGCCCTGCCGATGCTGGTGACGTTCGCGATTCTCGTCGGCTGGCTCGGCGGCGCGCTGGTGGCGGAGGCGAACAGCCACATCTCGATTCCGTTCCATACCTTTTACACAAATTTGCGCAACGTGGTTCAGCTCAAGGACGTGGCCAACGGCTTGTTCAAGAGTTTCTGTTTCGCCCTGATCATCGGCGTCGTTTCGTGTCATCAAGGATTGGTGACCATCGGCGGACCGCGCGGCATCGGCCGTTCAGTGACGAAGGCGGTTGTTAATTCCATCGTGCTCATCGTGATTGTTGACTACGTGCTGACGCGCATCCTTTTGAAATAATGAACGACGCGACGAACCATCATTCCGGCGTGGGCCTGCTGGTGCGCCACCTGCGAAAAAGTTTCAACGGTGAGGAAGTGCTCCGGGGCATTGATTTCGAGGTCCTGCCCGGTGAAATCTTTGTCATCATGGGGCCGAGCGGCAGCGGCAAGAGCGTCTTGCTCAAACATCTCATCGGCCTGGAACCGCCCGATGAGGGGGAAATTCTCATCAACGGCGAATCCATTCAGTCGCCCGAAATTGCCGCCAAATACCGGATGGCGATGGTTTTTCAATCCGGCGCGCTGCTCAATTCGCTCACCGTTGGCGAAAATGTGGGCCTTTATTTAAACGAACACCGCCTCAAGCCGCCCGGGGAAATCGCGCGCATTGTCACTGAAAAACTTGAAGCCGTTGGCCTCAAGGATGCCGCGGGCAAAATGCCCAATGAACTTTCCGGCGGCATGAAAAAGCGCGTGGCCATCGCCCGCGCGCTGGTCATCGAGCCGCAATTGATTCTTTACGACGAGCCGACGAGCGAACTCGACCCGCTCTCCGCCGCGATTATCGGCCGGGAAATCTTGAAGCTCAAACAACGCATCCACGTCACCTCGCTCGTGGTGTCGCATGACCGCGACCTCGCCTTTGGCATCGCCGACCGCATTGCGGTCATCAGCGAGGGCCGCATCCTCACCATCGGCGCGCCGGAGGAAGTGAAACGGTTCAACGACCCGGTCCTTCAGAATTTTTTACACGCAGACTTTCAACACGAATCCACACAAAGCCTATGAAAAACTCACTCGAAACCCGTCTTGGCATTTTTGTTGTTCTGGTGGTCATTGCCGCCTTGCTCATCATGGAAACGCTCGGCGGCGGCGGTTTTTTCCGCGGCGGCTACCGGCTCAGCGCGCTGTTTGACACGGTACAGGACCTGAAAGTCGGCGACAGTGTCAAAATGGCCGGCGTCGAGGTTGGGCACGTCGAAAAGATCCTCCTTGAAAACGACAAGGTCCGCGTCACGATGAAACTGAACCGCGGCACCGTGGTCAAGACGGACAGCCAGGCATCCATCAAGTTCACCGGATTAATGGGACAGAATTTTGTTTCCCTGGACTTTGGCACGCCCGGCGCGCCGCCGGCGGTTGACGGCACCGTGCTGGCCACCGTCGAGCAGCCGGACCTCAACACCATCATGGCCAAGCTCAATGACGCCGCCACCGGCATCCAAAACCTCACCAAGAGTTTCACCGGCGACACCATCAATAATTTGCTCGGCCCGTTGACTGATTTGATCCGGCAAAACAGCGGCCATCTCAGCGCCTCCATTTCAAACATTGAAGCCATCTCCGGCCAGATTGCCAGCGGACAGGGAACGGTTGGCAAATTGATTTATACCGATGCGCTCTATCATTCCGCCCTGTCCACGGTGACCAACCTGCAGGATACGGTGGCCACTGCCCGGCAGGTCATCAACGGCGTCAATGAGGGCCGGGGCACCCTCGGCAAGCTGGTGACGGATGAAGCACTTTACCAGGCCACGACGGCTTCGATGACGAACCTGAACCAAATTTTGCAGAAGATCAATCAGGGACAGGGCACGGTCGGCAAACTCGTCAATGACCAGGAATTTTACAAAAACGCAAAACTGACACTGCAAAAGGTGGACAAGGCCGCTGACAGCCTCGAGGACCAGGGGCCATTGAGCGTCCTCGGCATCGTGGCGAATAATCTGGGATTGTAGCGCGGCTTCCCGGTCGTCTGTTCACGCCAGGCCGAGATTCTTCACGACCTGTACGGTCGAGTGTGACTTGTTCAGCGTGTAAAAATGCAGGCCCGGCGCGCCGGCGCGGAGCAATTCCTCGCACTGGCGCGTCGCGTATTCAATGCCAAATTCGACGGCGGCCGCGTCGTGGTTGCCGAGCCGCTCCAATTGCGCCCGCAGTGGTGGCGGAATTTTCGCGCCACAGAGCCGGGTGAACCGGGTGATTTGGGTCGCGCTTAAAATGGGGATGATTCCGGGCACGAGCGGCACGCGCACGCCGAGCTTGCCCGCCGCGAAATCGCGGAACTCGAAGTAATCGGCATTGTCGAAAAACAACTGGGTGAGGACAAAATCCGCGCCCGCGTCCACCTTTTCCTTCAAATGCCGCCAATCGGCCTGCTTGCCTGCTTGGCAGGCAATATGGCCTTCGGGAAAACCGGCGACGCCGATGGAAAAATCGCCGGCTTCCCGGATGAATTGGACCAGTTGCGAGGCGAATTCGAAGCCGCCGGGCGTGGATTTAAACTCACCGCCGTCAGGCGGATCGCCGCGCAACGCGAGGATGTTTTGGCAGCCGAGGCTGCGGATGCGTTGGAGCAGTCCGCGCACTTGTTCCCGCGTGTGGTTCACGCAGGTGAGATGCGCCAGCGCCGTCAAGCCGTGCTGGCGCTGGATGCGGTCCACGATCATCAGCGTCTTGTCGCGCGTGCTGCCGCCCGCGCCGTAGGTCACCGAGCAAAAATCCGGTTTGACCCGAAGCAGCGCGGGGATGTGCTTTTCGAGGAGCGCTAAATCGCCTTCATCCGTCTTGGGCGGGAAAAATTCAAAGGAGATGACCGGCTGCCGCGCGGCTTGTTTGGTCGCATAAATGTCGCGGATGAATTGCATCTGGAGGGCGGATTGTAGGGGGACATAACTTGAAAGTCAGGGATGAATTCCTGTTTTAAAGCGTAGCGAACTGCCGCACTCCAAGACGGCAAGCGGTTGCCGAGGCCGGATGAAATTGCGCCAGCTTTTGGAGTGCGCCAGTCTTCTGGCGCTTTTCCATCGGAGTCACCATGCCTTCACCACTCCGCCGCCGGCTCGAAATCGTCCACCACCGGCAATCGGTCAATTTTGAAACGATAAATGGACTTTGCCATGGCCGGCGAAGTGGAATGTTCGAACCATCGCGCCGAGCACCACGGATACTGGTTTGCCGCCGGCACCAGGCCGTGCTTCACCGGGTTTTTGTGAACGTAATTCAGACGCGCGAGATAGGATTTTTGGTAGGTGAGCCGCGTCTCGCGGAAGTTGAACCAGACCTGCCGACCGGGCGCACGGTCGAGTTTATTGACCCATTCGGCGGTCTTGACGTGGAGGACGCTCATCATGTCGGAAAGGTTGGAAGCATCGGGCGCGTCCGGCGGCGAATGAGCAACGAAGTGGTAATGATTTGAAAATACAGCCCATGCCTCGAACTGCCAGCCGTAGTCGCGCGCCACCGTCAACAGGCCGCGATGCAACACCCACAAACGGTCAGCGCCACGGAAGTGATGGGCCTTGAGATATGTGCTGGCGGTGACAAAGTAGGTGCCGCGCACCGAGAGTTGATGGGTGGGCGCGTGGGGCCAGGGGGTGTGAAGCTCTGGCATGAGGCGAGCGTGCTGAAATTGCGCAAGGCCGTCCAGCACAATTTGAAAGCGGCAGAGGACTGCCGCACTCCAAGACGACAAGCGGTTGCCGAGGCCGGGTGAAATTGCGCCAGCTTTTGGAGTGCGCCAGTCTTCTGGCGCTTTGGCGGACGGGCGTCGAAGTGAAAAGGGTGAAACAAGTTTCAGCGCCCTTCCCCTGCCGGAACCAAAAGCGGCAGAGGACTGCCGCAGTCCAAAACGACAAGCGTTCTTGATGTGTCGTGAAATAAAAAGCCCCTTCCGGTTTGACGGAAGGGGCTTGAAAGTTCCAGCTTAATTTAGAACTGATAGATCAGGTTCAATGCCAGCAGGAAGTCGTTATTCCTGGTCGCGTTGCCATTAGCCGGGTTGTAGCCAAAATACTTTCCCTGCTCGGCATGATCCCAACGGAATTCCACGCGGCTGATTACATTCGCCCACAGGTTGTATTGCACGGTGGCTGTGAATTCTTCGCCGGCACCGCTCTTTGCGGTAGTAGAAATGCCGGCAGAAGTAGGATAAAGACCGTCACCATCCACATATTCACCGCGCAGATTGAAGGACAGTTTGTCTGTGGCTTGATAGTTACCATAAAGCCCGATAACCCATATGCTGTTATCGCTCGCATTACGACCAGCACCCTGAGCGATACCAGTGTCGTGTTCGTCAAGGTAATCAAATGCTGCGCCAAGCTTCAGAGCCGAGTCCGGTGTGGGGAGCGTAGCACCCGCATACAAACTGGTGTGGCCCGGTGTAATGGTATTACCAGCGGCATCAATCGCGCCCAAGGTGAACGTCGCGCCTTTCATCCAACCCGCGCTGTCCGGCGCGGTAAACTGAATGTCTCCCATGTAGGCTTTCTGGGACTCAATCGCAGAAGTCCCGTTTATGGCTGCCGGAGACGTTCCCACATTGGAACCGTCAGCGACGCCCGCCTGAACGGTGAGCATGTCATTGATTTTATATGTGGCCAGAACACCCGTGTGGGTCGTCGGCTCAATGGTATAACCGTAAGAACGGGTATAGTTGGGGTTCAGCGGGTCGCTGGAAGATTCATAACCAATGATGGTATCCCAAACACCGACTTTCCAATCAATGCCATTGCCCACCGGCATGCGCAATGTAACATAGGCTTGGCGAATACTGACACCGCCAGGAGTGGATGATACGGAATTCGTACCGCTAGTTGATGCTACCCCTGGCACTGAGTCCGGCCCAGCCATCAACTCGACATGATAACCAGCCGCCCATGGGCTTTGGTCTTCCGGATGGTCCAGCGCGAGATCAACGGCGTTCAGGCTGAAGCCGTCATTTTTCGAGAAGGCGTAGGGTGGAAGGTTTGGCCCACCGTTAACACCTTGATCCGTATTAAGCCGCCAAGTAGCCGCCGTATCCACATAACCACTGAGGGTTGTGCTGGATAAAGCGGTGGCCACCATGTTCACATGTGTTGGTTGTTCATCTGCGCGGGCGGCTGAAGCGAGGCTCACTACCCCGATTGCCGCCAGAGCCACTGTCCATTTATTAAACTTCATCTGGTTCCTCCGATGTTGTTTGTTAACGTTTTCTTTGTTTTGTGCCTTGAACTACAGGGCAACAAACTGTTTGCCCCGGCACCGCGTGGTGCGATTGAAGGTGAAAATAGGAAAATCCGGGGCATTTGACAACATTTTTTTTTAGCAATCGCATCCATGCAACATGCTGAAAATGAACCGATTGCAATTTGAGCCGGAATTTTCATCCCATTCCTGGACACGGATTGGGCAAAGTTGAGGCACTCAATTGGGTGAGTTGGAAAGCGATTGGGAAGCGGCCCACGGCATCTTCCGGCCCATAAATTGCCCAAACTTTCGCCAGGTTTTGGAGTGCGGCAGCCCTCTGCCGCTTTGGATTGTGTTTGCCAGGTCGAAAGCACCGCAAGACCGGCGCAGTCCAAGACTGCCAGCGCGCGTGAGGCGGACTTTTTTCCATGAAGAGACCCGCGCCTCGAAAATCCGACGCCAAATCTCCAAGGTTTGGAACAAAGGATGCTTTGGAATGGCCACAATCGAACAATAAAAGTTGGAACCAGACGAATCAACCATGCGGTTTGGCAAATAAAAAAACGTTTAATCATCAAACGATATGCCCTCTTATTCCTATGTAGCCCGCGAGACGGCCAGCGGCCGTGAAATTCACAGCACGGTGGAGGCCGCCACCGAACAGGCCGCCGTGGCGGCGCTGCTCAACCGCAGCCTGCTGGTGGTGTCCATCGAGGAGAAAGTCTCCAAAAAAGGCAAAACCAAGGGCGGCAGGGTTTCGCTGGCGGACCTGGTGGTGTTCACCCGCCAGCTGGCAACCATGATTGACGCCGGTATTGCCATCGTGCAGGCCCTGCAGGCACTGTCCGATCAATCGCCCAACAAAGTCATGCGTGACACAATTCGGGACATTTGCACGCGGGTGGAAAGCGGCGAGAGTTTTTCGGAGGCGTTGCAGAAACATCCCAAGGCGTTCGGCAAGCTGTACACTTCAATGGTGGCGGCGGGTGAAAAAGGCGGTCTGCTGGCGGAAATTCTGTCACGGCTGGCCACCTACCTCGAAAACAGCGCCCGGCTGCGCCGGAAGGTCAAAACCACCATGATGTATCCCATCGTCGTCAGCACGGTGGCCATTGGCATCACCATATTTTTGCTGGTGAAAGTGGTCCCCGTTTTCAAGGGCGTTTACGAAAGTTTTGGCGCGAAACTGCCGGCGCCCACCCAGGCTTTGATTAGTATCAGCGACTTCCTGCAGCATTACCTGCTGGTGGTTCTCATTGGCATGGGCGCCGTGGTCTATGGCTGGATTTATTTCATCAAGACCAAGTCCGGACGCGATTTTTGGGATGCGCACCGCATCAAATTGCCGATTTTCGGCCCCATCGCGCACAAAATCTGCCTCGTCCGATTCACGCGCACCCTGGCGTCACTGATCCGCAGCGGCGTGCCGATTCTGGAAGTGTTGCAAATTGTCTCCCAAACCGTCGGCAACACCCTCATGGAAAAGGCCATCAAGGCCGCCTCCAGCGACATTGAACGGGGCGAGGGCATCGCCGCCGCGCTGGGCAAACACACGGTTTTTCCCAGCATGATCGTCCGCATGGTCAGCGCCGGCGAACAGACCGGCAACATTGACAACATGCTGGAGCGGGTCTCCAACTTTTTGGATGAGGAAGTGGAAACCATGCTTTCCGGCCTGATGTCGCTCCTGGAGCCGCTCCTCATCGTCTTTTTGGGATTGCTGATCGGCACCATGGTGGTCTGCATGTATCTGCCGATCTTCAACCTCGGCAACATCGTCAGCGGCAACGGCGGCTAAATTTTGCAGTGACCGCACCCGCCGGTGAATTCAATTCACCGGCGGTTTTTTTACACCGCCACGGTTCCGCCGGGTGGCGGGTGGAGAATTTTGATTTTCGGATGGCGCAACCGGATCTGTTCCTCAAACCACGCGCGCGAATCGTCGCCGCCGTGGCCGAGCAAAACCGCGCGCGGCGAGACCCGCCCGACAAAATCCAGCAAGTCCTCCCGGTTCGCGTGCGCCGTCAAATCAAAATCCCGCACGTCACACTTGCGGGTGACCCGGCCGGCGCTGGGACTGAAGACAAACGTCCCGCCCGGTTTCGCCGCCTTCAACCGTCCGCCCGGCGTGTCCGGGTCGGCGTAGCCGACAAAGAAAATGGACTGCCGCTCGTCGCCGATCATCCGCGCCGCCAGGTCATGCGCCGCCGTGTTCTCGCTCATCATGCCGGCGGTGATCACGAAGAGGCGGCCGCCGCTCAGTTTCATTTTTTCCGCCTGGCCCTTTTCCAGCACGACGAGTTCCAGCGCCTCGTGCAATTGCAGGTTCGTGTGCTGGCGGTGCGTGCGATGGGCTTCCAGATCGTAGATTTCCGTGAACACCCGGCCCAGGCCGCCGATGTAAATGGGCTGCGGCTTCAGTTTCCCCGCGCGCATCAGCAGCGCCAGCAACGCCAGCATTTCCTGCGTGCGGCCGAGCGCGAACGCCGGTATCAACACGCAGCCTTTGCGTTTGAACGCGCCCTGAATGGCGGCGACCAGCCGTTCGATTTCGCTTTCACGGGAAAATCCCGGCGGCGTGACGCGATTGCCGCGGGTGGTTTCCATGATGAGCACGTCCGCCTTCACGTCTTCAAACCGCGCCGCGCGCAGGATCGTCTGGTCGTGAAAACACACGTCGCCCGTGTAAAACAGCGTTTCCTTTTGGCCGCGAACCAGGATGCCCGCCGAGCCGAGCGTGTGGCCGGCATCGAAAAATTCCAGCGTGGGCGAAGGCATCCCCGCGCGCGCCTTGGGGAACGCCGCCCATTCGATTTCGCGGTTGTATTTGAAGCCCTGAAACTGCGGCGCGAGGCCGTCCACCTCGTCGTGCGGGTAGAGCGGGTACTCGCGGATGCCCAGTTCGTCGCGCTGGCGCGTCATCACGTTCACCGAGTTGTGGAGCACCCGCTCGACGATGAAATAACTCAGCTCGGTCATCAGCACGTGCGCCTTGGGAAAATGCCGCGCCGCCACGGGCAGCGCGCCGACGTGATCGTGATGACAATGCGAAATCGCGATGGCGTCGAGATCGGCGTTGCCCGCCCGGTTAAACATCGGCAACCCGGCGCGGCCTTCGCGTTTGGGATGCATGCCCGCGTCGAGGAGGATGCGGTGGGCGTCCAGTTCCACCAGCCAACTGCTGGCGCCGATGTCCGTGTCTGGATTCAGGTTCGTGATTTTCAAGCGGTGTGAAGAAACAAAACAGCTTGGGCGTCAAGCCGCAATGATAATTACGGCCCAGCCGCCGGGAAAATCGGATTTTCATTTTGCCGGGCGGACTTTGGATTGGTGGGCCTGCTCGGACTCGAACCGAGAACCAAAGCATTATGAGTGCTCTGCTCTAACCAATTGAGCTACAGGCCCGCCGGGTCAGGGTTGCAGAAGCCGCCGACACTTTCAATAGCAGAGGCCGAAAAGTCGAAATGCCCTGCCCCGCCCTTTCAATCCTTCGCGTGGACAGCGGTGATGGCCAGCCAAAGCCAGCCGGCCAGAAAACTCACACCACCGACCGGCGTGATGGCGCCCAGCCAACGGGCGTTGGTGGCGGCCAGCAGATAAAGCGAACCGGAAAAAATCACAATGCCGGCCAAAAAGCACCACCACGGTCCGGCGGCCAATGGCTTCCGTCCCGCCAGCACAAACAGCATGACCGCGTGTATGAAATGGTAAAAGGCGGCTGTTTCCCAGATGGCCGCCGTTCCGTTTTGCGCCAGAATTTTCTCCAGTCCGTGCGCGCCAAACGCGCCGAGCGCCACCGCCAGAAAACCGGCGGTCGCGGCCACACGAGTGGCGGTGGCATTGGTCATAACGAAAACCAGATTGGCACAGGCCCGGGGCCGGTGAAATTGAATAATCGGGGCCGGCGTGCGGTTTGGATAGCGTTCTTTGGGCCGGGAATTTTTCAAAACCCCCGAATCATGCACCGCCGGGTGGTAACGCCGCTCGACAAAGCTTTTTTCCCGCGCCATCCTGCCCGGCATGGCATTTGATTCGGATTCGCCGCTCGACCGGCTCTGGCAGGAATACGGCCGGCTGTTTGAGCCATGGGACGACCTCACCCTCGCGCGCTGGCTGGCACAGACGCTCGGCCAGCTCGAAGGCCGGGCGTGGCGCCTGTCGCATCCGCTCGTCGGGGCCTACCGGCTGGGGGCGCAACTGGCGCACAACCGGCAAATCTGGTTCAAGCGGCTGGCCACGCCGCCGGTGGCTTACGCGGAATCGCCGTGCTGCCGCGCCCCGTTCCTGCCGTTGCTCACCCGCGATGTGCGCGAGTCCGGCCTCATCTGCCAGCACTGCAATGAAACGCTCGTGCCGTTCGAGGAAATTGCCGCCGAGGTGCGCGCCGAACTGGACGCGTGGGCAAAGGAATACGAACCCGTCCATGCCGTCGCGCATTGGGACGACCGCCAGCGCCGCCGCGTCAGCAATTACGACGCCGCCTACGAAAACGCGGCCAAGGAGGCCGAGCGGTTTCTCGCCCGCGCCGGCCGCGAACTCGCGCCGCAGTTGCTGAATCTATATCCCGCCATCGTCTGGGAGGACCAGGATGAATGCCTCGAAGTGCGGCCCGAGGACGTGGCAATATGATTTACGAGTTGGGATTTGCGATTTACGATTGATTCGTCATTCAACCCGGCGCGCAAATCGTAAATTGTAAATGATGAAATTTATTTTCAAGTGGCTGTTCCGGCTGGCCGTTCTGGTGGTGGCGCTGGTGGTCATCCTGCTGCTGGCGCGCAACGCGATTTTGCGGGTCTATGTCGAGCACCAAATCCACGCCCGGACCGGCATGGACGCGGAGATCGGCCGGTTCTCCCTCGGCCTGGCGGAACCGACGGTGACGATCCAGAATCTCCGGCTTTACAACCCGCCGGATTTTGCCGGCACGCCGTTTCTGGACATCCCGGAAATCCACGTGGAATATGATCCCGTCGCGCTCGCCCAACACAAATGGCACATCACGCTCCTGCGCCTGGACCTGGCCGAGATTGACATCGTCAAAAATCAAAACGGGCAGACGAACCTTTTTGCGCTTGGACTCAAGCTGCCGGCCAAAAAATCCGGCGGCGGTAAAATCACAAGGTCGGGCGGTTTCCCAAACAAACCGTTTCCACCCATTGACGTGATGAACATCTCCATCGGCCGGGTCAAGTTCATTGACCTGAAAGACCAGCGCCAAAATCGCGCCCAAAACATTGACATCGAAAACCTGGTCATCAAAAACGTAAAGTCCCAGGCCGACCTCGCGGGACTGGCCGTGCTGGTCGCGTTGCGCGGCGGCGGCTTTTTCGACTCGCTGGCCGGTTTGCCCGGACCCGGCGCGCGTTGAGGAAGGCCCCCGGTGCCATTTTTGCATTTTCCGCGCGCGAACTTTCATTTGACCATGGTGGTTGCACGGAAGCGACAATGACATTGCAATGGATGGTGGACCGGCTAAAGATGGCGGTGGGCCGGATGTGACAACCGGCATTACCAACTTCAAAAATGAAGGTCATATGTTTCTGTATCTCAGGTTGGGGATAATAGCAGGTGCGGCGGTTACTGGCTTGATTGGTTGTTCAACCGCAGCGAGGAACTCCGGCCATCATGGGGCAGATGCCACCGTTCCAGATAATTGCCGACAGCTTAATCTCGGTCCCTCCGTAGGGGCAGAAGCCATATCCGGTGATGGCAAGGTTGTGATCGGAGAACAGTTGCTCGTGACTGCGCATTTTATCCCGCCTTCCCCGGGAACCGCGAAGATTATCCGCTGGACGAAAGCGGACGGGGCACGGACAATCGGCGTCATCCCCCTACCCGTTTATTGGATGGCGACGGCCATTGATATTCAAACTTCGAGGGACGGCTCGGTCGTTATGGGAAACTTGGTTGACACAAACCTGACCGGCAAAGATTTTAGCCTTCACCCCTTTCGGTGGACCACGGCCGGTGGAATGCAGGACTTGGGGGAAAAATCAGGAGACCGATCCACACAAGTGGAATGCCTGTCCGCCGATGGTTCGGTATGCGCGGGAGAAGGTAATTTGGCCGCCCGGATTGATTCCAAGTTTTATCCGGGACCCCATTTTTTCCGTTGGACCCGGCGGCGCGGTTTCGAAGATCTTGGGGGGATTCGCCTCCCCGGGAGTTCTCTCACCCTGATTGAAGGGATTTCGGACGATGGCACAGTGGTAACGGGAGCATTCAATTTTCCCTCACCCGGAGGCAATCACGTCTTTCGCTGGACTCAAGCTGGCGGCATTCAGGACCTTGGCAGTCTCGGCGGACAGTCGGCATCGGTAATCCGCGCATCCGCTGATGGAACGGCGCTCATCGCGGTCGTCAAGATGGCCGACAATACCAAACACGTTGTTCGCTGGACGCAAACCGGCGGGTCGCATGACCTCGGTGTTCTTGGAAACCAATACGCCAACCCAGCCTGCGCCTCGGAAGACGGTTCCGTGGTGGTCGGCGACGTTCAGGGTCGGCCGTTTCGCTGGACTTCAGCCGCTGGTTTGCAATACATATGGAATGTCCCGCCCCAACGCCAGGTGGATCTGATTGGAATGACCACGGATGGATCGAAGGTTGTGGTAAATGTTGGTCCGCCGGCTTACGCGGGTTTTTCAGCGCTGTGGCAGCCGACGGAAAATTACAAGGGTTCTTACCCGCGAATCTTCCTCTTCGATTTTGGAACATCTGTCAAATAATTTTCAGCCCGGTTGGGTGTTCTGCTGGAAACCAGCTGTTTTTCCTTAACCGGAGACAATAAATGGTCATGCACCATTTTTGCATTTTCCGCGAGCGAAATCTCTTCTAACCTCGGCGCGTGCATCGTGACCCGCTCAAAGCCGCCGCCCGCGTCGTCGTGAAATTCGGCACCGGCGTGCTCACGGACCGCCGCAAACAGCCCGACCCGGCCCAACTGGAACAGCTCGTCGCGCAAATCGCCGGGCAACGCCAGGCCGGCCGGGAAATCGTGCTCGTCACCTCCGGCGCGGTCGGCGCGGGCATGGGCGCGCTCGGTTATGAAAAGCGGCCGACCGAACTGTCCGCGCTCTCGGCCTGTGCCGCCGTCGGCCAGTCGCAGCTCATGACCCTTTACGAAAAACTCTTTGCCGCGCACGGGCTGCGCGTCGCGCAGGTGCTGCTCACGCACGACGACCTCGAACATCACGAGCGCCATCTCAACGCCCGCAACACCCTCGTCACGCTGCTCAACCGCGGCGTCGTGCCCGTCATCAACGAAAACGACGCCGTTTCCTTCGAGGAACTCAAGTTCGGCGACAACGACAAGCTGTCCGCGCTGGTCGCGTCGTTGCTGCCCGCCGATTTGCTCGTGATTCTCACGACCGTGGACGGCGTCATCGAAAATTTCGGCAAGGCCGATCCCAAAACCATTTCCGTCATCGAACACATTGATGCGACGATTGAAAAACTCGCCGGCGGCACGAGCAGCGACACCGCCGTGGGCGGCATGAAATCGAAAATCGCGGCGGCGAAGATCGCCGTGCGCTCCGGCATCCCGCTCGTCATCGCAGCGGGCCGGAAGAAAAACGTGCTGGCCCAAATCCTGGCCGGCGAAGACGAAGGCACGCTGTTTGTCGCACCGGAAAAAAAGCTCCAAGGCCGCAAGCGCTGGATTGCGTTTTTCCATCATCCGCAGGGCGCGCTGATTGTGGATGACGGTGCGAAACTGGCCTTGCGCGAGAAGGGCAGGAGCCTGCTGCCGCCGGGCGTCGCGCGCTGCGAGGGCGAATTCGCCGCCGGCGACGTGGTGCGGATTTGCGATTTGAACGGGACGGAGTTCGCGCGCGGCATTGCGCGGTTCGATTCCGCCGCCGTCCGCGCCCGCCAACTGCCCAAGGAGGAGCTCGTCCACCGGGATGACCTCGTTATTTTATGAACCGCAGAGACGCGGAGACGCAGAGATTTGCGTTTTTGTTGAAAAGAATGCCGCGTTGTGACGATCTCACGTTTTTCTTCTCCGCGCCTCGGCGCCTCGGCGGTTAAAATTAAATGAAGAAGAAAGCTGGCATTGAGAATCTGTTGAAAGTCATGGCCCGGCTGCGCTCGCCCGCGGGCTGCCCGTGGGACCGCGAGCAGAGCCACCGGACGCTGCGGCGCCACGCCATCGAGGAGGTCTATGAATTGATTGACGCCATCGAGGCGGAGGACGACCACGAGATGGCCGAGGAACTTGGCGATCTGTTGTTGCAGGTCGTCTTTCATTGCCAGTTGGCGCGCGAACGCGGCGCGTTTGATTTCGAAAAGGTCTGCCGGTTGATTGTGGAAAAACTGGTGCGCCGCCACCCGCACGTCTTCGGCCGGACCAAGGTCAAAAGCGTGGACGAAGTCTGGGCGAACTGGGAAAAAATCAAGCACGCCGAGAAAAAGGGGACGCGGCACGAACGCGCCTCGGCCTTTGACGGCATCCCGAAACATCTGCCCGCCCTGCTGCGCGCTGAAAAACTGGTGAAGAAGGCGCGTAAAGCCTTTGCCGACGGCCACGGTTCAAAACAACAATTCTCCAAGGCGGCCCTGGCCAGGGAACTTTTTGCGTTGGCGGAACTGGCACAACACAAAGGCTGGTCGGCGGAGGAATTGTTGAGCGGCGAGATCAAAAAACGGGAACAACAGTTGCGCCGCCGGGAAAAGCTTGCCTAGGTTTTACCGCAGAGACGCGGAGAAAATAAGGCCTAAATCTCTGCGTCTCGGCGCCTCAGCGGTTATTGATTAAATCGGTAACATTTGACAGCCGGGGCAACTCGCACCAAGTTCTGGTGTTGAACTGGTTGACCGGTTCAGCTGTCAAAATCATTGATTTTATGAAAACTCGAAACTTTCAAAAACCGCCCCTGACGATTATCGCCCTCACCGTGCTGGCTTTGACGGCGGGCAACGCGGTGGCGCAGAATTCCCCAACTGCCACCACCACCCAACCGGCGGCGGCCACCCCGGCCGCGCCGCAATTGTCCTATGGCGTGCCGGAGGTCCTGCAACTTTCGCAGGCGAAAGTCGGCGACAGCACCATTATCGCCTACATCCAGAACTCGGGAAACAACTATGGTCTGAACGCGGCCCAGATTATTTACCTGCGGCAGCAGGGTGTTTCCGATCCCGTCATCAACGCCATGTTGAACCAGCGCTCGCAAACGGCCCAGACCGCGTCCGCCGCCACTTCACCGACGGTTGATTCAAGCACTTACAACACTCAAACTTCGACCGCCACCGCGCCGCCCGCGGTGACTTATGTTCAAACCGTTCCGGCCTCGTCGGTCTATGTCATTCCCGACACGCAGACCTATTACTATGACAACTGGCTTTACTCCCAAGGTCCCTACTACGGCTATTATCCCGCTTACTATTATCCTTACCCGGCGGTGTCGGTGTCCTTTGGTTGGGGCGGTGGCTGGGGCGGTTATCGTGGTGGCTGGGGCGGTTATCGTGGCGGCGGGCATGGCGGTGGCGGCGGGCATCACCGCTAAGACGACGGCAGAAACCGCCAGGACGCCAGGCGCGCAAAAAGAATTCCAAGCCACAGCTGGACACAGATGAAACGCGGATGAAAAACGTCTGTGAAACCTGTGTGAATCTATGGCCAAAGAACCCTTGGCGCCCTTCGCGTCTGGGCGGTTAAACCCGTCACCCGCCACGCTTCGGGCTGATTTCAGTTTTGCTTTTCCTCCGGCAATTTCCTAAATCACAGGACATGCACCTGCCCAAATTCCTGTTTTCGCTGGCGTTGTTGTCAGTGACCGTTTTGCCGGAGCCGGCGCGCGCCGAATCCCTGACGCGAATCGAGGGACATGACTTTGGCAAAATGCCCGACGGCACCGTCATCCGGCAATTCACCCTGCGCAACGCCAACGGCATGGTCGTCAAAGTGATGACCTTCGGCGCCATGCTCAACGAAATCGAGGCGCCCGACCGCCGCGGCGTCTTCACCAACGTCGTCCTCGGCACCAATTCCTTCGAGGCGTACCTGAACAACACCTTCACCGCCCAGGCGCAGGTCATCGGCCGGTTTGCCAACCGCATCGCCAAGGCCCGGTTCACCCTCGACGGCGTGGAATATCATCTCGACGCCAACGCCGGCCCCCATCAAATCCACGGCGGGCGCAACGGATTTGGCCGGCAGGTCTGGCAGGCCCGGATGCTGCCGCCGGGCAGGCACGAGGCGTCCGTCCGGCTCACCCACTTCAGCCCGGACGGTGAGGATGGGTTCCCCGGCAACGTGACCGTCAGCATCACCTACACGCTGACCGACCGGAACGAGCTGCGGCTCGATTTCCAGGCCACCACGGACAAGGCCACGCCGATCAACCTGTGCTGTCACCCCTATTTCAACCTGGCCGGTCACGGAAACATCCGGGACCAGGTGCTCTGGTTGAATGCCGATCATTACACCCCCACCGACGCCGAGTTGATTCCGACCGGTGAAATCGCCCCCGTCAAGGGCACGCCGCTGGATTTCACCACCCCCACGCCCATCGGGGCGCGCGCGGACCAGCTCAAGCCGCATGCCGGCCTCTATGACAACAACTTCGTCATCAACCGCGCCGGCGCCGGCACATCCCTCGTGCTGGCGGCGCGCGCGCGCGATCCCCAGAGCGGGCGGGTGCTGGAAGTGCGCACCACCCAGCCCGGCATCCAGCTCTACACCGGCAACGCCCATGGGTTCGCCCTGGAAACCCAGCATTATCCCGACTCGGTCAATCATCCCAACTTCCCCTCCACCATTCTCCGGCCCGGACAAACCTTCCAGAGCACGACCGTGTTCTCGTTCTCCGCGAAATAAAGGATCATAACCCAACCGCCAAAACGCCGGGCACGCCAGGCTTTTAACCGCGAAATAAACCAAATACACGAAAATCCTTTTTTAAAAATGGTTCGTTTTTTTGGCGTGGTTCGCGGTTTTAAGAATTCGTTTCAGGACTTGGCGCCCCGGGCGGCTGGGCGGTTAAAACCATCGCGTTCCGGCCATCGCCACCAATTTGTCACCTGTTTGTAACTTGAAGCCACCTGATTGTGACCTATCCTTGCGCTAATGAATCCGGCGGATTTATTCTCCCAGCAGGACGACATGGTGCGGCTCGCGCACGGTGACGTGCTGTTCAAGGAAGGCGAACGGGGCGATGCCATGTTCGTTTTGCTTGAGGGCACGATGGACATCCTGATTGGCGACAAGGTCGTCGAAAATTCCCAACGCGGCGCCATCATTGGCGAGCTGGCGCTCATTGACCAGTCGCCCCGCGGCGCCACCGCCATCGCCCGCGGCCCCGCGCGGCTGGCCAAGGTGGACCAGCGGCGGTTTCATTTTCTGATTCAGCAAAACCCGTTCTTCGCCACGCATGTCATGAAGGAACTGGCCGACCGTCTGCGCCAGATGAACCGGTTGTATTCCGGGCGTTGAGCCGGAAAGATTCGATCGCCAAGCCGCCAGGCGCGCCCGGAAGAATTTCCCGGCCACAGATGGGCTCAGATGAAACACGGATAAAAAATATCAGTGAATGTCTGCGTGAATCTGCGGCTGAAACGTTGCGGGCCGGAAACCGGGAAAGCCGGAGTCATCGCGACGGAATACCGGGCAATGGGTTCAAATTGGCTGACGAACCAGCCTCCGCTAGAACGAAACGCCGGCCGAGGCAAAAAATTCTTCAATCTGCTTGATGTCTATGACGATCTTCGTGGTATCAGGGCCGCCACAGGGAACAACTGAAAAGTGATAATTCAACCGGCACACTTCGGCGATCCAGTCAATCCAGCCGTCCATGTTGCTGTCCGGCACCAGATGCATCACGGTGCAACCGGGGGGGCAAAAGAGCACGTTGGTCACATTGCTGCCCTGATTTGAGCAAAAGGCCTCGGCCTCGGAGAATAATTTAATCGTCTCCGCCAGGGTGAAATCCATGTCCTTGACGACCGCCCAACCCTTGCGGCGAAAGAAGTCCGCAATCTCTTCAATGTTCTCAACCGGCCGGCGCCGCGTTGTGCGTTGCATGAAAAATTTCCTGGGGCCGGAGTATTTTGGATCTTTTTTGGGGAGCAGGGTTTTTCTCAGGAAATTAATCATGTAGGGGTTGTAACAGGCAATCATGCCCACGGGGGAACTGAAGAAATAATGTTCAATTTCCAGATGCGCTTCCGGGGTCGGACGGCATCGGTCCCACACGCCCAGCAGCTCCAGGCTTTCCTTCTGATACGGCCTCAAATCGGGCGGCACAATAATCCGGGTATCCGGAGGAAATTCAGACAGCAGGGCCAGGCGCGGGAGCGCGTCAACCAGCCAGTGGCCATAGTTGGAAAGGCCCAGATTGGGCACCCATTTGGAAACAATGCTCGTCCAGTTGCCGGCCAGCCGGGTGGGTGGCGGCAATCGCAGATAGCGGCTGGCGGGATCCGAGCGCCAGCGCCCTTCATTATACGCCGATTCGATACAAAGCGCCTTGCCCGGCAGCAGGAGGGCCAGGCTCTCCGAGACCAGCCGGGCATTGGCATGTTCGCTCCAGAGGATGGGCCAGGGCTGCTCCACATGCTGCGTGAGGCCGCTCTTAACCAGCAGTGAATCGCCCGTTACTTTTGGCACACCCTGATCGTGGAGCACGATGCGCCCGTTCATTTTGGGCCAGCCGCAGCGCAGCGCCCGGTACACCGAGAACGTCTTCAACGGCGGGCCAAAGCGCGGATTTTTCGCAAAAAAGTGCCGGGCAAACTCCCAAAAACCCTCCACCAGGCTGCTCCACAAAGTCCGGCGGAACCACCGGCCCAGGCGATGAATGGCCGGCCAATTCCGCAATCGGTAGGCAATGGTATCTATCCGGCGCGGAGGGAGGATGCCTTCACCCATGGTTGTGTGCCTCCGTTGCTATCGCAAGCATCCCCAAGCCGGCGGCTGTTCGTCGCGAGGGTCAGATTCAAGCCGTCGAAGCGGCAGAATTTTCGGGGCGGGACGCCGGCGGAAAAACGGAGGGAAGATTAAATCTGACATCATGCGGGTTAATTTGAAGGGCGACCCAGTGGTTGGCAAGCATGGAATTCCTGTTCAACAAAAGCGGGCGCATCTTGACCCTGTCCTTGAGGCAGGCAGGGACATCGCGCTGCGATGTCCCCGCCCGCGCAGCAGCGGGCGGAACGAACGCCAATCGTTGCGCGAACCATTGCGCCGCTGAACGCGGCGCGGACGGCGCAGCGCGCCGTCCCTGCCAAGGACAGTGTCAAGATGCACCCACAAAAGCCGCCGGCCTGGCGGGATGGCGCCGGCCATTGCCATTGGCGTGTTGGCGCTCGCCAAACCGGCTCCCGCTCCCTTAAATTCAGTGCACCTGTTCCGCCGGCGGTCGGCCGCCGGCACTGTGGTTTTGCGCATAAATTGATCAGCCATGTCAAGAGTCAAACGCTTCGCCCATTCGCTGGCTTCGGGTTACCTGCTGCAGGTGGTCAACATGCTCTACACCCTGGCGTCGGTGCCGCTGGCGTTGCACTATCTCACCCGGGCGGAATTCGGTTTGTGGGCGGTGACAACTCAAATCGCGGGATACATCACCCTGATTGACGCGGGGATGACCAACGCGGCGGTGCGCATTCTGATTGACCACAAGGACGACCGCGCCGGCGGGGCGTACGGCGGGGTCATCAAAACCAGTCTGCTGGTGGGGACCGTGCAAGGCGGGTTGGTCCTGTTGATTGGAACGCTGCTCGCCCTGGCGGGTGGCGCGCTGCTGCACGTGCCGATGGATTTGAGAAAATCATTTACCGGGCTGTTGCTGGGATTGTCACTCCTGACGGGCATCTCTTTCACGCTGCGGAGTTTTGCGAATGTGCCCGCGGCGCACCAGCGCTTTGACATTTCCAACTTTGCTCAAATCGTGTTATTCGGCCTGGCCCTGCCGGGAATGTGGCTCGGTTTCGCCTTTGGCCTCGGTGTGTTCGCCCTTTTGGTTGCCCAGGCCACGCTGGTTTTGGGCGCGGCTTTGATAAACGTGACCGCGTGTGTCTGGCTCAAGTTGTTGCCCGGACGCGGCCAATGGGGCCGGGCCAGTTGGGCGCAATTCAAGGAATTATTCGCCTTTGGCCGGGACGTGTTTGCCATGGGCGTTGGCTGGCAGTTCATCAACACGAGCCAGACGATTTTGTTGACCCGTTTTTTGGGCTTGGACGTGGCGGCGGTTTGGAGCGTCTGCACCCGCACCTACAACGCATTGACGGTGCTGGTCTGGCGGATTTTGGATTACGCGGAACCGGCCCTGGCCGAAATGATGGTGCGCGGCGAGCGCGACCGCCTCTTGCGGCGGTTCAGGGAAGTGGCGGTTTTGGTGGCCAGTCTGGCGGTGCTGGCCGGGACGCTCTTCGCCGTTTGCAACGGCCCTTTTGTGCAACTGTGGACAAACGGAAAAATCCACTGGTCGCCCGTCAACAACCTCCTGCTGGCGGCATGGTTTTGCTGCTTCACCCTGTCCCGGACGCACTCGGCCTTTGCCGTCCTGACCAAACAGTTTGGTTTCCTGCGTTTTGTTTACCTGGTGGAAGGCCTGGCGTTTATTGCCTTGAACCTGCTGTTTCTCCGGTGGGGCAGCGTCACATTGATGCTGGTGTTTTCGATCCTTTGCACGCTGAGCTTCAGTCTCCCGTACTGTTGGTGGCGGACCGCCGGGTACTTCAACGTGCGCCAGCGGGAATTGGCCGGGTGGTATGGCCCGGCCTGGCAACTGGCGTGGCGGCTGGCGCCGGTGGCGGCGGCAATCTGGTGGCTGTCGCGGGATTGGCCCCTCAAATGGCAGTTGGCAGTGAATGCCGCGCTGCCGGGACTCTGGGGCGCCATCGCCCTGTTCCGGTATGGATTAAGCAAGTCATTGCGGACGGATATTGTGGAACGGACACCGCTTTGGGCGAAAAATGCGCTGAAGCAACTGGGGGCGGTTTGACGCTTCCGCGGGTCAATCCTTGTCAGTGTCAATGGTCCTGGGATAGCATCCTTCCATGTTGAGCCGGAAAAGCAATTGGTGCCTCATCACCACCTACAAGGAGAATTATTTGTTGCTTCCGGCCATTCTATCGTATTACCGGGACTTTTATGGCATCCAGCATTTTCTGATTTTTTGCGGATTAACCGGCACCCACACGCATGAAACCCTCAAGCAATCGCTGTGCCCGCAGTTGCCGGTGATCGCCCCGCCGCTTGACAAAACCCTGATGACACCGGGCCATCGGGAATTGACGGTGTCTGAATTTTCAGCGAAGGATTTCGTCCTGTGGGTGGCCAGCTATCCCACCTCCAATTATTCGGCGGATTTGGAATGGACGGCCATCCGGTCGGATTTGGAAAAATGGGCCCACCGGTTTCTGCCCGCGCAAATCTCGCGAACAATTCTCATTGATAATGACGAATTCCTGTACGTCAACCAACCGGGCGCTTTGGAAGCCCTGGATGGCCTTGGCTTTCATTTTATTGACATCGTCCCCTGCGCCCAATGGCCGCCCGAGCGGCTGGTGTTTTCGCTTCAAGGCTGGTACTACCACCGGCAGGCACAACCGCTTTTCAAATACGGCGGGCCGCTTATGATCAAGCTGGCCCGGCGGTTAAGGCGCGGACTGCATCATGGCGGATGCAAAACGTTTTATTTTGACCGCGACAGATTGGGAAACGGGACGGCCTGGCGCCATGGTGGCACGGAACAGAGCTTTAGCTGTTGCTTCGCGTTGGATCATTTCCTGGGCGACACCCGGCACTGCCATAAAATCCTCCGGGACACGGCTTGTTGTTATCATCTGGGCATGACTTCGCGGGACCATTATTTTTCCCAGAAACTCCACCTGTTCGCCCGCATTCAGACGGATATGAAGCGAAAACCTGTCCCCAATGCCGGGCGCAGTTCGGAGACATTGGATTTGCGAAAGGCGCAAAGGACCTTTGACCGTTTTATGAAAGAATCCAGGTTTCCCGTGATTGAAGACAATTTCCTGTTGCCTTTCCTGCAGACTCCAATGAGGGTTGAGGCGGAGAGGTAAGCTTATCAGAACCTTTATCAACCAGCAGTTGCCCATTTCCGCCTCCCAGGAGACATTCTCAAAGAGTCACGACATCGCTTTTTGTTGAGGTTGAACAAAAGCCCATCCTCCTGTAACATCTCTCATAATTACACTATGCATGAGTCCGCCGATCCCGGGCCAAATCTACACGATGTGGCCGACCAACTGATCGCGGCACCAGCCGAAAAGACCAGCGAAGCGTTTAACGAGCTGGCTGCCGGCCTTCGCCAAGCCATCGCCAAAGGCGACAGCAATGCAGCGGCGGCCGCTCTCCGGCGGGCCATTGTTCCGACACTGGACTACACGCGCCTGCAGTCCCTGCAACGAATACGGAAACAGTTGCGCGGAAAGGCAACGGCAGGCCGCGCCGCGGTCAAGCTGGCCATCCTCGGCAGTTTTACCACCAAACAACTTGCCGATTTCATTGATTTGTTCCTCTTCGCCGCGGGTGTGGAGGCCAACATTTACGAGGGTGAATACGGCGTGTTCCGGCAGGAGATAATCGATCCCCGGTCGGCGTTGCATGGCTTTGGACCCCAGGTTTTGTTCCTGGCCACGACCTGGCGCGATTTGACGCAGCATCCCGGCTATGCCAGCGAAGCGGCCGATGTCGGCAAGGTCGTTGAGGCGGAATACGCCGAATGGGCGGGATTATGGCAGCGGGCGCATCAGGACCTGGGTTGCCAGATCATTCAGAATAATTTCACACTGCCGTCCTGGCGGCCCTTTGCCAACCACGAAACACGTCATCCCGGCAGTCCCGGCAGATACCTGGCGCTGGTCAACCAGAAACTGGCCGAAGCCGCCCCTTCCTACGTCAACATTCATGACGTTGATTTTCTGGCCTCCCTGGCCGGGCGTTCGCGGTGGGACGACCCGCGCTTTTACCACCAGGCCAAGCTGCCTTGTGATCCCGAGTGTTTGGTGGACTATGCCCACAGCGTGGCCTCAATTGTTGCCGCGCAACTGGGGCTGGCCAAGAAGTGCCTGGTCCTGGATTTGGACAATACTCTCTGGGGCGGAGTCATCGGGGATGATGGCCTGGGTGGCATCCGGTTGGGCCAGGGAGATCCGGCGGGCGAGGCCTTTCTGGAATTTCAAAAATACGCCCAAAGCTTGCGCCGCCGCGGCGTGCTGCTGGCGGTTTGTTCAAAGAACGAACATCAAGTCGCCTGGGAGGTGTTCGAGAAACACCCGGAAATCGCGCTGCGCCACGGCGATTTTTCGTGCTTCATGGCCAATTGGAATGACAAGGCCTCCAATCTGCGGGCCATCGCGCAACAGCTCAATATCGGCCTGGATTCCCTGGTCTTCATTGATGACAATCCTGCCGAGCGGGCCATTGTCCGCCAGCTGGTTCCCGAAGTGGCCGTGCCGGAAATGCCTGATGACGTGACCGGCTGGGTCCGGACGATTGAACAGCACCGCTACTTTCAAGTCCTTTCCGTTGGCACGGAGGATTTCCAGCGCACAGCCTATTACCAGGCCGATCAGGCGCGACGCGAGATTCAATCGTCCTCGGCGGACATTGAAACGTTTCTGCGCTCGCTGGAGATGAAAGCCCGGATTGGACCCATCCATGCCGCCACTCTGGAACGGAGCGTGCAATTGATCCATCGTTCCAACCAGTTCAATTTGACGACCCGCCGCCATTCGGTTGCGGAAATGTCCCGCATTCTCGAGGATCCCGACTGGATTACCCGGACGATATCGTTGGCTGACCGTTTTGGCGACAATGGGTTGATCAGCGTGCTGCTGGCCTGCGTCCGCGGTAATGCCCTTGAAATCGACACCTGGTTGATGAGCTGCCGGGTCCTCAAACGTGGTGTCGAGCAGTTTCTTCTGAACCACCTTTGCTCCCTGGCACGCGAACGCGGGCTGTCGGTGCTTCGGGGCGAATATATTCCAACGCCCAAGAACGCCCTGGTTCGGGAGCATTACACCGGCTTGGGATTCACCAAAATCGGGGAGTCGGCTGACGGAACGACGCGTTGGGAACTGCCCCTCACGCCGGCATGGAAACCGCTGACCGCCTTTATTCAGGAAGACAATACTTATGGAAAAGCTGAGAAATGACGTACAACAAATATTTCGCGAGGTCTTCGGTGATGACCAGCTGGTCCTGACCGATACGATGACCGCCGCTGATATCCCAGGCTGGGATTCCCTGGGGCACTTGAATTTGATTATCGCCATGGAGAAACGGTTCGGGATCAAGTTTGCGACGGCGGAGATTTCGCGGCTCAAGGAAGATGGCCAGAATGTCGGCACATTGCTGGCGCTGGTTGGAACCAAGCGCGGTTGACCAGATGGCTCCATGAATGTTTGCAGTATTGAATGGCTATTCTGTCTGCTGGCGCTTTCCGCGCTGTTCTTTCTGCTGCCGGGGATTCGGGCCAGACAGATCCTGCTGGCGGCCTGCAATCTTGGGTTTGTGGCCACCCTGGTGCCAAATCGGGATGGGTGGATTGCACTCGCCGCTTTTGTCGTAAGCGGCTACCTGGTGGCGGGCGTGCTGCAGCATTTCCGGCGGAAGATCATTCTGGTTCTTTATTTGGCACTATTGCTCTCGGTCTTTGTTGTCCTCAAGCAGTACGCATTCGCCAAACTCTTTCTTCCGTCGGTGTTGTTTGTAAAAGTCATCGCCACCGTCGGCTGGAGCTACATGCTCTTTCGCCAGATTCAAGTGGCGGTGGACGTTTACGAGGGCCAGATTGAGAACCTTGCCTTCTGGAACTATCTCAATTTCCAACTGAATGTTTTTGGATTCGTTGCCGGACCGATCCAGCGTTACAATGAGTTTTGCCGCTGTTGGCTGGTGCTTTCGCCGATCCTCAAGGATGCCGAATCCGTTTTGCGCAGTTATTTGAGGGTTTTTGTGGGCATCATCAAAATCACCTTGCTGGCAAGTCCTTGTCTGGGTCTTTTCAAAGCCTGTTCGGATGTGCTGAGCGACCCGTTTCAGGCGGCTCATATCGCGTTTGGAACGCGGCTTCTGAAATTCGCGTGCCTGTTCTACGCGTATCCGTTGTATATTTACTTCAACTTTTCCGGTTACTGCGACATGGTCATCGCCGGTGCGTCCCTGTTCGGCCTGAAAATGCCGGAGAACTTTGACCGTCCGTACCTGTCCCGCAACATGATTGATTTTTGGACGCGATGGCATCGCACTCTTGGCTTCTGGATTCGGGACTACGTTTTCACCCCGATGTACAAGGCGATCGCATCGCGATGGCCCGCAAAGGCGGCGTCCCTTGCGTTCCTTTGTTATTTCGGCGCGTTTTTTTTGGCGGGAGTCTGGCACGGTTCCACTTGGAATTACGTGGTCTATGGATTCTTAAACGGGCTCGGGCTGGCGGTGACGAAGTTGTGGGAGAACTATCTGGTCAAACGCATCGGGCGGCAAGGGCTGCGCGGCTACCTGCAAGATGCCAGAATCCGGGTGGTTGCCATCGTTGTCACCCTGAACTTTGCCTGCCTGACCATTTTCTTCTTTGCGTCCGATCTTGAAAAGACGTTCCATATCATTGGAAATGTTTTCGCCGCCCACCTCTGACCATGAACCTCATCTCCTTCAAAACTCATTGGACCCGTCTGCCGCCACGCGTACGCCTGTTTTTGCTGGCATCAGCGACTTGTGCGGTCGGGGTGATTGCGACCCTTTGCGTTCTGCGCAACAGCTTGAAGGAGGTCCTCTACAAGGCGTTTTAAATGGCTCCGCCTGAATCAACCCAGTCCGCCGCGCGCATTCAACTCCTGATCGCGCTGCTCATGTTTGCGGTCGTGGCGACCGTCGTTGGAGGTCTCGATGCCATCAGCCGGAGCCAATCGGTGGACGCGTGGCTGTATCGCATGAATGAAGATTCCTGCCGTCAGACCCGAACGCTCCTCGAACACTTCGGCTATGTCGAGTCACCCGACGACCAATGGATCTATGAGGAACTCCCCCGCGTGGACTTCTCCCGGGGCGGCGTTTATTTCCTGGGCGCGTCCGACGTCCAATACTCGACCAAGCTTTGGGAACTTTCTCCGGAACTACAAGCCTTGGTGCATAATTTCGCAATCTCCGCCTCCAACCACAAAGGGGAGCTGGTCGAGCTGCGATATTTAATCGAGCAGCGGGGAATGCTGAAGGCGGGGGGCGAAAAGAGCCTCGTCGTCCTCGGAGTCACATCCGAAACCGCAAAATATCCAAGCCAGTCGCTGCCTCCGGCCTTTGTTGATAACTGGGAACGCCATGGCCTCTTCGTTTGCGACCCTGTGTCGGGCATCCGCGAAGTTCCGGCAAACAAGGTTTTAACATTCATGGATTTTGAGGAGATGCGCCTGGCAAGGTGTCTGTCCCGTTTCTATGTTCTCCTTACCGACCAACTCAAGCAGTGGCGGCACCATGGCACCGAACCGCCGCGCACGCTTGAAGGATCTTTCTACGCTGACATCCGCCGCGCGGACATGGGACCGGATTGGAGGGAAAAAATTGATGAAGCCATCGGAGTGTTTCGGGAGTTGGTGGACTATCTCAAAGCCCAGCACGTTCAGATCAGGGTCGTTCTCATGCCCCGAGGCAGTTGGGATGACAGCCTGCCCTACGATCGGGAATATGACCGCCAGATTGTCGCGGTTTGCGCCGAAAAGCAAATTCCCGTGTCTGACTGGTCCCGCCTGCTGACCGATGAAGAGTTTGCCAACAAAAATCATCCCAACGTCTTCGGCATGGAGAAGATTCAGTCCGCATTCATGGATATCGCCGTCCCTTTTTTGCGTTCAACCCATGCGTTGGCGCCAGCCCAATCGGCACGGAATTAATCTGAATGATGACCCTGAAGTATATTTGACTTTTTTGTTTTTCGCGACTAAACCACTCTTTGCCGCATCCACAGATGAATATCACCAGCCAGCAGACAGACCCCGTTCATTCCCCGTTAAGCGCCCTGCCGCCCAAGAAAATCCGGGAGTTGTCAAAGTCCCTTCTGTTGGAACAACTGGAACTGTATTACCATGCCCGCCCGCCGGCGCAAATTGTGGAAAGCGATTATACGCTCTGGCGCTGCGCGCAGACCGGGCTCGAATTTGCCTGGCCGATGCTTCCCGGCAATACGGCATTTTATCAATGGGTCAGCCGGTTTGAATCCTATTATCCCGGCATCCGCTGGGAATACGGCGAAGTGCGCCGTCTGATGGAAGCGAAAAATCCACGGGACAAGCAGTCCCTCAAAATTTTGGATGTTGGCTGCGGCAAGGGTGATTTTTTGCAGGAACTCAATTTTATTCCGGCCCGAAACAAATTCGCGCTTGATCTTAATGAAGCCGCCGTCCAGGCGTGCCGGCAACAAGGTTTCCAGGCATTTTGCGGGACCGTGGAAACGGCAACGGAGGCCGGTTTTTTGAAGGCGGCGGAGTTTTCCGTGGTCACCTCTTTTCATTGCCTGGAGCATGTGTCACAACCGGTGGATTTCGTCCGGACGCTGATGCGGGTCGCGTCGCCCAACGGCCGGGTTTTGGTCAGCACGCCTTACTCGCCGATGTCATTTGAAACCGATTGGTTCGACATCATGAACCATCCGCCCCACCACATGACACGATGGAATCTGGATGCTTACCGGCGGCTCGCGGACATTCTGGGCGCAAAAATGCGCTGGTTTGTCCCAAAGAGCGGCCCCCTGCGAAGGGCGTTGGGTGTTTTCCGCTTGAAACAATACGGCCCCAATTGCAGCGTGAGCAGGGCGAAGCTGTTGAAGGATTTGACCGGGCGGCTGCCATCATTTTTGCGTCTGTACCGGAAACAGATGGAACGCACCCGGACAAGCCCGGTGGGCGGCGCGGATACAATTTTGGTCGAACTTACCGCTGCCTAGATGTCTCTCTCCATCGCCATTTTAACCACCGACAAACGGGAATATGAGAAGGATTATGCAAATCCTTCGCCCAGCTTTGGCACGGCGCCCGAGGCCCTGCTTCAGGGAATGGCGGTCCTGCCCGAGTTGGAGGTTCATGTCGTTTCCTGTCTGCAACAGCCGGTGTCCTCGCCAAAGAAAATCGCGGACAACCTCTGGTATCACAGCCTGCATGTTCCCAAAATCGGCTGGCTGCGCACGGGGTATCAAGGCTGCATCCGCGCGGTGCGGAGGAAGTTGAAGGAAATCCAGCCCGACATCGTGCATGGCCAGGGCACGGAGCGCGACTGCGCCATCAGCGCCGTCCTTTCCGGTTTCCCCAACGTGCTGACGATCCACGGAAACATGGTGGATGCCGCGCGGGTGGCCCGGGCGCGCTTCGGGAGCTTTCCCTGGTGCGCGGCCCGGCTGGAGAATTTCGCGTTGAAACGCACGGCGGGCGTGTTCTGCAACTCGCGCTACACCGGGAAAATCGTCGCCGCGCGCGCCCGGCAAACGTGGCTGGTGCCCAATGCCCTGCGGGAACGTTTCTTCGCGCAGCCCCTCCCCGCCGGCCGGAAACCGCGCTGTGTTCTGCTTCACGCCGGCGAGGTTTGCGAGAACAAGCAACAGTTGAAGGTATTGGAGGTGGCCGGCTCGCTCCATCGGAAAAATCCGGGATTCGACATCTGGTTTCTGGGCAGCGCCAATCCACAAAATGGTTATGCCAGGGCATTCCTGGACCGGGTGCGAACGGCGGAAGGAGAAGGCTTCGCCCGTTACCTGGGGAAAACCAAAACCGTGGAGGAACTGGTTGCCTGTTTTGACCAGGCGTCGGCCTTGATCCACACCCCCATCTTTGAGGCATTCGGATTGGTGGTGGCGGAAGCGCTGGCGCGGGACCTGAAACTCTTTGCAGCCTCGGTGGGCGGGATCGTGGATATTGCCGCCGGGGTTGAGGGCGCGGAACTGTTCGCCCCGAACGACTGGTCCGGGCTGGAAACCGCCATTGCCCGCTGGCTGAACACGGGCCAGCCGTCGCCGGCTGGCGCGACGGCGCTCATGCGGGAACGTTATCATCCGCAAACCATCGCGCGCCGCCACGTGGAGATTTACCGGGAAGTGCTCAATACCCGCTCGTAAATCGCCTGGAGCTGGCGGGCCACCCCGGTCCACGTCAGCGGTTTGGGCGGCGGTTTCAGCGACGGCGCATCGTCGTAGAATTTTTTCAGGACCTTCGCCGCGCGTTCGGGCGCTGCGACGGGACAATAGCGCGCGTGTCCGCCGAACGTGCTCCGGGCCCATGGCAAATCGCTCAACAGCAGCGGACACTCGCAGGCGGCGGCTTCGAGCGCGGAGAGACTCAGGCTTTCCATCGCGCTGAACAGCACAAATCCCCGCGCCGCGCGATACACCCGCGCGAGTTTTGCCCGGTCTTGAATCGGCCCCTCAAAACGGACGAGCTTCGGATGCTGGCGGGCCAGGGAATAAAACCTTTGGACATAAGCATCGGATTCAGCGTAGGCCCGGCCGATAATCCAGACCGGGGTTTGGGCCAGCACGGCTGCTTCCGCCAGTTCCAGCACCCGTTTGCGTTCGGTGATCGTCGCGGTGCAGACCAGCCACGGCCCGCGTTCCACGGGCGGGGCCTGCAGGAAGACCTCCTCAACGCCGTTGGGCACCACCCGCACCCGCTCCGGGGGCGCCGCGAAAAGATAGGTCATCAAATGCGCCTCCCAGGACGTCAGCGCAATGCTGGCGTCGGCCAGCCGGTAGGATTTCCAATTAAAGGCGGCGACAAAATGGTCCGGCGCGACGCGTTCCAGGGTCCGGTTTAAAATTCGTTGCAGCCGCAATTGCGCCGGCGAACGCGAGCCGGGAGCGGTCAGTAATTCGGCCATGACCACTTTCATGCCTTTTTGATGTGCCAGCTCGATTTGGGCGGCGGGCATCCGGCCGGCGTAGTGGATGAGGTCACCCGTCTGTTTATCGTCCCACCAACGGACCGGCTCAACCTCCAGCCCGATGGACTGCAAGGCCGCCTGGGTGCGTTCCACTTGAATTTGCTGGCCGCCATGCGTCAGGGCAAAAGGCAGGCTGCAGTTGATCAGAATTTTCATCGGGCCGGTCATTCCGCGTGTCGGCGAATTTTAGAAGCCTGGAGCACGCGGACAAGCCCAAACCAAAGGGGGATTTTGGAGGGGGTGCATCTTGACACTATCCTTGGTAGGGACGGCGCGCTGCGCCGTCCGCGCCGCGTTCAGCGGCGCAATGGTTCGCGCAACTATTGGCGTTCGCTCCGCCCGCTGGTGCGCGGGCGGGGACATCGCGGCCTATCAATGAAAACGAATTTCCATCATCCAGGGGTGCATCTTGACACTGTCCTTGGTAGGGACGGCGCGCTGCGCCGTCCGCGCCGCGTTCAGCGGCGCAATGGTTCGCGCAACTATTGGCGTTCGTTCCGCCCGCTGGTGCGCGGGCGGGGACATCGC
Organism: uncultured Verrucomicrobiae bacterium; assembly: GCA_963786375.1. Classification (GTDB taxonomy): domain Bacteria; phylum Verrucomicrobiota; class Verrucomicrobiia; order Limisphaerales; family UBA11358; genus UBA11358. Next base: position 236,633 of record CAWAYP010000012.1, read on the forward strand.
GGCGCGATGTCCCTGCCTGCCTCAAGGACAGGGTCAAGATGCGCACTTTTGGAGGAAATCGCGGCAGCCGGCAGGGGCCGGCCGTGATCTTTGGCAAAACCCGGATTTTGCGATGCAATTGGGGCCAACCCACGCTGGCTGCCACGGCGACAAAAAAATTCGACACGCGGTCACGCTTAACCGGAAGAATCTGTTGCCAGCGTTTCGCAAGTTGTAATATAATGGGTATCGTTACGCAATCAGCGCCAATATGCGGCAGTGTCTTAATATAAGGAGCGCGGCATTCATGCCGGTTCATTGTCCCTTGCCCCTGGCGCGCCGGCGCGGGCTGAAGCCCGCGCACCGGAGGCAGATCAGGACCCGGCCCCACCGGCTGTGGGATTTGCCATAATTTGCCGGACCATGAATAACTTTGCGGCGCTTTTCCGGTCGTTCATCATCTACGCGGTGTGTGTGGTATTGGCGATCTGGCTGGGGTTTTTGCTGGCGACCCCGCTGACTTTCTCGCAACTGACCATTTATGGTGTCCTGGCGTTCACCCTGTTTTTCCCCCTGCTGCTCCGCTGGCATTATCCCTTGTTGTTGTTGAGCTGGAACATGGCCGCGGTGGTTTTTTTCCTGCCCGGCCACCCTTCCCTGTATCTGCTGATGGTCGCGTTCAGCCTGGGCATTTCAGTGCTGCAACGGATGTTGAGCAAGGAAAGCCGGTTCATCAGCGTGCCGCAAGTCACCCTGCCGCTGCTCTGCATGGTTGCGGTGATTATTTTCACCGCCAAAATGACCGGGCTGGGGGTGCGCTCGCTGGGCAGCGACGAGTACGGGGGAAAGAAATATTTCTATCTGATGGGCGGAATCCTCGGCTATTTTGCCCTGACCGCCCGGCGGATCCCGCTTGAGCGAAAAAATCTGTATCTCGGGTTGTTCTTTCTGGGCGGCGTCACCAACATCATCGGCGATCTCCTGCCGTTGGTGCCCGGCCCCCTGCACTTCATCTACTGGGTTTTCGCACCCAACCTCAATTTTATGCACGCGCAGGGGCCCGACTCCGAAATGACCCGTCTGAATGGCGCAACGTTTACGGCGGCATTGGTTGTCCCGTATATGCTGGCCCGGTATGGCATCCGGGGAATTTTCCTCTCCGGCAAACCGTTGCGGTGGATGACGCTGTTCGCTTTTCTAATTCTGGGGCTTTTCGGCGGGTTTCGCGGATTTATTATAAGCTCCGCGTTGCTCTTCGCGCTGCAATTCTACCTGGAAGGCCTGCATCGAACACGGCTGATGTTGGCGCTGTCGGTTGCCGGAATCCTCGGCGGACTGGCCTTGATTCCTCTGGCGCCCCACCTGCCTTATACGTTCCAGCGCGCGCTGTCGTTTCTGCCCTTGAAGATGAGCACGGCGGCGCGAATGGACGCCCAGGACAGTTGGGACTGGCGCGTGCAAATGTGGCAGGCCATCCTGCCGGAAGTTCCCCAACATCTTCTCCTCGGCGAGGGTTACGTCCTTTCGTCGCAGAATTTTGATTTCATGGCATCGAACGACGTCAAAGCATTTGCACAAAACCAATCCGCGGTTTTGGCGGAGGATTTTCATAGCGGCCCGCTGTCCGTCGTCATTCCCTTTGGCATCTGGGGTTGCCTTGCCTTTCTCTGGTTTTTGGCCGCGGGCACCCGGGTCCTTTACCTCAACTATCGTTACAGCAATCCGGCCTTGAAAACGGTCAATACCCTTCTTTTCGCCGCCTTTGTCGCGCAGTCCTTGTATTTCCTTTTCGCCTTTGGCGATCTGAGCGGTGATATGTTCAGGTTTACGGGTCTGCTCGGCATGGGGGTCAGCCTCAATGGCGGCGTGCGCCGTCCCGTGAGGACAGTTCAATCCACGCCCGTAAGGAAAAAAACTCAACGCTTCCCCAAATTGCCGCCTCCCCCCGTGCCGGCCTTTCAACGCCACCGCTGATGGCGCGCGGCCGGCGAAAAATCCAGGCACAATTTGAAAAACAACCGTCACAGGACGCTTTTCAAATACCGTCCCGTGTGGCTGTCCGCGCAGGTGACGATTTTTTCCGGCGGGCCTTCCGCCACGATGCTTCCGCCCGCCGCGCCGCCTTCCGGGCCGAGGTCAATGATCCAGTCCGCCGTCTTGATCACGTCCAGGTTGTGCTCGATGACGACGCAGCGTGTTGCCCGTGTCGCGGAGCTTGAACAGCACCTCCAGCAGTTTGGCCACGTCGTGAAAATGCAGGCCGGTGGTCGGTTCGTCCAGAATGTACAGCGTGCGGCCGGTGGCCTTGCGGCTCAATTCCGCGGCCAGCTTCACCCGTTGCGCCTCGCCGCCGCTCAACGTCGTCGCCGCCTGCCCCAGGCCGATGTAGCCCAGCCCCACCTCCGCCAGCGTCAGCAGCGGCTCGTAAATCTGCGGCACCGCGCGGAAAAAATCCACCGCCTCGTCCACCGTCATGTCCAGCACGTCGGCGATGTTCTTGCCCTTGTAGGTGATTTCCAGCGTCTCGCGGTTGTAACGCCGCCCGCCGCACGCCTCGCAGGTCACATACACCGGCGGCAGAAAATTCATTTCAATCTTGAGCACGCCGTCGCCCTCGCATTTCTCGCAGCGGCCGCCCTTGACGTTGAAGCTGAACCGCCCCGGCGCGTAACCGCGCACCTTCGCCGCCGGCAGCCGGGCGAACAGGTCGCGGATGTGGTTGAACATGCCGGTGTACGTGGCCGGGTTGCTCCGCGGCGTCCGGCCAATCGGCGTCTGGTCAATCACAATCACCTTGTCCAGGTTTTCAAAACCCCGCAGCGCCCGGTGCGCGCCGGGCGTCTCCTTGGAGCCGTAAAATTTCCGGAACAGCGCGCGGCGCAAAATGTCGTCCACCAGCGTGCTCTTGCCCGAGCCGCTGACGCCGGTGATGGCCGTGAACGTGCCCAGCGGAATCCGCGCGTCAATGTTCTGCAGATTATTTTCCTTCGCGCCGAGCACCTCGAGCCAGCCGCGTTCCTCCGACGGCGCGATGCGCTTTTTCGGAACCGGAATCGGACAGTTCGCCGGTGAGATATTGCGCCGTGAGCGAATTTTTGTTCCGCAGAATTTCCGGCAACGGACCCGCCGCCACCAGTTCGCCGCCGTGCACGCCCGCGCCCGGCCCCAGGTCCACAACGTAATCCGCCTGGCGGATGGTGTCGGCGTCGTGCTCCACCACCAGCACGGTGTTGCCGAGATCGCGCAGGCCCTTGAGCGTCGCCAGCAGGCGGTCGTTGTCGCGCTGGTGCAGGCCGATGCTGGGCTCATCCAAAATGTAGAGCACGCCCACCAGGCCCGCGCCGATCTGCGTGGCCAGGCGGATGCGCTGCGCCTCGCCGCCGCTCAACGTGCCGCTCTCGCGGTCCAGCGTGAGATAGCCGAGGCCGACATTTTTCAAAAAGCCCAGCCGCGCCCGGATTTCCTTGATGACGTCGTGCGCGATTTTCTCCTGAAATTCCGTGAGCTTGAGCGTGGCGAAAAAATCATCCGCCTGCTCCACCGACAGCGCGCACACGTCCATGATGGACAGGCCCGGAATCTTTAATTTTGAGTTTTGAGTTTTGAGTTTTGAGTTTTCCGGCGGGACACCGGAAACCGCGGGCGGGACGCCCGCGCTCCCCAAAGTGACCGCGAGGATTTCCGGTTTGAGCCGTTTGCCTTTGCAGGTGTCGCAGAACTGCGGGCTCATGTAGGGCTTGATGCGGTTGCGGATGAATTCGCTCTCGCTCTCGGTAAAGAGCCGCTCCAGATTGGGCAGCACGCCTTCAAACGGCCGGCTGACCTGTGCTGGCTGCCCGCGCGCCAGAAATGAAAATCCACGTCGTCCTCGCCCGACCCGTGCAGCAGGACCTTTTTGAAATCGTCCGGCAGGTTTTTCCAGGGCGTTTCCAGGCCCACGTTGAAATGCGCCGCGACCGACCGCAGCATGGCCTTGTAATAGATGTTCATCCGCTTGCCCGCGCGCCGCCACGGCTGGATCGCGCTTTCCAGCGGCTGTTCCGGGTCGGGCACGACGAGGTCCTCGTTAAAAACCATTTTCTGCCCGAGGCCGTGGCAGACCGGGCACGCGCCCGCCGGGGCGTTGAAGGAAAAATGCTTGGGCGTCGGCGGGTCAAAACTTTTGCCCGTGGCCGGCGAGCACATCTGGTTCGAGTGCAGCGTCTCCGTCCACTCACTTGAGTCGAGGGTCGAGGGTCGAGGGTCGAGGGCCGGACGCGACTTCGTGCCCTCGACTCTCGTCTCTCGTCTCTCGACCGCCGGCATCTGGTGCAATGCGAACATCACGCCCTCGCCCCAGCGCAGCGCGGTTTCCACCGAGTCGCCCAGCCGCACGCGGATTTTTTCGTCAATCACCAGCCGGTCCACCACCGCCTCGATGTTGTGAAACTTTTTCTTGTCCAGCTTGACGCGCGTGTCGGCTTCCAGCTCCACAAATTCGCCGTCCACGCGCGCGCGCACGAACCCTTCGCGCGCCAGGCGTTCAATCACGTCGCGGAACTCGCCCTTTTGGCGGCGCACCACCGGCGCGAGCAGCATGACGCGGGTCTTGGGCGGCAATGCGAGGATTTTGTCCACGATGTCGCTGGTGCTCTGGCTGACGATGGGCACGCCGGTGTCCGGGCAATGCGCCTGGCCGACGTGCGCGTAGAGCAGCCGCAGATAATCGTAAATCTCCGTGGTGGTGGCGATGATGGAGCGCGGGCTGCTGCCGGAACTGCGCTGCTCGATGGCGATGGCCGGCGAAAGCCCCTCGATGAAATCCACGTCCGGCTTTTGCATCTGGTCGAGGAACTGCCGCGCGTAGGCGGACAGGCTCTCGACGTATTTGCGCTGGCCCTCGGCGTAAATCGTGTCGAACGCCAGCGACGATTTGCCGCTGCCGCTCAGGCCGGTGATGACCACCAGCCGGTCGCGCGGGATTTCCAGCGTGAGGTTCTTGAGATTATGCTCACGCGCGCCGCCGATGCGGATCTGTGTCTTGCTCATGGTCCGGAATTCTGCGATTAAGCGAACCGGGAAGCTTATCGGAAAATTCCGGCAAAAGCAAAAAAAACCGGCGGCGGGCGGCGGTGCATTTGGCGGGGCAAAAGCAACCGCGGGTACAGCACGGTTGGCATGGCCGTAACTGCAGCAAGTGACATTGCCCGAAATCCTGCCCTCTTCGCCACGTTATGGTTGTTGTTTGCGGCGTGGATACAATTTGCGCATTTTCTTGCGACATGGATCTTCCACGAAGTAAAACATCACTGTTGCTGCAACTACACAAAATGTTAAATCAACCATGAATGACATTGGCCTTGCTTCAAGTTTTGGAAACAGATGATTGAGAACGATATAAGAGATTGAGTGAACCATGTATAACGAGTAAGAAATGTGGCCTCCGAATAAAAACAGTTTGGTTGATAATAAACGCGAATACACACATCTGCGATAAGCCAATCCAAGGATCATTATCGCGAGAAACGGAACGCACCAGTAAGCAACCAGTGAACACAATGGCAAAAGAAAACCGAGAAACAAGATGGAGACGACTAACGAAATCGAAATAATAATGTTCCAATTCCAATTTAGACCGGCTCTGGCATGAAAAAGGTTGCATAGGCAAACGCCGGTTACAAATTCTCCCGCGATGCGAATTATTCCGTATCTGTTAGCGCCATCGTCATGCATGTTTTGTAGAAGTAGCGCCATAATCAGAAGTGCAGACGCCCCGGTCACAATAAATAAAAGCACTGACCGGGTTACGGCCTTTGATAAAATTATTAGAACCGGGAAAAAAATGTAAGCAATCCATTCGCAACTGATGGACCAAGCCGGCACGTTCCATGACTCATAAATTGGAATAGACCAAGCTTGTATAAGAATCAAGTTTTGCAACAGCCCCCCCCAAGAATATAAATACGAATGTTTTGATGATATGCCAAAATGATTTCCACCCAGCAGTAGAGCTGCATACATTGTCAGGATCACGAAATGCACCGGCCAAAGCCTGGCGAACCGCATCCAGAGAAACTCCAGGTAGGTTGAAATTCTGAAAACTGAAAATCGTTGAGCGTAATTATAAGAAATAATAAATCCACTTAGAATAAAGAAAAGATCCACCCCCAAATATCCATGCAAAATCACAGGATCAAACAGGAAACGGAATCCAGGAAAGGCTGAATCCAATTTTTCATGTAAATGAAATAGCAGTACCCATAATGCTGCCAACGCCCGCACACCGGTTAGCGGGTATATTTCCGGCAGACTTTTGGTGTTAGTCATTACGCGGTTCTTGTGTTGCTTTCGAATTATTTTTTAGAAATTACGCTTGAGCAGAATCATTTTGCATGAACTTCACTTCATTTTATACATTTTGCCCGGCCAGTTTCATAAAATCATCAAGGGGAAGTAAACACATAAAATCATTTTAGCCGAAACGCGGAAATAACAAACGAAGGGCGCAACCGCCGGCTACATTCGGCTGGAAAAAAAATCCGGTTGCGGCGACCATAAAGGGCGATGAATGGTGACGTGAACCAGGGCGGGTTCAACCCGGCCCTTTGGCTGCTGGCCGGCCTTCTCCAGGACGCTTCGCGCATACAGCAGCCGCAGCCATCCGCGCCAGCGTCTTGGACTGCGCCAGCCCGCTGGCGCTGTTGAAAGCCAGGACGCGCACGAAAGCGGCGGAGGGCTGGTGCAGTCCAAAACCTCGCGGAATTTTCCCGGCGGGCTTTCAACTAACGGCCACAGTTTTTATCAAAATGCTCTAATTCAACGCACGGTCGGGACCAGGCGCCGTCATTCCCCCGGCGAACCCGTCCAATTCTTCAACCGCGGTCGGGCTGCCCTGGTTCGCGGCCTCCTGGAGATACCGCCGCGCCTGGACGGGGTCTTGGGCCACGCCATCCCCGCTGAGACAGCGTTCGCCCATGCGGAGCAGGCCAAAGGCATCGCCTTCACTCGCCAGTCTTTGGTCTTCCTGCAACGCCCGGGCCGCCGCCTGCCGGGCCGCCGTTTCATCAACGCGCTCTTGGATTTCCCGCCGGCCGGCCTGCACGGCTTCAAAATCCCGGGTGGCGCGCTCCCAGCTTGAAAGTTGCGCTGCCGAAACCCGCAACGTGCCCGGTCCCGCGTATTCAATCCCCGCCACCGGCGCCCGGCCTTCGCTTTCCACCCTCAACGACGACGCGGAGGCGGTCCCCGCCGGTTTCGCCCCGGCCAGTTGTTCCAGACGATCCAAATCCGGCAGGATTTTCGTGATCGGGCGGTCCCCCGCGACGGCCAGTTCCCCGCCATCCGTCCGCCGGTAAGGCTCCCCCGTTTCCACCCGCGCCTCGTGCGCGTGATGGCTGATTTCGCCCGCGCCCGGCGTGCTGTCGAAATACAACACGCCGCCTTCCGCCGTGGGAAAACCGGCGCAGGCGTGTCCGGTCTTTTCTCCCTTGAACTCGATGCCCACCGTCTCCGCCGGAATGCCCCTGGCCCGGGCCTGCTTCACGAGGTCCTCGGCAAACTCCACACAATTGAATTTTTTCCGGCCGGTGTTTCTGGCGGCGGCCTCGCTGGTGTAAGGAATGGCCGGCGGCCGGTATTGCCGGATGAAATCCCGGATGTCCGCCTCGCGGGCGGCGTGGCGCAGGTCGTCCGCCCAATCCGGGTTGGATCTGAAACTTCCCGGCGGCCACAACGGTTCCCGGCCTAGGGCCGCCGCCAGCCATTCCCCGGTTGGCGGTTCGTCCGCAACGGTCCCCAGCACCAGCACCCGGCGGAACACCTCGTCGTCCTGCCGGCGGACGGCAGTTTCCGTCGCGGTGACAACGCCCTCCTGGTTGGTGGCCAGGGTCCACTGGCCGGGATAATTCCGCGCGTTGAAATTTTGTCCCTCCCCCGCCAGCGCGTCCGCGCGCAGACAACCCGCCGCCAGCAGCAACGCTCCGATGTAGCCGATCGTTTTCACAAGGCGCTCCATCTCCGGCGCTGCGCTACGGCAGCAGCAGCACCCGGTAGAATTCGGCGGGGGCCGACCCGGCGGTCAGCGCGTTGGTGGCCGTGTACGTGAAGACACCATTGGTATAGGCAAGCGGCGCCGGGATGGTCAGATTGCTGATGACGGTCCAACTGGCCACGGGCAGCGCCAGATTGGTCGTCCAAGCGACTTCATAAACATAATTCGTCGAGCCGCTCCACTGGATTTCGAGGCCGCCGGCCGACGCGAGCACGTTGTTGATGACCAGGGCCGGCGGGATGGTCGCGCCGGGCGGGTATGCGATGAGCCGGTAGAATTTGAACGGCCCGAACCCGCCCGTCAGCGAGCCGTCGTCAAAGTATTGGAACTCGCCGATGCCGTTGGTCGGCGTAAACGAGGCCAGGTTCGTCAGCACCACGCCCGGAATGGTCGTCCACCCAATCGGCTGGCCCAGGCTCGTCGTCCACTGCACCTGGAACTGGTAATTGGTCGGGGCATACCACGTCAGCAGGATGCCGTTGTTCGTGAACGTCGCGCTGGAAATGGACACCGGGTTGTTCGACGCCGAGCCATAGGCAAAATTCACCTGAAAGACGAACGTGACATTGCTGGTGCCGGGGTTTTGCAGGCCGAGATAATAATTCGCGCCCGGCACGAGCGGCGGCACGGAACTGCCGTTGAGCACATACGTGCCGCTGGTCACATTGGACAACAACAGCACGTCGCCCGCGCCGGTGTTGCCGGTGGGCGGATTGGTCTGGTTGAACCACACGTTCACCGGTCCGGTGGCTGAAACCAGAAGGTTGGTCGCCGCGATGGCGTTGGCCGGCACCGTGACCGTCAAGGGCGTGATGGAACCGGCCACGATGACGTTGGTGACGGGCGTTGAATTCGTAATCGGCGCGGAAAGCAGGCTGCCCAGGACCCGGTAAAATTTGTGGGGCGGCCATCCGCCGGTGAGCGAGCCGTCGTCAAACCAGGAATAATTCCCGTTGGTCGGAGTGGGCACGAGGACGATGACGGGGTTCAAGACCGTGTTCCACGGGATGGGCGCCGCGAGATTGGTCGTCCACTGGATCGTGTATTGATAATTCGTCGGGCCGTCCCACTGGAGCAGGAAGCCGTTGGTCACGCCGTGGTTGGTCGCCGTGATGGTGAAATTGCTGATGCTGGGCGGGAGCACGAGATGGAAATTCACCTCCAGCCCGAAATTCACGGCCACCGCGTTGGTGTTTTGCACGCCCAGATAATACGTCGCGCCGGGCACCAGCGGCGGCGTGGTGGCACTGGTCAAAATGGAAACCCCGTTGGTCGCGTTGGTGATCAGGAGATAATCCGACGGATACAACCCGGTGGGCGCTCCGTATTGGTCGAACCACACGTTCACGGGCAGGCTGGCAAAGAGCAGCAGATTAGTGGCCGCATCCGCGTTCGTCGGCACCTGCACCGCATAATAGGCAAAGCTGTTCGGCGGAACAGAATTGGTCGCCGGCACGCCGTTGGTCAGGGGGGAGTAGAGATGGAAATTCACTTCCAACACGTTGGTCGCGGTGGGGCCGTTGGTGTTTTGGACGGCCAGATAATACGTCGCGCCGGGCACCAGCGGCGGCACGGTGCTGTAGGACAAAACATTGGTGCCATTCGTCGCGTTGCTGATCAGGAGGGAATCCGGCGGCGACAAGCCCACCGGCACCTTGTTCTGATTGAACCACACGTTCACCGGCACGGTGGAAGAGAGCAGCAGGTTCGTGGCGTAATCGGCGTCCGGCGGCACCGTCACCGAATAATAAACCATGCCGTCTCCCGCAATGGTTCCCGAAATGATGTTCGTTACCGGCACACCGGGGGGCAGCGGCAACACCTGGATGTAATGGAAATCCACTTCAAACCCGTTGGTTACCGCAAAGCTGTTGGTGTTTTGCAGGCCGATATAATAAACCCCTCCGGGCACAATGTTCGTGGGCACGCTGAAGGTGCTCAAGGTCGAGGAACCGTTGGTCGCACCAGCCAGCAACAGGTAATCTGACTGATTGGTGCCGGTGGGGTCGTTGGTGGGATTGAACCAAACATTCAACGGCCCGGTGGCAAAGAGCAAAAGGTTCGTCGCCGCGTCCGCGTTGGTCGGCACATTCACCGGATAATAGGCAAAGCCGCCGGCGGGAATGACATAGGTCTGCGTTGTGCCGGGAGGAATCCCATTGGGACTCGTCCCGGTCGTCACGTAGTTGAACCGCAATTGCCAGCTCACCAGCGACGGCGCGGGATTGGTGGCCCCGGCGCGGTCGTCCTGGATTTCCAGCGTCCACAGGCCCGCCGCGTTCCCGCCGTCAAATATATCCAGCGCTTGTTCGGGCAGATAAAATAAATCATTGGTCGCGGCAAACGGTGGCGGCGCAAATTTGATGGGCGTGGTGGTCTTGTTGGTGTCCTCCGTCAGCACCAGGTAGGTGAATTGATTCGTCTGCAACGCATCCACCGTGAAAGTCCAGCTGTCATTCGGATCATAAAGGTTGGTATAGGGATTCATGACCACGATGATGGGTGAATTGGTGAAAAGAACGTTGAACACGCCGCTCCCGCTGATCAGCCCCGAATCAAAGAAATTAGTCGTCGCGTTGGTATAAAACAGGGCCATTTCATCCGGCTGTTGGTAAAAATTATAGCTAATTTGCAGCGTCCCGTTGTTGGTCCCGGGATTAATGACATTGGTGGTGGTCTGGTAACTGCCGGTAAATGTTTGCGCCACGAAGTTGCTGGTGGCAAGCGTGGCGCCCATGCCGTTGGTGGTCGTGCCGCCGCGGTTCTCCACCAGCAAATCGCGCGTGCCGTCCGGACCGATGAGATGAAACACCAGATCGGACACGCGCGGATGATCCACCCGCAACGCCACCTCCATGGAGGAAATGGTCTGGTTGTCCGGCACAGTGATGGAATTGGTCGTGACCGCGTCATCCAGAATCGGCACCGGCCCGCTCGAACTGTAAATTATTTCCCCCGGCACTGTGCCCCCAATCGTCGCCAAGAGATATACCGACTGTGCCGACGCGCTGGGATTATAGACGCCGACAAAGTAACGGCCCGAGGTCAACGGCGGGCCGATGGAAATGGAGCAGCCAGGACCCGCCGGACCGGGATTGTTTAATATGTTACTCCAGCCGTAATCTGTCAGCGTCGGCTCGTTGGTCATTTGAATAAACATTTCCAGTGGCGGTGAAGCAACCGTCGTGGATACGTTTGTGCCATAGACCGTCAGATTTGTAGCACCGGGCGGCACGTCAATATACCCGTAAAACCAACTCTGCGGCTGAATGGTATTGGTGGCGCCACCCAAAAGGTTCTGGTGCGGCTGAATCGTGACCGTGTAACTATCCACCGTGCCCGTCTGGGTCAGCGAATCGTCCAGTTCGGTCAACTGCCAGACGCCCAAACCTTGCTGGCCCATGAAGCCGACCAGGCTGCCCGGCCCATCTGACGGGCGCGAACCGGGAATGCCGCCACCGGTGCTGTCGTCGTAGCTCAGGTAATACGGATAAGGATTGGGCGCGTTGGGATTCCCGAAGGAATCATGGTTGTTCAACACATCGGCATGATTGCCATTAAGCGTCAGTGTGCCGATGAGGTCGCCGAAATTCTGATGGTAAAACATATTGGAGACCGTGACCGTTCCCACCTGTTCCGGATAAATTGCCAGACCAAATACATAGCCGCGGCCACCGTCGGGAATATTCATCGGCACCGGCACGCCATAGACCGTTTGAACGCCATTGCTATTTAACGAGCTGAACGGCGCCGCGCTAAAGATGGAAATGAAACCGTATTCGGCCGACTCCTGGTCCTCCGATTTCACGCCAACATAATAGACACTGTGTCTCCGGGACTGGGAATTGGTATCCACCACAAATTCCGTCGTGCCAGGTCCCAACGACGCGCCGGCAAACGTGGCGCCACCCGGCGCCCCGACCTGTCCGCCGACAACACAATTGGAAATCGCCGCCGGATTCAGATTCGTGATCGTCGGATCGGTGCTGACGTAAAGGTCAATGTCCGCATCCCGCGAGGCATTGTCCACGGACCCGGCGAAAACGCCCATGCGCGGAACGGAGAGCGTGTCCGGATCAGGCGCGTTCGGATTAAACGTGACAAACGCCGCGTTGGAATAACTGTTCACGTTGGTGACGACATAAAATTGCCATTGGTTGGTCTGGCCGACGGTCACCTGCCAGTTGTTCGGCCCAATACCATTGGTTGGCGGGAACACAATCGTATTGGTGCCCAGCAACGGGCTGCTCGCGCCGGCAAACTGGTTCAGCAGCTCTGAAAAGCTGGTCATAAACCCCACAGCGGTTGGAGAAAGGTAAGTGATTTGCTGGTCGCCGGTCGGATTGGAAACATACGAAGCGGGCGTGGTTGTTACCGTCATCGCGTTGGTGATGCCGCAGGAAATCACCAGCGCGTAGTCCTGAACGACGTTGTTGGTCTGGGCGGTGACGGCATTGACGTTGACGCGGTAGCCCATGACCGTGACGGAAAAATTCGTGCCCGCGCCTGGCGGCATATAGACGTTTTGCACATTGTTGATGGAGTCAAAGACCGGTGGCGTGTTGGTGGTATGCGTGGAATTGACCGTGTAGCCCGACGGAATGTCGTTGCCGTAATAGACAATGGGATTGGTCGGGTCGCTGAGATTGGTGACGACCAGAACGAGGTTGTTCACGAGTTTGATGGCGGCGGCGGGGTCGCCGGGCGGGTCCGTCCATGCCAGCGTGACACGCAAGGGGAGGCCGTTGGTCAGGGAAACATAAAACGTCTGGCTGTCGCCGGTGGCCAGCGCGTTCGTGGAATTCTGGTCTTGAATGAAAGCCGAACAGGGCACGCCAAGCCGATTGACGACGCCCGGCGGCAAGGAATCCGGCAGGTTCACCAATCCCCAGCCCTCGTAGTTGATCGAGTCCTGAGGGTCGTAATCGTAGGACGAACTGGTCACCTGCGAGCCGTTGATGAGCATCGCCTTGAGCATGGCCGGGCTGGGCGTGGCGCTGAACGTGTTGGTGAAAAATTGCTGCATCAGCGCCAGCACGCCCGATACGTCCGCCGCCGACATGCTCGTGCCGGTTTCGTAGCGGTACCATGGTCCTGATACCGGACCGTTGTTCAACGTGCCGATCGAATTGTCCAGATTGCTCAAAACCGGAAAATAATTTCCGCTGCCATTGGTGGTGATGATGTCGGTTTGCAAATCAAAACTCAGCGTCCCGCTGGTGTTATTGCTGACGGCATATTCAAAGGCCCCGAGGAAAGAATTTTGCGAAGTGAAAATACTTTGAAGATAGTTTGGCGGCGCTTCGGGGCTGCCCGGAATCAAAACTTCATCGTTGGTCGTGAAGAAATTCCAACCGGAAGGCGTGCTAAACAAGGCCACGTAGATGGGCAAATAGGTGAAGAGATATGGTGATTGTGCAGGCGGATAAATATTGATGGTGAGCTGCACTGCGTTGGTGGAAACGCTGGGGAAAAAGTTTCTCCAGAGTGAGTCCGGTTGAATGGCGATGTCACTGTAGGTCGCTATCTGGTAATTCGTTGGGTCCTGGTAGAAATAAGAATTGATGTCCCATTGCTCGGAGCGAGTGGAAATAACGAATGTACCCGGCGCGACCACGTCCGGCTTGTAACGCCCATACGTGCCTTCGACACCGATGCCCACGTTGCCCCGGCTGGAAAATCCCGCGCTGCGGTAGCCGGTGGAGGTTTCCGCCTGCCAGGGCTGGCCTGACGTGCCGTCCGCATTGGTGACGGTCGCCGTGATATTGCGGTCTTCCTGAATCGCGCCGACGGTAATGACGTCCTTGGCTGTGGCCGGCGATTCAATCGAGTCGGCGGTGCCGCCGCCGAGGTTTTCGCTGTCGTTGCCGTTGCCGGCGTTGCCGGCGGCAAAGACAAACAACACCGGCTGCGAGCCGGTCACCAAGGGCAAAGCATCGCGTGTGGCCGCGTCATAACTGGCCGCCGCCAAATCGTAGCTCGCATCGCCGTAATCCCAACTGTTGTTGGAAATGAGCGCGTTGGTCAGCGCCGGAACTCCCTGAAGATACTGGTCGGAAATAATATTGGTGTCCGAACCGCCTTCAATGCCGCCTACCGAAAACAACGTCGCGCCCGGCGCCATGCCGCGAAATTGGCCCGGACTGCCGCTCGGAACGCCATTATTGGTATTGGCTAATGTTGAACCCGGCGCGTTGGTCACGGTCGTGGATTCCGTGCCATCTCCGGCAATGATGCCCGCCACATGCGTGCCGTGGCCATTGGTGTCCACCAAACTTTGCGGCGCGTCGCCAATGACGCCGATGATCTTCCCATACGTGCCACCAGCCATTAAATCGGGATGTTGGGCGTCAATGCCCGTGTCGTTCACCTCCACCGTCACACCCGCTCCGGTCAGTCCCAAATAATTTGTTGCCGTGAGGCTGTCGGCGGCCACACCGACGGCGGCGCGCGACATATCATTGGCCACTGAGCGCGGATGGAACGGCTCCATGATTTGGACGCCCGGAAGCGTGGCCAGCGTTGTCCAGTCCTTTGGCGGGATGACCCGCACAATAGGACCAAAAGGTGATTGGTCTTGCCCGATCAACTGTCCGCCCAAGTTTTCAATCTGAGAAATCGTTGCCTTCGCATCATTAGCAAACAAAGCCAGGTTTAAAGCCGCGCCATCCGGCAGTTGCATTTGATTGACCGCTTGGGGAAGCAATGATGACTCCACTTTGTAATATGGCTCATAGGGAACGACCGCCTGGGTCTGCGGGTCGGCCCCCAGCGCGCCGGCCACGCCGGCGGAGGCGCGCACCAGATAGGCGTCGTTGGGAATGTAGGCGACCATCGTCGCGCCCGCCTGCGCCAGCATCGCGCGGAAGGCGTTGTCAACCGGCCCGCGCGCCTGGACGATGTAAGCGCCGGGATCACCCTGCGGCTGCAGGTTTTTGGGGAAGACAAAATTGAACGGCTCGGCCGTGTCAATCAGCGCGTTCTCCAGCAGAATCGCATGGCTGTCGCCCACCAACTGGCCAATGGTCTTGGTTGTGTTGCTGAGGCGTCCGGCGAACTTGTTGGTGTTCCAATCCGCCATGCTGATCTGCAACACATTTGTGTTGATGACACCCCGGTTGGCAACCGTGGGCATTGCACGGTAGGGTTGCCCCGCCGGGGCGACCGCTTCATGAGGGCGGCTCGGCGAGCCGCCCCTGCCATGCCAAAGGAGCCACGCGCCAGTCCCGCACAACAGGCAGAGCAAAAATAACATGAAACGGCGCGAACGCATAAACATCAGGTTCGTTTAATAAAGCATATCGCCATCGCAAAAGCGAGGCAGAACGGGAGCATCGCCCGCGTGGCGGTGACGCCTCGTCGCCGGAGGGTGGCCGCGCCGCCCCGGCGCGGAAACAAGCCTTCATCTTTCAGCCCAAACGGCGACGAGGCGTCGCTGGCACCTTTTGCGACGAGGGCGTCGCAGCCACCGTCGCAGCCATCGTCGCAGCCACCATACCCGGCCTCGACGGCTCTGAATTTTTCTTCATTCTTCATTCTGCCTTCGCCTTGGAGTGCGCCGACATGTCGGCGTTTTGAAAGCGGTGGAGGGCCACCGCACTCCCCGCCTTCGCCTTCGGCTGCGGCGCGGTCGCGTCGAAGCGAAGCGAAGACGGACAAGACGGCAAGCGCTTTTCCTGCGCCATCGCCGTTCCCAGCTTCCAACTTCCAGCTTCCAGCTTCATAAAATCTGTGTCCATCTGTGGCTTAATCCGGCGGCAAAGGGTTGTATTGTAAAATCAACGCGCTGTTGTTCGTCACCACCGGCACGCTGATCCAATTGTCCAGGGCATTGGTGGTTACCGCGTTCGTCACCACGCTGCCAAAATTCACCAGCGCGCGCGCGGCGGATTCCGCCACCACTTGATAATTCGTGACCATGCCAAAGGTGGATTGTCCGTTGGCCAGCGTTGCACTGCCCGTGTAAACCGAGTTCGGCGCTGGTTTCAGGGCCTGGCCGTAGCAATAAATCACGTAACGCATCGGCGATCTTGGCGTGCCGCTGACCCGCAGCAACGACATCACCTGCTGCGGCAGCCAGTCGTACATCTCCTCGCTGATGCCGTTTGCCTGTTGGTAGGTTACGCCGTTTGGCAAACTGAAGGAATTGTTCCAGTTAAGGAATGGTGATTGAACGCTCAACTGTGGAACAGCGAGAATGTCGCCGACGTGCTCAAACGCGCCGCCCACACCGTCCGCGTTGGCAAAAGTTGCGGGTATTTCATTGGTTATTGCCGCCACACCACTGCCAAGAACCTGAACCGAGGAAATCCAGGCTGTGTTATTGGCGTTGGCGCGGGTTTGGCTGATGCCCGTTACAATTTCCCCGACTGCGGCGTTTGCTCCCGCCGGGCCGGCGGGATTAATCGGAAATGGCGTGAAATTCTCCAAGGAGCCATTGTGTTGCGCGTACGTGGAGATCGCTGGATTAATCGCCGAATCAGCGGCGTTGTTGGAAAGCACTTGAACACCACTAAACAAGGCCGACCACGCGGCCAGCCCGGCTTGCGGATTGCTTGGATCGCTTGCCCCGACATTCACCGACAACTGGCCGCGCGTGGCGTTGTCATTGAACGCGGTGGTGAAAAGGTCGAACAACAGCCGATCCTGCACGGGCGCCATGTTCGCCGCGTCAAAGTAATTGGTAGAATAATTGGTTATTAAACCCAGATCGTTCATTTCCAGATTGATTATTCCCAGGGTATCGCCTGTCCACCACACCCAAGTGTTGGTCCCCATGTTGGGGCTATTAGTAGTGGTGCTGCCGTCAATTGTTTGAACCTGAATTTCATGGAGTATGTCGGGCGCCTTGAGATAGACGGTCTGCCACGGGGTGCCGCGATGGACGCGGCCCAGCCAGCCCACTGTCGGTAATTTATAGGTTGGAAAATCCCAATCGTCCGACTGCCGCACGAGCGGGTCTTTGAACGCCAGATTGTAAGGATTCGAGTCGATGCCTGGCGGTGTCTGAATAGATATACTCCACGGCATGTAACGTTGGTTTGGACGGCCAAGAGAGTCATACTGACTGTTTGTCAGGCTGTCCAACGTTTGATTAAGTTGATTTGCGCCAGACCAGTTTAAATCATTCGTCATGTAATGAACCAGCGGATCGTTCGCCTGCCAGTCAATGTGTTGGACCACTGTCGCCGTCGGCGAAAGCGAGACCATCATGGCATTGGTCATCCGGGCTTCGGCAACCGCTTCTGGTTCGCCAGGGTTGCCGGTATAATACCCGCCCAAACCGAAGAACGCACGAAATCCGTCTATCTCATTCTGATGGTCGGTCACACTCCCCGGCCAGATGGCATGGGGGGGAGGGTTTTGGGCCAAATTCGTATCAGCCCCAAACAACACTTGAATTTGGCTGACTGGACCCACAGGCCCCGAGGGCACACCACTCACAAAATTCGTGCCCCAGAAATTGGTTGGACTTGGCTCCAACGGATAGGGAGTCGTGTCATAGTTGGAAATGATTTCAGAGGTTAAGTCACGGGAACTGTCCGGGCCTTGCAATTGCACATAGTCAATGACCTGCTGATCGTTGGGATCCGTCGTGTCCAGCATGATCACCTGGAGATTGTTCGTCGTTGCCAACCCCCAATGCGGCTGTGGATAGAGATTGCTGTTAATGTCCACGCCGGTTTCAAAAGGCAGATACAAATTGGTCGTCAAATATGGAGAACCACCGTTAAAACGATAGGTCGAAGTCGGTATGACGGGCACGCTTAAATACAGCGGAATTTGGAAGGAAGGAGAAGGAATGATCAGGGTGCTGTATCCCGGCCACACGGCGTAGTTTGTATTGGGAATTTGGAACGAACCGGTAACCAGAAAATTCGTCATAAAACTGAAAGACTCATCGTTGGCTAGCGTCACCGACAGGTTGTCGTCCACATAAATGGCCACCGTTCGCGGGGCACCGGCGGGATATTGATAATAGTTGCTGTATGAATTCCAGCATTCCACGCCCAACTGGTTGCTGAGACTGAGATTAAACATCTGATTGAAACTATAGTCGTTGTAGTTGAAGTCATTGGTATTCGGGCGGGTGACCTGCAACTTGCGGGTTAGCTGAAAGGCGCTCTCCATGGCAAACTCGTTGAAATTTGGGAAACCCTTCTTCGCGCCAATAATCCACGGCACGCCATAGATGTTCACGTTGGTAAAAACTCCAAAACCAAAGGCCGGAGCCAAATCGGTCACATTCGTCGGCGCGTTAAGCGGTGATTGTGTAAAATCAACCGGCTCCGGAATCGGCATGATTTGCTGGTAACCGTTGATATAGACGTTGGTGTAGCCGTACTGGTTGGTGACCAAAAAGGTCGGGCGGAAAACGGAGGGATAATCGGGCGTGGTTACGGTGGCATTGTTTGTCGTGGCGTCGTAAATGTTGGCCGCGAGCTGGAGCACGCGCTGGACGGCGGGTGTATAGACAAATTGGTTGCTCACCAGCACCGGAATGTCCGAGATGCCAAACGGCACGGGCATGTTCGTGGGATAAAGCGCGGGGTTGGCCGCCGTGCTGATGTTGGTGGTCATGCCGTAAGTCGCCACATAGTTCGATGGATTTTCCCTGATCCATTCCTGCGAATAGGTTCGCAGCATCCGGTCGGCGGCGATGGTGAAGAATTGCAGCGGCGTCCACAGCATGAAATTGGTTTCCGCGCCGGGATAGACAGTGATGTTGGTGACCAAGCCGTTGTTGTTAAAGTAAGCAAAGGCGTTGGAGTAGTTGAGATTGATCTGGTCCTGTTCCGGCGCGGAATCCACGCCCATCTGCGAGAGCAGCCGGTAATACGTGTAACGGTTATAGGTGGAAATTGGAACCCCATTGGTTCCGCCGGCAGCGAGCAAGCGGTCGGTAAATCCGGGCGGAGTCACGCCATTTTCAGTTTCACTGGTGTTAAACAATTCCTGCGGGTCGAAAAAATGATTGGGGTTGTCCGCGCCGGACCACCCCAACAAGGGATTGTCGTTCGGTTGCGGGGCCTGGACATCACCCGGCAACGGGAAACCAGTCTGCAACGGCCCGTCGCTGTAGCCATCAATGTTGTCATTTTCAAAGGCGGTGTCACCGGGATTGCCGAATAGCTGGTGTACCGAGGCGAGATTGTAGGATTGGTTGTAATTGTAATCGTAGCGATAACTCAACAGCGAAAGCGCATCTTCGAAACCATAACCGGTGTTGGGAGAACCGTTCCACTCATTGTAAAAGTAACCAGGGTTCGGAGCCGTCGGCGAATCCCATTCGTTTGTGTTCAAATCGGCAAGGAACGCGGCTAAATTGATTTCCCACGAACCGACGCCTTGATTGCGCATGAACTCGTCAACTCCGCCGTTCATGCTCGTGCCCGTGTTGATCGCTAGCGCGTCATTGTAAATGGCGTTCAAATCGAGGGCGTTGCCAATGGGCACGGCGATGAAGGCGTAGCGCGCCACAAACGGATTGTTCGGCCCATACGGCTGGTCCGGGTGCTGCAACACGCCAATCCATTCCGGGTCGCCCACTTCAAAATGAGTGCCGGCCGCATCCGCGACCCAGCCGTTCGTTTCGAAATACCCATTGCGGTTCAAGTCGAGGTAGAACCGGCCTTGCACGGGGTCGTTGGTGCTGATTAACACCGGCGCGCGCGGCAGGTATTCCAAATTGGCGAGGAGTTGCAAAAAGTCGGGGCCGCTGACGGGCAGCCCATTCGCAGCATAGTAATAATTGACGTTGGTCGGGCTGCCGTAAACCGGGGCCGCCGTTTGGAACCCATTCGTATTGATGTAATTGGTGGAGACGAGCAGGCCGAAGTTGTAGGGATTGGTGGCGGCCAGGGTGTTGGCCATGATTTGCGCCTCGGCGCTGGCCAGGGCGTCGTCGGCGGCCTGTTGCGCGGTAATGGTGTCGGTGGTGGTGGTGACCGCGCCGCGTTCGCGCCGGCTGATGGCCAGAAACGTGAGGGCCATGAACGTCACCACCGCCAGCATGATGAGCGTGATGATCAGGGCCACCCCCTGCCGGGAAGGATGAAGGAGAAAGGATGAAGGAGCACGGAGCACGGAGGAGGGATGACCGGCGGCCGGATTTCTTGCTCCTGGCTGCTGGCTGCTAGCTGCTCTTTTGAAATGGATTTTCATTGATAGGCCGGGTCACGTGGGAGACGAGGTGACGAGTCTCCCCTCCTCGAACCGGGAGAAGTGAGACTCCTTACGTCGTCTCCTACTGGATGATGGTCGCATCTTGACCCTGTCCTTGATGCAGGCAGGGACATCGCGCCGCGATGTCCCCGCCCGCGCACCAGCGGGCGGAACGAACGCCAATCGTTGCGCGAACCATTGCGCCGCTGAACGCGGCGCGGACGGCGCAGCGCGCCGTCCCTACCAAGGACAGTGTCAAGATGCACCCCTGGATGATGGAAATTCGTTTTCATTGATAGGCCGAGGGGTCCAGGTTGCGGATCCAGACGCGCTGGCGGAAAACATGCACCTGCCCGGCGTGCTGCGCGAGGTAATTGGTCTGCCCCGCGCCGCCGAGACCTTCGGCGCGCTGGAGCACCGCGTCCTCCAGCACGCTCATCTCCACCTCCACGGACGCGGGCACGGTGTTGCTGAACATGTAAAAGCCAACCACCTTCGAGGTAAGCGGCAGGTAAGGCGGGTTGTTAACCGGAAAAAAATAGGTGTTTTGGTTGGTGATGAATTGCCCGCCATAAAAGTCGGCAGTGTTCGGCATCAAAAAACCGTCGGGGTCGTAGGCGCGCACCGTCAAACCCACCACCCCATCCATCAAATGGCTCCAGTTGGTCGTATTGGCAAAAGGGTTGTACAGCACGGTCCTGGTTTCCACGGCGCCGGCAAAGGTCCTGAACATCGCCAGCGGGCCGCCGCTGATTATATTCGAGGTCATGGAAAAACGGTAGAGGGCATTGGTGGGGCTTGACAATGGGTCCACCACATAGCCCGTCGCCACCCAACTGGGACCGCCATTCACGCTCTGACGGCTCAGGATGAAAAAATTTTCGAGAAGGTTGGTTCGTTGCGCGACGGTGCCCGGCAGGGATTGAACGAGCGGCTGGTAGTTGGCATTATAGGAATTAACATCGACATAAAAATTCACGGGGGCTACCACGCGAAAATATTCGATGGGACCGGGCACTCCTACTTCTTGCCCATTCAAAATATTGGTGCCGAAAGACGGCGTCATTTGCTGCAAATCGCCCACGATCAAATTCATCGCGTTGCGGCCGGATTCGAGGATGTCGCTCTGGGTGAGGCTGGAGCGGAAGGCGTTCTGGGTGCTGGTAAAGACGGCCATGAGCGCCAGCACGATGAGCGTCAGCAGCACCATCGTCACCAGCATTTCCACCAGCGTAAACGCGGTGGCGGGTGACACGTGACGAGTGACGGGATAAACCGCTCGTGAGCCGGTTCGCGTCACTCGCCACCCGCCACCCGGCAACTTGCTCTCCATGAACCTGCCGTTGGCAGGGACATCGCGCCGCGCGGCAGCGGGCGGAACGCTTGCGCCGCTGAACGCGGCACGGACGGCGCAGCGCGCCGTCCCCGCCAGCCCGCAGGCTCTGGACTCTGGACTCTGGACTCTGGACAGATGCTTCATGGCGCGTTGGTGAAGGATTGGGGCTGGAGGAAATAGAGAAGGTTGTTGACACTGGGATTCACCGTTTTGGTCACAATTTGCCCGGCAACGGCCGTGGCAAAGGTGTGGCGGCCATTGCCCGTGTTGCCGGTGGGCAGCAGCGGCCAGAGAAACGTGAGCCGCAGTTCGTGCAGGTTGGCGGTCAGTTCCAAGCCGTAAGCCGGTATCCCCACCCAGAGGGGAGATTGACCAGGAATATTAGTCGCGGCAGGATTGGCGGCGGCCTGCCAGAAAGTCATCTGCCCGTTCAGCAGGTAAGAAACGGAGCTGCCCGTACTGTAGCCTTGGGATTGCCAGGGCGGATACTGATAAAATAAATTGGTGTCCACCGTCACGGGCACGTTGTCGCAAATCATTTTATAGCCGAACGCGTCGCCCAGCACGATGGGATTGTCCTGCGGCGGCTTTTCCGACGCCGGGCCGCTGAGGGAACGGACATAGGCGACGACGTGGTTGCTGTAACCGCCGTAAGCCAGGTTGGGAAGGGGAACGCCATTGGTATCCGTGTATTCCGGCGTGGTGAGGAGACCGATGATGTTCACGCCGTTGGTAAGGCAAGACCCGACCGGATACGGCGTGGTTATCGAAAAATTGGCATAGGTGTAACCGTTCACTCCGGAATTTGTCGTGGCACCGTAAAACGTCCAGGAATTGGTGATGGCATAGACGTAATTGGTCAAATCATCCAGGCCGCGCGTGCCGTTGCGGATGTTTTCGATGAACACGGTGGCGTCCTGGTCAACGAGGGTCTCTTCGCGGTTGTCCCGCTGGACGTTGAGGCCCAGCGGCAGCACGCCGATGATGGCGACCAGCGCGATGCCGATGATGGCCAGACAGATGGCAATTTCGACCATGGTGAAGGCGGAGGAAGGTCGAGGGTCGAGGGACGAGGGACGAGGGACACGATTGCCCCGCCAGGTTGTGGACTGCGCCAGTCCTCTGGCGCTTTTCGGCGGGCAGCCGCGTGTTCCAAAGCGGCGGAGGGCCGCCGCACTCCAAGACGCTGGCGCGACGACGCAGCCGCCCTGCGGTTTGCCGGGGCCCCCTGAAATCAATGGCGTTGTTCCGGTGGAAATTTTCATTGCATCTGCGGCGTCTCCAGCGTCGCGCGGCCGGTCAGCGGGTCAATGTGGATGACATTGTAGGTGTTGGTGCTGTTGCCGGGCGGAATTTCAAGCACCTGCGGATCACCGGCGGGCAAATTGGTCAGCACAAACGCCTTGGTGTTTGGGTCAATGGCCGGCAACACGTTGCCGCGCGCCAGCGGGATGTAGGCGGGAGCAGCCGCCATGTCAACGCCGTTGGTGGTGAGCTGGCCCAGATAGTTGAAGGCAATGTAGGGCAGCGATATGCCGTTGGTCGCCGTTTCGGTGGGAAACGGAATGTTGCTGTTGTAGTCAAACGGATAAA
>CAWAYP010000013.1:0-102421 GCA_963786375.1 uncultured Verrucomicrobiae bacterium
GATCAGCAATTTCTACGTCTATCAGACGGGTATTGGCACCAACATCCTCTTGATGACCATCATCGCCTTTGTCGTCGGCTTGTCCATCTCTGGCCAGACTTTTACACCTTCATCCTGGAAAACCTGGAAAAATTTGGCGCGTTGAAAGCCATCGGGGCCAAGGGACGGGAGCTGATTTACATGATCCTCTTCATGGCATTCTTTACCGCCATGATTGGCTACGGCCTCGGCATCGGCATGGTGACGCTGATGATCGTCCTTGCCAAATCCAGATTACCGAATTACGCCGCGACGATCACGTTCTGGAACCTGGGGCTGGCCTTCGGCATGGTTTTGCTGATTGCCGGAATCTCAAGTTATATCGGCATCCGCAAGGTTCTCAAAATCGAACCATTCGACATTTTCCGGGGGTAGCCATGAACCATTCGATGAAAACCATGTTCTCACTACCGAAAGCCAAAACCCAAATGGTCATCGTTTCCTTGGCGTGTCTGGCTCTATTCGCCGGTTGCAGCTTCGCGCCAAAATATGCGGAGCCATCCGTTCAAACCCCGGCTGCCTTCAAAGAAATGTCGCCGTCCCAAGCCGGCCAAACTGACGGCTGGAAAACCGCCGAGCCAAGCGATGATGTCCTTCGCGGCCAATGGTGGGAAATGTTTCACGAGCCGGAGCTGAACGCTTTTGAAAGCCAGGTGGGCGCTTCCAATCAGACGGTCGCCGTTGCGCTGGCGAATTTTCTTGCCGCGCGGGCGGTGGTGAAACAATCCCGGTCACAGTATTTCCCGACCGTAACCGCCAACCCTTCGGTCACGAGGTCGCGACAAACCTCATCTCAAAACCAATCCAGTTCGTCATCGTCAGCCTCAACTTTTACTGAATATTCACTGCCCTTTGACGCCTCTTGGGAGCCGGATTTCTGGGGGCGCATTCGCAACACGGTGAAAGCTAATTCGCTGGAAGCGCAAGCCACGCTGGCCGATCTCGAAAATGTGCGGCTGACGGTGCAGGCGGAAGTGGCGGTGGATTATTTTCAGCTGCGCGTGCTGGATGCGCAGAAGCAGCTTTTGGATGCGACGGTGATCGCCTATCAGGAATCGCTCAAGCTGACCCAAGCCCAGTATGGCGCGGGCCTGGCATCTGACCAGGACGTTGCGCAGGCTGAAACGCTGCTCAACACCACGCTCGCGCAGGCCACCGACCTCGGCATCCAGCGTGCGCAGCTTGAACACGCCATCGCGACGCTCCTTGGTCAACCGGCCTCATCATTTTCCATCGCCACCAATTTGCTGACTACAAAACCAATCGCCATTCCCTTCGGAGTTCCGTCACAACTGCTCGAACGCCGTCC
Source organism: uncultured Verrucomicrobiae bacterium (assembly GCA_963786375.1). Lineage (GTDB taxonomy): Bacteria > Verrucomicrobiota > Verrucomicrobiia > Limisphaerales > UBA11358 > UBA11358. Next base: position 1,349 of record CAWAYP010000013.1, read on the forward strand.
CGACATTGCCGCCGCCGAACGCCGCGTTGCCGAGGCGAACGCCCAAATTGGTGTGGCGCGCGCGGCTTATTATCCGACCATCACCTTGAGCGGTGCTGCGGGATACCAGAACACTTCCGTGCAAAATCTCTTTTCCGGGCCGGGTCTGGTCTGGTCCGTCGGTGCGACGCTGGCGCAAACGCTTTTCGACGGCGGCTTGCGCAAAGCGGTCACCGAACAGTCCCGCGCGATTTATCAGGGCACCGTTGCGAATTACCGTCAGACCGTGCTTACCGCTTTTCAAGAAGTCGAAGATAATCTTTCGACGCTGCGAATCTTGTCGCAGGAACTCAAGCAACAAAATGTCGCTGTGGCGTCGTCGCAGCGCTACCTGAACCTTGCCAACGTCCGCTACCAATCAGGCTTGGACATTTACCTCGATGTGATCGCCGCGCAAACCGCGCTGCTGAACAATCAGCGGACGGCGCTGAACCTCCAGATGGAGCAACTAACGGCCAGCGTCCAATTGATAAAGGCGCTGGGTGGTGGTTGGGATGTTTCGCATGAAACGACAGCGGCCATTCCTTGAGCGCCACGCCAGGCCAAAATGGCCGCTTAAGTGACCGATTATTCAGAAAGGGCGGTGAACATGCTCCACTGGTTGCATTCTCTTCTGCCTCACATCCCTCATTACGGATATGTGCTCGTCTTCATCGTCGCGTTTTTGAACAACCTCGGCGTGCCGCTGCCGGGCGAAACGATTTTTTTGGGAGCCGGATTTGTTTTGGGGAAAACTGCGGATTCACTGTGGCAACCCGTGGTGGCAGGGACGGCGGCTTGTTTTTTGGGTGGCAATTGCGCCTTCTGGATGGGGCGGCAACTGGGGCGGGGCGGACTGGAAAAAATCCACTGGCTTCATCTCACGTCCGAACGGATGAAGTGGCCCGAACGATTTTTCAATCACCATGGCAACAAGACGGTTTTTATCGCGCGGTTCATCTTCCTTTTCCCACCGGTCGTGGTCAATCTGCTCGCGGGCATGTCACAAATGACCTGGCGCATTTTTCTGTTTTACAACCTCACGGGGTCGGCGGCCTACGCTACCACCTATACTCTGATCGGATATTTTTTCGGTAAGCAGTGGAAGCTGCTCGAATCTTGGATGGGGCCTACGGCGCTTTATCTGATTTTTGCGGGGCTGGTCATCGTAGTTCTAAGCGTGCTGTTCAGACATTCTCTCTCCAGCTATTGGGCGCGCATTTTCCCGAAAAAGCGGCAGGGACAATGAACATGGCGGCTCATTTTATGGGGTGTTCACCCCATTGTGCGACCAACTGCGCAGGAGCAATGTGATGCTGGCAGGCGTGCCGATCAGATCAAACGTGATTTCTTAAATGAGCCATGAGCCGGACGACACGAAACAAACAACCTAAGGAAATATTATGTTAAGCAAAATCAAAATCCTGAAGGGTTACAGTTTGGACGCACTGGACGACGTGGACGGTAAAATTGGGAAAGTCAAAGAATTCTATTTTGATGACCGGCATTGGACGATTCGCTATCTGGTCGCAAATACGGGAAACTGGTTTACCGGCAGGCAGGTGCTGATTTCCCCATATTCGCTGGAAGCCATTTTCAAAGAAGAGCGAACTATCGACGTTGCTCTAACTAAAAAGCAGTTGAAAACAGCCCCTCGCTGGACACCGACAAGCCTGTCTCCCGCCAATTTGAGGATTCGTATTATGGGTATTATGACATTCCCACGTATTGGGTTGGCCCACACCGCTGGGGATATTATCCCTACATCGAGCGCGACCGTGGACAATGGAAAACACCCACTCGAACGGAAAAAGCGTGGAATCACCATTTGCGCAGCACGCATGAGGTGAGCAGTTACAACACCCAGGCACTGGACGGTGATATTGGCCATGTCGAAGATTTCATCCTTGATGACGAGACTTGGGCCATTCGTTATATCATTATCAGCACCGGGACTTGGTGGCCGGGGAAAAAAGTCCTGGTATCCACGCAATGGATTGATCGCGTCAGTTGGGAAGCCAAAACCGTCTTTATCAATCTTTCCCGCGAGGCCATCAAGCAGTCACCGGAATACACCGACGAATTGCTGCTGACACGGGATTATGAAATCGGTCTGCATGGCCACTACAACCGGAAAGGATACTGGGTGGATGAACTGGTGAACAGTTAGCCTATGCCAGTTGCTCCACTCGTTTCTGCCCCCGCTGAAATTGCTGTTGCGGCCAACAATTCCCCGAATGGCCTCACCAGCGATGAGGCTCGCAGCCGCCTGGAAAAGTCCGGTCCCAATTCCATGCCTGATACGGCGCTACATCCCTTGCGCCGGGCGCTGACCAAATTTTGGACCCCAATTCCTTGGATGCTGGAAGCGGCGATTCTGTTGGAACTGGTGCTTGGAAAATATGTCGAAGCCGGGATCATCGCCGTGCTGCTGGTGTTTAACGCCGCGCTGGGATTCTTTCAGGAGGGCCGTGCCCAGGCAACGCTGGCCGCGCTAAAATTGCGACTGGCACTGACTGCCTCGGTTCGACGCGATGGCGTGTGGAAAAATCTCCCGGCTGCCGATCTGGTGCCGGGTGACATGGTGAAGCTCTCACTCGGTGGCGTCGTTGCTGCGGATGTTAAGTTGACCGAAGGAAATGTTCTCCTCGATCAATCCATGCTCACCGGCGAGTCCATCGGCACTGAAGCCGGTCCGGGCTTTCAAACCTTTGCCGGGGCGCTGGTGCGACGCGGCGAAGCGGTCGCGGAAGTCACGGCGACCGGAACCCGCACCAAGTTTGGCCGCACGGCCGAATTGGTTCGCACGGCGCACGTTGTAAGTTCACAACAAAAGGCGGTTTTGCGCGTGGTGCGCAATCTGGCGGTGTTCAACGGCATTCTGATTGTCTTGCTGGTTGCGTATGCCATGGCTCATGCAATGCCGGCGAGTGAGATAATTCCTTTGGTTTTAACGGCGGTGCTGGCTTCGATTCCCGTTGCACTGCCGGCCACGTTCACTCTGGCCAGCGCGCTCGGAGCACGAGCGTTGGCGCGTCAGGGTGTCTTGCCCACACGACTCTCGGCGGTGGACGAAGCGGCCTCGATTGATGTGCTGTGCGCTGACAAAACCGGGACGCTCACGCGTAATCAACTTTCAGTGACGAAGGTCCAACCGATGCCGGGCTTTGACGAGGCGCACGTCTTGACGATGGCAGCTCTCGCCAGCTCGGATGGCGGACAAGACCCGGTGGACGCAGCCATTCGTTCCGCTGCCGCCCAGAAAGTTTCTCCGAACCCGCCCAAACTGTCCCAATTCAAACCGTTCGACCCGGCGACGAAAATGTCCGAGGCGACGGCAACGGATTCAACTGTCGGAACGATTCGCATTGTCAAAGGCGCTTTCACCGTCGTAGTCACGATTGCAGCTCCTTCTCTCACAGCGGCGGCGGCGGCGACGGAACTGGAAGGAAAAGGTTTTCGAGTGCTGGCCGTTGCTGCGGGACCGCCGGCGGCGATGCAACTCATGGGATTAATCGCCCTCAGCGACCCGGCCCGCGAAGACTCGGCAGAATTGGTTACCCAACTGAAAACCCTTGGCGTGCGCATGGTGATGGTGACCGGCGATGCACCCGCGACGGCGGCTATTGTTGCTCATGCGGTCGGTCTCGATGGGCCGGTGTGTCTGCCGGGGCCCATACCGAACGACGTTCGCCCGGAAAGTTTCGCGGTGTTTGCCGGCGTGCTGCCCGAAGACAAATTCAAACTGGTGAAGGCTTTTCAGAAGGACGGGAACATCGTCGGCATGTGCGGCGATGGTGCCAACGATGCACCTGCGCTGCGCCAGGCCCAAATGGGAATCGCGGTGTCAACAGCAACCGATGTGGCCAAGTCCGCCGCCGGGGTTGTGCTCATAAACCCAGGTCTCGCCGGCATCGTTGCCGCCGTCAAGGATGGACGAATTACGTTCCAGCGCATTCTAACCTACACATTAAATTCGGTGACCAAGAAGATTGTGCAGGTGCTATTCCTGGGCGTCGGCCTCATCATGACCGGTCACGCAATTCTCACGCCGATGCTGATGATCATCGTGATGATGGCCGGTGATTTGCTCGGCATGTCGTTGACCACCGATCATGTCCGGCCTTCATTACTGCCAAATAATTGGCGCATCGGCACCCTCACCATTGCGGGCATCTTTATGGGCGTTTCCGAACTCGTTTTCTGTGGCGGCGTGCTCGCCTTCGGGCATTTCCGCATGGGACTGGGCATCGCAACCTTGCAGACACTGGCGTTCTTCGTTCTGGTGTGCGGAAACCAGGCCACCATGTATGCCGTGCGCGCCCGTGGGCGGATTTGGTCATCGCCTCATCCCAGCCGCTGGCTCGTCTTATCGTCAGCTATTGATGTGCTAATCGCCGCGACACTGGCCGGATGTGGCTGGCTCATGTTGCCGCTCCCGCTCTGGACATTGGGCAGCGTGCTGGCCGGGGCCATTGCTTTCACCTTCGTCATGGATTTAGCAAAGGGTTTGGTGTTTCGTCACTTAAAAATAGCTTAAATGGCAAAGCACCAAATCCTCGTCCGGCTCCGGCGCGGCCAAGATGACCATACATCCAAACGAACCATTGTTTGTGGGTTAATCATTTGTTTTGAGCGACGAAAAAAAGGCCTGCGTAAATCTTGGGATCAATCAAAACACCGGTTGTCGCTTTCGCCTCCAGCCACTTCACGACCTCTGCCAGCGGAATTTCGTGAACCGTAATGTCTTCATGCGCGATACCGCCACCTTTCCCTTTGCGATGCAAATCGAAAGCACGAAAAATTGTCACTCGTTCAGACGTGATTCCGCTGCAAGATGCTCCGGCCATCACGGGCTCAACGCGCCCGGCAGCATAACCAGTTTCCTCCAGCAGTTCGCGAAGGGCGGCAATGCGTTCGGCGAAATTATATCGTTCAGCCATTCCGGGCGGCTGCAATCCCGACACCCCGGTTGAATCAATCAGCAGTTTCTCAATCTTTTTTTGGCGACAGCGAAGCACCGCGCGGCTTATCAAGTCAGCCATCTCGTCAAACGAGGCCTGTCCCACTGGACAAAACACCGCATATCCCTGTTTCTGCTCGAAGTGCTCCAACTTTTTCACTGGATGTATAGGAAATTAAATTTGGCCCTCTGAATCAATGCGAAAATGCTCAAGCTAAAAAGCAAATGGGGTGAACACCCCATGGCACAAGTAGAATGTTCGGCTATTGTGTCATCAATGTCCCCTAAATATATCTCCGATGTTAATGATCCAATATGCGAACCATTTCATCGCCAGTCGAATTCTCGCCAGCGTATTCTCGTGGTGGAAGACGAGCGTGATCTCCGCCAGATCACCGCTGAAGGGTTGACAGACGCCGGCTACCAAGTGGATGTCGCCGAAGATGGGGCCGCTGCTTGGACCGCGTTGCAAATTTACCAATACGATCTGTTGTTCACCGACCAATTCATGCCGAAGGTTTCCGGCGTCGAGTTGCTCAGAAAAATCCACGACGCACGCATTACACTGTCGGTCATTATGGCCACCGGATTTTTGCCCACTTGGGAATTCACCCTGCACCCCTGTCTGCAACCCGTGAAAATGCTCCTCAAACCCTATTCGTTCGGGAAGTTGCTGGGCATGGTAAAAAATGTTCTGTCCAAGACAGCCAGCGTCGGCGATGACATCCCGCTGCCGCCGTTGCCGCCAGAACCACCACTGCCGCCGCTGCCACAATTGCTCACCTGATGATTCACCATACCCGATCCATTAGATAAAACAAATTACACGCTTATGAAACCAACCAGTCTCCACACTGCCGCCCCAACCCTGCAAACCATGCCTTTGGCATTGATTATTTCATCGCGACTGCTGCTGAGCGAAAGAGCATCGGTCAAGGACAATGGATTCTCGGAGGTTTCGAAGACTGAAACTCTCACGATGCGCGCCACCCTTGTAACCCCAGTTCTGCGAGAAATTCCCGGTTACCTTCACGGCGGTATCAATGATTGAATTCCCCAGCGTTTTCTGTCAGTCGAAATTCAGGCCGAAAACCGGTGCCAAGCTATGAAAAATCCCAAAACCTCCACCAATACCGAATCTCCCTTGAGCGTGATGAATGCCATCCAGCATCGCCGCTCCGTGCGTGACTATACGTCCCAAGCAATTGGAGAAAAAGTCATCCGAACGCTGCTCGATGCCGCCGTCCACGCTCCCACCGCCATGCACGAGGAGCCATGGTCATTTGCCGTCATCCAGGATAAAAAGCTTCTGGATCGTTTGTCGGAAAGCGCCAAAAAGCTGGTGCGCAACGAAGCCCAAGGTTCCGATACCGACCGGGCAAAGCACACGCTGCATGTGGTGGACAAACCGGATTTCCATGTTTTCTATAACGCGGGCACGCTGATCGTTATTTTCAGCAAACTACAAGGGGCGTTCGTCGTGGCGGATTGCTGGCTGGCGGCGGAAAACCTGCTGCTGGCTGCTTGTGCGCAGGGGCTTGGCACCTGTGTCATCGGTTTTGCGGTCTCGGCACTGAACACGCCAGAGTGGAAGAGGGAGTTGAAAATCCCGGCTGAAATGACAGCCATCGCGCCGATGATTGTGGGTGTGCCGGCAGGTGTAACGCCGCCGGTGCCCCGCAAGCCGCCGGAAATTCTTTCTTGGTTATGACACGATGGGCAGGCAGGAGTAAATAATCCTTACCCTGATTTCAGATTGTTTGTCTGATCGAGACTGAGCCGGTGGTATCGGTCTCCACCGTCAGCAGCGGTCGGAGGATTGCGGCGCACCGCCCACCATGTGATCAACCCGGCTCCGGCACAAATTATTGCCCCCACCGCAATCGTCCACGGCACGCCCACGGCATGAGACAGGAATCCAGACTCAATGCCGCCCAAAGGCATCATGCCGCCAAATATCAGTGCCCAGATGCCCATCACACGCCCGCGCATCGCATTGGACACGCTGCCCTGGATGAGCGTGTTGGTGGTTGAGAAATAGAGGATCATTCCCCAACCGCCAACCGCCAGGCACAGAAGCACCAATGGATACCAGCGCACAATGGCCAGCAGCGCCAGCATGGCTGAGAACAACCACAGCCCGCCGAGAATCATCAGTCGTGGCCGCACGCGGCTGCCGTAAGTCGCTACTGTCAGTGCTCCCAACAGCGCCCCAAATCCGTTGGCACTGAGCAGAACACCATAGCCAGTTTCGCCGACATGAAGAATGTCAGTTGCATAGGCAGGCAGCAGCACCGCATACGACCAGCCAAAGATGCCCACCACGCCAAAGAGCAGCAGCAAAATACGCACGCGACGGTGGCCGGCCACATACTTGAAACCTTCCAGGATATGCCGCCCCGTTGAGTGTGCTTTGGGCCGGGGTTCATGCTTGGGCAGACGCATCATCAACAGCCCCACGATAACCGCGATGAAGCTGACGCCGTTCAGAATGAAACACCAAGTGATGCCAACGGAGGCCATGAGCAAGCCCGCCACAGCGGGGCCGACGACCCGTGCGCCATTCACGATCGAACTGTTCAACGACACCGCATTCATCAGGTCTTCGTGACTGGTCATTTCGACCATGAATGCCTGTCGTGCGGGCATGTCGAAAGCCATCGCCACACCGCCCATCGCCGCCAGCACGAGAATATGCCACGTTTGAATGTGGCCACTCCCTACTAGCACGGCAAAGACGAAGGCTGTAATCATCATCGCAATCTGGGTGTAATACATGACGGTGCGCTTGGGATGTCGGTCGGCCACGGAGCCGCCCCATAGGGAAAACAGCAGCATGGGCAAAGTTCCGACGGCAGCCACCGTGCCCAGCAGCACCTTCGATCCGGTCAATTGATAAACGAGCCAGCCTTGGGCGGTGGTCTGCATCCAGGTTCCAATCAGCGATACGAGCTGGCCGATGAAGAACAGCCGGAAATTGCGATGTTTCAGGGCGGCAAAGGTGTCACGCCATGACACGCTCCCCATTGGCCGAGGCTGCGCAATAAATTCTGGCGGAGCAGTGATGGCGGGTGTGGTAGTTTCTTCAGATGGCATCGGCGAACAGATGTTACCCGGATACTTCGTTTCAATCGAGTCTCAGGATAAAATTTCGGACACCTGGCAAAGCATTTATATCTTGATGCGTATGGCCATGAAAAGTGGCAATATGCCGGGCATGAAAAACGCATTCATTGACCGGGCCAAGACAGCGCTGGTCGCCATTGATCTCCAGAAAGGTGTCGTCGGACGGCAAACCGCTCCCCATGCAGCAAATGGCGTCGTGAAAAATGCGGCTGCGATTGCCACCGCGTTCCGAAAAAACGGAATGCCGGTATTTTTGGTGCGGGTGGCATTTTCTGCGGACGGTAAAGACGTGCTTCGTCCCGTTGTTGACGCACCATGGCCGACGCAAACCCCGCCGCCAGACTGGACGGAAATTGTTCCAGAAATGGGGCCGAAACTGGGCGACTTCATAGTTACGAAACATCAGTGGGGTGCTTTTTACGGGACAGAACTGGATTTGCAATTGAGGAGGCGTGGCATCACAACCATTGTGCTTTGTGGAATTGCCACAAACATCGGCGTCGAGAGCACGGCGCGATTCGCATTTGAATACGGTTACAATCAGATTTTTGTGGAAGATGCCATGGCGGCCATGTCCACCGAAGAACATGCGCTCACGGTTGCGAAGATTTTCCCCCGCATCGGTTTAGTCAGAAAAACTGGTGAAATTCTCGAAGATTTACTGCCCAATTGATTTTGAGGTCAGCGCATTTAACACGATTGGAAATGAATCGGCGCTTTGACTGACCGGCTTTCCTGCGGGCACTCGGAAACCGGCCAGACAAATCGCCTGGAAATAAAACCTATACGGCAGCGCAGTCAGTATCCGTTTCTAAAATCTCCGCCACTCCACAGCCGTTACGTCCGCTCCGATTTCAGAAACGGACGTTCACTGCGCCCATCATCATCCAATTTGATACGTTCAGGCGAACGTGATTTGTGGCGGCTTTCTGGAATTGGAAAGCCGGTAATTTGGTTAGACACCATCACCGTGGCCAGCTATCCGGGCCTGGACCGCTCGGTCAGTATCAAGGAATTGCAAACCGGGCGCTTTGCCACGCGGCGGTATCGCAATCGGCGCATTGGCGAATTTCTGAAAGAACTCAGTCTCACCGAAGGTCGAGGCACTGGTATTCCAAAAATGTTGAGCGCGTTGCGGGCCAATGGTTCTCCGAAACCCGCGTTTGAATCTGATGATGACCGCACTTATTTTCTGGTGCGCTTGCCGCTCCATCCTGAATTCATCAAAGAGGCCAAGGAACGGAAACGTCTAGCGACCGGCCAAGTCACCGGCCAAGTCACCGGCCAAGTCGCGGCGCAGATTCTCCAGTTCTGTGAGCAACCGCATAGGGGCATCTGCGTTTTATGACTTGACCGGCCTAACCAACGTTACGATTCCCAACAGCGTCACCAACATTGGGAACAGAGCGATTTTCAGGTTGCATTATGATTGGTAGAGGCGTAAAAATGGCAGTATCAGAGCACAGAATCGTTCAAGTGAGAAACACTGAACTTGAATCATTATGCAAACTAAACTCCCGCAACGGAACCACCGGCTCACGACAGGCTCCAACGCAAGCACGGCCTGCGCAATGACTATGAGCCTGCTAATGCGTCTGCTCTGGGCAGCCGCGTTCGTGCTGCCGGCTCTTGAAGCCCATGCCGGAGTGATCTACACCAACTTGCATTCGTTCGACAGCACTGATGGCGAATATCCCCAGGCCGGGCTGGTGCAGGGGAGCGACGGCTATTTCTATGGCACGACCTACGGCGGCGGCACGAGCGGCAGCTACGGCACCGTGTTTAAGATCGGCACCAACGGGGTGTTGACCAGTTTGTATACATTCAATTTCACTGATGGCGACAATCCCGAGGCGGCGCTGGTGCAGGGCAACGACGGCAATCTCTATGGCACGACTACCGACGGTGGCACAAACAACCCCCCTCTGGGCTATGGCACGGTGTTCAAGAGCAGCACCAACGGTCCGCCGACCCGCTTATATTCATTCGGCAACATCGAGGACGCGTATGGTGTGCCGCTGGATGGGGCCCGCCCGAGCGCGCCCTTGATGCAGGCCAGCGACGGTAATTTTTACGGCACCACACCCTATGGTGGAACGAACGAAATTCCCGCCGGCACCGTGTTCAGGATCGGCACCAATGGGACGTTCACGAACCTGTATTACTTCACCGGCGGCTCTGATGGCGATGCTCCCGAGGCCGGGCTGGTGCAGGGTCCCAACGGCTATCTCTATGGCACGACTTACGGCGGCAACAATGATCCCTATGGCAATATCTTCAAGATCAGCACGAATGGGGTGCAGAACAATTTGTACACCTTCACTGGCGGCGCCGACGGCGCAAATCCGTATGCCGGACTGGTGCTGGGCAGCGACGGTAATTTCTACGGCACGACAACGAGCGGCGGCACCTACACCAATGGCACCGTGTTCAGGATCGGCACCAATGGGGGACTAACGAATCTGTATTCCTTCACCGGCGGCATCGATGGCGCAACTCCCTATGCCGGACTGGTGCAGGGGAGCGACGGCAATTTCTATGGCACGACAGTAAGCGGCGGCACCTACACCAATGGCACCGTGTTCAGGATCAGCACCAATGGGGTGTTGACCAATCTGTATTCCTTCTCCACCGGCCATGATGGCCGGAAACCTTATGGCGGGCTGGTGCAGGGCCGTGACGGCAGTTTCTACGGCACAACTTTACAGGGCGGCACGAACGGCTATGGAACCGTTTTCCGGCTGACCGTAGTGCCGGGGCCGCCTCAACTGACCATCACCTACGCCGGGCCGGACAGCGTGGTGGTGTCATGGCCGGACACTGCCGGTTACACATTGCAAACGAACAGCAACCTAGGCACGCCGGGTTGGGTCGCTTATGGCGGCACGGTAACCACCGCCAACGGCACGAACAACACGACCATCACCCCGCCGCCAGAAAAACTGTTCTTCCGGCTGGCGAATCCGTGATCAAATCAGTTGGCTTTGTTTTCTCCGATTACTGCACGATCTTGCATAACCTCCGAAACTTACTCGGAAAACCGCCCGTAACCGCTGCATTCCCCAAAAATTCCGGCGAAAATCGCATCGGCGTTCGCCATTATCCGCTATGCTGACATGGGGTTAATTCGCGGTACGGTAGCCAAGCGTTGTTCATAACGCATGAGCAGCAGAGTAAAACGAGCAGAACCGGAAATCGAGCGATTCAACTCGCTGGTTCTGCGGTCGAATGTTCGTTGGACTTTCTGCTTTTCTTGTGTTCCCGGCTGACACCCGGCGCTTCCTTGACGCGATAACTTTTGCCGGTGATGGCGATGGGCTGGGCATGGTGCAGGAACCAGTCCAGGATCGCACCGGCAGTGGGCACATCGCCCAGGAGTTTACGCGTATGGCGTTGATCACTCCCTGCGGCTGCTTAGGGAATCACCAGCCGGTAAAATTGCAGTGGCCCGGAATTCCAGTTCGTGAAATTAAAATTAGTCACGGAGTTGGCCACTCGGCCCAGGGTGGTCCAAGTGCTCAAAAGATTGGTCGCGCCCTGCACGTTGTAAATCACGTTGGTCAAGCCAGCCCAGGACAAATTCTGGGTTGAATTGGAGAACGTGACCGCCAAGGCGGGATTCGGCACGTTAAACACCATCCATTCCAGCCGCACCACGCTGTAACCGGGAATGGTGACAGCATTGGTAGCGGTTGTGGATTGGATTTGAACGGGACTGTTCTGCGGCGAAGAATTGGTCGCGCTGGGATCAGGACCGGCGACAAACGTTTCCAGAAATTGATTGGTTAACGGCCCACCGTCCTGCGTGATTTGCACCGGCACGGCATTAGAACCTTTATTTGTGAGCACCACGTAACGTTTGCCGTTGCCGCCTTGATACGCCTGCGCATAAATCGCGGGTATCATCACGATGCCGTTGGTGTCTATTGGCACCATTGGGCCGTTTGTGCCAACGACGGTGGGATACACCGCGATGGATCGGGTCAGCGCCCAGTCCGCCACGGCCGAGCCACAAACCTGCGCACTCAAGAAAAAGCCGAATGACCACCCAGCGGTATTGGTTGTGTAACCGCCGTTGTAGGCGGTGGCGACGGGTTGGTAAAAGGTGTTGGTCTGGTCGATACCAGCGGCATCCAGCAATTGATAAGGGCCGACGAAACTCATTTGCGGCAGGGTGGAAAGGCGCAACAAATATTCCGCTGCGTAAATACCTCCATACAACGTCGTCGTGGGCGGATAATTCCCGCCGGCACCGTCACCACGCGCGGGCGCAAATTCCGAAATGAGAAATGTCACATTGCTGTTGTTGTCCGGTATTAGGTAATTCGTCATGCGGGCGGTTGTATTGCTAACCAATTGCCAGTTGTCCAGTGCCATCAAATCGGCGAATGTGACGTCGTTCGTGGGAAGTGCCGGATAATGATGATACACCACCGCGTCCCAGTATTTGTCGCTGTAATTCTTCAAGTCACTGTCCCAAGTGTTGGGTTCCGGATGACCGGCGTCGTTGAAATAAATGGCCACCACCGCATTGGAATCGGCTGCCTTGATGGCGTCGCGATACGGCTTCATCTGCGCGACATAATCCGTTGCGTCCAGGAAGAAATTGTCGGCGCCAGTACCCGCGAGCGTGTAAGGCTCGTTGCACAGTTCCCAGACCGAGACCGGAATATGGTTGGTCAAGGCATACGCCGCGAACGCGCCGGCGGAAGCTGCCGAGTCTGTGAAACCATTGATCGTAACGACAATTTTCGCACCACCATCGCTCGCGCACATCGCCGCGAAGTCGGAAAAGTTCAGGCCGCCCTTGCCGTTGCCCAATTTTGCAGCCGGCCAGAGTAGATTGGTTTCCCACGACGGAAAATTGTTGAACCAGTTGGTTAGCGTCAGTCCGTTCGTCCAGGCAAAGGCGTCGCTCATCGATCCGCCCGGATACCGCAACCAGCCCGGTGATAGGGTTGCGGTGATCTGCTGAAAGTTGGTGTCGTAATACTCCACCACGCTCGCCTGCAACTCGGTGCAAAAACCGGCGAAGCCGGTGTTGAGCGGTGTTGAATTGGTGGTTGTGAAGGACACCACAACATTGGAACTGGTTTGCGCGGTTCCTGGCACCGGCAGAAATGCCAGCGACAGCAACAATGAAAGAATCAGTGCAATGCGCAACATAACCAAAACTCAGCAATAATTACGCCGGAATCCAGGGATTTGTTACATTACAGGAACTCATTTGGCCGCTTTATTGATGCGAGTGGTTGCGAGTTGCCAAAAGGTGCAGTGATTCCGACAGTTCCAACCGATAATGGTTATTTTGCGTCCAGACAGTCACGAACCCGGCTCAGTAATTTGTCCAGACTGAAGGGTTTTTGCAAAAAAATCTCATTGTTCCGCAAAGGTAAATCTTTACCCAGAATGTCAGCGTTGTAACCGCTGCAATAGATGACCTTGAAATCAGGTTTTTCCTTTCGCAACCGTTCCGCCAATTCACGACCGTTCATACCTTCGGGCATGACCATATCGGTTACCATGATGTCAATGCCGTCCCGGTGCTCCCGCCAGACTTCCAGCGCCTTAACGCCCGAAGCAGCGGCGTAAACATGGTAGCCGCGACGTTCCAATACGCGCTGCACCAAATGCCGCAAGGCGGCTTCGTCTTCTACCAGCAGAATCGATTCGGTTCCACCCGGCACTTTTGGAACAGGGGGCAACTGCCCTTGGGCAAGAGCCTTCTTCGCCAGACGCGGGAAATAAATGTGGAAGGTGGTTCCGCTGTTCACCTGACTTTCCACTTCAATCCACCCGTGATGTTGCTCAGTGATGCCAAACACCGTGGCCAAGCCCAAACCGGTTCCTTTGCCCACATCTTTGGTGGTAAAAAACGGCTCAAAGAGATGCGACAAATTTTCCGGTGCGATGCCAGCGCCGGTGTCACTTATGGAAAGGCGGACAAATTCACCGGGCTGGGCGGTGTGATTTTTGAACCGAGTTATTTTGGTCAGGACGACGGGAGTGGTTTCAATATTGATCTGTCCGCCCTGGGGCATGGCGTCACGTGAATTGACCGCCAGATTCATCAGCACTTGTTCCATCATGCCCGGATCCGCGTGAATGGGTGAGCCGCCCGGTGCGTAACGGGTTTTCAATTTTATGTCCTCGCCAATGAGACGTTGCAACATCTTGGTGACGTTCTCGACGATTTCATTCAAATCGACATCCTTCAGTTGGATAGGATGACGGCGGCTGAATGTAAGCAACTGCCGGGTGAGACCGGCGGCTCGCTCGGCCGCGCGGGAGATTTCGGCTATGGCGGTGGCTTGGTCTACTTCTGAAAGCTGTTGTGTTTGCAACAAAGACGCATGGCCTTGAATGATGGTAAGGATATTGTTGAAATCATGAGCGACGCCGGCGGCCAACTGGCCGAAAGCCTCCATTTTTTGCGACTGTCGGAATTGGGACTCCAACTCCGTGCGCTCGGTGATGTCCCTTTCAGTTGAAACAAAGTGTGTGATTCTGCCATCGCCATCTTTAATTGGAGAGATGATCTTTTCCGAAGGGTACAGCTTGCCGTTCTTCTTTCGGTTGACCAGAACGCCGCAATAATTCTGGCCACTAAGGATCGTTTTCCACATGCTGCCATAAAACTCCGCACTGTGCCGGCCGGATTTGAGAATTCGCGGGTTTTGTCCAATGACCTCCTCCCGGGTATAGCCGGTCACAGCCTCAAAGGCCGGGTTTACATATTCGATGGTGCCCGCAAGGTCGGTGATGAACACGGATTCCGCCGTCTGTTCGACGGCGCGCGCCAGGCGTTTCAGCAAATCGTGTGTTGGTTCCATGACTTATAATTTCTTGATCGGCTTGAACACCTGTGTGGCGGCTGCGCGAATCGAATCTTTTATTTGAGATCGAACTCGATGCGGCAAAGGGTAAGGATTGCTTGTGCGAAGAGGAATGAAACGCTTAGCACAAGCCCGCCAGTTATAATTCAATAACGACCAGCATTTTCGGCTGGCCAAGTTATCGCCAGCCGCCGCGGATCCAGACGTGTCGGCCACCACGATAGGCATAATGCGGCCGCAGCCATACTGCGCCGGGATGCGGAGGCCTTCCCCAATAGCCGCGATGCCAAGCCCACCCGCCCGGCCCCCAGCCCCAGAAGCCGCCGACCCAAATGAATCCCGGTGCCGGAGCCACACCCACCACAACATCTTCTTGGTCGGGCGGTGGCGGACCGGTTACATCCACTTCTGTGGACACGGCCCCCGCTGGTGGCGGGCCGCTGCGGTAAACAGTTCGCTCGCGAATGATACACCCTGTCAACAGGAACGAGGCGCCGAGGATCAACAAAACTGGCTTCAATAGTTTCTTATTCATGATGTCCATTAGACGCCTTCAGCTTCCCACTGTTACAAATGATTTGCAACCGTTTCTTTCGCAAGCTTCTCAAACAGTTTCTCTCCGAAGACATTCTTTGGCGGCTCAATATTTCTGTCATGCAATACAACTGATCGCCTGCGTGCTGAAGCCGGATTATCTGTTGCTGCAATCTGAACCATCATGGATGATTTGGCTTCCCGCATGACCATGCGCGTCCAGATGCCAGACCAGCTCACGGCACCATCACCCGATAGAATTGCACTGGAATATTCGGGTTCAGGCTGTTGGTCCATGAGTAGTTGCCGTCGATATCGAACGCCTGAGTCGCCACCACGCCCCAGTTTGAGGTGGGCAGGTCCAGGCTGGTGGAAGACAGTATGCTGTAAGGGGTGTTGGCATTGCCCATGCCACTGAGGACCAAATTGGTTCCGGCAAGCGAGGCTTGAAGGGTAGGAACCTGGTAGTTCTGTGTGGCAATGCACATGCCCAAGCCGGATAAATATATGACGTGAGCCGGTCCCGGTCCAACCGCCATTTGTAAAGTCTGTCCGCACAAGGATTCAAAAGTTGGGTCACCCTGACTCAGTTCATACCAGGTGGTATCGCCTTTGGCTTTAAAGAACAGCTTCGGCTGGTTGTTGGCGTTGATCAGCGTATTGATATAAACATTGCCGACATCGTCGCATACCACCCAGCCCGGAGTGACCGAACCGGAAATGCCTGGAAGGGTGACCGAATTGAAGGTCGGCGACGCGCCGTTGGCATTGGTCGAAGAGTAGAGGCCGGTCGTTTGGGTAACGTAACAAATGCTGTCGCTCGTCGGATCCACCGCCACTGAACCGCTTCTTTGCAAGGAACCGCCGGAACCGGCTCCTCCCGGGCTGCTGGGGGAAATAATTAGCGACCAGGTGGCACCGGCGTCAGACGAGCGGAAGACGCCATTTACCCGGTCGGTAAAATATACCATTTGCGAGGAGCCTCCGCCCCAGGAGAAGACCCCTCTCTGAGCTGAACTCACATTCTGCATAATGTTGTTGCCCGTGAAGATTGGGGCACCACCCCAGCTCCCCGTATTGCCGCCTCCAATTTTTCTCCAGATCCCGCTGCTTTCGACCGCCGCAAGCACCACTGTTCCTATTCCGGAAATATATTTAACCGAGCAACCATACACACTGCCTTGGCTGCCTAGTCCAGAACTGATCCAATTGCTCGTCATTGGATCAGCCAAATAAGCCAAGTCCGTATCGCGCCCGAAATAGACGGGGCTGACGTTGCCCGGGCCAGGCGTGGTCGTCGAGTCCACTGCCAGACAATATCCATTCTCCGTGCCACCGATGGTGGTGGCTTTTTGGGTAACATGAGAGAAGTTGTCCGTGGAATACTGGAAGGTCCAATCAACGTCGGAGCATTCTGCCAGAGTAGGGACATTCGGGTCAGCCGCTACCGCAGTGGATCCCGACGCCTGCAAATGGCGCATGCACGGATACCAGGTCGGACTATTGGTCATTAGCGCGTTATCGCTGCGCCACAAACCACCATGGCCGCATACATAAATGGTGTTGTGGGTGGGATCAGTGGGGTCCAGCGCGGTCTGGCAGGCCACAAATTGCGAACCGCCTATACAATCAGTCACGCCGCCAGAGCTTGCGACCGTAAGCCACCAGATATCGCCGCCCGAGCCGCCCATGACCATATTAGTATGAATCTCCGTGGCATTAGTGGTCAGGCAGACCCAATCGGCACCCGAGTTCGTTGACCGGATGAGGCTAAACTGAAGACCGTTGGCCTCCGACAACGCAATGGTAGTAGTGCCAGCAAAAATCACCGCTTGGTCGGTGTTTGTGTCCCAAAATCCATCAATCGAATAGAATTGGCTGGGCGTGGAGTCATGGTAGATCTGGGTCCAGACTTGGTTTGTCGGGTTATATTCGTAAATGCCATTGGTGTTGGCCGCCACGTACAGGATTCCATTTACGACCACGAGTTCCTCAGCTTTGGGAAATGGAGGTTGAGAAACCAAGGTGGCACTGTTCGCGCTGGGCGCATTGCTGATCACATAAACCGAATCGTCTCCATTTGATGCGTCATAACAGGCCACGTACACGATGGTGGGGTCAAGGTCGTCCATTGCCAAGCCGCGGGTATAAGGCGGTGTCAACCCCGGGATGGCAATGGTTGTCCAATTTGTGCCCCCGGTGGAGGATCGGATCACCCCGTTGCTGTAAGTGCCGACATAAATGTATTCGCTGCTCCCGGATGTTGGATCCAAGGCAATCATGTTGCCTACCGAACGGGGATGGCCCTGTGTCACCAATGGCGCGGCATCGTTATCACCGACAAATTTCGCTGGCGCGGAAACTCTCACCCAGGTGTTGCCGGCATTGGTTGATACAAGAAATCCTCCCCCGCCCAAGATCTCACCCGTAGCCGAATAGACCAGATTGGTTGTCTTGCGCGAGAATCGCGTCGTCGCCGCTCCCATATCGTTCGCCGAGTCGAACAGCCCGTCATTGTCGCTGGCGTCCCGGACGCAAATGGGCATCATCAACTGGCCATAGTTCGTGGTGAGGTGGAAGGGCCATGAATCTCCGCCGCATATGACCCGGCCCGGGGTGAAGGGATCAGGAGCCACGGACACCATGCACCCGCCGCCATCCTTGCCGCTCGGGGCAAAGGTATAAGTCGGGGGCGTTACTGCGGAGGTACATAGCGCCATGCAAACTCCGAGAAGAATGAGAGCATGACTGCGCATATGTTTTCGTATTATATTGTGTGGGCTTTACCATTTCATTTCTGGTCCACGACCAGCGTGGGCCTTTTTCGTGATTCTCTTCCTGCTCGGCAGATTGACAAGTTCATTTTCCGGTCCGCCCTCTGTTTTTCTCTGGCAAAGGGAACGATTCGTTGACAGTTGTGCCGCCACACGCTTGCCCGGGTTTCTCAAGATCAATTCAATCGCCGAGTGGCCAAATAATTCATCCGTCATTTCGCTGTCAGCAAAAACGTCAGCAAAGGTGCAGGGAAGGTGCTGACTGGGTGTAGTGGCAGAGTAGTGCTTGATTAGCCCGTCAATTCGGGTACTTTTCGGTCTGAAACGACGCTTTAGGCGACCGATTCCGACCTCCGCCTCCAAACCTAACCAGTTGGAACTGTAGGGTTTGGTTAACTTCCACAGACGAGTGCCAGCGGAAGTGCCAGCAGGATTTAACTCTGGCCTGCCCTGCGTAACTCCCACCTGCTCCCTGCCGGAGTCGAGATCAACCGTCGTAAACTCATCGCTGTGAATACAGTTATGAGACAACGATACCGGCTCTACCGCCGCAAAAAAGGCGGACGCTACTACATTCACGATGACGTGACCGGCAAGCAGGACAGCTTGCACACCACCGACCGCGCCACGGCGCTGCGGTTGTTCCATTCGCGCGGCGAAGCGCAGCAGCAGCCCGCCGTGAACCTGCAAATCGCCCGCGCCTATCTCGCCGCCAGCGACCCGCAGATTGCCACCCGCAACTGGCAGTTCGTCATGGAGGAAATGGTCAAACTCAAAAAAGGCGAGACGCAACACCGCTGGCAGACCGCCATCAAGGACAAGGCGTTTGACTTGATTCGTCACCTGCCGGTTTTGGAAACGCGGCCGGAAAACTTTTTGCGCGTGCTCGAAACCGGAAAAGTTTCGACCAATGTATATTTGCGGCGCATCCACAACTTCGCCCTGGACATGACGTGGCTGCCGTGGCCGGTCATCGTAAAACGGCAATGGCCGAAAGTTGAGTTCAAGGACAAGCGCGCCATCACCTGGGAGGAACATCAGGCCATCGTCACCCGCGAACTGAATCCCGAACGCAAAGCGTTCTATAAACTGGCGTGGCACCTGGGCGCGTCGCAGTCCGATCTCGCGGGCCTCGAAGCTGAAAACATTGATTGGGAACACAACGTCATCAGTTTCGCGCGCAAAAAGACCGGCTCCATTGCCATCATGCGCTTCGATGACGAAGTGGCGGAGATTCTCCGGGATTTGCCGGGGAGCGGCCCGCTGTTTCCGTATCTGCGCTCGGTTCGTTCCGGCGACCGGGCGACGGAATTTCATCAGCGCATCGCGGGCTTGGGCATCAAAGGTGTCAGCTTGCATTCGTATCGGTATGCGTGGGCGGAACGTGCCAAAAAAGCCGGGTTATCCCGAACGGTTCGCACAGGAGGCGCTTGGTCATAACAGCAAGGCCATTCACCGCTCCTACGCGCGTAATGCACAGGTGGAACTGCCGCCGTTGAGCGAATTTGAACGGATGCGCACCAAGTTCGCGGAAATGTCCAAAACCCTTGAGCCAGTGATGGCCAAGGCATAACCGGAGGAAATCACATGAACTTGAATCCTGCCACAGTGCTCGACCCCGTGTTCCATTTTCTCGATTGGATCATCGCAGAATGGGGAGTTTATCTGTTTCTCGCGTTCGTCTGGCTGTCGGTGTTGTGCTGGCGTGGGTGTTCAGCGGCGGGTTGCGCCGGAAATTCCCCAATCAACCGCACGTCAGCGCCAGCATCGGCATTATCATTCAGCCGCACACACCACCACCGCCACCAACAATCATCATCCACGAATATCACCCGCCGGATGATGGCATGGATTAAACCAGGTGTTTTGTGAAGTGTGACGATGGGGACGGGCGAGCGGCGCGCGCGTAACGGACTCGCCCGTCCTCATGCCGGTTGTGCCTGCCGTGCCCGCTTCCGCGCGTTCTTGTTGCGCCAGTGCCGGTGAATGGCCGCCGCCACTTTATCGAGCCATTCCGGGCTGGCGAATTTCTCCGCGAGCGCGTCACGCGAAAAATGCTTCACGCAATAGCGCCCCGGATGGCCGAGCGGCTTGAGCAGACCCGACCGCACCAGTGGCGGGATGGTATGCGTGGCAACGCCCAGCGCTTCGGCCACTTTCTCCTTGGTCATCAAGACCGGAAATTTTTCCAGCGTCTGTAATTTCAATGACGATTCGGGATTCATACTTTCTCCTTGGTAAAAGCGATGGCGACGGCGGCAACATGGGTTTTGAACGTGGCGGCGTAGCGCCGGTCAGCCGACTTCACAAATTTCAATTCATACTTCTGGATCGCCCGTTCAACGGCCTTGAGTCCGCTCCCCAGCACCGCAACTTCGGCCACGGCAAAACAGAGCAACAGCTTTTCGGGCGGGGCATCCGGCTTCGTTTCCAACGCCGGATTGGAAATCATCTCTGCATACAGAAATTGCGCGTAAGGCAGTTGGTAACTCTTGCCGTCGTCGGCCACCACGTTCAAAGTGGCGACCGTGGAATCCGTGCCGTAAGAAGGATTGTCGCGCGGGTTAGACGCCGATTCGGTGGGTGGAGGTTCGTTGGTGTTCATAACGGGGTGTTTTCATTTGTGGGCTGCGATTGTCAGGTAAAATGGTTTGTTGCAGTCCGAGGCGCTGGCGGAACTGTTTCAGGAAGCGATGACCGCGCTGCAAAACATTCAGGATGAATTTTCGGCGGTGGACGGGCGGGACAACTTCCACCGCCGCCAGCCGCGCGCTGGAACGGGTGACGTGCGAGCGCAACATCTCGGCATCATCAGTGAACACGCGGCACGCATCGCGCCCGCGCGAGATGCTGACGTAAAATTGCTGCTGATTGATCGCCGGCAGCGAACGCGACGACGCGACGACCAGCACTTCATCCACGGTCTTGCCCTGGGCGGCGTGCGACGTGACGGCGTAGCCGTGCGTGAACGTGCGATAGTTTTCTGGAATCACCCGGCCATCGGCCAGCACCACGGAATCACCCTGAATCGCCCGCACCTCGACCAATTCGCCGTTGATGAATTTTTTCTGCCAGTTCGATTGCAGCAGCAGCTTGTCGCCAGCGGCCACTTTCAACTTCCGTTTCTCCCCCACATCAAACAAGGCGGCAGCCTTGCACCCAATGGGAAAATACTTTCGGAACCGTCCGCGCGTTGGACTTTCAAGGCGTCATTTTCGACGGCGACCACCGCGACGGTTTCATCTTTGGCAAAACCAGTTTTTTGCCGGTGAAACCGAATCGCCAGGCCGGGACGATATTGCCGCGCATCCCGCTTCTGCGCTTCCGTCCACGACAGCGAATCAAAAACTTGAAACTCCTTTTCCTCACCCGCCAGCCGACCGGACGTTTTCAACGCGGCGCGGACTTTTTCCGTCACCGCCTCGATTTCATTCCACGTCGGCGCGACCAGCAGCACGGATTGGTTTTGCTGCCAATGCTTTTACATACGACTGCGCGGCAGAGCCGTGAAGTTGGTTGCCGGAAAGTTCAGTCACCGCTCCCATGCGTTCCAATTGTGCGAACGCTTCATTGGTATTTTTCTGCGCGGCCAGTTCAACGGCCCGGCGATATTCGACTTTGCGTTGCCGCCGGATGCGGGTCAATTGGCCGGATTGAAAATCCGAATGGTTCTCCAAAATCCGCAGCGCATCGCCACGCGCGACCGAAGCGTGCTGGCCGGTGTCGCCCGACAGCACAATGCGTGCGTCCCGCGCCAGGTCAAACAGCCGCTTCATGTCGTCCATCCCGACCGCCCCGGCCTCATCCAGCACCACCAACTGACGGGCAGACAACGCCGGTTTCGTCAGCAGCAAACTTTGCAGTGTCACCGCCTCGAATCCTTCTTTGCGGAGAACATCCGTTGCCGCCGCCGTCGGCGCGCAGAACAGCGGTTCAACGCGGGCTTCCTTGCAGGCGGCGACCAGCTCGCGCAACGCCGTGGTTTTGCCGCTGCCCGCCAGACCGCGCAGGCCGGTGATGCGGTCACTGGTGCGCAGCACATGATAAATCGCCCGCTGCTGATCTTCGCCGAGCCAGTCGGCAGGCCGATAGCCGGGATGCAATGGCGCGACCGCATCGCAACCCGCGTTGACCGTCTGAATCAAATCCAGTTCCGTTGCCAAAATCTGCCGCGTGGAAAATCCGCGTTCGGTTTTCACCAGGTCCGCCGAATACTTCACCGCCGCTTTCAACGCCGGCAAATCCACTTCGCCCAGGCGTTGCGACAGGGCCACGTTCAACAGTTCATGCTCCGGCACGACCGACTTGCGCTCGAACACATGGGCGACGGCATGGTTCAGGGTTTGGTTTTCCGGTTCAAAGACACGGATTGGCCGGACGGGTTGGACTGACGAGCAGAGCTTTTGCAGTGATTGTTGTTCATCCGATGACAACTGCGCCAGTTGGCGTTCGCGCACTTCCGCCGTCGAGATGCCTTTGACTTTTTCCGCCCGGCTCTGATGGACTGCGAGGGAAATGGCATTGTTGGAAAGTTTGCGCCCCAGCTTTTGTTCCAGCTCCTGAACCACCGCGTCACGTTGTTGCGCGCGTTTGGAAAACCGTTTCAACACCTCATCGCTGACGCCCTCAATTTGAAAGCCATGTTTGGACGGTTGAATCCGGTAGCCGATTTGTTGCACCCGTTTCGCCAGTTCATTCCGATAAACCGCCGTGCCGTAACGGATGGCGTCATACATGCCGCCCGCTTGCAGGGCTTTCCAGGACCGTTCGCTGTCATCAAACGTGGCGTTGAACACCGTGAAATGCGTGTGCAACTGCGGGTCGAGCGCGCGGCTGCTCGTGTGCGTGAACGCGGCGGCGGCGAGATTGCCGGTGGTCCGGTCTTTTTGATTGCCCTGTTTTCTGACTCGCGTGGCGGCGAAGGTTTCGAGTTCGCGGAACGCAATGCGCGTGGCCTCCTCGTGCGCCGTCACCAGCCGTTCATCCGCCAGCGTCACCGCCAGCACCGACACCGATTTCGGCGCGGAACAGGTGAAATCATAAAACACCCGCCGCTGGCCCTCCTTCAGTTGCCGCTGCGTCAGCCGTTCGCCGCGTTTCAGGATTTTGATTTTCGCACAGCGCATGAAATTGTTCGCGCGTGACTTCGCTCTTTAATCCCAAGCGTTCCGCGCCCGCGCCGATCCACTGGCCGGGACGGATTTCGCCCGCCGCGTAGTAATCATTCTGCGACAGGTGCTCGTCGAAATAATTCTCGGCATCGCCAAGATTTTTTTGCGCAACGGCAGTAAACATAAGGCGCTATTTTATCGGTTTTTCAAAAGGCTTTGTTCGTTTTTGGAACAATCGTAAATTTCTTCATTCATCGTTTTGCCAATTTATCCGCAGGCGAACCGGCAAAGGCGTGCCAGACACGCATTTGTATTTCCGCCAATTCAGTCATGCCGGGCAGTTTGCCTGAATCGTTTCCCGCGCGGGTGTAGCTGATACACGAAATGCACTTGGCCAGTGATTTTTTCATTCGGCACAAGCATGGCCGAAGAAATCTCCCGATTTGTGTAATCTTTACACAAAATGAGACCTCCGTTTTCCGCCGATCTCCGGCAGCGGAAACGGGGACAGTGAACGTCATTCTCACAACGGCCAGCCTGCCAGACTTCAGGGCGAAAATTGTGCAATCATTGCACAAAATGACTTCCCCCACCTACTGTCCCCCTTGCCAGACTTCTCAGCACTTGGATTCATTCAGGTGCCGGGATATGCTCGACGCCACAGAAAAACCATGACCAAAGCCCTCAATCTCGACCTGAAAAAACTCCAGGCCCGCGCCTTTGACCGGGCGGAGTGGGCCGGGGAAGCACTCCAGCGTTACCATTCTGCCATCGGAAAGCTGGACGAGGCGGTGGTTAAACCACTGCGCGGGCTTTATAAATGGATGTTCGTCCCGACCACGCTCTGGCCGTTCAATGTCCAGGATGTGCTGGAAGATTGCCTGTCTGTTCTGGAAAAGGGGAAACACCTGAACGCCCGGCACCGGTTGCTCATAGACCTGCTGCCCGAACCGCCCGATGATGCCGTCTGCGCGGCGGTGGCCGACCACGAACTCCATGTTCAGAAAGGCACCTACGAAAACTTGGTCAAAACGCAGGCCAAGTATTCTCAAAATGAAATTGCCATACGCAACGATCCACAACTTCGCCGCCAATGGGCGCGCCTCAAAGCGGCCTTTGATGTTAAAATCTACCGCGATCACAAGGGCGTAATCCGCCGCACCATGACCGCCGAGCGCAATTTGCGTCCGTCATTTTCTGTCAACGTGCGCCGCCGCGAGGAAGTTTTTCACGCGGCGTTTGATGCGTTCTGCCTGCGGTGGAATCTCTATGGAATGCAGCACGACGAACCGCTTCTGCTCAAACTCGCCGTCAACCTCACGCCCTACGGGACGATGATTCACATTCCGGCCTATTGGTCATTCGACCCGAAACGCGACATCCGCTGGGATGCCATTGCCAGTCTCCATCGCGTTCGCGTCCCCGGACGCCAAGGTTCAGCCCTTGCCGAAGGACTGGTCGAAAGAATGCAAGCGGCGGAGAAACTTCGCCAGCTAGACCGGGACGCCCTCCGCCTCGGCTTGAAAGGTGAAAAGAAGCACGAATTTCTGTGCGCTGGTCTTGGCTGGGTGCCGGGCACCAGCCCCAAACGCATCAGCCGGCTCCGGGCGGAATTCAAAAATAAGCCGCTGGTGGTGCCGGCAAAGTAATTTTTTCTCCGGTGCCATCGGACAGGGAGTGGGGACATTCTGTTCCTTTGAACGACAGTCGCGCGGGGTGCATCCTGTGACAACAAAAAATCGCAGTATGACAAACGCACCTGAATCCTTAAAGACTGCCGCCGTTCAATCCGACCAGGTATCGGAGCCGGTAATCCC
This sequence comes from uncultured Verrucomicrobiae bacterium, assembly GCA_963786375.1. Lineage (GTDB taxonomy): Bacteria > Verrucomicrobiota > Verrucomicrobiia > Limisphaerales > UBA11358 > UBA11358. Next base: position 26,528 of record CAWAYP010000013.1, read on the forward strand.
GGCACCGGGGAGTTCTGATTCTCCGACCAGGATGATTTGCGATCTCGCCGAAGCGAATGCCTTCGTTGAAGAATATCGCAAGCCGCATGTTCCGGTAATGTCGGCTTTTGGCGGTGGGCGTTTGCATGTGTGCAGATTTTACGGGTCATGGGATTTGGATCGGATGGTCACAGAGAATGCCGATGCCCTGTTCCGATCCATCCGCAAACTTTCTTCCAAAGACGCCAAGGACACTACGAAGGAATGGGACGATCTCACCTTTCGGTTCGGCCCGCAGGCATTTCTTTATGCCGATAAGGACAGGATTATTGGTTTCGCTGCCACTCCGGTTGAAGCTGAACAACTGGTGACAAAGTTTAGCCAGAAATACCGCAAGCCCATGCCCCCGACCTCGGATGGCGGGATTTTTTTTCTGATCCAGCAGGACGGGGACAATATCAAAACCAAAGAAGTCTCTTTATCTTCCGACACGGTTCTCAAACCCGAAGCCCTTAGCCCTCCATTACGGCAGCGGCAGCGGGGAATGGCATCAGAGTTTTGTCGAGAAACTTTGTGAAAGAACCAATGGCCTCTCGATTTTTGAGGGGCGACCGGGCACGGGCAAAACCTTTTATCTTCGTCACCTCATGGGTGAACTCAAGGAGTCGCATCGGTTCTACTTCATCCCGACCTCGACGATGGGCATTCTTTCACGGCCCGAATTTATCGGTTTCTGGACCGATCAGCGATGGCATCATTCCGACTAAAAGATTTGTCGTCATCCTGGAGGATTCAGACGCGGCCCTGATGACTCGTGGTTCTGACAATCGCGAACAGGTCAGTGCCATCCTGAATCTGTCCGATGGAATGCTCGCCGATTTTCTGCGGCTGCAAATCATCTGCACGATCAATTGTTCCGCCGCCGACATTGACTCGGCACTGTTGCGCCCCGGTCGCTTGGTTTGCCATCGCGTCTTTGGCCGGCTCGACTATACCCAAGCCGCCCGCCTCGCCGAGAGTCTCGGCCGGAAATTGCCACAGGCCCGCGATTACTCGCTCGCTGAAGTGTTTGCCGGACATGACACGGATGAAATTACCCGTCCGCGCATGGGCTTTGCCCCATAGCCCGGCAATGAGGACATGAAAACTAAAAAATCAGGCATCGTCGAAGAGCTAAAAGAAAAACACAAAAAACGACTGGCTCGCGCCCAACAAGAATTGAAAAGAAGCATGGCAAAGCACGGGAAAACGCTTTGATCATATTATTATACCTCGGATCATTTTGCTGTTCTAGAAATGGGCTTACCGGGTCGGCAAAGGATGGTATGGATTTCGTCTGGGCAACGTTCCGCGCGTCTGGACGGACGTGCTGGACGAATTTCTATCCTGGCTGGAAACACAATGTCCGGATTTTGAAATTCATCAGATCAAAATGAAATTGGGCGGCTTAAGAATTTATCTGGGCACAAAGACCGATTTTGTAATTCCTGATGAAAAAATCCGTTCTGAAATTTTCCAATTGCAAAACCTGTTGCGCTTGCCACCATGCCCCCAGCACCCATCCGCGCGGCTCGCAAAAAACGTCAGAAAATTCCCGCAAACCATGAATTTCACCAGCCTCGACTTTGAAACGGCCAATCCCTCGCGCGTGAGCATCTGCGCCGCCGGGCTGGCCGTCTTTGAGGATGGCAAACTGACGGAGTCTCCATATTGGCTGGTGCGGCCACCCAAAGGCCACGGCTGGTTTCACGAAGACTTCATTGAATGTCACGGCTTGACGCATCTGGATGTTCTGGATGCCCCGGAATTTCCCGCCATTGCGCCGGAATTTCTGGCCCGGCTGACCCGCGCCGACCTCGTGATTGCGCATAACGCCGCCTTCGACATCGAACATCTGCGCGCCACCCTGGATCATTTCGGTCTGCCCCGACCGGAGTTTGATTATGTTTGCACCTGTCAACTCGCCCGGCGCGTCTGGCCGGAACTGCCAAACCACAGCTCTCAACACCTTGACGGCGCATATCGGCCACGAGTTTAACCACCACCACGCCCAAGCCGACGCCGAAGCCGCCGGACGCGTGCTGCTGGCGATGATGAAACAGGTGAACGCAACCACGCCGCGCGAGTTGTTGCAAAAGGCGGGCATGGAGCCGAGACGTTTTTGTCAGTAAAATGAAACAGCAGCAGCGACTTTGCCGCATTGCCCAAGAATTTGATCAGCCAGAAACACAAATCGCCGCGACGATGATTGCCATAAGCCAACCGGAGAGGTATCAATGCCGCCAGAAATGCCATCACAATCAACGCATGATGCGAAGTTTCTTTCGCTGAAAGAAATAGCGGCTTGGCAGTTGCCAGAAGTTGCACAGTTGACGACTGGCACTATGGCGGCGTTGCCTTCTTTGCAGCGAGGCGCTGTATGGAGACCACACCAGGTGGAATGTCTCTGGGATTCGCTTGTTCGCGGCTTTCCGATTGGGGCTTTCTTGCTCGCACCATTTGAATGCGACCGTGGTAAACAGCCATTCAAGTTTCAACAAGAGCAATCTCCAGCGCCCGACCGGAATCCAGAGTTTCACCTGCTTGATGGCCAACAGCGGGCCAATGCCATAGCGTTGGGCTTCCTTAACCCTTGGAATCCCAAGCAATCTAAAACTCCCGCCGCGTTATGGGTGGATCTTTCACCGCCTCCAGAGGCCAGCGACGCGAAGGTTTCTCTTCCGTGTTCTCACCAAATCTCACCCGTGGGGTTACAGGCGTGATAATGCGGTATATCGTATCCATAACAAGCATATGCACGACGCGATGGAGGCGTTTTGCTGCGCAAGTCCGAACTTGAGAGACAAGCGGCCGGCTCAGATTCCCTTGGGATGTGCATGGCCCTATGACGCCGACGCCCCGATTCCGGTGGCGCTTCTGTTGGAGGCGGTTCAAGAGGTTGATCCCGTTACGGCTTTGCGTGGCAGATTGCAGCAGGTGCCCCTATGGAACACCGTGCTACCTGAACTGCGGGATTGGGATTGGGCAAGAAGAATTGCCACAGCACTGGATGGCAGTGACCCACGATTGGTCAAACATCTAAACGACCTCCTTCGCGGCTTGTCAGCATGCTTGCAGGAGAAGATCATACCCGCCTTGGTGCTGCGCCCTGATGCTGATCCAGAAGAGCCGGTAAAAGACGTGACCGTCAGAGACCCGGTGGAAACGCTCTTCATTCGGGTCAACACAAAAGGGACACCACTCGATGGCGAGGAGTTGATTTACTCGCTACTAAAATCGGCATGGAAAGATGCTCAAAAATGTGTCGAAGAATTGCAGTTCAAGATTATTCCGGCACCTCGATTGGTGCTGCTGGCCACACGATTGGTGCTGGCGTCTTCGCGTGACTATGAGGGGACGCTTCCGCCGACGCCTAATGTATCTGGCTTCCGCAAACTGCTCCGCGATGATAATCTTGAGGAACGGATGCAGCAATTCATCCGAGACAAGGGCCATCGGATTTTCAGAACAACTAAAATTTTGCTCGAAGACGGAGAATTCGGTTTGCCTGTTGTGCTTTCTTGTGGCATTGCGAGGTCTCGACCCGACGTTCTGTTTCTGCTGCTTCGATGGGTTGACCGGATGCTGACAGCAGGCAAAGATCCTTGTGCGATGGACAGCCGGGATAGGCGTCGAATCATCGGGATGGTTACGGCGTTCGCATGGTTCGCCGCCGATCCCGGACAGTGTGTTAGCCGACTTTGGAAACGTCTTCAGTCCTGTGCCATGGAAGAGTTGGAGGGTTTCTTCTCACATTCGACATTCATGCTGACGTTACGCCTTGGCTCTGACGACAGTGTTCCTATGTTACCCCTTGTTCCTCCTAAAGTTCTGGCCGATTTCATAACCGTGCGGGTGACCGATTTCCCGGATTTCGATGCGGGGGGCGAATGCTGGACTGCGTGGAATTGGGGCGAACAATCATGCCGATGCACTGCCTGAAGATGTGATGGCATGGTATCGCCGCTCTTTTGAAGGCTTTTGGGAACGTCCTCCCCGAGAAGACGGAAGCAAGTTCGAGCTATCTTCTGCCAGTTCTCGAACATGGCGTGACCTTATCGGCAGGTTAGCGATTGGCGGCGGCGACAAGATTTATTGCTCTACGCCCAGCGTGGATTGATTCGGGTTCATTTTCAAGACTATGACCCCTCTTTGCCGGACCAAATGGAAGACATTAACTGCCCTTGGGACTACGATCATGTTCACGCTCAGAATTACGTAGCGGGCCGGCATAATATACCGCAAATAATCAAGGATTGGCATGGCACAATCGGCAATTTTCAGAGCGTGGCCGTTCAACATCAACCGTTCGGACGGTGATGCGACTCCGCAGGACAAATTCGAATGTCAACGACCTGGAGCGCGAGCGGTATGGTCTATCCAGTCCAGAGCAGAAGCGGCACCTGAGTTTTATTGCCGACGATCACGACTGGACATTGTGGCAGAAATCCACGCCATCGGGTTTCTTTGACCCGAAATACTTGAGCCGAGAAGAAAATGTAGCTTTTCGCCAATCGCTTATTCGCGCAGTGACCACTAGGTTCATAGCCATATATGGTGAATGGTATGACAACGTAGGCATCGCTGATCTGCTGCCGGAAAACACAAACTCATCCTCCATACCAACTACTGCGACGTAAGCTTTCGCATTACTGACAATAGCCAACATTCAACTATGAACTACTACTGTAAGCATTGCGGAACCTCAAATTCAAACCTGTCTTAGCCCAGGTAAAACGAATCGGAATGAATCGGCGCTTTGACTGGCCGGCTTTCCTGCGGGCACTCGGAAACCGGCCAGACAAATCGCCTCAAGTGAAACCTAGACGGTCACGCACTCATCGGTCGTTCTAAAACCGCGCTCAACTCCGCCGTCGTCCGTTCATGCCACTTCCGACCTGCTCCGTTTCGCTGCCGGTTTCAGAACGCCCGTTCAGTGCGCCCATCATCATCCAATTTGATACGTTCAGCCGAACGCGATTCTGACGGCTTTCTGAAACTTGAAAGCCTTGATTTTTTCGAGACACCATCTCCTAACGAAATCGTTGGGGGAAAAAGTAGTCCGAAGCGAAGCGACAAAAGGCGACAACGAATTTGTCGCCAGTTGTCGCTTTCGCTCATCAGATAGTTGTCGCCTTTTGTCGCTCGAAATTGTCGCTTCTTGTCGCTTAGTCAGCGTCATTTCATCCCACTTTAACTTTCACCTGCTCTCTACACAAATTTTTCACCGATCGGGTTATTCTGTCCGGTGATGACTGAAACGGCACAACCAAAACGCGGCGGCAAAGCGTTCCGCAGCATCCTGGAACCGCACTTTGATTTCATCCGCCAGCAGCGCCAACGGCGCAAGACGTGGCAGGAAATCGCCGAATTGCTGCTCACCGAAAAGGGCATCCGCGTCACGCTCTATGCCCCGTATCGTTTTTACCGGCGCAAATTGAAACGCGCCACAAAACCGAATTGGGAAAATGCGGAAAATAATTCCGAATCCCAACCCGCCCGCCCCAACGTGGCGGCCAACCGGCCACAATCACGCCTATCGCCGTTGCCGCGAAACCACCCCTTTCAATCACCCGAACCTCTCAAACATAACACCGACAAGAATTCACATGAACACCAACATCATCAAACGCATCCACATCAATCCCCAATCCAAAGGCAGCCTCGGCAAAAGTTTCGAGGCTGAATTCCGCACCGCCTGGCTCGATTATCACGGCATCCATTGGAATGGCTCCGACCTCGATGACCGGCACCATTCTTTTGCCGACCGCCATCCCGAACAGGTGCAGTCCTACACACTCGGCAGTGACGATGAAAGCAAATCCACCTTGCTCGGATTGTTCCGCAACGTGTCGCGCAGCGACGCGCCGGTTCACGTCATTGATTGCCGGGCGCAGGCCGACGGCCTCATCGTGCAGGCACTGGACTCGTTGCAATTGCTCGAATCACTCGCCGCACAGGGCATCCGGTTCACATTTTTCCTGTTTCCCAGCGAGGACACCGAGAGCATGAATAATCTGCTCGACCTGTTTTTCTTCGCGGGCGACCGCGTGGATTACGTCATCGTCCACAATCCGGCCAAGGTGCAGAACGAACCTGTTCAAGAAATCCAACATCGAAGCCGAGTTGAAAAAGTTTGGAGCCAGGGAAATCACTTTGCCGATGGTGACTTCCATCACGTTGCTGGCCATCAAACGCGCCGAGGCCAAGGCCGGGCGCAAATTGAGCTTTGCGGAAGTGGCCACGCCCGGCGCACCGCATCTGGAATTGATGCTGGCCGGGGAAATGCAATGGGCGATGCAGCAGATGTTCCGGCAATACGACACGATTGCCGATTTGCTGGTGCCATCGGAACAGATGCCGGAGGTTGAACCGCAGACCGAACCGGCGGCGAAACCGGCTCGCTCCAAACAGCCCATGCTCAACTTGGGCGAATGACGTTATGGATTTGGACAAAGATGATTTGGCGATGCTTTGCCGCGACATGACGAAGGAGGAAGTGGATCGGGTTCACCGATTGATACATGAATGGGGCATCGGGCCGGAGGACAGTTTCCCGGCGCAATTGTCATTGCTGACCCGCGCACAATTGCGGGCGGCAGCCAGTATCCCGCGCGCCATCGCCGACAGCCGGAAATGGCTGGAACAGCATCTGGCCGAATACCGGCGACAAACCGCCGCGCTCACCAACGATTTCGCGGGCATGGTGGACATAAAGCACGGCGAATTGAAGGACATCGTTCTCAAACACGCGGAAACCGTGAAACGCGATGCGTTGTTCGTCAGCAATCGGCTGGTGGATGCCAATGACGTTGCCAAAAGCATTCAGAAAAACCTGCAAGCCGCCGCTGCCGAATGGAATCAATCCCAAGACGCTTTGGCACGGGAACGACAGCGATTTGAAAAAGTCTGCCAAAAATTGGACGATGCCATCAATCTTCGCGGCGTCCACTGGTATATTGTGGGCACGTTGGCAGCCTGTGTCGTCGCCCTGCTGATCGGCCACTATGTATGGCATCACTGAAATCTGCCATTGAATGCCGGCGAATCCATCATGTTGCGCGCGAATCCGGTTTCCATTGTATGTCGCCGGTCGTCGCGTCAAGGTCGTACTCGCCCTGTTGCCCTCTGCGTTCCACCTTGACCCGCCGCCCGGCTCCGGGGCTTTTGCGTTTAGGATTTCGCGCGGGGACGAATTGCTTCTGACAAAAATAAGCCAGCCCCACCGGATGTCTTAAAAGGGTAACAATATAAGCCGCAGAGTACGCTTGACATGGGCGTTGTGCTTTAACAGGATGAAACGCGATGAAACAAAAGGTCTTTCACACGATATTCTAGGTGCTTGTGTACGCGAGCGCGAAGGCGCAATAAATTCCCACTTGACTGCCTTCTTGCGGAAGTCGCCGGAGCCAACGCCGGTTGGCGCTGTTAGTTCCGCTTCGCGGTCCACGGTTTTTGGTCCGGGATGGCTCTTTTTTCGTTAGACATACACTACATCAAGAAAAAAAAATGAAAGCGCTATTAACACTCATTATTGGATTCGTATCTGTTTCTGTGAGTTTAGCCGGCTCGACAGACCAAACAACATCGCCAGGGTTATTGCTCTCGCGCACTTACAGAGTCAGCGCCGATACATTCGTGGCGCACTTGAAACATCTGCTGCCGCCAAAACCTGGCGAGACTGATACTGAGTTGTTGGTTCGTTTCTTCGATCTGAAGCATATCGAGATTAAGCCGCCGGAGAGCGTATTTTTGAACGAGCAGATGGGTATGCTATTTGCACGAGCCACAAAGTCAGATCAAGACAAGATTGAGAAGCTTATCAATAAAATTATATTATTTAATGTTGTTCCTGTTAGTTGACATGTATGCCTCATTGAGAAACAACGTTGAAATGGAGAAGTGTTTATTTGCTGGGGATTTTCTATTTTCGGTTGCCGACGCGGACAACACAATAGGGCCTGGCGTGATTTTGCAATTTTTCACGAGGCCAACGCGGCATCAGAATGTTGACCCGGAGGCGGGCTGCGAAGTGAAAGTTGGCTCAAAGCCACAATCTCATGATCGGGGTCGTTCGCGCACAAGACGCGACGCCACCAGTGAATCGGTAGTCGGCCCCAGAACCAAGCTCTTAAGCGGGCTTCAATCAGCACCATTGGCAGGTCGATTTTAGCAAAAATCGTGAAAGGGTACAAACTAATGAACGCGAGCAATATTGTGAATTATTCTTGACATGTTCAGACGAAAAACTGATAATAGAGCTCTAACTTGGGTTTAGGTAGGTTATGGCAATAATCATTTCGTTTCAAAACGAATTGTTTTATAGTGGGTTGGCCTGCGGGGATGTTTGCAACAGCGGGCGTGGAAGAGCTAATGCCACCTTTCACCATGGTTCTGGAAAACCTTTCTTCAAATCTCTGCAGTTCGCCTTCGGGTTCACTCTCATTGAGCTTTTGGTTGTCATCGCTATCATCGGTATTCTCGCGGCTCTGTTGCTGCCGGTTTTAAGTCACGGGAAAGGTAAGGCGGCGGAAGTGGTGGACATTAACAACATGAAACAATTGACGACGGCGGTCCACTTGTACGCGAATGATAATCGGGATTTAATGCCGTGGTCCAATTGGGCGTCTGGCGACGCGCCGGATCGTCCCGGCTGGCTTTATACCATGCCAGAAAGCGTAATGGCAGGATCGCCTGCTTTTCAGGTTCAAACCGGCTTGTTCTGGCCAATCCTGAGAAATCCCAAGCTTTATTTTTGTCCTTTGGATGGCCCGAACACCCCCCTTTTTTCTGCGCGGGCGCAGCAGATCTCCAGCTATGTTATGAACGGGGCGGTTAATGGATATAATCGGGAGGACACAGACAAAACATTATTGACCAAGCTTGGGGATATGCGACCAAGTGGTGTGGTATTCTGGGAGACAGACGAAAGGCATCCAGAGTTTTTCAATGATGGAGCCAGTTACCCTAGTGAAGGGGTGAGCCAACGTCATGATAAGGGGGCGATTTATGCTGCTTTTGATGGCTCATCTGGGTTTGTTAAGTTTACCGATTGGTATCAGCAGGCAAACAGCGCAAATAAGAACAAGCTGTGGTGCTATCCTGGAAGTCTCGACGGACATTAGAACATTTCAAAAACAATGCGCACTTTTTTTAGAAGGATAGCTGATAACAAATCAGGATTTTATCTGGCTTTAGCTGCCGTTGTAATTGTCGTCGGCTGGCACGCTTGGGTGCTTTCTCATAAACCTGCCCACTGGGAGGAAATAGCCTCGGAGTTGGGGTCTATTCCACAATTCGGACAATTGATCTACGCAAGCGATGACGGTGCGGTTGTATACACGCGTTTTTGCGAAGATAAGACAGGTTTCTTCTTCTGCGGAGGAGCAACGCAAAAAGCCCATTTATTGTGTGAAACAATACCGGACTTCTACGGCTGGTCTCCAGATGGCAGCCGCCTCGCATATGGAATGCTGATGCCCTCCGGGAACTGGGAGACGGTCATTTGCGATGGGAATTCCGGAGAACAAATGGCGGTGCTGGAGCAGCCAGGGTTAATTGACCCCTCCATGTTCGCGTGGCTGTCATCCCGCTCATTCGGCTACTTACTAAAACAACAAGTTGGGTTCGATTTTGGCATGTTTGAACAAAAATCGGATGGAACGTGGGTAAGAGGCAAGACGGTTTCGGGCGTTACTATTTCCCCAAATTCTTTCACCGCTGTTTCCGAAACGTCCGTTGCATGGGGGGAGCAACATGGTGTGAATCAGGTGGCTTATAGTGGCAGGGATCAGCAGTGGAAAGTTACCTTGGTTGGCGGCAACCAGTATAAAATTACTGCTCAAAATGGTCTTGCTTTGGCGGGGCCGACTAATGAGTCGCAGCTTGTATTGCAGGCTTATACTGGCGAACCGGACCAGCTTTGGACATTCACGGCCAATGGGACGAACTACAACATCATGAACGTTGGCAGCGGGGAAAATATGGACGATTGGTGGGGCGGTTCAGGTAATGTGGTTGGTCAATGGGAAGGGAACGGTACGAGTGCGAACCAGTTATGGAAACTGACCAGAGTTGGTGGAAATCCTCCAGGATCGACACCAATAGATGAATCTAACGCAATAGCCGATGGCACATATGAAATCACTTGCCCTTCAGGCGGCGATTACGCCTTGAACTATTCCAACGGGGAGAGGACATCAAGCTGCTGGACATCAGTTCCGGTTCCGTTACAACAATTTGGGAATCATCAACTGCCAACAATCTTTCAGAATTTATTTATTCCAGAAAAACCGGGGAATTTCTTCTAAATTGTCCTGATGAAAAAGGGTGCCACCTGATTCGTTATTACCCTCCCTCCAAATGGACAGCCGACGCTGGTAGAATTGACACCCCGCAAACATGCACATTCCGGCGGGATTCCAAATGGACAGATGATTCGCCAACATTCATATCATCCTGGAACGATGGTTCGCCAAGATCCGTGTATTTGAGCGACGATGGCTTGAATACCTTTTGCATCAGCACCAACACGAATTCAAATGTGATTAGTCTGCCTTGGCGGGGAGGAGTCGCTGTGCATACGTCATTGTATGGAAACCATTTATATATTGTCGGTGACCCCGCGAACGAACCGCCCGGCATTTGGGATTACGACATAGCGTCTGGATCATTAAATTGTATTGTTCCCGATTTGGAACAACCCTTCAAATATGCCAAATATGCGACGCCAATATGCGGAGAGGTGACTAATAACTCGGGCAATGTGGGGTGTTATACCTTATGGCAACCAGCTAATTTCTCTCCTCAAAAGAAATATCCGGTCATCATCGGCCAGACTGTCAATGCCGAATGGTTGCCTTATGAGCAAGTCGCAGCAAATTCTGGATGTTATTTCGCGGTGGTTCATCGCCCGTATTGGATGAGCAAAAAATTACAGGATTGGCCTGCCGATGTGATGGGTCTGTATGAATTGCTGGCTAAAAATCCGAACATAGACACAAACCGGGTCTTTCTTTGGGGTCATAGCGTTGAGACTGTTTATTTATGTCAGCTTTTCGAGGAAAAACCTCAATTATGGAATGGTATAATCCTATTCGACCCTAGCGATCTGCCAGATGTGACAACCTTAAAACACAAGAAAATACTCATTATCGCCGGGAAAGACAGCGACGCCCAACAATTGGTGCAATACAGTGACCAAGCCGCTCAAGCGGGGATTCCACTAAAGTTCATTTTACTGGAAAACGACAAACACAATCCAGAGTCAACACGTAGTGTGCGCGCGCGAACACTGGAATTCGCTCGATTCCTAATTGAAAGCTTGTGAAAGCCGAAACGTATGACAAATGGAATGATGTCTTTGCAAAACGATTGTAGCGGTACTCTGTGAGCGTCGACAGGCCGTTGATTGCCAGGAAACCACGACGGTCATGGGCCTCCTTGACAACAATAAATGAATTGCGGTTAGCCGGCGAGTATCTGGCCACGCGTTATTATGCAACAGAAATTAATTAGTTTTTTCATTGGCTCATCTGGCGCATTATTGCTGGCTGTAGGCACAGCGATGGTCATCTGCATTCCTGCCGGCCCTACAGTTGTGCTGATACAGGATCCCATTTTTCCGTTTTCATCGCGGATCGTGTATTGGATATTTGCTGGGTTGGTATTCAGCGTGGCGCTAGTTTGTCTTTTCAGCCAAAACAAGTCTCTCAAGGCCACGTTGATTTTGTGGATAACGTTGAATATGGCAGTCTATGTGCTGGGTATTCAATGGAATGGACAGAACGGAGATTTAAACAACTATTTAATTCGTTATGCCGATGCCTTTGGCGTTACGCGAGGCGCGGCTTTCTGGATGATAAAGGTGACTTTCTTTTACTTCCTCGTTGGCGGCCTTATTACATCGCTGTGGATCTGGCGGGAGGGTTCCAAAGGGTATCTGAAGATTGTTTGTGCTCATTGTGGTGGCCACATTGCCTTTCTTGCCCAAGCATTGGGCCAACAAATTGACTGTCCGCATTGCCGGACTGCCATCACCTTGTTCAAACCAGATGAGAATCTGAAAATGACCTGCGTTTTATGCGGTGAACACGTTGAATTTCCCGCCCATGCGCTGGGGCAAAAAATCCCGTGCCCGCACTGCGCAAAAACTATCACCCTGCTGAAACCCGTTTGAATACTTATGAGCACTCACTCGGATCGCATTCAAAACTGGTTGGAGTTTGCCCAAAACGCTAATTGGTCTGTCGGCGCTCTGGCAAAAAAGTCTGGCGTTTCCGTGCGCATGTTGGAACGGCATTTTCTTCAAAACATGGGAAAACCACCCAAAGCTTGGCTTATTGAAAGACGTCAAAAGCGTGCTTTGGAACTCCTGCACGATGGCTGTTCGGTCAAGGAAACTGCGGCACATCTCGGATATCAGTACTCGAACAATTTTTCGCGCGAATTCAAGGCATTTTGGGGATACAGCCCATCAGCTGAACTGGATCAAAAAGGAAGACGCTGCCAATAATTTGTCTCGTTTTGATACGAGATTTAACTGTTGCAGCGCTCATTTCTGTGTTAAATGGATAGTGAAAGTATAGAGTCGGCAGATACAGTATCGCTTGCAAAGCGGCGTTGCGGAAGCTGCGGGGAGACAATGCAGTGAATGTCGTCCTCAATAATCGCTAATAACTATATGAGGTGTTGCATTGTGTTATTTTGCATAGTTTTGACAACGAAAGCGGTTGCGGATAATGTCGCAACGGCGCCGGGCGATCTCGTTGCATTTTTTAAGCAAGCCCTCAGTTCGCCACCGGATGTTGAAAAGTATGTCGTGAGCCAGCGCCAACTTGAATCAATTACCCCCTCTATTGGTCCACCGACTAAAGCAGGTTCAATATCATATTATATGGGTGCAGGAGCAGGCAGTAATTATTTCTTGCAAATTCTATCTGGTTCCAATGGCCTTCCAGACTTAAGCGAGAAACGGCTTATCGCCGGGCGATCTGGGGCTGCTGCATATGAAGTCAACCAAAATGCCATAAGTTTTGGCGTCGGGTCAAATGGATTATCAGGAAACGTTCGAGTGTTGTATATAATGATGCGACAATACTTAGGCATGGGAATAAGTGAGGTTGAGCCTGAAAGCCTGAGATGGGTTGGCAATAGTTTTACGGCAACGAACAATCACGGCCTTGCTATATATGGCGAGTTAAGCATTTCAAATGGCCTTCCATGCAGATTAGGAGTCAGTGTCGCTAAAGGTTCGCCACCATACAAGATTGTAGAATACACATACCCCAATCCGCCGCAATCCCTAAATGGTTTCCCTTCCAAGATGATAATTTCAAGGGCGCCTTACGGTGTGGTGAAACCGTTCTGTGAGGTATCATTTTATTCAGTCCAATTAGCAAGGCAACCGTTATCTGACGATTTTTTTGCTGCCGCGCAATTTATTGGGACAAACAACATATACACCAATCTATACAGTAATGCAGACCTCTACGTTCAGAACAGCCGCGGTCAGATGGTCAAGGCGCCATATGTGATTCTGAAATCTGGCAAGTATACGAACTCGCGTCCACGAGCGCTTGTTTTTCTGTGTTTAGCGCTGGCGACCATAATTCCTATTACATTTTTGATTTTGTTGCGTAAAAAATAAACAAACTAAGAAAGGAATATATGAAAAAATCGGTCATCATAATGCGAATAGTAACTGTTGTAGGAGTCCTAAGCTTCGCATGGTATGTGAAGGCGCAGAGCGAAAATAATTGCAGTGGTACCACCGCAAATCCATGCCACACCGCGTCCGAATTGGTGTTTTCTTGTAACAACACATATGATTGTGCAGAGTACACAGAGTCCGGCGGGGCAAATGTGCTTGCTTGCACATCAGATGGCACACCTGTCGGCCAATGCAAATACCAGTCAAATGTAAATTGCACTTGGTTAGATACTTGGCTCTATTGCGATAATAGTGTTTCCTCTGCAAATGCCTCGGAACAGGTATCCCCAACCAAATGCCAGTAAGGCGAAGCAATGGTTGTCCCTGATTTAATTGCAAGACTCGAGTAAATGTAAACTGACTCATTTGCACCTAAAATGTGTACAGCAAAGAGGATATTCACGGATGTTTAGTGACTAAATAATGATGGGGAAAGGGGATCTTTTAGAGAAGAAGTATGATTGACGGCGTTGATTTCATGGTGGCGTTGGTGGTTTTGAGGTCGCGCCAGTGCTCCGCGCCCGACTCCGGTTCGCTTTACCGTGCTGTGGCGGGCTGATTTTTGGGTTGGCCGGAGACGCGCTTATTGCCAGGCTGGAATGCATGGATAATATGCTGACTTATCTCAAACATCACATCACATCACATCACATCACATCACATCACATCACTAACGCGGTCACCGAAAGGGCTGAACTCGAAAATCCAAAGCAGCAAATCTGTCGCCCGGGGCTTCCGCAATTTCAAATATTACCGGACGCGCATCCTCTTGTTCTGCGGAAAGCTTGACTTTAACGCACTATGATCCGTAATGAATTCGCAAAGAAATGGTTCTGCTTGAGTTCGGGAATGATTCTCTTCATTACCGGAGCGGCAAAAGTATGGAGCGTATTGGGCGGTGCTAAAATATTGGCGCAAATCGATCCAGTTTTTGGTCTACAGTTTGGTCGCTTAATGTTTGTTGCAGGGATTTTGGAATTGATGATAGGGGGCATTTGCCTTTTCAGCAAATCACGGATGCTAGCATTAATGCTTGTAGCATGGCTAGCTACAAACTTGTCAATTTATCGAATGGGCTTATGGTACATAGGCTGGCATCGCCCCTGCGCCTGTCTGGGCAATCTCACGGATGCCATTCACGTCTCGCCGCAAACCGCTGATACCACCATGAAAATAATTTTGGCATATTTGCTAATTGGCAGTTATTCTTTTTTGTTTTGGTTCTGGCGGCAGCACCGAAAGGCAGAAGGAAGAACGTAGAATGATGAAGTAAAGTTGGTTACTGCAAGCCCATAAATTTGAGTCGGCAGTTAACAGCGTGTAATGAACTGGCATAGCGGCATCAAGGTCACACTGTTACTGGCGATTGTGGCCTTTTGCCTGTTTGAATATGCGTTGCATCGGCAAAGCGGTCTTTTTCAGGAGTTTGAAGAGACGCTGCTATCTCTTCAATGGATGATGTTGGTTTGCCTTGCGATTTGGTGCGGTGCTTTCCTCTTTTTGACATTCAACCTAACTGACTTACCGATTGTTGGCCTGCTACTCATTGCAATTGCGGCATATTTCATCTGTTACGCGACGTTTTGGCTGGAGACGGATGCCCTCACGTTTTTGGCCGGCATGACATTGGGCAGGGGTGCGTGTTTCGCGCTGGAAAGCAGAAGCCAGAGGCCAGAAATCAGCAATACTTTAAAAATCCGAAATCCGAAATCCGAAATCCGAAATTTTCTTGTCGGTTTGGTTTTGCTGCTGGCTTTTTCATCTTGGTGGCATTTGGGTATGTCGGACAATTTTTATCACGGGCCGCGCTGGATGGGGCTTTGGGATAATCCAAATATTTATGGGATGTTAATGGGGGCGGGCGTTGTCCTGACAGCAGGACTTTTAGCGGATAGGAGATTGGAAGATACCAGATGAAAGATGGAAGATAAAAGACAGAAAAAGGAAAGCGGAAGGCGGAAGGTAGAAACAATTGATATTCTTTTGATCGCAGCGGGGATGATGGGCATGGGGTTGCTGTTCAGCTACAGCCGGGGGGCATGGATGGGGACGGCAGTTGGACTGCTGTATCTGGCAAGTGCCTATAGCGAATTAAAATTGCGTATACTCTAACATGAATTTTTTGTGTTTGCTGTTTATTATTGGTCTTGGTTTTTTTGGAATGCCACGCCCCGACAATGCACCGTGGTATTTACAGCGGATGGATTTGGAAGCCGCGGCTCAGCTCAACACCGGTGTCCGCCTGGCGTGGGAAGCGGTTTGAAAATGATGTGGGATCATCCATTTGGCGTGGGCTGGAACAATGTCGTTGATGTCATGACAGAAGCATTATTTCCGCCTGAAGGTGGTGCGGTGGCCATCACCACAAACGATTATTTAATGCTGGGGACACAGTTGGGCTTGCCAGGGCTGCTTTGTTTTGTGGCGTATGTGGGGCTATCTCTTGGTCGAAGGACGAGAGTCGAGCGTCGAGAGCTGGAGAAAGTCACGTCATCTGTCACCTCTCACTGGTCATATTGCGTGGCGTGCCGCGCTGGTACTTTGGCTATGTTGGTGGCGTTTTGGTTTGACGGCGGGCTATTCAAGCTGGCCACGGCTTCCGTTTTTTGGGTTTTGCTGGAATTGGGACGAGAAGATTTGCGACAGACCGCCTGAATAATTCTCTCTCGAGGGCCTCGAAAGCGTGGGCGTCACGCCAAGCACCTCTATTCAATGAAGTCATAGACGTCGCCCATTAGCGTCAGCGGTCCATAGCGAAATGTATTTTCCGTTGGCCAGCTTTCCTTTTATTAAGAGCTGTCTTTGTCTTTGGCCAGTATGACGGGCGTTGTTCAAGATGCGATTCCTTCCTGTCATTTCAGTCGCTGATACGGACCGATTGCCCCACAACTAAGCAGGTTCCACTGTGGGCGCAAACTCCCTGAACGGCGCATTGGGTAAATGTCGCGTTTTGGTAGCTGATTTTACTTCATTTGGAAGACTTCTGATGGTTTAATTGGAACCGGAAATGAGTGCTGGCAAATCCGGCCAGGGCGGCGCCAAGAACGCGACCATCTTGAAAATCACGGGTGCCGCCGGTCTATACAAAAAATCCATGATCATACAAAACACCGCTAATTTGCAATGGTCGGCCAACGACCCCGCCAACGCCGAAGTGCGCGATGAATTCCGGCTTAACACTTTTCCGCTCGCGAACCATGCACCTCCCAAACCGACACCGCCTGCCATGCCTGCAAAGTGAAAATAAGTTCTCAAAAGTGGAGCGAGGAGATGTCATCCAGTAATTCCACGCATTGGCTAATAAAATTCTTCTTTTATTCTTCTGCTTTAAGTTTGGTGCTTACGGCTTGTGCCAAGCTAATTAGTGCTTTTGGAAAGGCTCCAATTTTAGATTCTCCTGATGTTTTGTTTCCAATAAGAACGAGGTTGCTTATATGTTTAGTTGGAACAACCGAAATCGTCATAGCGGCTCTTTTACTTTCACAAATACAATCACGTGCAAAAATTTTTGTTCTGTTGTGGCTGGCCTTTTCCTTTTTTCTTTATAAGACAGGCTTGTTCGCTCTTCATGCCCCATTGCCGTGTCCATGTTTGGGAACTGTAACGGCATCCCTAGGCATCGCTCCAAAAACTGCAACCATCGTAACGGATGTATTTCTGATGTATTATCTAACTGGGTCGTTAATCTACCTTGGTTTGAACGATAAAAGAATCGTGAATAAACCGTGAAAATGATGAATACAATGAGGGAACAAATTGGGGCAATGTTTGTCATAGGTATTATTTTGCTTTCACAATGTAATGCGCTTAGCGAATACACACTCGAAGGTATCGCGACCTTTGGGCCGGCTTCACAATTTCCAACGATGCGCTTCAACCTCACCTTGGAGAATCGCGACAAAGAATATAGGATAACGGCTAAAGCTATCGATGGGGAATGGTATAATGACGAGGTTACTTCAGGAGATGGATTGGATAATTATTATTTAGACCAAACATGGCCGTCTTGGGATGCGAGAGCAAAAAAACAAGGGTACCGAGAGGCGGGGACAGTCATTGAGGGCGATTTCCCAGCAAATTCGCTGTCAATAGTTCAGTTGACGTGGCTGATGTATTGTTCGGCGTCACATTTCCATACTGGAACAAACAGCTTGACCATTCCTTTACGCTGCGCAAAGTACGCACCTGCGGATGGATTGACAGAGGTTGTTTCTTTTACGGCATCGGCAGCCAATGTCGTTGATAAAATACAATGTTTTACATACACAGCTCCATTTGCATCAAATAACACAAAAGCAATTGCCCCAACGTCACTTTATGATAGAGGATATTTGCTTTGGGAGATACACGCCACAACTTTCACCAATTTAGGAAGCTTAACATTGCCGCGTTCATTTGAATATGATCAATACATTCCAAATGGTACAAATAGTTCGGATTTGAATTGTGTTATGAGGGCCAAATTCGTGGTAACAAATATTTTAGCCGAAGTTACTGCTCAAAGTCTTCTGCCCATGACGACAATGAAGGACGCGCCCGTTTTTGATTGGCGGTTCAATAAGGATCAGGTTGCAATGGATAAATCAGGCCAAATGGGGACTCCTGTAGTTACCTATAAAATAAATGATGGTAAGTGGAGAAAACGGGATGATTCAGGCATAAAGTATCAAGTGATTGCCATACGGCAGATGGTTCATACCACACAGCCGGCTAAAGGGGGTATGGTAATCAAATGGTTCGTTTATTCTGCTTTAATCATATTAACTTTGTTTCTAGGCTGGTGCACAAAACGAAAAACAAATAAACCAAACAAATAAACAACAAAAGCATATGAAAAATGCAAAAATCGTAATATTGGTGGTAGCATTCGTGTCGGTATCGGCTGCTTTATTATTGGCTGATGAAGGTTATCAAGCAGCTGGACAAGCAGAAACAATAGACGTTAGCAACAATTGTCCAAATGGAGGCTGCACAATGAAATCATGGACACACTATGGTTGCATTGACAGTGGATCTGGAAGTTGCACGCCGTCTGATGATCCTAATCCGGCTCCCGTGGTATCTGGATCATGTTCTTTGCAAGGTGGAGTGTATTACTGCTTGGCGTCATCGTAAAAAGGCGGCTCTTATCCTTGACAGTGGGATGAACTGGCGTGGCGGCATCAGAGTCGCATTGCTGCTGGCGCTTGTGGCTCTATGCCTTTTTGAATTTGTATTGCATTGGCGGAGCAGGATTTTCTGTGAGTTTGAAGCACCGTTACTTCAAGCACAATGGATGCTGCTAATTTGCCTAGTTATTTGGTGTAGCAATTTTCTCATTTTAACATTCAGCGTGATCGATTTGCCGTTGATCGGTCTGCTTCTCGTTGCCATGGCCGCATATCTAATCGGTGATGCAGCGGTCTGGCGGGAGACGGATGCCATCATTCTATTGGCGGGCGCAACCCTGGGCAAGGGGGCGCGGTTCGCGTTGATTGGAGATGGGAGATGGAAGATGGAAGATGGGAAAAATAATTTAGAAATCGTAAATCGTAAATCAGCGATTGTAAATTTTTTGGTCGGCTTGGTCGTGTTGCTGACTTTTTCGTCTTGGTGGCATTTGGATGTACCGAATTATTTTTATCAAGGGCTGCGCTGGACGGGGCTTTGGGACAATCCTAACATTTACGGAATGTTGATGGGTGCGGGGCTAGTGCTGGCGGCAGGCCTGTTGATTGAGGAGCACAGCTGCTGTTCACCGCACCTTGCATCGAACCTGGGAAATGCTAACGACGAAGCGTCGCTGGCTGCGCGCGGGGCTCTCTCTCGCTCTCTCATTTTTCTTTGGATTGGAGCCGGCATGACGGCAGTAGGTTTGTTTTTCAGTTACAGCCGGGGTGCATGGTTGGGAACGGCGATTGGCCTGCTGTATCTGGCAAAGGCGCATTGCAAATTCAAGTGGAGTTGGGTGCTGCCGGGAATCTTGGTGGCTGCTACCGCAGTATATTTGTTTTGGCATTCCACGGCGGACGATGCCGCGTGGTATCTCAAGCGTCTGGATCTTGGCCGGCCGTCAGCCCAGCACAGAGTTGCTGCCTGGAAGGCGGCAGTCCATATCATGCGGGATCATCCATTGGGCGTGGGCTGGAACCAGGCGGTTAACGTCTATGAGAAAAATTATTCGCCGCCTGAAAACGGCGCTGCAGCGATCACCATGAACAGCTATTTGATGTTGGGAACGGAGTTGGGCTTGCCGGGACTGCTTTGTTTTGTCGGGTATGTGGCGCTGTGCTTGGGAACTGGAAGATGGAACATCGCAAATAGACCACGCCTCACCATGCCTCATCCTCAGCTCCTCTCCAATCCGATTAGAGAGGGTGGCAAAATTGCCTGCCGCGCGGGGGCTTTGGCGTTGCTAGTGGCATTTTGGTTTGATGGAGGGTTGTTCACGCTGGCAACGGCGTCTGTGTTCTGGATTTTGCTGGAATTGGGAACTGCGCACGCGGCAACTCTCACAAGCTGCTAACAAAACTTCTTGGCGCAGCGCACCGCAGCCTGCTGTGTTGAAGATAAATAAATCAAAAGTGCCAGCAGAAGTGCCAGCAAACATCATCGGTGGGGAGTAAATTGGAGTTAAAAAAGGCCAGCTGCAGTTATCCTTGATATAATGCATGAAAGCCTTTAGTATCAACCTCACGGTGATGATTTAGATAGTTGATTTCGAGTGGCTTGTGGAAGGCGGGACGCGTCCGATTCCGACCCTCGCCTCCAAGTTTTGCTGCGTGAGCGGCAAGGGGTTAGGCAAATCGGAACGGCCACTGTCAGTGAAACTGTCAGTAAAATGGCTTGTAAGATTACTACTCGCCAGAACTAGCCAGAACTAGCTGAAACTCGCCCACTACTCGCTAACGCGAGTGAGCCGGACAGGTTCACGATTCATGACAAAAGAAAGGCATTGTCATGAAACAGCGTTTTATCCTGTTCCGGCGCGCGGGAGTGTTCTACTACGAGGACACCAGCACCGGCCAACAACTCAGCCTCCGCACCAAGGACGAAGCGGAAGCCCGCACCCTGCTTAACGCCAAGAACGAGTCGTTCCGGCAGCCGGTGTTGAACCGGCAGATTGCCCGCACCTATCTGGCGGCGACCGATTCGGCGATGGCCACGCGCATCTGGCAGGTGCCGATGGACGAAATGACCAAGACCAAGACCGGGGCAACACGCCTGCGGCACGAGTGCGCCATGCGGGACAAGGCGTTTGACCTGATCCGCCACCTGCCGATTCTGGAAACCCACTCGGCCCACTTCCTGAAAGTGCTGGAATTGGGAACCGTCTCAACGAATGTTTACCTACGACGGATTCACAACTTTGCCTTGGACATGAACTGGCTGCCGTGGCCCATCCTGCCCAAGAAGCAATGGCCGCAAGTGCGCTTCAAAGAAAAACGTGCCATCACACTTGAAGAACACCAGCGCATTATTGAGGCCGAAGTGAACCCGGAACGCAAAAACCTTTACCAGTTGTGCTGGTACTTGGGCGCAAGTCAGGGTGACATTGCCAGCTTGAAGGGGGAGGACGTGGACTGGAAAAACGGCACCGTCAGTTTCATCCGCAAAAAGACCGGCGTGCCGGTGCTCGTCCACTTGGGCGCGGAAGCTCTGAATCTGTTCAAAGACCTGCCCGCCGAAGGTTTGTTGTTTCCGTATCTTGCGAGTGTGAGAGCAGGGGACAGAGCCACGGAGTTTAAGCAACGGTGCAAGCAACTGGGCATCCAAGGGGTTACACTCCACAGCTACCGGTACGCTTGGGCAGAACGCGCCAAAATGGTTGGCTACCCGGAACGGTTTGCGCAGGAGGCTTTGGGACATAACAGCAAGGCGGTACATCGGGCCTATGCGAGACGGGCGCTGATGAAGATTCCGTCACTGGAAGAATACGAGCAACGGGTGGCCTAACGAAAAAAGCTGAGCCACGCCGACCGGCGAGCGGCTCCGCAATCTCGATAATCGTTGTATAACTCAAACCATCCATAAACTCAAGGCGCAGTCGGCGTTGGCTCCAGCGCAGTGTTAGGCCGCTTCAGGAGTGTAGTGCCCAAAAAGAACAACAAGGAAAGACCGCACAATGCCAAGAGGCTTGGCTCTGGCACTTGCTCTGGCGAAAACTGAATATTATCAAGGAGAGAGCCGTCGTCCCCAGATGGGTTCAGCCAAGGCTTTGTAAACCGCAGTTCTCCCGTCTGCCCGGCATATGCCGAAATGTCCACGCCCCATACTTGACCCATTTTTGTAGGAAGGATCATGTCCGTATGGTTTCGAAAAATGGCCTAAAGTGATATGTCATGGCAGTTGACTCCAACCTGAAATTTATCTGCGCTATAATCGCGACTGTATTAGTCATTGTTGGCTACTGCCCATATTTCAGGGATATTATCAGGGGAAAGACAACTCCTCATTTGTATACATGGCTCATTTGGGTGATCACTCAGGTAACAGCGACTTTTGGCTCGTGGTATGGTGGCGGTAAGTTCGGCGCTCTAAGCCTCGCTATAGGGACCATCCTTGTAATTGCTATTTTTTGTCTTGCTCTCAAGTATGGGACAAAAAACATCACAAAGAGTGATACTGTATTGCTCATCGTGGCATTACTCGCCATCGTTGTTTGGTGGCAAATGGGCAACCGTCTCATTGCGGTTTTAATGGCTACCGCGATTGATGTTATTGCTTACATTCCGACGATAAGAAAATCCATCATAAAGCCTCGAAGCGAGACTCTTTCCTTCTGGGCTATTACGGGGCGGTCCGGCCACAGGCTGCTGGCATTGGAGTTTGCGGGGGGACTCCGCCCGCGCAATGGCAATCGGCTTTGGGACCGGCTGCATGGCTATCTCCTTCGTTTCGGCCAGCGGGCCGCCGACACCTTTTGCCGGTTAAAACAATCCCGTCGTCACCACCAACACTTGCAGAAACATGAGCACCAAGTCACCCGAATGTTACACCACTGAAACGACCGTCGCCGTGCCGCAGGCGGAAGCACGCCAAACATTTGGTATTGTGCGGATGCTGCTCGTGACGAGCGCGCTTTTTGCGGAACGAAACGGGCATGGTCGTGACGGGAACAGGGCCGACCATCAGCCGGTGAAGTGAAGCATAAAAGCGCGTTGGTCACGGCGGAACAAGTGTGTCCACGAATGCATGGTTGCCAGTAAAAACGGGTCATGATTTTATGGTTTTCGACTGCCAGCAAAACTGCCAGCAAAACTGCCAGCAATGGTGTCGTAAAAGAGTAATGCGGGAGTTGTTTTAGAGTTTTGAAGGGGTGGTTAAAAGCTTGACGAAAGCGTCAAAACCTGCGATTTATCAGGGGTTGCAGCGTAAGTTCTGCAACTTGCGTTCTGGCGGGGACATCGGAAGTTTGGCGTAAATTGAAAGTTTGGTCAATTCCGCCCCCAGCCACCACTCCCAACTGTGAGTGCAGCAATGGGTTAGGAGGTTGATGGGTCCAAACGGACACCATTTTCACTACTCCGTCAGAATTCGGCGTAACCGGAGCTAACTCGCCCACTGCTCCGTAACACTGCGGATTCGGTTTCATTTATCCTCGCGGTTGCGTGAAAATTATGAAAACACGTTACCGCTTAACCCGTCGAGGCAGCCGGGGAGACACTTTTTACTTTGTGGACACCGTTGCCCGCAAACACCACAGCCTGCACACGACAGACGAACACAAGGCTCTGCAAATCGTCGAGGCTAAAAATCTGGCCGAACGCCAGCCGGAAACTAACCTGCAAATCGCCAAAGCCTGCCTTGCGGCCACGGATGAAAACTTTATCAACCGCACCTGGCGCGAGGTCATGGCTGAATTCATCAAAACCAAAACCGGCAACAACCGCACCCGTTCGGAACGCGCGGTCATGGACAAATCTTTCGACACAAGCGAGGCGTGGCCGCACGAACAGCAACAGTTCGTCCGGTGGTGCCGAAGTCCCCGGCGCCGTTTCAACCATCTTGACCAAGCCGCCGCTTAAGAATGCATCTTGAACCTTTAAAGACGCGCAATTACGGAAGTTCCATGACTGATATTTGGGTCACGCGGGTTGCGCGACTCTGTCTCTGAAAACGCGCTGATCGTGGCGAAAGCAAATCGCAGTTGCCGTCGTGAAAGAATCATCGGTATTTCGTTGCATTCCTACCGCTAGGCGTGGACACAACGGGCAAAGAAAGTCGGCTAGCTTAACTTCACAATATGCCAGCAATAAAAGCAGGTTTGACCTCAAAAACTATAACCCAATCCTATGGTTATGAACATTGATTTGCTGAGATCCAATTGTATCGCCTGACCGCCAAAGTTATGCTCATAAGTGCCCAGGTATTGGTATTGCACGCCGCCTTCGGCGCTCCAGCGTTCCGATAATTGCCAAGCTACCTGCGCGCTCAAGTAACCGCCCCAGAGCAAGCCAAGGTCACTGCCGCCGCCGGAGCCAACCATTGTGCCCCCACCGGCAAGGGAGGCGGTTTCTGTCCAGGACGCCGAACCATCCGCCACTGCCACTGCCAAACCTCCGGAAAGCCACAAATCTATGTTCTGGTTGAGCGGATACTCGGCGTAAGGCCCAAGCCGGAAGCCCCAAATGTCGGCGTTGTAATTTCGCTGATCCACAATGGTCGCACCGCCAAGAATCGATGTGGTGGTCGTACTAACGGGCGTATTGCCAAGTAGAAAGCCCGGCCCGGCGAAACTGCCTTGATAGGCAGGCGGTGTCGGCGGTGGAGTCGTGCCGGGAGTAAATGGGTAGGCATCGGTCAAAGTACTCACATTTCCGGAAAAGGTAGTCGTATCTTTCAATGAAAGATTCATGTAGTTCACCGCTGCTTCAAGGCCGTAGTGCAGTTTGTCCCGGTTGCCTAATTCACGGTCGTAGGTAAATTCAAAACCGCTTTGCGGATTGCCACCATCAATGCCGGCACCGGACGGCGCATCCGCTGAAACGGTGGAACGGTGCATTAAAATTGTATTGCCGGCAATCTGGCCGGCTTGGTCGTAACCCCAATTCCAAGTCACAGGAAAGGCAGAGTTGATGCTACTAGGGAGGACGTAGCCGTCATCATAATTGTATTGGCTCCCATCCGGAGTGGTGCGCGGCGGCGCGGTCAGGGATATGCCACTCATGCTTCTGAATTTCGCCGAAATATTCAGGCCGAAACGCGCGTTCAAACTGAAGCGGTTCAGCCGGTTTGTAACCAAGCGGGGAAGTTCCTCGAAAGTCCAACGGGGAAACTCCTCGTTTGTACTCAAACGGTCAACAGCTCCATAACTGGCTGTGGCTGCCGGGGCGTTTGTCGGGAGATTGTTTGTCATCAGGTTCTCGTTTGTAATCAAAACACCGGAATTTTGATTTGACGACAAAGTTACCGTTGGAACCGCCTTGGGGACTTGAACCGGCGGTGCTGACGCGGTCCGCCGACAACCACGACGCGTAACAAGTATGATCACGATCAAACATACGCCAATCGCAAGTGGAACCAGTAATTTCGGTTTCATAGCGGTTGAAGTGTAAGGTTCAGGGCATCCAGTCGCTCTGCCGAAACAGCCACTGGCACAAACAACACCAGCAACACCAGCGTGGCCAAGGTGGGCAATGGGTAAGAGCGTTTGTTCATGTTTGCATCAGGGATTAAGCACGAGAATGACCCGATAAAACCGGCTGGTAATTGAGAATGGTTTGCTGTCCGTCTTGGGCGGGCCGTCATCATACCACTGGGTGGCAGTTGCGTTGGCAGTAATGGACGGTGTGGCGATCTGCCAGGTAATCAGGTCGTCGCTGTAAAGGACCAAATAAGTATTCCCGGGAGTCGTCGGAAAACCGATCACGACACGCGGATCGCCCGCAATGCGCGTGTCCAAAAATATCTGGCTGATAAATACCCCGTTTGTTCCGAGTGGATTGGTATACACCGGCTGAATCACAAACGCCGTCAAACTGTTCGTGAACGGCAACAGGCTGGGATCGTAAAATTCCAGCGCGAAACTGACTGTGTCACCCGGATTCAACGGGTAATTGTATTGCACATACGGTGTGCCGTTGTTGGTGCCCGCAGCGTCGTAAAGTGTCACATTGCTGGGCAGTCCACCGACCAGCAAACCCACTCCGGCAACCGTCGTCGAACCGATGTTCGTCACCGTTACCGACTCTTCAAACAATCCGGTTTGTGGATTAAGCACTGGCTTGCCGGAGGCAGCGAGCGCGAACTGCGCCGACGAAACGGTTGTCTGGACTTGTGACGCGGGCGACGTGCCGTTGTTGTTTGTCGGATTCGGGTCCGGCGTGCTTGACAACGCCGAGGCGATGTTCGTGAACACACCCGCATTTGTCGCAGTGATAGCAATGGTGAAGTTTGTCGAACCACCGTTGGTCAAAGCGGGAATCGTCGGCCAGTTGACGACATTATTCGAGAATGAACCACCTGCCGACGCACTATTAAAGTTCAGGCCAGCCGGCAGATTGTTACTCACCACGATGTTGGACGCCGTCGAAGGCCCGCCGTTGGTTACAACGATGGTGTAAACAAAACTGTCTCCAACCGTAACATTGGTGGGACCGGACAGGAGAACAATCAAGTCCGCCACCAGCGTTACCGGGGTGACGGTGGTGATGACCGGCGGGGTCAGGTTGTTCGTCAGGTTGGGATCACCGGTGGGTGTGCTGACGGTGGCCACGTTGCTCAAGGAACCACTGGCCGGGGCCGTGACTGTGACGGTGACATTGCTGGTCTGGCCATTGGTCAGGATGCCCAGACTCCAGTTGACCACACCGCTGTTGTTCAACCCACCGCCCGAGGCACTGACAAAGGTTACTCCCGTCGGCAAGGCGTCCGTCACCACCACGGCGCTGGCGCTGGAGGGACCGAAGTTGGTTACCGAGATTGTGTAAACCAGATTACTTGCCGCAAAGACTGACGCTGAACCTGTCTTGCCAATGGCCACATCGGCGACCGGGGTGACGGTGGTGATGACCGGCGGGGTCAGGTTGTTTGTCAGGTTGGGATCACCGGTGGGTGTGCTGACGGTGGCCACGTTGCTCAAGGAACCACTGGCCGGGGCCGTGACTGTGACGGTGACATTGCTGGTCTGGCCATTGGTCAGGATGCCCAGACTCCAGTTGACCACACCGCTGTTGTTGATGCCACCGCCCGAGGCGCTGACAAAGGTGACGGTGACTGGCAGACTGTCGGTGACCACCACGGCGCTGGCGCTGGAGGGACCGAAGTTGGTTACCGAGATTGTGTAAACCAGATTACTTGCCGCAAAGACTGACGCTGAACCCGTCTTGCCAATGGCCACATCGGCGACCGGGGTGACGGTGGTGATGACCGGCGGGGTCAGGTTGTTTGTCAGGTTGGGATCACCGGTGGGTGTGCTGACGGTGGCCACGTTGCTCAAGGAACCACTGGCCGGGGCCGTGACTGTGACGGTGACATTGCTGGTCTGGCCATTGGTCAGGATGCCCAGACTCCAGTTGACCACACCGCTGTTGTTGATGCCACCGCCCGAGGCGCTGACAAAGGTGACGGTGACTGGCAGACTGTCGGTGACCACCACGGCGCTGGCGCTGGAGGGACCGAAGTTGGTTACCGAGATCGTGTAAACCAGGTTGCTGGCGGCCAGGACATTGGCTGGACCCGTCTTGCCAATGGCCACATCGGCGACCGGGGTGACGGTGGTGATGACCGGCGGGGTCAGGTTGTTTGTCAGGTTGGGATCACCGGTGGGTGTGCTGACGGTGGCCACGTTGCTCAAGGAACCACTGGCCGGGGCCGTGACTGTGACGGTGACATTGCTGGTCTGGCCATTGGTCAGGATGCCCAGACTCCAGTTGACCACACCGCTGTTGTTGATGCCACCGCCCGAGGCGCTGACAAAGGTGACGGTGACTGGCAGACGTCGGTGACCACCACGGCGCTGGCGCTGGAGGGACCGAAGTTGGTTACCGAGATCGTGTAAACCAGATTACTTGCCGCAAGGACTGACGCTGAACCCGTCTTGCCAATGGCCACATCGGCGACCGGGGTCACACTGGTCAATACTGGAGAGCTGGTGTTATTGCCTAAATTTGCATCGGCGGTGGTTGAAGTGACGACAGCAATGTTGGTCACTATACCAGCGGCTGGCGCTTTAACCGTGACGGTGACATTGCTGGTCTGGCCATTGGTCAGGATGCCCAGACTCCAGTTGACCACACCGCTGTTGTTCAACCCACCGCCCGAGGCACTGACAAAGGTTACTCCCGTCGGCAAGGCGTCCGTCACCACCACGGCGCTGGCGCTGGAGGGACCGAAGTTGGTCACTGAAATCGTGTAAACCAGGTTGCTAAACGTCGACACAATGGCCGGACCCGTCTTGCCAATGGCCACATCGGCGACCGGGGTGACGGTGGTGATGACCGGCGGGGTCAGGTTGTTCGTCAGGTTGGGATCACCGGTGGGTGTGCTGACGGTGGCCACGTTGCTCAAGGAACCACTGGCCGGGGCCGTGACTGTGACGGTGACATTGCTGGTCTGGCCATTGGTCAGCGTGCCCAGACTCCAGTTGACCACACCGCTGTTGTTGATGCCACCGCCCGAGGCGCTGACAAAGGTGACGGTGACTGGCAGACTGTCGGTGACCACCACGGCGCTGGCGCTGGAGGGACCGAAGTTGGTTACCGAGATCGTGTAAACCAGGTTGCTGGCGGCCAGGACATTGGCTGGACCCGTCTTGCCAATGGCCACATCGGCGACCGGGGTGACGGTGGTGATGACCGGCGGGGTCAGGTTGTTCGTCAGGTTGGGATCACCGGTGGGTGTGCTGACGGTGGCCACGTTGCTCAAGGAACCACTGGCCGGGGCCGTGACTGTGACGGTGACATTGCTGGTCTGGCCATTGGTCAGCATGCCCAGACTCCAGTTGACCACACCGCTGTTGTTGATGCCACCGCCCGAGGCGCTGACAAAGGTGACGGTGACTGGCAGACTGTCGGTGACCACCACGGCGCTGGCGCTGGAGGGACCGAAGTTGGTTACCGAGATCGTGTAAACCAGATTACTTGCCGCAAAGACTGACGCTGGACCCGTCTTGCCAATGGCCACATCGGCGACCGGGGTGACGGTGGTGATGACCGGCGGGGTCAGGTTGTTCGTCAGGTTGGGATCACCGGTGGGTGTGCTGACGGTGGCCACGTTGCTCAAGGAACCACTGGCCGGGGCCGTGACTGTGACGGTGACATTGCTGGTCTGGCCATTGGTCAGCGTGCCCAGACTCCAGTTGACCACACCGCTGTTGTTCAAGCCACCGCCCGAGGCGCTGACAAAGGTGACGGTGACTGGCAGACTGTCGGTGACCACCACGGCGCTGGCGCTGGAGGGACCGAAGTTGGTTACTGAGATCGTGTAAACCAGATTACTTGCCGCAAAGACTGACGCTGGACCCGTCTTGCCAATGGCCACATCGGCGACCGGGGTGACGGTGGTCAATACTGGAGAGCTGGTGTTATTGCCTAAATTTGCATCGGCGGTGGTTGAAGTGACGACAGCAATGTTGGTCACTATACCAGCGGCTGGCGCTTTAACCGTGACGGTGACATTGCTGGTCTGGCCATTGGCCAGCGTGCCCAGACTCCAGTTGACCACACCGCTGTTGTTGATGCCACCACCCGAGGCGCTGACAAAGGTTACTCCCGTCGGCAAGGCGTCCGTCACCACCACGGCGCTGGCGCTGGAGGGACCGAAGTTGGTTACTGAAATCGTGTAAACCAGATTACTTGCCGCAAAGACTGACGCTGAACCCGTCTTGCCAATGGCCACATCGGCGACCGGGGTCACACTGGTCAATACTGGAGAGCTGGTGTTATTGCCTAAATTTGCATCGGCGGTGGTTGAAGTGACGACAGCAATGTTGGTCACTATACCAGCGGCTGGCGCTTTAACCGTGACGGTGACATTGCTGGTCTGGCCATTGGTCAGGATGCCCAGACTCCAGTTGACCACACCGCTGTTGTTCAACCCACCGCCCGAGGCACTGACAAAGGTTACTCCCGTCGGCAAGGCGTCCGTCACCACCACGGCGCTGGCGCTGGAGGGACCGAAGTTGGTTACTGAAATCGTGTAAACCAGATTACTTGCCGCAAAGACTGACGCTGGACCCGTCTTGCCAATGGCCACATCGGCGACCGGGGTGACGGTGGTGATGACCGGCGGGGTCAGGTTGTTCGTCAGGTTGGGATCACCGGTGGGTGTGCTGACGGTGGCCACGTTGCTCAAGGAACCACTGGCCGGGGCCGTGACTGTGACGGTGACATTGCTGGTCTGGCCATTGGTCAGCGTGCCCAGACTCCAGTTGACCACACCGCTGTTGTTGATGCCACCGCCCGAGGCGCTGACAAAGGTGACGGTGACTGGCAGACTGTCGGTGACCACCACGGCGCTGGCGCTGGAGGGACCGAAGTTGGTTACTGAGATCGTGTAAACCAGATTACTTGCCGCAAAGACTGACGCTGGACCCGTCTTGCCAATGGCCACATCGGCGACCGGGGTGACGGTGGTGATGACCGGCGGGGTCAGGTTGTTCGTCAGGTTGGGATCACCGGTGGGTGTGCTGACGGTGGCCACGTTGCTCAAGGAACCACTGGCCGGGGCCGTGACTGTGACGGTGACATTGCTGGTCTGGCCATTGGTCAGCGTGCCCAGACTCCAGTTGACCACACCGCTGTTGTTGATGCCACCGCCCGAGGCGCTGACAAAGGTTACTCCCGTCGGCAAGGCGTCCGTCACCACCACGGCGCTGGCGCTGGAGGGACCGAAGTTGGTTACTGAGATCGTGTAAACCAGATTACTTGCCGCAAAGACTGACGCTGAACCTGTCTTGCCAATGGCCACATCGGCGACCGGGGTGACGGTGGTGATGACCGGCGGGGTCAGGTTGTTCGTCAGGTTGGGATCACCGGTGGGTGTGCTGACGGTGGCCACGTTGCTCAAGGAACCACTGGCCGGGGCCGTGACTGTGACGGTGACATTGCTGGTCTGGCCATTGGTCAGGATGCCCAGACTCCAGTTGACCACACCGCTGTTGTTCAACCCACCGCCCGAGGCGCTGACAAAGGTGACGGTGACTGGCAGACTGTCGGTGACCACCACGGCGCTGGCGCTGGAGGGACCGAAGTTGGTTACTGAGATCGTGTAAACCAGATTACTTGCCGCAAAGACTGACGCTGGACCCGTCTTGCCAATGGCCACATCGGCGACCGGGGTGACGGTGGTGATGACCGGCGGGGTCAGGTTGTTCGTCAGGTTGGGATCACCGGTGGGTGTGCTGACGGTGGCCACGTTGCTCAAGGAACCACTGGCCGGGGCCGTGACTGTGACGGTGACATTGCTGGTCTGGCCATTGGTCAGCGTGCCCAGACTCCAGTTGACCACACCGCTGTTGTTCAACCCACCGCCCGAGGCACTGACAAAGGTTACTCCCGTCGGCAAGGCGTCCGTCACCACCACGGCGCTGGCGCTGGAGGGACCGAAGTTGGTTACCGAGATCGTGTAAACCAGGTTGCTGGCGGCCAGGACATTGGCTGGACCCGTCTTGCCAATGGCCACATCGGCGACCGGGGTGACGGTGGTGATGACCGGCGGGGTCAGGTTGTTCGTCAGGTTGGGATCACCGGTGGGTGTGCTGACGGTGGCCACGTTGCTCAAGGAACCACTGGCCGGGGCCGTGACTGTGACGGTGACATTGCTGGTCTGGCCATTGGTCAGGATGCCCAGACTCCAGTTGACCACACCGCTGTTGTTCAACCCACCGCCCGAGGCACTGACAAAGGTTACTCCCGTCGGCAAGGCGTCCGTCACCACCACGGCGCTGGCGCTGGAGGGACCGAAGTTGGTTACCGAGATCGTGTAAACCAGGTTGCTGGCGGCCAGGACATTGGCTGGACCCGTCTTGCCAATGGCCACATCGGCGACCGGGGTGACGGTGGTGATGACCGGCGGGGTCAGGTTGTTCGTCAGGTTGGGATCACCGGTGGGTGTGCTGACGGTGGCCACGTTGCTCAAGGAACCACTGGCCGGGGCCGTGACTGTGACGGTGACATTGCTGGTCTGGCCATTGGTCAGCGTGCCCAGACTCCAGTTGACCACACCGCTGTTGTTGATGCCACCGCCCGAGGCGCTGACAAAGGTGACGGTGACTGGCAGACTGTCGGTGACCACCACGGCGCTGGCGCTGGAGGGACCGAAGTTGGTTACCGAGATCGTGTAAACCAGGTTGCTGGCGGCCAGGACATTGGCTGGACCCGTCTTGCCAATGGCCACATCGGCGACCGGGGTGACGGTGGTGATGACCGGCGGGGTCAGGTTGTTCGTCAGGTTGGGATCACCGGTGGGTGTGCTGACGGTGGCCACGTTGCTCAAGGAACCACTGGCCGGGGCCGTGACTGTGACGGTGACATTGCTGGTCTGGCCATTGGTCAGCGTGCCCAGACTCCAGTTGACCACACCGCTGTTGTTGATGCCACCGCCCGAGGCGCTGACAAAGGTGACGGTGACTGGCAGACTGTCGGTGACCACCACGGCGCTGGCGCTGGAGGGACCGAAGTTGGTTACTGAGATCGTGTAAACCAGATTACTTGCCGCAAAGACTGACGCTGGACCCGTCTTGCCAATGGCCACATCGGCGACCGGGGTGACGGTGGTGATGACCGGCGGGGTCAGGTTGTTCGTCAGGTTGGGATCACCGGTGGGTGTGCTGACGGTGGCCACGTTGCTCAAGGAACCACTGGCCGGGGCCGTGACTGTGACGGTGACATTGCTGGTCTGGCCATTGGTCAGCGTGCCCAGACTCCAGTTGACCACACCGCTGTTGTTGATGCCACCGCCCGAGGCGCTGACAAAGGTTACTCCCGTCGGCAAGGCGTCCGTCACCACCACGGCGCTGGCGCTGGAGGGACCGAAGTTGGTCACTGAAATCGTGTAAACCAGATTACTTGCCGCAAAGACTGACGCTGAACCTGTCTTGCCAATGGCCACGTCTGCTGCCGGGGTCACGCTCGTCACCACTGGAGAACTGGTGTTATTAGCCGAATTAGGATCGGCTGTGGTTGAAGTCACGGTAGCGATGTTCGTAACGACTCCGGCAACCGGGGCCTTCACCGTTATCGTCACGTTCGTCGCATTGCCGCTGGCCAAGGTTCCCAAAACCCAGTTAGCAACTCCGGCGTTGGTTATCCCGCCGCCGCTTGCGCTTACGAACACGACGTTGGTCGGCAAAACGTCGCTGGCCACGACATTAGTCGCCGCCGCCGGTCCGGAGTTTGTCACTGTGATCGTGTAACTGAAATTCGCCCCCCCAAAGACATTGGTCGGCCCGGTTTTGGTCACGCCAAGGTCCGCTGACGATGCCAGGGTGGTCACCACGGAAATAACGGATGGGCTGGTGTTGTTGACTGAATTAGTATCGAGGGTTGTCGTACTTACCCCGGCGATGTTGGTGAGAAAGCCGCTGGCCGGAGCCTTGACGATTACGGTCAGGTTGCTCACTTGCCCTGGACTCAACGTGCCCAAAGACCAACCGAGCGCACCAGCATTGTAGCTGCTATAGGCCGGGGCGCAGCTGACAAAGGTCCCGGTGGTGGGCAAAACATCCGCTACCACGATTCCAGCAGCCGGTGACGGGCCGAGGTTGGTGACGGTAATCGTGTAGGTTAGATTACTATTGGCAATGACGGTAGCCGGTCCAGTCTTGCCCACCGCCATGTCCGCAATCGGGGTTATGGTTGTCCCAACCGGTGCACTCGTATTATTGGCGGGGTTGGAGTCGGGGGTGCTCGACGTGACGGTTGCCACGTTCGTAACG
The DNA here is from genome assembly GCA_963786375.1 of uncultured Verrucomicrobiae bacterium. GTDB lineage: Bacteria > Verrucomicrobiota > Verrucomicrobiia > Limisphaerales > UBA11358 > UBA11358. The sequence continues at coordinate 60,115 of CAWAYP010000013.1, forward strand.
TTGCCGCCGGTCGGCGCAGTAACCGTCAAAGTCAGAGTGGTTCCCACGCCCGGTGACAAACTGGTCAACGCCCAACTGACCACGCCGGCATTATTTGTGCCGCCACCACTCGCGCTGACAAACGTTACGTTCGTTGGCAAAACGTCGCTGGGGACAACGTTGCTCGCTATCCCCAATCCAGAATTTGTGATGGTAAGCGTGTAGGTGTAATTCGTCCCGGCATACACATTGGCCGGCCCGGTCTTGATAATGCCCACGTCCGGGATCGCCAGCGCGAGGTCCACATCCGAAGCGGTGTTGTTCGTCAGAATGGGATCCGTGACACCCGCTGGAACGTACCCGGTAACGGAATTGGTGAACAAACCGGTCACATTGCTTAAAACTGTCGCCGTTAGAGTCAGTGTCGCGCTGTCGCCGGCCGACAAGTTCAAACCATTCCAAACACCGTTGGCGGCATTATAATATCCCACGCTCGGCGCCAAAACGAGATTGGTCAGGAAAACCGAAAAAGAATTGCTGAGGGTGAGACTTGTGAGGGTGCTCGGCCCAAGATTGATGGCCGTGATGGTGTAGGTGAGGGTTTGGTCCTGATATGCACTGGTTACGCCGTCGCTGATGGTCATGGCCAAATCCGCCACTTGTACAACAGAATTTGAAGCCGTCGCCGAATTATTGTTGGTAACGGTGTCGGTGACTCCCGTCGGCGGCGTGACGGTAACGGATGAAAGGATGTTGCCCGAGGCGGTGTTTGGTGAAACCTGGCCGGAAATGGTCAAGGTCACCACGCCGTTGGATGGCAGACTGATGCCCGACCAGACGCCGGTGAACGGGTTATAGGTGCCGATGCTCGGAGTGTAAACCGGTGACAAAATGGAAGCCGACAACGGCAATGAGAGCGTGATGAAATTTGTAACGATGCTGACCGCATTTGGCCCATTGTTCGTCACGTTGACGATGTAACTAATGGGTGCTCCGGCGGCGACGGGGTTGGGGTTGCCGACCATGGCGACGGCCAGGTCGGAATAAACCGGCGCGACATTGGCGCCGGCATTTTGCGCGGTTGTCGGGTCAGTGCCGTTCGCATAAATCGTTGCGGTGTTGTTGATTTGCGTCGGGGGATTTGTGGAGATTTTGACCTGAAAGGTGACGATCGCCGAAGCGCCCACATTGATAACACCCGCCGGGCTGCCCGGCCCGTTAATTTCCGTTGCCACCGTGTAAGGCATGTTTGTCCCGCCGAGATCGGGAACGCTCGTTCCATTCAGCTTGGTTGTGTTGGTGACATAAGTTACGCCCGCGGGTATCTGGTCAATCAAAGTCGTACCGACGGTGTTCGTCGCTCCGTTGTTCGGGACGTTGATGGTGTAAGTCAATGCCGCGCCCGGAATTATATTGGTGAGACTCGACACCTTGTTGACGTTCAAAAGTGGCGCCAGGGTTTGCACATTGCCGTTCACCAGCGTCCCGTTGATGATCGGGCTTTGGGCACAAGCTCCGGCATATTGAAAAGTGATCGTGGCAGCCGTGATGAACTGGGCTGAGGGGGGGATTTGATCAACCAGAACCTGATAAGTGATTGTGAGATTGGAAGCTTGTTTGATGATGGGAATGGGCACGCCGTTTACCGGATTTGCCCCCGCCACCACCACGCCGTTGGTCGTAAACGAATTGGTGACGAAGCTCGTGCCAAACGGCAGCGGGTCGGTGAAAATCAAATTGACCGCGTCGGCGGTTCCCGAATTGGTGACGGTCACAGTGTAAGTCAAGGTGTCACCGACATAAGTGCTCGCCTTGTCCACGCTTTGGCTGCTCGTCAGCACGGGGGAGCCGACATCAATCTGGAGCGCCAGCGCGTTGACGACGTAGGCATCCTGTGACGAAGTGTTCTCTGCAAAAGCACTCGTGACGCCATTGGTCAACGCGGATGAAACATTCACGCAGGTAATATCCCAGCTTTGCCGCGCGCCGGAGATGGGTTCCGTGCCATTGGCAGCCAGTGGTGTTGAATTGCTCAAGCCAAAAGTGCCCGAAGTGTCAATCGTGCCATTGGTAAGAGTTGGCGCCCAGATGGAATAGTCCGGCTGGCAATAGTTGATCTGACTGGCAAAAAAATTGTCTGAAAGATTGTTGGGACCCGAGAGAACGGCCAGTGTATTCGTGGTCGTGCCAAACAACATCTGATCACCGGTGAGTTGCGCATCGCCTTCAACCGCGCTGACATACAGGTACCCGTTGACCGCTCCGGTCGGTGGCGAGCAAAATCCGCTCACGCCGACCGGAGGGGTTGACACGCCGGCGGCCGCAAGAGAATTGCCCACGAAGATCGTCATGTTTCGCTGGTGCAACGAGGAATTCCCATACGCCACCGCCAAAGTCCAGCCGCAGGCGTTGTTGTTGTTATCGAGTGGCGCCACAGTCGCCGGCACACCGCCCACGGAATATGTCCCGGCCCCGCCGGCCTGCACCAGTGCGGTCACGTTGGCTGAGCGGATATAAAAAACCGCCGTTGTGCCGTTTGTGACCAGATTTGCCGTGGCTGGATCAGGTGCCACATAGTTCGTCGTGCCGTTCGGCAGGACGAATCGGACCGTGTTGGTCAGGTTGATATAGTTAAGAATATTGCTGGGCGAATTCAGGGGGGCGGCGCCAAGAAGCGCCGAACCCGACCAGATCAATTCGGCGTAGAGCACCGAGCTGTTCGTCGGCATCCGCAGCACCGCCGCCGAGGAATTATTCGACCAGTTCAGTGTCGTCCCAGGTCCAAAAGTGCCCCCGGTCAAGCTGGTGTTCAGTGTGATAAAGGCTCCGATTGAGCCAACATTGCCAGGGCCATTCACATTGTTCGCCTTGTTCAACCCCAGCGTGTTGCCGGTGAACGTCACGGCGCCGGCAGCCGTGTTGCCATAGCGCAGCAGATAATTTTGCGCTACCGCTTGCCAATTCCAAGCCAGCAGGGAAAAAATTAAAAAAATTCCCCAGCCCCGCTGCCAAAAAGACGAACGGTTCAGCTTATAACACCGCGTACTCATGGTTAATTAGGGACAACTTTAGGGACAACTTACGACTTAAAGACACCATGTTTGCAGTTCTTGTGCCGAAGGCGGGAGCAGCGGGACAATAATATTCACTCACAAGCTATTAGTAGGTTATTCGCAGCCTGCACAAGGCGACGCTATCAAAACCCGGGTATCAGACAAGCGGTTTTGTTCCAAAAAAAGACAGCCCGGATTGTCCAAAAGCGAGTGTATTTTCTTGCGGATCGCTTCGTCTAAAGCCTCTGAATTTCTGGCCGTGTATCAGTTTGAAAGCAGCCGCCAGAGAAGGACCATGGCTTTAAAACCGTTTTCAGCATCTGCAAAGATTCATCAAAACTTTCGGCCAATTGCATCAATTCAGGGGATGGCGGAAGTGATTTTAAAATGGTTCCCGCGTCCCGATGATGGTAAATTAAAACCATCTACCACCGCAGCCCGGTTCGGCGCCGTTGGACGAATGCCCAAGGGACAATAACATGAAAAATAATTTGGACTTGATGAGTTTATATTGGACAACCGCAGGGGTATTTCCTGGTCGTGGTGAAATCAGCCGATTTGATTTTAAGGACAGGGTACAGGCTGCTGCCGGGGCTGGTTTTAAAGGTATTGGGATTTGGTATGCGGATCTGGAGCATATACTCCAGCACAGAACACTCAAGGAAATGAAAAGGATACTTGACGATAATGGCATGAAACACATCGAACTCGAGTTTCTCACCGACTGGTTTCTGGATGGTGCAAGGAAGGCCGAATCGGACAGCCGCAAGAAAAGATTGTTTGAAGCGTCGGAAGCTTTACACGCAAAACATATCAAAGCAGGGGACTTTTACAACACAACCTGTCCCATGCCCCGCATCATTGAGGCCTTTGCGGCACTATGCAAAGAGGCGGAGAATTACGGCGCAACAATCGGTTTTGAAATCATGGGGTGCGCGATGATTGACAACCTCAAGGACGCATTAACGATGGTAAAAAAGGCAGGAGCTGACAATGGCGGTCTGATCATCGACGTTTATCAGGTCGCTAATCTTGGGATGACATATCAGGAAATAAACAGCGTCCCCCTGAAGTTTTTGACGAGTGTCGAACTTAACAATGGCACTCTTCCTGGAAGCCCCAATCATGACCCATCCAACCGAAGATACTGCGGAGAAGGTGAGTACGACATCAAGGGTTTTATCAATTGTGTGAAGAACATGGGTTATGTTGGTCCTTGGGGGGTCGAAGTCATATCGGAAAAACTGGCAATCCTACCGTTGAAGGAGTTGAGCACAAGAGCGTTTAACACCACCATGGCTGAATTCGCTGATTAATAACATCATGGTCGTCAATGATTTCCGATGGCGAGCGAGAAGCTGGGTTGGAATGTGCCGCTCGCTTCATTTGAATACGGACTTTCCATGCCCGAGGGGTCGTATGCCGTCGCCGCAAAATAATAGGTCGTCCCTTTGGCCAAATTGGAGATGGTTGCCGTCGTTGTCGGGCCAACATTAACCGCATAGGTGTAGGTATGGCTGGCCACGCCATAATAAAGCTTGTAGCCAACGACGGCAGGGTCAGTGCTTGGCTGCCAGGCCAGAATGGCCGAGGCCGTGAGATTGCTGCAAACGCCGCGGATGAAAACCGCCGGCAGGTTGGTGAAGGAAAGGTTGGTTGACCCCGAAAAAGTGCCAAGCGTCTGCCAGGTTGAAAACGACAGGTTGGTGGTGAACTGCAAGGTGATGAGATTGGTGATGCCAGCGGTTACGTTTTTGGTGATGATCATGGGGGATTGGATAACGGCGGAGCTTGCCACCGTCGGTTTCACACTCAGAAGAATCGCGCTGCTCCACAATCCTATCTTGATAATTTTTAACAAGGTTTTCATGAACGGATTAATTCGCCATCAAATGGGTTTCAAGTGCGACGACCGGGTTCTCACCTGGCATCGGCTGTTTTTGCTGCGGTTTGTAATCACTGCTTGAGCCTTCTGGTGCCACAGGAATCCTTGCGTTGAGATTCGTCACGGTTTGCCGGCTTTTAATTTTTTGCCGCAACTTTTCTTCGGGCAACGGACGTGGTTTGGTTGCGTGATAATGTTGTGCTCCTCATTTCGCTCCCTTCAGTCGCAAACGTTCTCATGTCATCTAAATCAATTTTGAATTCATGCGCCTTGTCTCCACGGTCCTTGAGCGAGTGATTCGTTCACACAAGCCGTCATTCGATTGCGCGTTTTACCCTTGGCAAGTTCCATGCCTCCCTTGAAAACGGGGCCACCCGTTGATTTCCAAGACAATCGGAATTATAGCCGACCGAGGAGTGGTGCGTTCCGAATCATCTGTGGAACCGGTGGAACCACCTCGCCGGGGGGTGAGACGTGGAAGAGTGATCGTGGCGATTTTCGCCGGCAGATGAAAATGTTTTGCCACGGCCAAGACAAGATACGGCCATGGAGATTGCCCGGAGAAATTCGCCGGCAGAATTTTTCTGAAAATTCCGAGCTGCGTTAAAAATCCTGCCGGGAGGCCCTGGCATAGTTTCCCGGGTTGTTGAGCGGGTTTTCTGAGCGGCCTCCGGAGAGGCCGCTCAATAATGGTGTGGGCAATTTTCCCGCCCCGCCACCTCCTTGCCCCTGTGAAATAATTTAAAACCGATACCGGATCTCACTGCGTTTCTCTATTCCGTTCCTCGCGTTTGGGATCCAATCCAAACTGGAATATCTTCTCCCGGACTTTCATCCGGCTGACCCCCAGCCAGCGGGCGATCTTGGATTGGTTGCCTTGCGCCAGCTGCATGGCCTGTCTGAACAACTCCGGCTCCAAATCCGCGATCATGCGGGAATAGGCGTCCTGAACGTCGCCGCTTTGCGCGCGGTTGAGCAGTTCGGCGATGTAGGCGGCGTGGGTTTGCCGTTTGGTTTCGGTCGGCTTGCGGGTTTTGGCCAGCACGCGTTGCGCGTGCTCCAAACTGATGCCGAATGGCCGCGCTGACAACAATGTCTGGCGAACCACGTTTTCCAGTTCGCGCACGTTGCCCGGCCACGGCTGGTTTTGCAGGAAGGCTATCGCTTCCGGCTGGATGGAGGGAGAATCAAGGCCGAGTTCCTTTCCATAGCGGTGAATGAAATACTTCACCAGTTCTGGAACGTCCTCCGTGCGCTGGCTCAATGGTGGCAGGGAGATGGTCACAACGCTCAAGCGGTAGTACAAATCCTCGCGGAATTCTTTTTCCTTGATCGCGGTTTCCAGGTCGCGATGGGTCGCGGCCAGCACCCGCACATCCACGGGAATATCGGTCTCGCTGCCGAGCCGCTGGATGGTGTGATCCTGGAGCACGCGCAGCAGCTTGCCTTGCGTGTTGGGGTTCAAATCACCGATCTCATCGAGGAAAATGGTTCCGCCGTGTGCCTGTTCGAAGCGGCCGATGCGGCGGCCTTGGGCGCCGGTGAACGCGCCGCGTTCATACCCGAACAGTTCACTCTCCAGCAACGTATCAGGGATGGCGGCACAATTGACGGCGATGAAGGGTTTATTCGCGCGGTCGCTGTGCTGATAGATGGCCCGCGCAATCAATTCCTTGCCGGTGCCGGTGGCGCCGCGAATCAACACCGTGGCCGGCGTGGCCGCGACCCGGCCGATTTCCTTGTAGATCGCCTGCATGGCTCGGCTGCGGCCGATGATGGCCGAGCGGTTCATGCGGGCTTCGCCCATGGCCACCGGATCGGACATCAGCCGGCTGCTGGCAACGGCGGAGGCGACTAAGTCAAGCAACTCATCGGCCTCGAATGGTTTAAGCAGGTACTCGCACGCGCCCAGCTTGGTCGCTTCAATGGCCGTTTCGGTCGTGCCGTGGGCGGTCATCAGGATGATGGGTTGCTTCGGTTTGACGGCATGAAGCTGGGCCACCAGCTCCAGCCCGCCCAAGCCGGGCAACCGCATGTCGGAAATGACGACGTTGTATTGCTCCCGGCACGCCTGTTCCAGACCGACATCGCCCCGGCCGGCGATTGCCACATCGTAGCCCTCTTCTTGCAGCACCTTTTGCAAGGAAGCGGCGGTGCTGGCGTTATCCTCGATTAGCAGAATTCTAGGTCTCATGTTCGCTGACGCACGGCAGAACAACGGAAAAGGTGGTGCCGTGGTTGAGATGGGTTTGATAGCGGAGTTCACCGCCGTGCTTCTCGACAATCCGCGCCGCAATGGGAAGTCCCAGCCCCGTTCCACCCTCCTTGGTGGTGAAGAAGGGATCAAACAGCCGCTCCTGCACTTCCGGCGGAATTCCCTTGCCGTTGTCGGTCACTTCCAAGGCCACGAAATGACCCGTGCCGTTGCGCGCGCGAAGCGCAATCTTCCCATCATGTCCGATGCTGTCCGCCGAATTTTGAACCAGGTTGATCAAAACCTGCTTGATTTGGTGGGTGTCGGCGCGCACCCAGGCCGGTTCGGACGGTTCCAGCGTCAAGTCAATCGCGGCTTTTTTCAGTTGCGGGTTCAAGAGGTCGCATACTTCCTGCAAAATGCGCTGCGTGGGGATGGTGATGAGTTCCGGCTCGGATGGGCGCGCGAACTGAAGGAAGTCCTTGACGATGCGCTCCAGCCGGTTGATTTCGTCGCCAATCACAATGGCGTCCTCATTTTCCGCCAGACCGGCGGGCAGGGATTTCTTCAGGCTGTAGAGGCGGAATTTGATGGCCGTCAGCGGATTGCGGATTTCATGCGCGACCCCGGCCGCCAACTCTCCCAGCGAAGCGAGCTTTTCCTGCCGCGCGATGATGGCGTGGCTCTCGGTCAGCCGGTGGCGGAGTGGCGCGATCGTGCCGCGATAAACCAATACCGCCAGCGCGGCGATCAACATCAGCAAGAGCGCCAGCGATATTTTGAGCATTCGCTGAAAGGCGGCCAGCGTGCTGTTCGACTCCTGGAGAAAGTTGTCAAAAGCCGAACTCTGGTCGCGGATAAACGCGTCGCACAAGTCCAGCAGATGTTGGGATTGTTGCTGCACTTTTTCGTAGCTGGTGGGGAAGGCAACGGCTTTTGATTCAAGGAAACCGATTCTGGCGTTGAGTAAATTGGTGCTGTCCGTCAGGTAGTCGTTGTAGGCGCCGCTCATCCGCTTGAAGAATTCGCGTTCCAAAGGCGTGACGGCGTTGGTCCGGTTTGCCTCAAACCATTGTGTCAATTCCTGTGAGCCTTGGCAGAACTGATTGTAGTCGGCGGCTTCCCCGCGCAGCCGATAGCGAAGCAGCGTGTCGTTTAACTGCTGGATGCCGCTCTTCATGTGAATGGCCAGATAGAAGTCCTTCGCCTTCAGCTCCGCAAACTCGTGCTGCAAATGTTCCACCCGATCCCAGGTGGTGCGGCTGACCCAGATGACCAGGATTGAACCGAGCAAGGCCGTCAACAGGAGACCGGCCAGCCGCAGTTGCGCCGCCGGACGTTTCCGGGTGGCACGCGGGGAGCCACCGGTGGAAGGAATTGTTTCACCCATCTGTTTCATCTTACTGCCGGTTGCCGTTCAAATGCACGGGATTTGGCCGAAATTGGCCATCAGTCCATACTGGCATAGCAACCGCTAGTCCAGCTTCAAGCGTAACACCAAAAATATGACAAACCAATAGCAACCTCAAACCCCGGAAAAATGAAAACACAAGTTGCAAACCGTTCTGATGATGCTGCGCCTTTCTTTGCATGTTCTTTGGAAGCACAGCTGGATGAGGACAAGAACAACGGCAACCGGAATTTCCCGCCAGCTCTCAATCTGCAAACACGACCAATATCTGTCCCGGCAGGTTGGGGTCCCGCCCGCTACCCGGATTCCGGGTTGCCGTCTTCATTGAAAAACTGGCTGGCTTCCAGGAACGCCCGGGTGATTGGCTGAATCATTCGTCACGGGAAGCGATGCCTGTGTTTGGGTTATGATCGCCGCCCCGGCGGTCCCTCTGAGAAAACCTCTGATTTGCCCCTGTCGCCGCCTGTGCGGTTACAGCCAGGATGTCCGCCATATTCCCTCCGCCTTTCCGTTGTCCGGGCAAAAATTCCAGGAATAGCTGACGGGCGTTGTTTCGGCGATTGGTTTGGGCCGCCGAACGTGGCAATTGCCAAGCGGATTTTTCTCAACTTCCTGGCCAGTCTGGACTGCCAGCAAAACGGCGCGCGACAGAGTAATCAGCGGGTAATGCCGGCAATTTGAGCGTTTTACATTTCGGCCACGGAATCGTAGTTTCTCCGCGCGACCCTCGATGGATTTGCCGGTTTGTTTCCAGCTTAAAGACAATTTCATTTTGGCATTTCAGATTTCGCGGCTTGGCTTTAGGGTTTGGCCTGTTCGCGAAATAAAATGAAAACACTGCACAGATATCTGACCCGCCAGATGCTGGCCTCGTTGTTGTTGGGCATGGCGGTGTTCACCTTTGTGTTGCTGATTGGCGATGGACTCAAGGAAATGCTCCCCCTGCTCATCGGCGGCCAGTTGCGGTTTGGCGTGATGGTGGAAGCGATTGCCTGGTTGATTCCGTTTTTCTGGGTCTATGCGCTGCCGATGGGGCTGCTGACGGCCACGTTGCTGGTCTTTGGCCGGTTCAGCGCCGATCAGGAACTCACCGCCGCGCGCGCCAGCGGCATCAGCCTGCTCTCGCTCATCACGCCGGTTTTGCTCCTGAGCCTGTTTTGCTGCGGCCTCAGCGCGTGGATCAACCTGGATTTGGGACCGCGCTCGCGCGTCGCGTTCAAGGATTTGCTCTATCGCGCGCGGGCCGATTTGGCGCAATTCCAACTGCCCGAAAAGCAGTTCATCCGCGACTTTCCCGGCTACATTATTTACGTGGACAGAAACCACGGCGGCGATTTGCAGGATGTGATGGTCTTCGTGCTGCAAAACGAAACCAACGTGACCGCCACCATTCGCGCGCCGCGTGGACGGTTGCAGGTGGACCCGCACAACAAGCAACTGACTTTCAATTTGTTGGACGCCCAGGTGGTGAGGATAAATCCAAACGGCAGCGTGACGATCAGTTCTTCCAAGGGATGGTCCGCTTACACTTATCAGCTCCCGGCGGCGGAAAACCACCCGTACCATCCGGCCATCAGCGACATGACGTTCTGGCAATTGCGCGATGAACTGGATGATTTGAACGGGAAACTCAGTCTGCCATCGGCCTTGGACGAATCCGCCGGGGAAGCCCCAAACGAACCATTGCGCCAGGCGGAAAGACAGCGGGAGGATTTGATGGAACCGCTTCGTGTCGAGATGAACCGGCAGGTTGCCTTTTCGTTTGCGTGTTTCAGCTTTACGCTCATCGGCATCCCGCTCGGCATCCGCGTTCACCGGCGCGAGACGAACATCGGCGTCGCCATCGCGTTGATCCTCGTCCTGGTTTATTACGCTTTCATCATGCTGGGCGAATCGCTTTCCGCCCGCCCGGAATTCGCCCCGCACCTGATTTTCTGGCTGCCCAATTTTATCTTCCAGGCCGTTGGCGCGGTGCTGCTCTGGCGCGCCAACCGGGGGATTTAACAATGTTTAATTTTGAGTTTTGAATTTTAAATTGAAAGCTCGCGCTGCAACTCAAAACCAAAAATTCAAAACTTATAACTCTCCTGCGGAAAACTTTCCCCACCGCCGCCTGGTCCACCGGCTTGACGATCAGTTCGTCAATGTTCACGTGCGCCGGGCGGCCGGCGATCCAGACCAGAATTTCCGCAATATCTTCGGCGGTCAGCGGCTTGATGCCTTCATAAACTTTATTCGCGCCGGCGGCGTCGCCCTTGAAACGCACGAGCGAAAATTCCGTCTCCGCCAGCCCGGGGTCCACCGTGCCGACGCGAATGCCGGTGCCGAGCAACTCCAGCCGCAGCGCGCGGGTGATTTGCAGTTCGCCCGCCTTGGCCGCGCAATAAACTGCGCCGCCCTCGTAGGCCGTGTGGCCGGCCACCGAGCCGATGTTGATGATGCTCGCGCCGGCGTCGCGCGTCATCAACGGCAGCGCCGCGCGCGTCATGCGCAGCACGCCGAGCACGTTCGACTGAATCATCGCCTCCCAATCCGCGTCCTTGCCTTCGGCCACGGTGTCCAAGCCGTGCGCGCCGCCGGCGTTGTTGATCAAAACGTGCAAATTTCCGGCGGCTGGCGGCCGGTTGCCGATTTTTTCGCGGATCCAGGAAATGAATTCTTCGACGCTTTCAGTTTTCGCAACGTCGAGAAAATGGAAATGCGCTTCCTTCGCGCCGGCTTTTTCCGCTTCCGCCGCGACTTTTTCCAGGCGGTCAACGCGCCGCGCGCCGAGCAGCAGTTTCGCGCCCTCCGTGCCAAACGCCCGCGCCGCCGCCGCGCCGAATCCGGACGACGCGCCGGTAATGAGCACCCATTTATCCTTGAGCGAAGCCATGGAGCGAATGTTCATCCGGCGCGGACATTGTTCAAGGTAAAATTTTGTCGTGCGAATCGCGTGTTGCTATTCTAGGTTGACGGCCAATTCCGATGAAAAGCAAAGCCTGTTTCCTCCTGGTTGCCGCGTTCCTGTTTCCGGCCCCTTGCTGCCGGGCCGGCAATTACACCAACTTCGACGTGGCCATCTACATTCCCGTGCGCGAGGTGCTCAGTTTTGAAAATCCGCAAAAGTTGCAGGACGACTGGAGCCGGATCAGCGCCCAGTTGAAGGTGGACAAGGTCTATATCGAAGTGCAGCGCAATCGGGAATTGGCCGGCGACGAATTGCTCGAGCGCGTGAAAAAGTTTTTCCTCGACCGGGGCGTGCGCGTGGCGGGCGGCATGGCGCTGTTCGACGACGGGTTCGGCCAGTTCAAGTCGTTTTGTTACACCGACCCGCCGGACCGGGAATTCGTCCAGCACGCGGCGGAACTGGCGGCGCGGCATTTTGACGAAGTGATTCAGGACGACTTCTTCTTCAACAACACCAAGACCGATTCCGACATCGCCGCCAAGGGAACGAACAGTTGGACGCAGTTCCGGCTCGCCCTGATGGACGACGTGGCGGAAAATTTAATCATCAAACCGGCGCGCGCCATCAACCCCAACATCAAACTCGTCATCAAATTCCCCAATTGGTACGAGCATTTTCAGGGGCTGGGCTACGACCTCGACCGGGAGCCGAAACTGTTCGACGGCATTTACACCGGCACGGAAACGCGCGACCCGGTCGTCACCGACCAGCATTTGCAGCAGTATGAGAGCTACGAAATCATCCGCTACTTCGACAACATCGCGCCGGGCCGCAACGGCGGCGGCTGGGTGGACACCTTTAGCATCCAATATATTGACCGCTACGCCGAGCAACTTTGGGACACGATGTTCGCCAAGGCGCCGCAAATCATGCTGTTCGAATGGTCGGCGATGAGCCGGCCCATTGTGCTGGGCGACCGCGCCGCCTGGCAGAATTTGCCCACCAGCTTCAATTACGATCAAATGCTCAAAAGCTTTCACCCCGATCCCTCTATCGGCTTGACGAACCCCGTCATCGCTTCCGTGGCCAGTTACAGTTTGAAACAGGTGGACACCTTCCTCGGCCGGCTCGGCAATCCGATTGGCATCGCCAGCTACAAACCCTATCAATCCACCGGCGAGGATTTTCTGCAGAATTATCTGGGCATGATCGGCATTCCGATTGAGATGTATCCGTATTTTCCCACCAACGCGGACCTGGTGCTGCTGACCGAAGAGGCGAAATTTGATCCCGACATCGTCGCCAAAATCAAACAACAACTCGTCGCCGGCAAATCCGTCGTCATCACCTCCGGCCTGCTTCACGCGCTAAAACACCGGGGCATCAACGACATCGTGGAACTGCGCTACACCGGCCGCCAACTGCTGGCGCATGAATTTTACGGCGGGTTCGGCGCCGGCAACGGAGCCGACCTCGGTGACGATCCGAATGCGGCCATCCTGCTGCCGGTGATTGAATTTTTCACCAACGACGCGTGGCCCTTGGTGCGCGCGATGGCCAACGGCGGCGCCTGCCCGCTGTTGCTCATGGATCGCTACACCAAAGGCGTGCTTTATGTGCTGACCATTCCCGACAACTTTGCCGATTTATACCGGCTGCCGCCCGCCGTCACGAGCGCCATCAAGGGCTATTTGATGCGCGGTTTTCCCGTTCGTCTGGACGGCCCCGGCCAGGTGGCGCTCTTCGCGTATGACAATCACACGTTCATCGTGGAATCCTATCGGCCCACGGAAACCGACGTGAAAATTTCCACAACGGAAGGTTTCACCAAACTGCGGAATCTGGTGACCGGCGAAGAGATTGCCGGCCAGGCGCCGGAGGAACCGCGAGGTTTCGAACGTCGGCGGCAATTTTTTGGTGAAAAGCGCGAGTCCTTCAACGTGCATCTGCTGCCGCACAGCTACGAAGTTTTTGAGATGGAGAAGTAAAAGGACCTGGATGATGCCGGACGTTTTCAGCCGATGCCTTCGAGACGGTTGGCGTAGCCATTTACCAGCTTGTGGGATTTGAGCAGCGCTTCAATCTGTGGCCAGACACGGGCGAGCAGGCATGAAACACCGCTTGCAATCAAGTTGAAGTACCGCGTAATTCACATTTCGCAACAATGCCCCCGCCCATCGCCAGTGCTACGACACATCCAGCTTGACATCGCGGTTCGCGGGGTTGTTGACATGGCTGGGACTCCACGTATCGCATTTGTGGTTGACATCCTTGTACCGTCTTGGTAATTAGTTTCTGCGGCAGGGCCAAAGGCCAGCGAGTGGCGCGCAACCATCTGAGGCGACAAATGAAACAGGCATTGCTGGAACACATTGAAGCGAAGGTCATCAATTTCCTTCGCGATATGAAGGCGCCCATCCATGCGAGCCAGATCGCTGTTCACATTCAGGAAAGGCGGGAAGACACGCTCCAGGCAATCCAGCGGCTGGTAAAAAACGGGACCATCAAGGACGTGCAGAATCTCGTTTTTTTCAATTCCACCGGTGAAGTCATGGCCTACACTTTGGCTGACGCCGCGCTACAGCAAACGCCGGTGGCGCCTTCCGTTCCGCCGACGCAATTGACACCACCGCCCCAACGCGGTTCGGCTTACAAATAAGCTGGCTAAAAGGCTGTCTGGCCGGGTCGAAGCTCGGAGCATTTTGTAGAAGCGTTTTCGCCGGCCCGCCATCGCTTCGCTACGGCGCGGCAGTCTTCGTCCTCGCTAGGCTGCGGGCGAAGGCTGGTGGAGCCGAGGGGAGTCGAACCCCTGAAACGACTACACGCTTCATATTTGAATGTTTGCCAATGTTTTAAACACATTAAAACACCGTTGACACCAGTGAATGTTGCCACTATTGTTGCCACCAGACCAAACGAAAGGTTCAAATTATGGCATCTCTACGCAAAAAAGACCGCTCGCCGTTCTGGTTCGCCTGCTTCACCCTGCCGGATGGACGCCGAACGCAACGCAGCACGGGTACAACCGACAAACGACAGGCTCAACGCATCGGCAACGAATTCGAGGACGCCGCCGCGCCAAGGCACGCAAGGCCGCTTCATCGAATCGCGGGCACGCAAAACGATTGCCGACATTTACGCGCTGGCGAACATCGACACCCTGCCCGGTTCAACTGTGAGCCAATTTTATGGACTCATGGCTCAAGCGCAAGGAACTTGAAGCGGGAGAAAAGACGCACGCGCGCTATTCGACTGTGGCCGCACAATTCACCGGGCATCTCGGCGCGAAAGCTGGGCGCGACATTGCCAACGTGACGGCAGCGGACATCACCAAATTTCGAGACGCCCTCGCCAAGCGCGTGACAGTGGGTACGGTGAACGTCAGCATGAAGATTCTCCGTTCAGCGTTCGCGCAAGCCCGCCGCGACGGCATGATTGACGTGAACGAGGCCGAACGGGTGACGCTGTTGAAACGCAAAGACCGTTTTGAACGCCGCCCGTTCTCCATGCCCGAGCTAAAGCGCATCCTTGAAGTGGCCAAGCGATGAATGGCGCGGGATGATTCTCTTTGGACTCTACACTGGCCAGCGTCTCAGTGATCTTGCTAACCTGACGTGGCAAAACGTGGATTTGCAACGCGCCGAGCTTCGTCTAGTGACGGGTAAAACCGGGCGACGGCAAATCATTCCGCTGGCTGAGCCGCTGCTTAATTACATTGCGGAACTACCTGCCGGGGACAAACCGGATGCCCCGCTGTTTCCGAAAATTCATGCTACAGCCCAACGCCACAAGCACGCCGGGAATTTGAGCAACGAATTCTTCGGTATCCTTGTCGCCGCCGGGCTCGCGCAAAAGAAATCGCACCACGCTGACCCGGATAAGAAGAAAGGCCGCTCGGCGAAACGTGAGCAAAACGAAATCAGCTTTCACTCGCTGAGGCACACAGCCACGAGCCTTTTGAAATCCGCTGGCGTCAGTGACGCCGTGGCAATGGAATTTATCGGCCATGATTCAAAGAGTGTGAGCCGCCAATACACGCACATTCCAACGGAGTTGTTAAAACAAGCCGCCGCCAAGCTGCCGGACATTCAGTAACGCGCTTTTGCGTGCGCGGCACGCCGGGTTCAGTGGCTCAAGCGGCGCTTTCCGAGGCGGTTTCTACCGCTCGGACGCTGGCAAGCCGCCGCAGGTCTGCGGCCTGATTGCGTCCGGCAATGCCCTTTCGTTTGCCTTCAGGGTTGTCCGATGGACTGTTCAAGTGGTTTTAACTTCACGGCTGTGATTTCAGGGCGATCATAGAGTTAAAATCGGCGGGCGGCACGGGTGGCAGTTGGAAACGAACACTAGCTAGAAAACCATCCTTTGTTTCCCACCGCTCGCTTTTCTTCGTTTCCTTGAATCTTCATTTTCCGAAGCAAAACGCCGGGCTTCGGCGGTGAAAACGCATTAGCTTCCAGTTTCGTTTCCCCTCGTTTCCGGTTTCCACGCCGTACATGTTCGGTTTGGGAAACGAAACTCACCGCTCCCCGGTAAGCGCATAACCCCGACCTTGCTTTTTGAGCCAGCCCGCAGTAATGCCCTTCTTGGCCAGTTTTGAAACTTGCCCTTTAGATAACCCCATCTCGGCGGCAATATCACTCGCGCCTGTTAGCCCATCCTCGATCCACTGCCGGAACACCTGAACAGTGGTCAGTTTCTTCCAGGAAACGCCCACTTTGGGCTCGGTCTTTGGTTTGTAAAAGTGCCAGCCCATCGCCGGACATTCTTCTTCCGTTGAATTGCGATTCTTCACCAACCGCGTTATGAATTTTGCGCCGTTTTGGACCTCACCGGCTTCATTGGCTTCGGTCAATTCAATCATCCAAAAAGCCGCATCCTCCCGCCGTGACGTGCCGCGCATGAAACCATTCCGTCCAGCGTGGGCGATGAACACAACGGCAATTTTGTTGCGCCGCAAATCCAACAACCACGGTAGAATCAATTCCCAAGCGTCAGCGTCGTTTTCTTTGACGCCCGTGAATAAGCATGAAAGATTGTCGAGAAATACGATTTCGATTTCATCCTGTTTGCATTTCTCCAGCAACGCCGCTTGCACGCTAGAATGGGTGAGATTCAAGACCTTGCCGGTAAGGTGAAACACAGCCTCATGTTGCAGGTAAAACATCCCCTCCACCGGCCCGGCGGATAACCCAGCCTGCTATCATGCCCTTATGAAAGCAGACTTGCGAATTTCGATCAAGGATTATCGCCGGAACAAAAATCTCAAAATCCTGCTCCAAAGTGCCAGGTTTTCTCACCGCCAGTTCTTTGTACGCATGAATGGGACACCTTGGCCCAAGGATGGCTGCCCGGTCTCATTGACCAAACTGCTGACCAGCATCCGCAAAGCACTGGTCAAAACCGGTTGAACTTCAACAAGTGTGTTTTGAGAGGTTGAATTCCAATGTCAGGGTGGATGTTACAATGACCGCCGTCAGCTTTTTGGCCCATGCCGGGGTGGTGGTGCGGTGACGGTCTCGCGCAAAAAGAGATTACTTCGTTCTGATTTCTGGTTCGGCTGCGTTTGTGGCTTCTGCTTAATCTGCCGGTATCACTCGCCTTACAAGGTGATGAACACTCGCACTCTGAAAATCGAAACCGTCGGGGACTTTTTCTACGGCAAGGTAGCACCCAAAATCAGAATCTCTGGCCTGTGGCTGGAACGAGCAGGATTCAAGCCGGGGCATCGCGTCGTAGTCAACTGTGAACAGCCGGGGATTTTGACGGTTAGGTTTGTGGACCAATCCAACCTCGCGCCGAAATGAAAGCTCGTCGTGATGCTCACGCTACGCCAAGCACAAGCCGTTGGAATTTTTGCCCGACAACCACCACAATGCCGCGCGCCGTGCGTGGCGTGGCGTGGCCGCGCTGACGAAATGGGTGATAGGAATTTCCTGCGCCTAGTGAATCTTGAAGCCTTAAATCAAGTCCTGACACCGGCAAACACGAGTGAACTTGTTGCCACTAAGCGTTGCCACTGGTTCACTCATCCACACAAAACCATTGATTTTATTGGCTGGTGGAGCCGAGGGGAGTCGAACCCCTGACCTTCTCATTGCGAACGAGACGCTCTACCAACTGAGCTACGACCCCGGCCAACGCTGGCTGACTTTAGCGCAAAATCGCGCCAAAGCAATACGAAATGCCCGGCAATCAGCTCAAGGCGCCGTGGCTTCAATCTTCAAGTCACCCGATGCTAATCCCGGCGAACTGACTTTCAACGTCGTCGCGCCCGGTTGAGCCGAGCGAACAATGGCCAGCGCCAGTCCGTTGAATGCTTTTCGATCGTGAGACAGGAAGGATGTCAAATCCGTCGCGTCGCCGTTGTCGGTGGCCACGATTTCGCCCGGGCCGGAAGTTTCGAAATGCAGCGCCGGGTTCGCGCGCGGCACCAGCAGGCCATTCTGGTCCTCAACCTTCACCGTGATAAACGACAGGTCCCGGTCGTCCGCCGAAATCTTCCCGCGGTCGGCTTGCATCTTCCCGCGGTCGGCTTGCGCGACGAGTTTGCAGGCCGGGCCGGTGGTCTGCACCGTGTCGGTTGCCCACTTTTTGCCGGCTTGGTAGGCGACAACTTCAAGTTTGCCGGGTTGGTATTTGATGTCACCCCAGTACAGCCGGTATTGGTGCGGCCCCTTTTTCTTCAGGCCAAGAGATTTGCCGTTGAGAAACAATTCGGCTGAATCACCGGAGGTATAAACGAAGACCGGCGTGTCTTGCCCGACGCGGTCCGGCCAGTTCCAACACTGCGGCACGATGTGCGCCATCGGCAAATCGGGACGCCAATGCGCCTGGTAAAGATAGAAACGGTCCTTTTTGAAGCCGGCCAGGTCCACGATGCCAAAGTAGGAACTGCGCGAGGGATCGTTGGGGTCATTGTAGGGCGTCGGTTCACCGAGATAATCAAACCCCGTCCACACGAATTCGCCGGCCACGAACGGATTTTCGTCCTGGCCTCTGAACTCGGTATCGGGAATCGTTGCCCACGGCGGCGCGGAGAGGTCGTAGGAACTTATTTGATCATCGAACTTGCCGTCGTTCTGGTCGGGGCTAACCGGATAAAAATATTCACCGCGCGAACTGATGCACGAGGCGGTTTCGCTGCCGAAAATCGGCAAACCGGGATTGGCCTGATGCACGCGGGCATACTCGAAGGGTTTGTAGTTGTAGCCGAAGACATCCAGGTTCGTTTGAAAACCATCAAAGCCGGACTCAATCCGGTCGCACGCGGCGGTGGTTGGCCGCGTCGGGTCTTCCTCGTGCGCGATGCGGGTCAGTTCGGCCGCGATCTGGTATCCGGCCGCCGTGTCCTGATCGGGCACCTCGTTGCCGATGCTCCAGAGAATAATGCTGGGATGATTGCGGTCGCGCTCCAGTTCCGCGCGCCAGTCTTTCTCATGCCAGTTGTTAAAAAGCAGGTGGTAATCATTCCTGGTTTTGCCGCGCTGCCAGCAATCGAACGACTCGTCCATCACCAACATGCCCATGCGGTCGCACAAATCGAGCAGCTCCGGCGCCGGCGGGTTGTGGCTGGTGCGGATGGCGTTGCAGCCCATCTCCTGTAGAATCTCAATCTGACGCTGCAACGCGCGGACGTTGACCGCCGTGCCCAGCGCGCCCAGATCGGCGTGGTCGCAAACGCCGTTGAGGTGAACGTGTTTGCCATTCAGGAAGAAACCCTTGTCAGCATCAAATTTGATGGTCCGAATGCCGAAGGGCGTTTTGTACTGGTCCAACAGTTTGCCGTCCTGCTCAATCGAAGTAACGACGACATAGCGCTGCGGCTCTTCCAGGCTCCAAAGCCGCGGATTGTTAACCGTGATTTCCGCTTCGCTGGACTGATTTTTGTGCGGCGCGACCCGCACAGCCGTCATTGGTAATTGAAGCAACAGACTCGCCTTGGGTGTTGTTTGCGTTCAGTTCGTAAATTTCGTTTTTCACGGATATCGCGGCGGCGGCATCCGAGTCATTGTCCACCGCCACTTGGATTTTTACTGTGGCATCGGCAGGGCTGACCTCCGGCGTGGTGACATAAGTTCCCCAATGCTCGACATGTATCGGCCCGGTCTTCACCAGCCAGACATTGCGGTAAATGCCGCCGCCCGGATACCAGCGCGAGGAATCCGGCGGGTTGTCCAGGCGAATGGCGACCACGTTCTCCGCGCCGAATTTGACATACGGCGTCAGATCCAGTTCGCCATGACGAATAACCGTAAGGCCAGCCGCCGACGTATTGGCCGTTGACCCAGACGTTCGCGTAGGACATCGCGCCGTCCACGTCCAGGTAAAGGCGGCGGCCCTGGTCGGACGCGGGAATGGTGAAATGTTTGCGATACCAGCCGACGCCTTCCCACGGCAATTTGCCGGTTGAACCCGGAGCCGCTTGATTGAACGGCCCCTCAATGCCCCAATCATGCGGCAGATTCAACTGTTGCCAATCGCTGTCATTATACTGCGGTTGGGTGTAGGCAACGTTGCCGCCGGGGTTTCCCGCCGGACGTGACAGGGGTTGGCTGTCTTTCAAAAACCGATTGCCGGTGGCCATGACCCACGGTTTGATGCGGACATAGCTGAGTTCAAAGCCGGTGCCCGGCGGGTCGGCCTTGATGAAACGCCAGCCGGCGTCGAATGAGAGGCGTTCGCGAACGGGGCCTGCCGCGGGCGCGGTGACTGTCAACAAGTTCAGAGCCAGGAGGCTGGCGAGAATCAAATGACACCTGCCGATTCCAGGCAGGTTGGGATGTATAGCTTCTTTCATAAATGTCGCATTTCCAGGTCTTTCGTTGCGGAGAAGGAGATTTTGTTTTGAAAGCTTTATAATGGCAAACCTTTTAAGCGGGTTTTGCATAACCGCAGGCGGGCCAGCTATCTGACAATGCCGGCTGGCAATTCCCTTTGCGCTTTGCTACTTTCCGTCCGCATGTCCGACACGGCTGCGCCAACCCAAACACCTTCAAAGGCGAAGGTGTTTTTCCGGCGGTTGATCACCACGGTGATTCTCTGGACGGTGATTCTTGCCGCTTTGTTCTCCAGCAGCACGCTGATTTCCGATGGTGTGTTCCTGCTCATCATCTTCCAGCTCGCCCTCGCCGGCCTGGCGGAATTTTACGGCCTGGTCGAAAAACGCGGCCTGGCCTGTTTCAAATGGTGCGGGCTGGCCGGCGGCGCGCTGCTCATGGTCGGGACGTTTCTGAACCTGACCGGCCACCTCGGCACGTCCGGTTCGCCCGCGCGGGTGAATGATTTCGAAACCGGCTTCATCATTTTGTTCGTGCTGGGCCTGTGCGTGCGGCAACTGGTCTCGCGCAACGGGGCAACGGGCATGGTCGCCATCGCGACGACGCTCCTCGGTTTGATGTACGTGCCGTGGCTGCTGAATTTCATCCAGAAAATCAACTTTTTCCCCGGCGTGGATGGCAGATATTTCCTGCTCTATTTCGTGCTGATTACCAAGTTCAGCGACACCGGAGCGTACGTGGTCGGCTCGCTCATTGGCCGGCACAAGATGATTCCGCGCATCAGTCCGGGCAAGACGTGGGAAGGTTTCGGCGGCGCGATTGCGCTGTCGACGGCGGCAAGCCTCGCCTTTGTGCATTTTTTTGGCGGCAAAATGACGGGCATGAACTGGCTTCACGCCGTGGTGCTCGGCGTTTTATTGAGCGTGACGGCGGTCATCGGCGATTTGATTGAATCCCTGTTCAAGCGTGAGGCAGGCGTAAAGGATTCCGGCAAATTCTTCCCCGGCATCGGCGGCATACTGGATTTGCTCGACAGCCTGTTGTTCAACGCACCCATCATGTATCTCTATCTGCGACACATTTTGGTCCCGTAAGCCACAGATGAACACAGATGAAACTCAGATTTTGAAGGAGTCAAAGGATTTTTCCCTGCAACCCGTCACGCAACAACTCATCGGCGCGGCGTTTGAAGTTCACAACGTGCTTGGTTTTGGGTTTCTGGAAAAAGTTTACCAGCGCGCCATGCAGGTCGAACTGCAAGCTCGCGGGGTAAAAGTGGAACTTGAGCCGAAAATCCAGGTTCGATTCAAAGGCATCATCGTCGGTGATTACGCGGCCGATTTGCTGGTCGCTGACAAAATCATCGTGGAGTTAAAGACCGACGCCGTCTATCAGTCCGCGCACGAAGCACAGCTGTTGAATGAATTGCGCGGCACGGAAATGCACCTGGGTTACCTGATCAACTTTGGCCGCGAGCGGGTGGAATACAAACGAATGGTATTTTGAAGAAAATCTGTGTTTCATCTGTGGCCATCTGTGGCTTGAAAATGAAAAATGTAGTTTTATTGGGCAGCACCGGCAGCATCGGCACCAGCACCGTCAAGGTCGCTGAAGATTTGCCGGACCGCATCCGGCTGGTGGGCCTGGCCGCGGGCAACAACGCCGGCCTGTTGCTGGAACAGACGCGCAAGCACCGTCCGGAAGTGGTTTCGATTTCCAATCCGGCGAAAGCCAGGGAACTGGGCGACGCGCTCGGGGTTTCAACCAGGGTTTATTCCGGCACGGAAGGCTTGTTAAAACTGGCCACGCTGCCGGGCGCGGACATTGTTTTGATTGCCATCGTCGGCACGGCGGGGCTGCAGCCCGCGCTCGCCGCGATTCGCGCCGGCAAGGACATTGCCGTCGCGTCCAAGGAAATTCTGGTGATGGCCGGCGAAATTGTCATGGCCGAGGCGCGCAAATACGGGGTCCGCGTGCTGGCCGTGGACAGCGAACACTCGGCCATTTTTCAGTGTCTCGACGGCAAACCGCCCGCCTCCATTCGCAAACTCTGGCTGACGGCCAGCGGCGGCCCGTTCCGCAAAACGGCCAAACAGGAATTTCCGGACATCACCGTCGAGCGCGCGTTGAAACATCCGTCGTGGGTCATGGGCCGCAAAATCACGATTGATTCGGCCACGCTGTTCAACAAGGGGCTGGAAATGATCGAGGCGCGCTGGCTGTTCAACGTCGAGATGGCGCGCGTGGGCGTGGTGGTGCATCCGCAAAGCATCGTGCATTCGATGGTGGAATTTGTGGACGGCTCGATGCTCGCGCAGATTTCCACGCCGGACATGTGCCTGCCGATTCAATACGCCCTCACGTATCCCGACCGCGCGTCGAGCGGGCGCGTGCAGACCAATTTCGCCAAATTGGGCAACCTCACGTTTGAAGAGCCGGATGCGGAAAGATTTCCGGCGCTGAAACTGGCGCGCCGCGCCGGTGAAACCGGGGGCACCCTGCCGGCAGTGTTGAACGCGGCGAATGAAATCGCCGTCGAAGCCTTCGTGAACCACAAAATCAATTTCCCGCAGATCACGGAAACTGTTCAACGCACGATGGATGCGCATAAAGTCGTCCCGCACCCGTCGCTGGAGCAGATTCTGGAGGCGGATGCCTGGGCCCGGCGCGAGGCGGCAAGGTGAAAATCCTCTTCCTCGTCGTTCTTCTAATCGAAATCGATAAAACCCGAGGCGAGATGGAGGAGCGGATGATTAGATTGCGGGCAGGCTTTTTGCTGATATAATCATAGTGTCCTTTTGCTAAGGTTGATTTTTACATGATTATTTTGACCATTATTTATGTTGTGGCCGCCGTGCTGGTGTTGTTCGGTGCGGCCATTTCCATCCACGAGTTCGGCCACTTTTGGGTCGCACGCAGGCTGGGCATGAAGGTCGAGGAATTCGCCATTGGGTTCGGCCCGAAGATTTACAGTTGGAAACGCGACGGCATCGAGTATTCGTTGCGCTGGATTCCCGCCGGCGGTTTCGTGAAGCTGCCGCAGATGGTCACCTCCGAAGCGCTCGAAGGTGGGACGACCGAGGCCGTGCCACCGGCGCCGCCGCTGCACAAGATTCTCGTGGCCTTTGCCGGGCCGTTCATGAACGTGGTCTTCGCCTTTGCCCTGGCGACGGTTATTTATTTTGTCGGCCTGCCGGTGCCCGTGAATCCGCCCATCATCGGTTACGTTGAACCCGGCTCGGCGGAGGCCAAACTGGGCATTCGCGAAGGCGACGTCATCATGGCCGTGAATGGCAAGCCGGTGGATTGCTGGCAGGACATTGTCATGAATACGGTGGTGGCGCGCGCGGGCATGTTGCCCGTGGTGATCAAGCACGATGGCCAGCAACATACCTATGACCTCCAGGCAACCACGGACAACGCCATCGGCCTCAAGTTGCTGAATCTCGATCCCCGCGATCATCCGGAAGTAATGCAGGTCCTTTCCGGCACTCCGGCGGAGAAGGCCGGACTCCAGCCGAAAGACGTCATTATTTCCTTCGCGGGTGTGCCGGTGGCCAGCCGCGAGCAACTGATTGACCTGATTCGCAAACGCGGCGGGCAGGCGACCGAGATGCGCATTCAACGCGGCGCGGAAAAAATCACCCTGAACGTCACGCCGACGCTTGATCCTGAAACCAAGTTCGGCCAGATCGGCGTCATGCTCGGCACGGATGAGACGCAGCTCTACAACGTGCAAAAGCCGGGACCGACGCCCTGGGCGAATGTCGGCGGCGTGCTGGACCAAACCTTCATGGTCATCAGCGCACTCGTTCATTCGCATGAAACCGGCGTGGGCGCCAAGGATTTGACCGGCCCCATCGGCATCTTTTCCATCCTCGCGGGCGCGGTGAAAACCGACTATCGACTCGCGCTCAATTTCCTGGTTTTGCTGAACATCAACCTCGCCATCATCAATCTCCTGCCCATTCCCGTCCTGGATGGAGGCCATATTCTGATGGCAATAATTGAAAAGATCCGGCGCCGACCAATGAACGTCAAATTTGTGGAATACGTCACCACGGTCTTCGCCGTCATGTTGATTTCGTTCATGCTTTACGTCGCGTTTTTTGACATCAAACGCATCCCGCTCTTCCGCGCCATGTTCAATACCAACGCGCAAATCGAGCAAACGACCGCACCTGCTGCGTCCCCGCCGGCGCCGGCCAAATAATTCATGCGCCACTGCGAATCACCGTATTTTCATCAGCGGCGCAAAACGCGCGAGGTCGTCATCGGCGACCCTAAAAACGGCGGGGTCATCATTGGCGGCCATCATCCCGTCGTCATGCAGTCCATGCTTACCTGCGATACGATGGACACCGCCGAGTGCGTGAAGCAGACGCTGGAGCTGGTGGAAGTCGGCTGCCAGATTGTCCGCATCACCGCACCGACGGTGAAAGACGCGGCCAATTTGCAGAACATCGTCACCGAATTGCGCCGGCAGAACTGTTTCGTGCCGATTGTGGCCGACATTCATTTCAAGCCCGAAGCGGCGATGGAAGCGGTGAAATGGGTCGAAGTCGTGCGCGTCAATCCCGGCAATTACGCCGACTCGAAGAAATTTGCCACCAAGGAATACACCGACGAGCAATACGCCGCCGAATTGAAGCGCATCGAGGGCAAATTCACGCCACTGGTGCTCGAATGCAAGCGGTTGCAGCGCTGCCTGCGCATCGGCACCAACCACGGCTCGCTCAGCGACCGCATCATGAACCGTTACGGCGACACGCCGCTCGGCATGGTGGAAAGCGCGCTGGAATTTGCCCGCATCTGCCGCCGGCACGACTTCCATAATTTCAAGTTCTCGATGAAGTCGTCCAATCCCAAGGTGATGATCGAGTGTTACCGGCTGCTGGTGGCGCGGCTGGAACAGGAAGGGCCGGATTGGAATTATCCGATTCATCTGGGCGTCACCGAAGCGGGCGAAGGCGAGGATGGCCGCATCAAATCCGCCATCGGCATCGGCTCGCTGTTGTGCGACGGTCTGGGCGACACCATCCGCGTCTCGCTCACGGAAGATTCGCCGCGCGAAATTGAAGTCTGCCGCGATTTGCTGGCGCAGGTTCCTTCTCTGACCGTAGCAGCGGACGTCAGTCCGCTCAAACTGAATGAAAATCAGAGCCGGCTCACTTCGGCGGCTGCATTCCCTTTTGATCCTTTCCATTTCGAACGCCGGGAAACGCCGGAAATTGAGCTGGCTGAAGATGTGAAATGCGGCGGCGAACAACTCATCCGCGTGGTGGTGACTCGCGCCACCTGGGACAA
The DNA here is from genome assembly GCA_963786375.1 of uncultured Verrucomicrobiae bacterium. Classification (GTDB taxonomy): domain Bacteria; phylum Verrucomicrobiota; class Verrucomicrobiia; order Limisphaerales; family UBA11358; genus UBA11358. Next base: position 85,611 of record CAWAYP010000013.1, read on the forward strand.
GGTCGCGCGGAAGATTCGCCCGAAAGACGACGTGAAGCCGGAAGCGGTTTACGAAGACCTGAACGTCGCGGAGATTGATCCGACGCAGGAATTTGAAATCAATTGCGAGACGCAGCTTGTCACCGTGAAGGACGGCATGAATCTGCCGGCCATCACCGCCTTTCGTCTGCTCGCGGCGAAATTGAAACGGCTTGGATGGAACAATCCGATTCTGCTGAAGGATTGTCTTTTCGTCGGGAGCGCGGGCGTCCCGCCCGCATCGGTTGGCGTCGCGCCAGCCGAACAAGTCGAAGGCGCGACGCCTTCGACGGCACGCGAGACGCGTGCGCTCCTGGAACCCAAAATCGCCCTGCTCCGCGCCTCGGTCGTCATTGGCTCGCTGCTGGCGGATGGCATTGGCGACGCGATTCTGATTCGCGGCGAAGCCGGTGGCGGGCAATCGTTGCGGCTGGCTTACAACATTTTGCAGGCGGCGGGCTGCCGCTCGTTCAAGACCGATTACGTCGCGTGCCCGTCTTGCGGGCGGACGCTGTTCAATCTCCAGACCGTGACGGCGCGCATCAAGGCGCGGACGGAGCATCTCAAGGGCGTGAAGATTGCCATCATGGGTTGCATCGTGAATGGCCCCGGCGAAATGGCGGACGCGGATTTTGGTTACGTGGGCGGCGCGCCCGGCAAAATCAATCTTTACGTCGGCAAACAGGCCATCAAGTTCAACATCCCCGAAGCCGAAGCCGTGGAACGTCTCGTGGATCTTATCAAGGAACACAACAAGTGGGTCGAGCCGGAAAAGGTGAATGCTTAATAAGCATGTCTGACGAAGAAAAAGTGGGAAGGGCCGTTTTCGTCATCCTATCGGCTGCGGCGCGGCGCTAAACGCTTTTCACCGCGTCAGCCAGCGCCTTCACAAATTTGCCGACATGCTTTGCCAAGCCGGGCGATTTGTCATGCTCCGCAATTTGATTCACCACCGCGCTGCCGACGACGACGGCGTCCGCGTTTTGCGCGACGAGCCGGGCCTGTTTGGGATTTGAAATGCCGAAGCCGACGGCGACGGGCAAGTCCGTGTGTGCGCGGATTTTGGCGACCCGCCGCGCGAGATTCGACGCAATTTGCGTTTGCATCCCGGTCACGCCTTCGCGCGAGACATAATAAATGAATCCGCTGCCGCGTTTGACAATAAATTCCATGCGGTCCTCCGGCGTCGTGGGCGCGACGAGGTAAATGTGGCACAGGCCGGCCTGGCGCATGAGCGCCTCGTAATTGTCCGATTCCTCCGGCGGCAAATCCAGCACGAGCAGGCCGTCCACGCCCGCCGTGGCCGCGGCCCGAATGAACCGTTCCATGCCGGCCTGGTGAATCAGGTTGAAATAAATGTAGAGGACGACGGGAATCTGCGAATCGCGCCGGATGGCCGCTACCGTTTCCAAAACTTTGGGCGGCGTGGCGCCCGATTCCAAACCACGCTGCGCGGCAAGCTGGTTGACCAGGCCGTCGGCCAGGGGATCGCTGAACGGCACGCCGAGCTCCAGAATGTCCACGCCCGCCTGGTCGAAAGCGAGGGCCAACCGGCGGGTGGCGTCCAGATTCGGATCGCCGGCGCCGACATAGACGATGAAACCTTTTTTCCCTTCGCGGGCCAGCCGCGCAAAGCGTTCCTCAATGCGGTTCATGGGGCAGAGTTTCAAGTTTCAAGTTTCAAGTTTCAAGCGGATTGTAGGAGACGACGCAAGGAGTCTCTGTTTTTTTGATTTGAGCCTCGTTACCCCGGCTCCTACAATCAAAACATGGCAAGCACCTTCGGCCAATTATTCCGCATCACGACGTGGGGCGAATCCCACGGCGGCGGCGTGGGCGTGGTCGTGGACGGCTGCCCGCCGCGCCTCAAGCTTTCCGAAGCCGACATCCAGCCCGATTTGGACCGGCGCCGGCCGGGACAATCCCGCATCGTCACGCCGCGCAGGGAATCCGACGCGGTCCAAATCCTTTCCGGCACGTTTGACGGCAAAACGCTCGGCACGCCGATTTGTCTCTGGGTCAAAAATGAAGATGCGCGGCCCGAAGCCTACGCGGAAATGAAAACGAAGTTCCGCCCGTCGCACGCGGACTTCACCTATTTCGCCAAATACGGCATTCGCAACTGGCAGGGCGGCGGCCGGGCGAGCGCCCGCGAAACGGTGGGCCGCGTTGCCGCCGGCGCCATTGCCAAAAAAATCCTGCGCGAACGGTTTGGCGTGGAAACTCTGGCTTACGTGAAACAGGTCCGGCGCGTGACCGCCTGCGTCAATCCGGACAAGGTGAAATTCAAGGACATTGAGTCGAACATGGTTCGCTGTCCGGACCAAACCGCGGCGAAACGGATGATCCGGCTCATCGAAAAAATGCGGCGGGAAGGCGACACCGTCGGCGGGATTATCGAAGGCGTCGCGCGCGGTGTGCCGACGGGGTGGGGCGAACCGGTGTTTGACAAACTCGAAGCCGATCTGGCCAAGGCGATGCTGAGTCTGCCCGCATCCAAGGCGTTTGAAATCGGTTCGGGCTTTGGCGGCATTTTGCTGACCGGCCGCCAGCATAACGACCCGTTCCGCGCGCGGGGCGGCAAGGTCTTCACGACCACGAATTTTTCCGGCGGCATTCAAGGCGGCATTTCCAACGGCCAGACGATTTTCTTCCGGGTCGCCTTCAAGCCGGTGGCGACGGTCATGCACGCGCAGGACACGGTGGACGTGCAATTTCACAACACGACGCTCAAAGGCCGCGGGCGGCATGATCCGTGCGTGTTGCCGCGCGCGGTGCCGATGGTCGAGGCGATGACCGCGCTGGTGCTGGTGGACCACGCCCTCCGGCACCGGGCGCAATGCGGCTGACCGCGAAACCTTCGGGATTGATTTTTTATTTGGCAGAAACAATCTTAATCCAACACATAGCAAATAACATGGCAGAAAAAGACATCAGCGAAATTTCGCGGGATGCGCGGGTCTTGTTCAACAAGGCCAACGAAGCCGCCCAGCGGGACAACCTCGATTACGCCATCGCGCTGTTCAATCAGGTGCTCGAAAAGGAGCCGGGATTTTTCGAGTGCCGCAAGGCGCTGCGCGAATTGCAGCTAAAAAAAACCAGCGGCGGCGGCGGCTTTTTCAAAAAAATGTTGAGCGGCGCCAGTTCCTCGCCGCTCGTGGCCAAGGGACAATATGCGTTGCGCAGCAACCCGGCCGGTGCGCTCGCCATTGCCGAGCAGATTTTGAACAGCGACCCGATCAGTTCCGCCGGGCACCGCATCGTCGTGCAAGCCGCGCAGGCGCTGGATCTGCCGCGCACGGGCACCATGTCCCTGGAAATCCTGGTCAAGAATTCGCCCAAGGACAAACAACTGGCCATTGAATTTGCGAACACGCTTGTGGCCGGCGGTGGTGACACCAAGCGGGGCGAACAGGTGCTCCTGGACCTGTTGCGCCAGTCCCCCAACGACGGCGAGTTGAAGCAGGCGCTCAAGGACCTGGCCGCGCGCAAAACGCTGGACGAAGGCGGTTATGGCGCGCTCGAAGGCGGCCAGGGTTCCTACCGCGACATTTTGAAGGACAAAAAGGAAGCCGTCTCGCTGGAACAGGAAAAACGCGTCGTGAAGACCGAGGACACCGCCGAACGGCTCATTGGTGAATACGAAACGCGCCTGCAAACCGAGCCGAACAACCTCAAGCTGGTCCGTTCCCTCGCCGAACTTTACACGCAAAAGAACCAGTTCGACCGCGCGATGGCGCTTTACGACCGCGTTAAAAATACCGAGCTGGGCGGCGATTCGTCGCTCGACCGCGCGATGGCCAACACGGTCGTGCGCCGGTTCGACTTTCAATTGGAGCAACTCGACCCTGCCGCGCCCGATTACGCGGAACAGTCGGCCAAAATCCAGGCCGAAAAATTGAATTTTCAAATGACCGAATGCCAGCAGCGCGTGGAAAAGTATCCGACGGACCTGGTGATCCGGTTTGAAATGGGACAGTTGTATTTTCAAGCTGGCAAGATCACCGAGGCCATCCAGGAATTTCAGAAGGCGCAGGGCAATCCACACAAACGTCTGGCCGCGATGAACTATCTCGCGCAGTGCTACGCCAAACGCAAGATGTACGACATGGCCGCGCGCCAATTACAGAACGCTATCAAGGAAAAACCCGTCTTTGACGACGAAAAGAAGGAGATGGTTTACAACCTCGGCTGCGTGCTCGAAAGCATGGGCAAAAAAGCGGAAGCCGTCGAACAGTTCAAACTCATCTACGAAATGGACATCGGCTACAAGGACGTCGCCGCCAAGGTGGACGCCTACTACGCCGGCCAATAAAATTCCAGCCGCTCAAACGTCTGACCGACTTTGCGCTGGCGCGTTAAATTCCTGAGTCACGCAAAAAATTTCACGCCAAAGGCGTGAAATTCGCGCATCCCACCGGCCACTTCCCGACAAAAACGCTTGGTTTTAACAGAAATCCAGCTTGGCAGATTTTATGCGTAACGAACCGGTTGGAACAAAGCGACCATGAAAGCACTCCAAATGTTGTTCCTCCTGACAGGCGCTTTTAGGGCGGGTGATTCTCCCCGTCAGCGGAGCCGCTCCGGGCCGCCGAATGGCGCAACACGATTCCCAGGGCATGACCCGTTCCAGGATTTGAGAATCACCAACCTATCCAAGGAACGCTGGCATGTTATCGAGGAACCCATCGTTCGCATCTACCTTCAGCTTTCGGCGCCGCCTCCCTTGGGCTGGTCCTACCTGTTCAGTTGCGTCTGGCGGGCGGTGGCGTATCCCCTGAAGCGCCGGGTCGGACTTGAGGGTGATATGATTTGGATGGAGGGTGCCCTTGAAGAAATGGGGCAACATCATCTTGAGGAACTTGAGAAAGCCGTGTCGTTGACAAATGCAAATTATCGCTTTTTCGTGCAACAGCGGGCCGCGGCGGAACAACGGCGAAGGGAACTGAACGGCCGCACCCAGGCACAACTCAACGAGTTGTGCGATGGTTTTAATCACAGCGCCGATTCGACCGTTGCAAGCGGCGAGACGCTGGGAATCAACGATGTGGTTGCAACCCGTTCGAACCCGTCCGGTAGCTTTATTGGCCTGCTGCGCTTGTTATTCGGAATCCGCAGGAAAAACGGAGGCGGGATGGTTTCTCACGGCGCCTAAATCCGCTTTTCATCCAGGTCAATCACGTCCACGAAGGTCTTGACGTCGTCACGGTGCAAGCCGCCACATTGTTCCTTGCGCATTTTCAACCGCGCCAGGGCCGCTTCGTCGCCGGGCAGTGGACGGCTTAACATGTCTTTGGCGTGCGCGGCCTTTTCCGCCGGCGATCTTTTTACGTGCTGGCGCACCCAGTCGCAGACCTCGCCGTCGGTGATGGATTTTTTCACGACCTCAATCATCTGATCGTGCGTGAGCCCGGCATATTTGAGCCACATGCCATCAAAGCCTTTGCCGAGATTTTCCTGATAATCGGCGTGCAGCTTGCCCGCCAGGTGGAGGCGGATTTTGTCAAGATAACGCGGCAGATACATCCAGCCGTCCATCGTTTCGCGCGGGCTGCGCGGATAAATAATGTCGCTCATGCGCCAATAGTCGGAATCCAATCGCAGCCTGTCAACTGTTACCCAAGAATGTCGCGCGAAGGACGCGAAGGCAGGGTTTTCCTCGCGAACTTCGCGGTCTTCGCGTGAAAAATTCGGATTGATAAATCCACTTATCCAAGCATTTTCAACCCATGCAACGATTTGACTTTGCCGTGGCCGTCATCGGCGGCGGCAGCGGCGGCTTCGCGGCGGCCAGGACCGCAGCGGGTGCGGGTTTGAAAACCGTCGTCATCGAAGGCGGCGAAGAGGTCGGCGGGCTGTGCATTCTGCGCGGTTGCATGCCAACCAAGGCGCTGCTTTATGCCGCCGAAGTGATGCACCTTGCCAGCCATCCCGAACCGTGGGGCGTTCACGCCGGAAAAGTCGGCTTCAATTTCAAAAAGGTCATGGCGCGCAAAAATGGACTTATCAAGGATTTTGCGGACTACCGCGTAAAGCAGTTGAACACAGGCAAATTCAAGTTCATCCGGGCCAACGCGCGGTTCGTGGATGCCCACACGGTGAAACTGAGCAACGGAAAGAAGCTGACTGCGGGAAACTTCATTATCACCACCGGCTCAAACGTCGCATCACCGCCGTTGCCGCGACTGCGCGAGGTCGGTTATATCACCAGCGATGATGCGCTGGCACTCAAGCGATTGCCAAAGTCGCTCATCGTCCTCGGCGGCGGCGCGGTCGCGTGCGAGTTTGCGCAGTTCTTCGCGCGGTTCGGTGTCAAGGTGACGCTCATCCAGCGCAGCCAGCACATTTTGAAGGAATTCGACCCCGACGCGGCAGCGGAGATTGAGCGGGTTTTCCAACGCGAAGGCATCCGGGTTTTTACCGGCACAAAGCTGGTTGGCGCGAAGCGAAAGGGAAAATTAAAAGCGGTTTCGTTTGAGCACGAAGGGAAAATCATTTCGGTTTCAGCCGAACAAATGCTTTTTGCGCTGGGCCGCGTGCCGAACACGGCCTCGCTCGGCCTGGAAAACGCCGGAGTGAAAAGTGAAAACGGCCGCATTATCACGAACGGCAAAATGCAGACGAGCAGGCCGCACATTTACGCGGCGGGCGATTGCACCGGGCCGCATGAAATTGTTCATCTTGCCGTAACGCAGGGCGAGATTGCCGCGCACAACATCGCCAATCCAAACTCACCACGACAAATGGATTACCGGCTGCTGATTTCGGTTGTGTTCACCGAACCGCAGGTGGCGTTCGTCGGCCTGACCGAAAAGGAAGCGAAGGCGCGCGGCGTTCCTTATCTGGCCGCGAGTTATCCGTTCAACGACCACGGCAAATCGCTCATCATGGAGGCGAAGGACGGTTTTGTGAAATTGCTGGCCGACCCGAAGTCCGGCGAAATTCTTGGCGGCAGTTGCGTCGGGCCGTTCGGCGGCGAACTCATTCACGAAATCGTCGTGGCGATGGCCAAACGGATGGCGGTTCACGAACTGGCCGCGACGCCGCATTATCATCCGACGCTCGCGGAAATCTGGACTTATCCGGCGGAAGAACTGGCGGGTCAGATTTCCTGACACCAGGTCTGGCTCGCAGGCACCGTATGTGATTCACCTCAAGCCGGTTGCCCGATCAAAACGGGAATCTCCTTGGTTTGGATTTTTTCCGGTGGGGATTGATTTCTGGCGGCGTCATCCAGGGTTTCTCGAACCAACTGCGCCACCTGCTGCGGCTGATAGGGTTTGGCCAGGAAGGCGATGGCATCCCCGCCAAAATCCCTGCCCACAAAGGCGGAGGTGTAGCCGCTGGCATAAATCGTTTTAAGCCCTGGTTTTCGCCGTTTCAATTCCGCGGCCAGTTCATCACCCGTCATGCCGCCGGGCATGATCATATCGGTCAGGAGCAAATCAATCTGGCCATGGTGCTTTTCCCAAACCCGCAACGCTTCACCGCCGGTGGCGGCGGTCAAAACCCGGTACTGGTGTTGTTCGAGCACCTCCCGCATCAATTCCAGCAGGTTGTTTTCATCCTCGACCAGCAGAATGGTTTCCGGGCCGCCCCGGAGATCTCCGGATTTGGCGGGGGAAATGACTGACAATTGGTTGACTTCACCGGCCGCCGGGAGAAACACGTTGAAAGTGGTGCCGGCGCCAACCTCACTCCGGACTTCGACCCAGCCGCGATGTTGTTTGACAATGCCGTAAACCGTGGCCAGGCCCAGTCCCGTTCCCTTCCCCACCTCCTTGGTGGTAAAAAATGGTTCGAAAATCCGTTGCAAAACGCTTGGTTCCATGCCGCACCCGTTGTCGGTGACGGTCAAACAGACGAACCGGCCCGCGTGGGCCTGGGGATGCAATGGCACCTGGTCGGCGTTGATTTCAACGGCGGAAGTCTGGAACAGGAGTCTGCCGCCCTTGGGCATGGCGTCGCGCGCGTTGACCGCCAGATTCATCACAATCTGCTCGACCATGGCGACGTCGGCGGCAATGCGCGGCAGATCCGGACCGCAGCGGGTTTCCAGCGTGATGTGCTCGCCGAGCATTCGTGGCAGCATGCTTTCCAAATTGTTGAGCACGGCGTTCAGATCCAGAATTTTGGTCCGGTAAACCTGCTTGCGGCTGAACATAAGCAAATGCCGGATGAAACCGGCTGCGCGCTCCGAGGCGGCGGAAATTTGCTTCAGGGACTTCACCGAATCCGCATTCATTGACGCGCCGTTGAGCAACAGCCCGGCATGCCCCTGGATGATGGTTAAAATGTTGTTGATGTCGTGCGCCACACCCGCGGCCAACTGGCCGATGGACTCCATTTTCTGGGATTGGCGCAGTTGCGCTTCCAGCGCCAGCCGCGCGGTAATGTCTTCCACCGTGACCACCATGCCGTCAATTTTGCTGCCGGCATCGAATAGCGGCGCGGCGTTCACTGAAAGGAGCGCGCGACTCCGGCTGGAAGGATCAATCCCGCCCCCCGTGCCGGAGTCAATGGCATAACAGGCATCATGCACCGGCTGGCCGGAATCGAAAATTTGTTTCAAGGACGACGCCAGCCCGGTCAGGGCATTGCCTTCCGGGTCAGTCAGACGCCAGTTCAAAACACTGCATGTTTTTTGCGCGATGGCTTCCTTGGCCAGACCGAGACTCTTTTCGGCTTGCAGGTTGGCAAAGGTGATTTTTCCCGTCTGATCGGCCACCACGATGCCCACGGGGCTGGTTTCCATGATCCGGCCGATGAGATCGCGTTCCCGGCGGAGGCGTTCCTGGGCGAGCTGGCCTTCGATGGCGTACCGGATGGCGCGTTCCAGCTTGTCGGCGTCAAGCTGGCCCTTGATGAGATAGTCAGCGGCACCGGCCTTCATGGCTTCGAGATCAATCTCGTGGTCGCCCTGCCCGGTCAGCAAAATCATGGGCAGCCGGCCATTGAACGATTTGGTTTCCCGCAACAGTTCAAGACCCGTCCGGGCGCCAAGGCGATAGTCCAGGAGGCAGATATCGTGCTCGCGCCGTTGCACGGCGGCTAGGGCGTCATCAAAATTATCCAACCAGTCAAGTTTGTAGCGATGATCCCTGATTTCAGAAATCAAATTGCGAGTGATGATATAATCATCCTCATCGTCATCCACCAACAGGATTCTGATGGGGGCGGCGGGTGTGGGCGGCATGGTATTATCCTTCGTCTTGCGGCAGTTCGACGACTTCAAACCAGTATTGCCCGAGCACTTTGATCAACTCGACCAGCGATTTAAAGGTGACGGGCTTGGTCACGTAGGAATTCACGCCCAGATCGTAACTGCGCAGAATGTCTTCCTCCGCCTTGGAAGTGGTGAGCACGACGATGGGAATCCGGCGCAAAATAGGGTCCGCCTTCATTTCCTTGAGCGCCTCGCGTCCGTCCTTGCGCGGCATGTTCAGGTCGAGCAGAATCAAACCCGGCAGGGGCTTGCCGCTCAAATTTTCATAGCGGCCCCGCCGGTGCAAATAATCCAGCAACTCCTCCCCGTCTTCGACACAATCAAGCTCGTTAGCCAGGCGGTTTTGCGCGAACGCGTCGCGCGTCAACTGGCGATCATCCGGGTCGTCGTCCGCTAAGAGAATAGTAATCATTTTTCCTTCCTTGTTCATGGTTTCCTCATTCGTTTGATACTCCGTTGTCTGCTTCCTTGGGATGGGTCATGGGCAACGTGACAATAAACGTGGCACCCTCGCCCGGTTTGCTCTTGGCGGTGATGTCACCGTGGTGAAACAGCGCAATTTTCCGGGCGATGGCCAGGCCCATGCCTGTCCCTTCGTATTCATTCCGAGTGTGCAGCCGTTGAAATACCGTAAAAATCCGATCCAGATATTTTTCGTCAAAACCGATGCCATTGTCGCTCACCGTCAACTGGCAGAGTTTCTTCGCCACCCCGGCGTCCCCCTCCGCCGGCGGACCGGCAATGATTTGCGCCGCGACCTTCACCACCGGCGGCGCCTCGGGACGGCGGAATTTAAGGGCGTTGCCAATCAAGTTTTGCAACAACTGCCGCATCTGCAGCGATTCCGCTTCAAGGATCGGAAGCGTTCCCACTTCGACGCGTCCCTTGACCTGTTCGATTCGCCCTTCCAAATCATTCACCACGTCACGGGCCACTTCCGCCAGGTCCACCTGGACAAACGGACGGGCCTTGGTGGTGACACGCGAAAAAGTCAGCAAATCGTTGATCAGCGTCTGCATCCGCGAGGCCGCCCTTTGCATCCGTTCCAGAAAATCACGCGACTGCGCGTCGAATTTTTCAGCGGACTGCTCCCTGAGCCGCTCGCCGAAGACCACGATTTTTCGCAACGGTTCCTGCAAATCATGCGACGCAACATAGGCAAAATCCTGCAACTCGCGATTGCTGCGTTCAAGCTGGGTCGTGAACTGGCGCAATTTTGACTCACTGCTGCGCAGGGCGTCTTCCGCCTCCTTCTGTTCCGTGATGTCCCGCCCGATGCCGACCAGCCCGATAACCTCGCCGTTTTGATTGCGCATCGGCAGCTTGCTGGTCATCAGCCAGCGTTTCGCGCCTTCGTCGTTCAAGAAATATTCCACCCGGTTGATGACCGGCTGGCCTTGGATTACCCGCTGATCGTCGGCGAAAAATTTTTCGGCGACGTCCTTGGGAAAGAGATCAAAATCGCTTTTGCCAATGGCTTCGGCTTCAGTTTTGCAGCGAAGGTTTTTCAGGTCAGCCGGATTGGCCAGGATTTTCCGGCCGGTGATATCCTTGGCGTAGATGCAATCCGGCAGGTTGTCAATCAGCGTGCGCAGGAGGGAGCGTTCCCGGGCCAGCGCCTCTTCCGCCTGCTTGCGTCCCGTGATGTCCCGACCAATGCCCACCAGCCCGATGGTCTTCCCGTCTTGATCGCGCAGCGGCAGCTTGGTGGTCAACAGCCAGCGTTTCTCGCCTGCGTCGTTCAAGAAATACTCCTCCCGGTCAATGACCGGCTGGCCCTGAATCACCGCCTGGTCGTCGGCCCAGAATTTTTCGGCGACATCCTTGGGAAAGAGATCGAAATCCGATTTGCCGACGGCCTCGTCCTCGGTTTTGCAGCGCAGGTTTTTCAGGTCGGCCGGATTGGCCATCGTTTTTCGGCCGGCGCTATCCTTGGCGTAGATGCAGTCCGGCAGGTTGTCAATGAGTGTCCGCAACAGCAGATATTCTTGTGAAATCTCGGCGCTGTGCCCGGCGAGCTGCCTGCCTGCTTCCGCGGCTTGCGGTCGTTTCAAATATTCCGCCATTTGTCCGTTTCCGTTTTTGGGAGAAACATTGCCTTTCGGCGCTGGCAGTTTTTTGTATTTTGCTGCATTCATACTTTAAAAACCCGATTTTTTAATTACGCCCGACTGAGATGAAGCATTCAGGTGCATAAATGCATAGCAGTTTAAATGCCTTTGTGCCCCGCGAGGTTTCATTATTTTTTTACCAGCCGACCGCCGCGGTTTGTCTCCAAACAGGACAATCGAAACCGGAAGGCGAACCGTTGTTGGAATCAGCCCGGTCCCGCCGGCAGCTGTTTACCCGCGCCACCGGCCTCTGCGGAAAAATGGCGATGCAAATTACAACCGTTTCAGTGCTTCCTCCGGGGTGAAACCGTGAAGCTTGACGATTTTGTGCCGTGATTTGTGGCCGCGGACCAGTTCGACCCGGCCGCGCGCGCAATCCAGCCGTTCGGCCAGCAATCGAATCAACGCTTCGTTGGCGGCGGCGTCAACGGGCGGAGCGGAAACCCTGATTCGCAATTCATCGCCGGCGCCGCCCGGCGGGACAATTTCATTGGCGGACGCGCGGGGTTGCAGTTTCACCGCCAATAACGCGCCGTACGGTTGCGCGCGGAGAAAATTTGGAATCGGCATGGCGCTAAATTTATTTTCAGGCCGGGCGCGTCATTCCGTGCGCGCCGACTTTTTGCGTCCGGACGAACGCGGGTAGGGGACTGCCCGCCCCGCCAACTATTTGTCCTCTGGATTTATGAATTTAAACGTGACCGCCGCCAGCGTGCCGCCGGCGAAGTTGGCAACCAGATAAATCCACAGATTCGCGGCCCGGGCGGTGTGCATGACGGTGATGCCCAGGGCCACCGCCGGGTTAAACGCGCCGCCGGAAATGCCGCCAAAGGCGAAGGCCATCACCGTTATCGTAAAGCCGATGGCCAAACCGTAGTAGGAATTGCCGGCAGTGGCTTTCGCCGTGGCTACATTCAGCACGACGTACACCAGCGCGAAAGTCCCGATGAATTCCGCAATCAATGCCGGGAGAATCTCGATTTCAACGGGCACGACCGCCGGATCGCCTTTCAAATACAGCGTGACCATGGCGGCCAGGATACCGCCGGTAAACTGCGAGCCGAGATACGGCCACACGTCCGATTGCGGGCAGCGACCACGCAACCAGACCCCCAATGTCACGGCCGGATTGTAGTGACCACCGGAGATGTGGCCGCCGGCGTAAACCATCACCATCAGCGTCGCGCCAATGGCTAGCGGCGCCAAGCTGCCGGAGCCGGGATCAATGACGTTCATGCCCACGGCCAGGACCAGAAAGAATGTACCGATGAACTCAACGAGATATTTTTTCATGATTTTTGATCACGGATAAACCATTTGATAGCTGACAAAAGCCAGGTTCCTGCTGTCTGGCGACCACGATGGCACGTTGATGGTCCCCTGTCCGCCGAATAATTTCGCCAACACCTGGATTTTCCCGTTGGCGAGCGACATGAGCCGGAGCCTCACGTCCTGGCCCGGCGGATGGCCTTTCACGTCTTTGGCATAAGAGAGAAAAACGATCCACCTTCCGTCCGGCGACGGATGCGCGAACCAGTTGTTGTAATTGTCGGAGGTGATGGGTTCCGGGTCCGAGCCGTCCGGTTTCATGCGCCAGATTTGCATCAAACCGGTGCGTTCGGAGTTGAAGTAAATGTATTTTCCATCCGGCGAATAATCCGGGCCATCGTCCGGTTCCGGCGCGGTCGTTAGCCGCTTCTCCTTCCCGCCCCGGACCGGAATGGTGTAGATGTCAAAATTGCCACCCCGTTCGGCACAGTACGCGAGCGTTTTGCCGTCGGGCGACCAGCCGTGCCAATACGACGGCGCGAGCGGCGTGACCCGGCGCGGTTTGCCGCCGGAAACCGGCAGCACGTAAATGCGCGATTTACCGTCCTTGGTCTGATCGCTGATGGCCAGCCGCTTTCCGTCCGGCGAAAGGCCGTGATCGTTGTTGCAGTGGATTTGATCGCCAGTGTCCAACGTTTCCGGCGGGCCGCCCGTCACCGGCAATTTGCAAATCCGCCCGCCGCGGTTGAAGAGAAAATACTTCCCGTCGCGCGACCAGTTCGGCGCTTCGATATGATCCCGTGTATGATAAACCACGCGCCGGTCCATGAAGGCGATGGCAACCGTTTCCAATGTGCTTTCAGTCGATGCCCCGGCGCTTTTCCCGGGCAGAATGGTTTTGAGTTCGACGTTTGAAAAAACGGCCCGCTCGATGGCTTTATTGTCGTGCGCGCAAACGCCGAGGCCCAGGTAAAACGGTTCCTGGAAATGAATCTGATACATGGCGCCCGAGGGTTGCAACGTTTCACCCGCCGCCGCAACGGACATCGTCACATAGTCGCCATGCTTCTCAATGCGCACGTGCGCGGGGCCGGACACGTTTGACTGAATTTCATGCGTCTCGCCGCCGGCGGTGTCGCGAAATTGAAGCGACGTCAATCCGATCCCATGCCGGGCGACATCCACATAGGCCGAATCCGGTTCCAGCGACTGGCGGATGACGAGACAGGCCTTGCGATGCGGATTTCCGTTCGTTCCCGGAAACTTGATGTCCGCCGCCAGCGTGAAGTCGCCGGACATTTTCACCCCTACGAAATGAAACGCGTCATTGGTGGACCACATGTTTCCCGGGAACGAACGGAAATCCGCATCGCAAGGCCTGTTTCGTCATCCGCCAGTCGCTGGAACCGGATTGGCCTATGTGGATGTCGCCCCGATGGGATCGGAGTGAGCGTCGCTTCGATTTCGCGACACCGCCGGCGGCGAGACGCATGAAATTCAGTCAAGTGTCGACCCGCGCCGTGCGCATTGAGAACATGGCGACTATGTGACGATGTCATTGCGGCGGCGGGTGAAACGTTGCAACCCTCGGGCGCCATGTATCAGGATTCATTTCCAGGAACCGTTTTACCTGGGCCTCGGCGTTTGCGCGCACGACAATAGAGCCGTCGAGCGGGCCGTTTTTTCAAACGTCAAACTCAAAACCATTCTGCCCGGGAAAAGCGCGGGGCATCGACTGAAAGCACATTGGAAACGGTTGCCATCGCCTTCATGGACCGGCGCATGTTTTATCATACACGGGATCATATCGAAGCGCCGAACTGGTCGCGCGACGGAAAATATTTTGTCTTCAACCGCGGCGGGCGGATTTGCAAATTGCCGGTAACGGGCAGCCCGCCGGAAACGTTGGACACTGGCGATCAAATCCGACTGCAACAACGATCGCGGCCTTTCGCCGGACGGAAAGCGGCTGGCCATCAGGTAGACAAGGACGGTAAATGGCGCGTTTACGTGCTGCCGGTTTCCAGCGGCAAACCGCGCCGGGTCGCGCCGCTCGCGCCGTCCTATTGGCACGGCTGGTCGCCCGACGGCAAAACGCTCGCGAGTGTGCGACGGGGTGGCAATTTTGACATCTACACCATGCGGTCCGGGCGGGAAGGAGAAGCGGCTAACGACCGCGCGGACCGGACGATGGCCCGGATTATTCGCCGGATGGAAAATACATTTACTTCGACTCCGAACGCACCGGTTTGATGCGAATCTGGCGCATGAAACCGGACGGCTCGGACCCGGAACCCTCACCTCCGACAATTACAACAACTGGTTCGCGCATCCGTCGCCGGACGGAAGGTGGATCGTTTTTCTCTCTTATGCCAAGACGTGAAAGGCCATCCGCGGGGCAGGACGTGAGGCTCCGGCTCATGTCGCTCGCCAACGGGAAAATCCAGGTGTTGGCGAAATTATTCGGCGGACGGGGGACCGTCGACTTGCCATCGTGGTCGCCAGACAGCGGAACCTGGCTTTTGTCAGCTATCAAATGGTTTATCCGTGATCAAAAATCATGAAAAAATATCTCCGTTGAGTTCATCGGTACATTCTTCTGGTCCTGGCCGTGGGCAGAACGTCATTGATTCCGGCTCCGGCAGCTTGGCGCCGCTAGCCATTGGCGCGACGCTGATGGTGATGGTTTACGCCAGCGGCCACGTCTCCGGTGGTCACTACAATCCGGCCGTGACATTGGGGGTCTGGTTGCGTGGTGGCGCCCGCGATCGGAAGTGTGGCCGTATCTCGGCTCGCAGTTTACCGGCGGTATCCTGGCCGCCATGGTCACGCTGTATTTGAAAGGCGATCCAGCGGTCGAGCCCTTAGCGATCGAGATTCTCCCGGCATTGATTGCGAAATCATCGGGACTTTCGCGCTCGTTTACGTCGTGCTGAATGTAGCCACGGCAAAGCCACTGCCGGCAATTCCTACTACGGTTTGGCCATCGGCTTCACGATAACGGTGATGGCCTGCGCCTTTCGGCATCCCGGCGGCGCGTTAACCCGGCGGTGGCCCTGGGCATCGCCTTCATGCACCCCGCCCGGGCCGCGAATCTGTGGATCGATCTGGTTGCCAACTTCGCCGGCGGCACGCTGGCGGCGGTCACGTTTAATTCATAAATCCCGAGGACGAATAGTTCACGGGGCGGGCGGTGCCCTCCCGCGTTCGTCCGGACGCAAAAAGTCGGCGAGCACGGAATAGCGCGCCCCGCCCCTGAAAATAAATTTAGCGCCATGCCGATTCCAAATTTTCTCCGCGCGCCCTACGGCGCGTTATTGGCGGTGAAACTGCAAGCCCGCGCGTCCGCCAATGAAATTGTCCCGCCGGGCGGCGCCGCAATGAATTGCGAATCAGGGTTTCCGCTCCGCCCCATTTAGCGCACCACCAAACGAGAAAGCGTTCATTCGATTGCTGGCCGAACGGCTGGGTTGCGCGCGCAGCCAGTATTTTGGATAGGTCCACAGCCACAGATCCGCACACAAAATCGTCAAGCTCCACGGTTTCACCCCGGAGGAAGCACTGAAACGGTTGTAATTTGCATCACCATTTAAACACAAGAGCCACGGTGGCGCGGGTAAGAAGGGGTGGCGGGACCGGGCTGATTCCAAGACAACGAGTTTTTCTTGCGGGTTTCAATTGTCCTGTTTGGAGACAAACCGCGGCGGTCGGCTGGTGAAAAAAATAATGAAACCTAGCGGGGCACCGAACCGGATTAAACTGCTATGCATTTATGCACCTCAATGCTTGGTCTGCGAGTCTGGCGTAATTAAAAAATCGGGTTTTTAAAGACTGTAAATACGGCGAAAATACAAAAAACTGCAGCGCCGAAAGGCAATGTTTCTCCCAAAAACGGAAACGGACAAATGGCGGATAATCTGAAACGACCGCAAGCCGCGGAAGCAGGCAGGCGGTCTCGCCGGGCACAGCGCCGAGATTTCACAAGAATTGTCCCCTGTTGCAGACACTCATTAAGAACGTGCCGGACTGCATCTACGCCAAGGAGTAGCGCCGAGCGAAAAACGATGGCCAATCCGGCCGACCTGAAAAACCTGCGCTGCAAAACCGAGAGCGAGGCCGTCGGCAAATAGGATTTCGATCTCTTTCCCAAGGATGTCGCCCGAAAAATTCTGGCCGGGCGTGATTGG
>CAWAYP010000014.1:0-154563 GCA_963786375.1 uncultured Verrucomicrobiae bacterium
GAGGTTGACAAGTCTGTCATCTATAGATTACAGTCCTCCAGTGATTGAGAGGGAAATCAAGAAGCTGGAGCTTCAGAACGGCCTCGTCCCGTTTGACGAGTGGTTCGATGCCCTCCATGACCGAAAAATGCAGGCGGCAGTGGATGCCCGCCTGACACGGGTGCGCGCCGGGAATTTCGGCGATTGCAAATCCGTGGGCGGTGGGGTGTTTGAGTTGCGCATCGCGCTGGGGCCTGGCCTCCGTGTTTATTACGGGTTGCAGGGCCAGCGAGTCGTGATTCTGTTGGGTGGCGGTGACAAAAGCACCCAGGCGCGCGACATCCGCCGGGCACAACAATTATGGCAACAATTTACGAAACATGCGTCTGAAAAATTACAAAGATGATTTGAACAAGCGGCTGCGTGATCCCGAATACGCCGCCGAATACCTCGCCCAAGTGCTGGCGGAAAACGACAGTGCCGCTTTCCTGATTGCGCTCAAAGACGTGGTGGAAGCGGGTGGCGGCATGGGCAGTCTGGCCGGGCGGGTGGGCCTCAAGCGGCCCAGCCTCTACAAGATTCTCTCGAAAAGGGGCAATCCCACGCTGGCCACATTGCAGGAAATTTTGAAACCATTGGGATTGCGCGTCTCGGTGGCTTTGAGCGAGGCTGCTTAAACCTTCAGTGAAAGTTTGCGCATTTACTTTCTTGGATTTGCGGACATTCTTGTCCCTCCCATGTTGTGCCAGATATGCAAAAAAAACCTACAAATGAAGAACGGCTTGAGGCGCTGGCTCAGTTCGAGTTGCCACCAGATTTGCAGACCAAACTGCAAGGCGTCAGAGATGCCATTACTGCTCTGAAGGGAGAAGCCAAAGTTTGGAGGGTAGAAAAGGAATTTAATCCTGGACGGACGTTTTTTAGCAGGATCTTGCGAATTGATTGCAAAAATCTTTTTTGGCGTAACCCTCAACATCAAACAGAAAAGGGGCATGACGCAAAAAGAAGCTGAATTTGATGGGGAAGCCACGGCGCATGGCGGGCGAAAAGTTGAGGTGAAATTGCGCTCCCGTAGCACGAATATTCACTTTACTGAGAAGACTGAAATTATCCTGGTAATATACGTTTCGCCCACAACTCTCAAATGGGGCGTTGTGTGCAATGGTCCCGGTGGAAAATTGCTCGCGGGATCAAAATTGATGGAGAACGGCAAGTATTCCACCAGTTGTTACAAACTGATGGATGCCCAATTACAGGTGGTTCAGAGCGACCCGCAGTTAAAGCAAATCGTGCCCAAGAACCCCATTTAAATCTATATTGTGAAGGGCGGACGACCGCGAAAAACCTTCAGTGAAAGTTTCAGTAAGGGGGTAGTTAATGGGTTCGTTCGGAAAGGTCAGGAGTAGTGCAAAAGTGCTTGCATTTATTGGCAAAAAATCGTATTTTTAAGCCTGAAAACGGACGATGAACCGCCCGATTCCGACCCTCGCCTCCAGTCTAAACCGTGTGTGCGGCAAGGACTTGGGATTCTTCCACACGCGAGTGCCAGCAGAAGTGCCAGCAAATAATTATCCGGGCAGCTTCTAGCATATCGGTGGTAACTCGCCCACTACTCGGATGCCGAGTCGAACTCAATCGTCGTAAACTCATCGCTGCTAAAAACAGTTATGAGACAACGATACCGACTCTACCGCCGGAAAAACGGCGGACGCTACTACATCCACGACGACGCGACCGGTAAACAGGAAAGCCTCGGCACCAGTGACCGGGCCACCGCCGTCCGGTTGTTCCATTCCAAGAGCGAGGCCGTCCAGCAGCCCGCCGTGAACCTGCAAATCGCCCGCGCCTATCTCGCGGCCAGCGATCCACAGATTGCCACCCGCAACTGGCAGTTCGTCATGGACGAAATGGTCAAACTCAAAAAAGACGAGACCCAGCACCGTTGGCAGACCGCCATCAAGGACAAGGCGTTCAATCTCATCCGGCACCTGCCAATTTTGGAAACGCGCCCGGAAAACTTTTTGCGCGTTCTCGAAACCGGAAAAGTTTCGACCAATGTATATTTGCGGCGCATCCATAATTTTGCCCTGGACATGACTTGGCTGCCGTGGCCGGTCATCGTGAAACGCCAGTGGCCCAAAGTTCAGTTTAAGGACAAACGCGCCATCACTTGGGAGGAACATCAAGCCATTGTCGCCCGCGAACTGAATCCTGAACGCAAAGCGTTCTATCAACTCGCGTGGCACTTGGGTGCATCACAGACCGATCTGGCGTGCCTCGACGCTGAAAACATTGATTGGGAACACAACGTCATCAGTTACGCGCGCAAAAAGACCGGCTCGATTGCCATCATGCGGTTTGACGACGTAGTGGCGGACATTTTCCGTGATTTGCCGGGGAGCGGTCCGCTGTTTCCGTATCTACGCACGGTTCGTTCCGGCGACCGGGCGACGGAATTTCACCAGCGTTGCGGGGGCTTGGGCATCAAAGGTGTCACGTTGCATTCGTATCGGTATGCATGGGCGGAACGCGCCAAAAAAGCCGGCTATCCCGAACGGTTCGCGCAGGAAGCGTTGGGACATAACAGCAAAGCCATGCATCGCGCGTATGCACGCCGGGCGCAGGTGGAACTGCCGCCATTGAGCGAATTTGAACGGATGCGAAACAAAGCTTCGGACCGTTCTCAAATTGTCGAACCGGTGATCAAAATCCTGAACGCATAAACCAAGGAGGCGATATGAGCCTGAATGCAGGCGAAACTTTGCAACCCGTGTTTAATTTTCTGGATGAAGCCATCGCGGATTACGGCGTTTACCTTTATCTCATCATTGTCTGGTTGTCCCTGATTCTGATTGCGTGGATATTTAGCGGTGGTTTGCGGCGAAAAATCCGGCATCAGCCGCACATCACAAGCGGCATCGGTATCGTGATACTGCCACCGACCCGGCAACCGCCACCACCGCTTATCATTATGCACGAATTTGATCCATCGCGGGACGATGACGCCGGATGGCTTGAATAACGGCACGGGATTTTGATGATTGAAACTTGAATTCCCTACTTTACTTTTTCCACCACCAGCATTTCGATGGGCATGTTGGAGGGAACAAGTTCGAGGCCGAGCTGATCCAGCAGGGCCTGTTTTAAGGCGTCGTGGTCGGGATCATCACCGGATCGTTCATTCCATTTGAGGTCAATATGAAAATGTTGAGTGAGACCCGTTTGATCAATGACTGGTGTCCCAAAGTAACTTTCTAAAAAGCTTGTGATGGGCATGGCAGAATACCCACCACTAGAAGCCCCCCCACTGTCAATGGAAAGAGGCTCATTGTCACAATAATAATAATCTTTGCGGGTATGGCCCGTATGTCCGTTGGTGGGGGGCTCAAGCCCGGGCGCGTTTGATCTTCTAACCTTAAGCACCAAAACGTCTGTATCTCTCGTCTCGCGGTGTCCAACGAGGCCCAATTTCCTTTTCAGCTCCGCTTGCAGAGCGATTCCGGAACCTTGCCGCAGAGTCGAAATAAAATCATATCGCTCCTTTGGTTGAGGATCGGCAAAAAGAATCCGCCCCGGGCGCCAGTCATAGGCAATCCGAACGATTGGAAACACTGACTGTCCGACCCCTATCCAATTGTCACCACGGTTGCCACCATTCAAGGTGTCTACCGGGGCCGGGAATTTCGTGGGTAGAATCTCGACCAGCGACGGCGCGCGATCCGGGTCGGGGAATGGAACCCGCCATGATGCCTCCGCCTTGTGTGCCGCGATGGTTTTGATGGTCACCGTGCTGGTTCCGACGGCCAGTAAAATTCCTGCGCCGACAGCAATTGCCGTTTTTGTATTTGTCCAGGCCATAATTTTCAATGCTCCTTTGATGAGGATTAGGTTTGAAGTTGAAGCCGCCGCGCCTTTTGTCAGCGCAACAGCGGTGATGGATTTCGCCAGCGCCACGGGCGCGGCTTGAACGGAGTTCGCGGAAATTGCCCCGGCGATGATGGCCGTGGTCGAGGAAACGCCGCGTTTGGCGAAAAATGTTCGCAACTTTTCCAGCGCGCGGCCCACGCGCTTCTTGGCGGCTTCTTCATTCGCACCCAAAGCCGTGCCGACTTCCCTCATGCTTTTGCCGTCGAAAAATCGCAGCACGACGGCGTGGCGGTCGGTTTCATTCAACCCGGCCATCGCCGAGTCCAGCAGCGGTGCGATTTGCCTCCAGGCATCGGATTCATTTTCGTTCAAAATGGTTTGCATGTGTGCCTCCTGTTCACGGCGGGCGCGCCGGATTTCGCCGCGAATAAAAGTCACCGCCGTCAGCCGCGCGGCTTGATACAGCCAGCCGGAAAGGATGACGTGTTTGCCCAATTGACGGGATTTCTTTGCCAGGATGACGAAGACAGCCTGGGTGATTTCCTCGGCTGAATGCGGATTGCCGGTATGGCGCAACGCGACCGAATAGACCTTGTTGACGTGCCGCGTGACGAGCACGGCAAAGGCGGTCTCGGAATCGCACTCGACGTATTCGCGCAACAGGGCGATGTCATCCAATTCCTGCATCTACCTGTAAATGCCGCCGATTGAACAAAGGGGACAATCTTTTTTTTTGCCGGTTTGTTTCGATAAAGCAGGTCTTTTGCCGCGAGGGGCACGTTCGTACCGCCAACCGGCACAGCAACAGCCGGACGGGCCGATTGCCGTCGGCCCGTTCATGCTCAAGTTCCCTGCCAATCAGTCCCGTATTTCCTCAGCCGAATACAGAATAACGATGCCAGACGACCCCGTCGGGGCCGGGCTATACGCCGATGCCTCGTGATTGCCCGGTAACAGAGGGGGTGTGACCGTGCGTGATATTTTGCACCTGGCGCTGATGCGTCTCTCGCGACAGACGGGCCTCCCTCGATTTGGTCATGATCACTGCCGCCCGCGTTCCCCATTGCTGTTCTATCAGACGGTAGAACCAGTTGTTCTCGTAATGCTTGGCCAGCAAATCCATCACTGAGGGCCGGTCCCCTGGGCGCGTGATATTTTCGCGTAATTGCTCCTTGTCTGGCGTGAAAATCTTGATGCCACGCCGCCCTCGTGAAATACTGACATACCATTGCTGCGCATTGGTCGCAGCCTTGACCGTCGAGTCGGAGAATAAAACGTAATCCACGGTCTTCCCCTGCGAACCGTAGGACGTGATGGCATAGCCGGGCAAAAATTCCCGGTAACTGGAATCCAGCACCCGGCCATCGGCCAGCTTGATTGTCCCATCGGGGCGGACTGACTTCACCGTGACCAATTCACCATTGGTGACACGGGAGCCGGAAGCCAGTCTGCGATTGGCTTTCAGATGCAACCGGTCGTTTTCGGCGATTCGAGTCTCCTGCGGACGACAGACGGTAATCTTGTCGAGCATCTTGTCCGCGACTGTGACGTATCGCCCATCCACTTCAACCAGCACACCGGTCTTGACGATGCCTCCCAATTTACCCCTTGCGCCGGCTTCGGCCTCACGCACCTTTTGATTAAAAACAATCACCGCATCTGCCGGGTAAAATCGTTCGTCCCGCTTCTGTGCCTTGGTCAGATCAATCTTTTCCAGTGTTTGAACGGTCACCTCTTTCGCGCCAATCAAACCTTTTGATTTGAGTTTTTCACGAACCTGTTCATTGACGCGGTGAACTTCGGCCCAAGTCTGCGAGACGACCACGGCTGACGCGTTTTGTTCCACCAATGCGAGATATTCGTCCGCCAGTTTGGCGCTTTGATCGTTCAAACTGCACGACACGACCGCGCCCATTTTGTCGAGTTGTGAAAATGACTCATCGAGTTTGCCCGACGCGGCCAGTTTGACCGCCTGCCGGTATTGCTTGATTTTAACACGTTCGTCCTCACTTCGAGCAAGTGCCGGGTCTTGCCGGCGAATGGTATGCAATTCAACGGGCCTGACGCCTGAATGTCGTTCGATGGCCAGTAATGCATCCGAAGCTTCGACTGCTCCATGCTGGCGGGTGTCACCGGAGAGAATCAGCCGGGCATTTCGCTCTTTTACCAGTCGGACCAATTCGAGCATTTGTTTTCCGCCAATTTGACCGGCCTCGTCCACGATAACGGCTGCGCCTTCCGCCAATTCGCGTTTGGCCAAAAAACTGGACACGGTTGTGGGCGAGGGGAAACCCGACTGTTCCATGTCCACCACCTGCTGGCGTTGAGGCGCCAGAACGACCACATACTTTCCCGCGCTCCGAACCTGCTCGACCAGCTCCCGCAGGACAAAGCTTTTGCCTGTGCCGGCACCACCACGAAAGAGCGACACCAGGTTAATGTTGGAAACCAGTGCTTTCAGCGCCTTACGCTGTTCCTCATCCAGTTTGGGATTGAACGGCTTTGGCTCCCAAACCAGCGAATGACATTCGCCAATACCCTCCTTTGCGGTTTGGACAATTTCCCATTCCCGCAGGAGATGTTCCCGCGTGCTCACCTGGCCAGGGCGATCTTTAAAGCGCAGATAATTGCGCTGGCGGGTGAACTCTTGAATTTCCGCGAGACTGACGTTCCGGCCCCTGGCGTGTTCGAGTGCGTGACGCCATAGCTCATGCTCGTGGACGACCGACCGCCGCTCAAATAAATGTTCCTCAGCCCAAGTGACGGCCTTTTCGGCGAGATTTGCCGTAACATTGGAGGTGGGGCTCCGGTTGACCGCAAGCCTGTGGAGCGAATCCTTTTCTGGTGGAGTCATTTGTCCGTCCCACAGCACCTGCAATTTTTCCAGACCAATATCGCGAATCTTCCGCGCCCGTTCCCTGTGGGCGATGTTTTCACGGATCGCCGCGATGTTGCCGTCAGCCTTTTCCGGTTCTCGCGCCAGCAGCTCCCGCGTCTTTTGATCAATCTCCTCGTGCCGTTTGGAAAACTTTTTCACCAACTCCAGCGAGACGCCCTTGATTTCAAAATCACCACGCGGCCGGTTCTCAAGCTGATAACCGAATTTGACCAGGGCGCGGGCCAGTTCGTGGTAATAGACATTTTCAACAAACTTCTGTGCCGTGAACATTTCATGATTCTGGAGCGCCTTCCATTGTTTCTCGACCGGATCGAATGTGGCGTTGAACAGGATGCAATGACTGTGCAGGTGCGGGTCCAGGGCGCGGGATGTTTCATGCCGGAACACGGCCGCCACGATGTTGCCGGTTGATCGGTCGGTGCACTGACCGGCCTTGCGCACGCGCGTTGTGGCGAAAGTTTCCAGTTGATGCAGTGCCACCGTCACCGCCTGCTCGTGAGCCTCGATGATGCGGTGGTCATCGCCGGCCAACGCCGCAATGGAAACCGATTTGGTCGGTGAGAACGTGAAATCATAAAACACCCGCCGATTGGCCGTTTCATGCTCCTTGCCGTCAGTGCCTTTTTCAATCCGGGTGGTTTTCTGGCGGAGCGTCAACCGCTCGCCGGTCTGTGGATGAAGATTGTCACACAGGCGCGTAAATTCGTCGCTGGTCGTGATGCCATTCAATCCCAGGTCCGCCGCACCCTTGCCGAACCACTGGCCGGCGACGGATTGCCCTTCGGCGTAGTAATCGCCGACGGACAAATGCTCTTTGAAGTATTTCTTGGCATCGCTCAGACGGGTTTGTGGTTTGGCGGCCAGCATTGCTTGGGGTTGGTTTCGGTTCGGCAAATTTGTGAATTGTCACGGCTATCTTCCCGCCATCACCATCTCCCCATTCTGCTCCCGGGATTTGCGGGCGTTTTTGTCATTCCAATGCTGGCTGATGAACAGCGTCGCGCGTGACAACCATTGCTCGTCTTCCCGCAATTCGGCCAGCTTCACCGCCGCAAAGTATTTGTCGCTATTGGGTTTTGGGCGTCCCAACGGTTTTAGGAGACCCGCCTTGATCAGCAGGGTGATATGGTCCGGCTCAAAACCGAGATAATCGGCAGCCTGCGTGCGGTTCAACCGGGCCGGTAGTATGGACAGGCTCAGCAAGTCTTTGCATTCATTCTTCATACGACGTGATGGGTAAATTCATTTTGGGCGCAGTGGGCCAGGGTTGCCGGACACTGATATTCAAGCGTTGATAAAAATAAATCATACAGGGCAGTTTGGCAGAATTCGGCATGGCACAGGCGTTGCACGCACACAATCGTGCGGTCCGTTTTTCCGTGAACGTTGCCAGTCCTTCACCAGGAATTGTCATGGCCATGACTCTACCAAAATCCAAAACAATTAAGTTGTCCCAACGACACAAAATAAAATGGCCATTATGCCGAGTTGAAAGAGTGATTCCTTAAAAACATCAGGAATCACTCTTTTTTTATCTTTGCAACTCGGCATAATTCGGAGGACTGATGAATGTAAATAATTTTGGCCATGAGCACACGCGCTAACCGATTTATCGTCGCGGCATCCATCATCTGCTTCATCACCGGCGTCGCGCTCTCACATCCGATTGAGCTTGGCGTCCGCGTCCAAAAAGTGACGCTCGCCGAGGACAGGCCTGTGCTTAAGTTCCTCCCTGCCACGCCGGGACCCCATCCCGTGGCACTGCTCGCCCACGGATACACTGGCTCGAAAGAGACGCTCTTTGGCTACCTCATGGAACTTTTTCCCCTGCCAGTTGTATAACCCACTGGAAATGGTCAGCGTATATCGCGTCCCGAATGCCGGAAGATTCTGACATTGTTAAACACGTCCTGAATGGAGACGTAGATTACTTCCGAATCCTCGTGGAGCGGTATCAGCGACCCGTTCTCAGCATGATACGACGCCTCATATGGGACAGCCACCGCTGTGAAGAAATCGGCCAGGACGTTTTTGTCGCGGCCTTTCAGAAATTGTCCACGTTCGATCCGGCGCGCAGCCAGTTCTCCACGTGGTTGTTTACCATCGCACGGAATATGAGCATTAACGCCTTGAAGAAAAAAACTCCAATCCCGGTCGAGCATTTGCCCGAGATTCTCGATTCCAGAAATCCGTCCGACGAGTTATCGGACAAGGAATATTTTGCTCAATTGGATCAAACACTCAAAGGATTGCCCGGAAAGTTGCAGCGCGCCTTCATCCTCGCTGAATTTGAACAAATGCCTTACGAAGAAATTGCCCGGATTGAAAGCACCCGTCTCGGCACCGTCAAATCACGAATCAATCGAGCGCGGTTGCGGCTTCACGCCGCCATGAAGGACATGAAAGGAGACAACACATGAACAATGATGAGAAGTATCAGGCCTGGAAAGAGCGGCCGTGTCCTATGGATATTTCGGCGGATTTTTCCGCAGATGTCATGCGCCGGGTTCACCGGGAGGCCGGGCAGCGGCAGGCTCAATGGAACTGGCCGGGCATCCTTGAATTTTTCCAGCGAAACGTTTCATTTCAATATGCCGCCCTTGCCGTTGCGGCCACCGCCGGTTTGAGCAGGCTTTGGCTCATCCTTTTCGCCATTTTACAACCTTGAACCAATGAACCACGCATGAACAAGACTCCTTCAATTAATCTTCGGCGCCCTTGGATCGCTGCCATTCTTTCATTTATCATGCCCGGTCTTGGGCAGGTTTATAGCGGCCTGCTGCCGCGCGGATTGATATGGATGCTTCTTTGCGGCATCTCTTCAGTAGCCGGGTTGTTGATTCTCTCGCATCCCACGGCCTATTCGTGGACCTTAGGCTGCGCGGCGGAATTGGCGCAGGTCGCCATTTGGATTGCCGGCGTTGTTGATTCCTACCGGTGCGCTTTGCGTTGCAAGGCGGACTATGAACTGAAAGATTACAATCGCTGGCATGTCTATGTGCTGCTCCTGCTGATGGGCACCGGAAGCCTATTGAGTTATGCGCTCGATGTCCGTGTTTATCTGATTCAGCCTTTCATGGTCCCCAGCGCATCCATGTATCCCACCATTTCTCCGCGTGACCACATCGTTGCTGTAAAAAATGCCTACCGGAATGCCGACCCGCAACGAGGTGACATGGTTTTGTTTACAAATCCTGATAATCGTCGTGAATATTGGATCAAACGCGTCATCGCAATCGCCGGTGATACGGTGGCAGTCAAAGATGGCGATGTCTATGTGAATGGCGCAAAGCTTACCCGGCAATTGATTGGGCCAGGCGTCGTTTCGGGAACAACCGGTCAGATTTTCTCTGAAGACAACAACGGCGCAAAGTATCGCATCTTCATTTCTCAAGACCATCCTGCGCCCGATTTTCCCGAAATCACTGTGCCCAAAAATGAATGTTTCGTGATGGGAGATAACCGGAACGAGGCCCGGGACAGCCGGTATGTCGGCCCTATTCCAATAACCTCGATACTCGGCAAATTCGAATATCGCTACTGGCCCATCACATCAGCCGGAAGAATTTATTAATTCATGGTAGCCGTGCGCCAGACGCCGAAAGAAATACAATCCGCAGATTTCGCGGATTCGCATATTAGGCCGCCGCGCACGAACATTTCACATGAACTGGCCGGACATCACCGCGACCTGCACTATTTGAGTGCCGTTGGAATGGGTTTGGCTTTCCAATCCACCGCCAGCATTGTACTGGGCGCTTTCCAGACGCGACAAAGCTCTCGCCCGACTGGCTCACAACCCGCCGGCGGTTCGGATTGCACGGAGTAGTCGCTGCCGCCATCCGCCAACCGGCGATATTCCCTGAGCGAAACCAAGGCTGGTGACTGCCATTCCGCCGGTGTCGTGTCGACTGGCACAGCTGACCATGTTCCTTGCAAGGAGTCGTCCTCCTTCCGCCACGATCCCGTAAGGTTAGCGTTGTCGAGATCGCCCTGGAGAATAAAAGTTCCATTTTCGTTTTTCAGGGTCAATGTGAGTTTTCTTTCACGAAACGTGCCCGATCCTGTCAGATTCGAATCGCCAGCCACGCCACGCACGCTTTCACCGTGGAGCGAAAGTTGGAGGCGGAATTTTAACTCGTCGCCTCCCGCAGTAACCGCGCGGCATTGCCAACAACCCTGCAAGGCAAATTCCGGTCTGCTCGAGATGAACGGTAGGCCCAAAAAGAGCGGACGACAGTTTGGCACAGGCGGTGTCAGGGAAAGGGCGGTTCCGTTCTTTTCTGAAGCGTAGACTGGCACGAGATCGCTCCCATCGCTAGTTGGTGGCAATGCGAACCAAGCGACGTTCTCGATTTGCTCCCATGCCCGGCCGGCCTCCACGGCGTCACGGAGCCACAAGTGTTGGCTACCGTTGGTTCCGCGCACGCGATAAATCGCCACCGGCAAAGTCAGCCGGGGATCGTCAAGCGCAAGCCGATACATGATTTGATTGTAGTCGTAGCGCGGCGTCTTCTCCCTCGCGCCAGAGAAAGAGGCGGTGTAAGTCCCCTCGAAATAGACGAGCCTTCCAGCCTCTTGATCGAAGAAGGGGTGATACGCGATGTTGTAGAAGTTGTATTCGTCGTGAGTGGCGATGCGCCGGCCGTAGCCCCAGGGACCCGTCGGCGTGTCGGCTTCTGCGAAGATAACCCCGCCCGGGCGATCCGCGAAAAACGCGATCCAACGTTGGCGATATTCATTCCACGCAACCGTGTCGGGTCCGCGGCCCAAGGAAGCGCCAGTTTCAAAGTCCATTACGCTGGCCCCGACTTCATCCGACTTGATTCGCCCGACTTTCACCAGTTCATCGACGGGCTCATCTCGGAGGCGGTCGGCGCCGGCCTTCCAAGTATAGCGAATCCGGCCGGCATCGTCGCGATCAACTTTAGAAGCGGGACCCCGCCATTTACCATCTCCCGCGAGGCAAGTGAATGTCTCATAACTTTTCAGTTCGGTCAGGCTCCGCAGGTCGGCGGGCACGCGGAAGTCCGAGAAAATGTAGAAATAGTTGGTCCCGTCCACACGGGCGCGGAAAGGATGGGCTGATTCGTGTCCCCGCGTAAGATCCCAGCGCTGGATGGACTCAAACACTTCTTTCTCGTCGTTAAAAACCAATAGGTACCAGTTTGTGGCCTGGTCGAGGCCCGACATGGTGGCCATGCGGGCCACTAGGCGCTCGCGGCCGCGCTCGTCCGGGACTGTGAAGAGGCTTTCGATCCAGCGAATCCCGCCGTTTGGCAGCGGACACATCGGCTTGGAGAATCCCGAGCCGTCCACGAAATAGGCGAGGTCCACGCCCACGCCTGGATCGAGCCCGCCGCACCCAGGCGGTTCGGAGGTTGCCCCGGAGGCGCCAAAATTCCCGAGAGGATTCGACGCACGATCCGTATCGCCCCAGAACCAGTAGATTTTTCCCCGGTAAGGCGTGGCGATGACGGTGTCCTGACCCACCACCTGGCCATTGATAAGTGGTTGTTTCAGCGGCACCGGGTGTCCGACCAGCACGCTGTCGCGATAAATGCCCTGGCCAGTGATGCGGTAGAGCCGTTCAGCGATGTTGAGCCGCTTGAGTTTGATTGTCGCACTGCCACCGCGGGTTGTCCTCAATTTCAGCCCCCGGTTCTCAAACATATCCTTGGGATATTCGTACCCAGGACTGCTGACATGGAAGAACACATCGATGTCCATCAGTCCCGGCTCGTTGAACGCGATGATACCGTTGCTGTCTGTCCACCAAGCAACCTCGTTGACCGTCCGCAGTTCGGCCAAGGGGACGCCGCGATCGGTCTGCTCGTCCACAACTTGGATCGTAAAATAGTCACTGGTGGCCGGAGCGGCCACCCCTATCCGTCCAATCGCTTGCGTCAGCCACAAAATGAACAACAAAAGTTTGGAATTTCTCATGACTATGAAAAAGCAGTGTGTGCCGTCTTCCGGCTATATCTTACCACCACCTGCAGCCTGGTAAAAGTGAATTGGCGTATGCTGATTCAAGTTCGACAACATGTGCAAAGCCGGTCAATTTCATGCCATGCGCCTGTTCAGACGGATACAAAACAGCGACAATCCCGCCGACCCGGCAACGGTTACGCAATCAACCGTTCAGGCAAGAAGTTTGCAAACATACGGGGACGCCCTCAACTTCATTCAACCGGATGCTCCGTGATACAGCCGACCATCTGATAATAATCAGGCTGGGGGAATGTCGGCGCTTTGACTGGCCGGCTTTCCTGCGGGCACTCGGAAACCGGCCAGACAAACCACCTCAATGGAATCCTAGACGGTCACGCACTCAACGGGCGTTCTAAAACCGCGCTCAACTTCGCCGTCGTCCGTTCATCTCACTCCCGACCTGCTTCGTTTCGCTGCCAGTTTCAGAACGCTCGTTCAGTGCGGTTAAATGTATGCGGCTTATGTAGCACATCTTGGATCCAACATATTTTCTGTCACCTCTCGGCCCTTTTCTAGCCCTTGTATGGTGATATGATGACAACCGAAGCGATGCACACAATGGAAACCAACGATGCCGATCTGGTAGCTGAAAGCCGGGATGGAAGCCGGGATGCCTTCCGGCAGATTGTTGAGCGGTATCAAACCTTGATCTGTTCCCTGGCTTATAGTGCTACGGGCAATGTGAGTCAAAGCGAGGATGTGGCCCAGGAAACGTTCCTTGCTGCGTGGACAGACATCCGGTCATTGCGCGAACCGAACAAACTCCGTGCGTGGTTGTGCGGCATCGTCCGCAACCGGATCCACAGGAGCCTGCAGCGGGAGGGACGCGAGCCGGCACATGACGCGACGCCATTGGAAGACGCCCACGACTCACCGGCGCGCGAGGCCCTTCCGTCTGACCAAGCCATCAGCCGGGAGGAAGAGGCGATTCTGTGGCGGTCGCTGGAGAGAATTCCCGAAATCTACCGCGAACCGCTCATCCTGTTTTATCGCGAACACCAATCCATCGAGTCCGTCGCGGACGCATTGGAATTATCCGAAGACGCCGTGAAGCAACGGCTGTCGCGCGGTCGCAAGCTATTGCAGGAGGAGGTGCAGGCTTTTGTGGAAAACACGCTGCGCCGGACGGCACCGGGGGAGGCATTTTCGGGCGCGGTGCTCGCGTCTATACCGGTGACAGCGGGCTCGGCGGCAACCGCAGGCGCAGGCGCGGGAGCGAAAGGCACGGCGGCGGCAAAGTCAGGTTTTCTGGCAGCGTGGCTGGCGCCGTTGGCCCCCTTTATCGGAATTTTTGCCGGCATCACGGCAAATTGGCTGATGGTTCGGGCAGCTCCAACCGCGCGCGAACGCCGGTTCAAAAAGATTGCATTCACCGCTTTTTGGGTTTTCGTGCTGACTTGGTGCGTGGCCGGCCAATTTGTGATGCGGACTTTGGGGCAGCATTGGAAGTGGGATGACCGGACATTTTTTGCCGTGATGGCGGGCTTTTGGTGGTTCTTCGCCCTCATTGCCGCCACGTGGATCATCGTGATGTCTCGGCAGATTCTGGCCATTCGCCGACAAAGCGAGGAAGAAGCCGGGATTCCCAAGACTGTCGGAACGCCACAGAGTTTCGGGACAAGCCTTGTTCTGGTGACAGGTCTGTATCTGTCGCTTTTCTCGGGGCTGATTTACGTGGGATGGCGGGCGCATGACCATGTGTGGGTCGGAATCCTTACCGGAACAATGGTGGTGCTGGGTGTTTGGCGTTTCTTCCAGTGCCGGGGCCGGACCGGAACAGCGGCCAGGCGCGCGGCCATCGGCCATGCAGCTTTGGCCTGGGGAGTGATTCTGGTGGTGCTGAATCTGCGAATGGACGTGTGGCTGGCGGCCAGGCGTGAAGTGAGCCTTGCCGAAATGCACCGCCTGTTGCCTCCGTGGCTCATTCCAGTGCTCACACTGGCCCTGATGACTTGGATTGGAATATTATTGGCCATGACAAAACCAAAACTCTCCGTTCCCCAGCACGCAGGCGGCGGAAATAGTCGTGGAAACAACGTGAAGGGGCTTCTTTTATTGATGCTCCTTGCGGGATGTTTTCTGACGTTCATCTGTCCAACGATTGGCCGGAGCCAGACGCCGTTGGCCGGGAAACCGACGCCGGCAGAGGCCGCGTTGCCGGATCAGTTTATCCCGTTATACCGGGAACTGGACGAAACTCTCCGCCAAGAAACACAGTCCTATCCTTTCGAGAAAGGGAATGCCCGACCCCTGGTCGCCGCCAACCTCGGTATGGCATGGAGCATGTTCGATCCTGCGGCAGCCATTGAAAATAATCGTGCAGCCACCACGCCACCGGCGGCGCTCCCATCGCCCGATGCTCAGGGCTGATGATCAGAAAAAACTGGTGTCGCGGCGAAACTCTCGTGACTCGATTTTCCAGTCGCAGCAACTGGTTTCTGGCCGCCGTGACCGACAGTCCGGTTTCCTTGACCAAATCCGCCAGCGGGAAGGCCACCCGGCCCGAGGTCAGCCGCCCGTCAATGAAGGCATCCGCCGACCCGTCCATACGGGTTTTGGATTTGGTTTGCTTCATTTTTTTCGTTTGCACATTGTAGCGAACTTCGCTTCATTGTGCAAACGGAATAATTCAACTTTCAGCTAGGCAGAATCAAAAAAGTGCCAGCAAAAGTGCCAGCACAGACCGTTTTAACAGGGCTAAAACCGATAAAAAAAGATATGCTCGGATTACGCCTGGGCGGAACGAGCCAAGACCGTCGGCTACCCGGAACGGTTTGCGCAAGAGGCTTTGGGCCACAATAGCAAGGCGGTGCATCGCGCCTACGCCAAACGCGCCTTGATGAAAATTCCATCGCTGGAATACTACGAACAACAGGCGGCGGTGAAAGTGACCTAGAACTGAGCCACGCAGGATGCCATTGTATCTTGAAACCTAAATTGATAAACTTCGCGACATGCCCGAGACAAAAGAGTTATCTCAGCAATTCGCGGATGAAATCAACCGGTTCACGATAGAAATCGAGAGCCTTGCGACTTCATTTCCGACAATCATGGCGATTCCGGAAATGATGCGCCGAAAAGCACAGGAAGAACTTGAAAAATTTTTGGACCAGAACGCCACGAGTGTAAAGGATGAGGGGGACCACAAAAGCTACACTTTGACAGGGGATGCTTCGGCAAAAGCGGCAAGGCTTCAACGCAAAACCGTGAACGCGCATCGTGCTTTCATATTGCTCCAACGCCCCAATTTTTTCCAAACCGTGGGCGAAGGATTTCGACGTGGTTTTTAAGACGCTCAAAAATCCTATTAAGCAAAGCGAAATGCAGCCGGACGAACGCAAGGCGGGCGGGCGCGAAGCGGAAGTTTTAGACAAAGAAAGTTAAGACAGAACTGAATTCACCAAAGATTCTGTTTGGGCTACCAGAATTTCGCCAGACTTCAAGGCGTCACGCCGCAATGTTTGAATCCGTTTGACTGATTCGGCAATTTTCAACTGATGTTTTGACGATGGGATCGGAATTAAAATTCTTGCCAAGTCTTCCAAAGAAATCGCAGGGATGGCGTGGCCTGTCATCAACCGGCGGACTTGCCTGAGAAACTGGCTGGTCCGCAAATATGAAATTAAAAACATCGGGTCAATTTCACGGATGTTTCGCAGCACGGCGAGACCATTTGAGCAGATCGCTCCATCTTCTTCCTGGGTAATCAACGCAGTTGCTTGCCGGCTAGTGCCGGTGCTCGCGCCCGCGATGGCCGTGACAATGTCTCCCGCACGCAAACGATACGTTGCACGCGAAGGTGCTTCGTGCGCGCTCATAATTTGCTGCGACACAACCTGCATTGTGCGCGCGTCAATGTCGGAAATTGCAATGTAGTGGATTTCATCATTGCCGATAAGCCGGAAATCGTCGCCTTCCGAGCAAATATCGGCTAGTTCGCCCAGACATTTTGCCCCCGAACGCGATAAGTCCTCGATAAGTCTTCAAGTCGCTTGGCAGATAGTATTCAACGTCGAGCCGCGAATTCAGCCTGTCTTGTGCGGCCAAAAAAATATCGTCGGAATTTTCGCTTCGCTCGTTCTTCTTGAACTCAAAAAATCCCTGCGCGATTTTTTCAATGTCATCATCAACCAGCTGCGTTCCGTCATTTGCAGACAACACCCTGCCCATTTTGTCGCGTTGAAAAACCGGCTGACCCTTCACGTCGTAGCCCATTTTTTTTATGCGCGCCATGAAACAAGCCGACGGATTTGCCACTGGCAATTTCCGCAAGACAACCATCGAAGTTTTAATTCCAGTGCCGTAAGGCACAAAAGCTTCTTGAGGAATGGAAATGACAGCGGCAATTTCCGCGTTCATTTTCAGCCATGCGCGGACATAGCCGCTGGAAATATTTTGGAGCAATCCATCGGGAAGCACGACGGCCATTCGCCCGCCCGGACGAAGTAATTTCAAACATTGCTCCAAGAAAAGAATGTCCGGCGTCTGCGCGGGTTGTAAAAAATCTGATTTCTTCCATTTGCTGTCACCGTTCTTGCTCCATTTGCGAGCCAGTTCGTAAGATGCAAGAATCGCCAAGTCCTCGACTTTGCCTTTTGATCCAAATGGCGGATTTGTGAGCACAATGTCAAACGTGCCAGCTAAATCACCAAGATTGGACAAAGCATTACGGCAAATAATTTCTTCGCCGCTGCCGCCTTCAAAAGCAAGACGAACCATCGCTGCCTGAGCTATATCAGGATTAAATTCAAGCCCGCGCACGAATTGAGTAACAAATTTTGACTTGCTCCATTCGCCGCCGTTTTTTTCTGCCTGCCGATTTACTTGTGCAATGGCCTGAATGAGAAAACCTCCGCTGCCACAACAAGGATCAATGATTGCCTCGTTCGGTTTTGGATCAATCATCTCCACCGCCAAGCGGACAATCGGATGTGGTGTGAAAAATTCTCCGCGATCTCCTCGCTGGTGACGATTGACAAAAGCCTGAAATGCCTTGCCCTTCACGTCGCCAGGAGTTTGAGTGAGATTGATGTTTTGAAGACGGCCAACGACGAAGGCCAAAGTCATCGGGCGCAAAACCAGCCCGGAATCATCTGCAAAAAGTTTTGGATGCTCGCGCTTGACCGTCGCGAACAAATCGTCAGTTCGTTTTCCAATCTTGCGCGACCTGCCGGGAAGCGGCTCGCTGTTTCCGTATCTGCGAACCGTGCGTTCGGGCGACCGCGCCACGGAGTTCAAACAACGCTGCGATGGGCTTGGCATCTGCCGTGACCGCCACCACCACCCCCGGACACGTTCAACCCGTTTCCGCCGCCGCACCATTCGGCGCATTGCGATGATGATTGGGAATGACCACTGGCGATGCAGATTGCGCGGCGTGATTCTCAAAAGCGATTCCCACGGCGCAAGCGGGCGCGGTCACAGGTGGAGGCGCGGAGCGCACGACCTTGACGGCGACCGCGCGCCGTATAATGGAAGCGCGAGGCACGCCGCTGATTCAGGAATGACGGTCAACCCTGCATCATTTACTCGGCGCTCCGTTGGCGAAATCCAACCCAACGGGCGTTTCGCGGATGATTCCACTTGCCCCATCATTTCAATCAACAAAACTTGCCCTTAATATACAACCATCGGTTCGTTTATCCCAAAAATCGTTAAAGGTAAATTCAAAAGCTATAACCCCTTTGTATTCAACATCCCCAGATTGAATAAACGAACCAATGGTTCGTTTAATTCTGGTTATTGTCGTCTTGTCCTTGTT
Organism: uncultured Verrucomicrobiae bacterium; assembly: GCA_963786375.1. Taxonomy (GTDB): domain Bacteria; phylum Verrucomicrobiota; class Verrucomicrobiia; order Limisphaerales; family UBA11358; genus UBA11358. Next base: position 18,501 of record CAWAYP010000014.1, read on the forward strand.
AAAACTGTCGTGTGCGCAAATAGAAACAAGCATTTACGGCCCGGAATGTTGGAAACCATTTGCGCTAACCACCCCCTCGGTCAGCCGGTTTTTCTTGGCGGCATTTCTCTTTTGCCAGTGCTGATTTAACGCATTCGTGACCTTCGCAAGCCATGCCCGATCTTCGACCTGTTCTAGCAGTTCCGACGAGGCAAAGAATTTGACGTTGTACGGCGAAGGATTGCCCAACGGTTTGAGCAACCGCGCCGCCACCAGGATTGGCACATCATGCGGCTGGCAATTCAGCACCCAGGCTGCCTGTTCCGCCGTCAGGCGCGCAGGCAACTGGTTCAGCAGCCGCAAAAATTGATGTTGCTCCTCTCTCATTCCATCACCAGTTTGAAATTCTTGAACGCCGGATGCCGTTGGCCGACCAGCTTGACGCCCCACCATGCGCCCTCCTTGGTTACGTATTTCGCGCAGTAGTCGGAAACATCATCCCGGCTGTTCACCGACTCGATCCGATTCCGGCCGTAACGGTCAAACCACTTTTCCCAGAGAATCTTTCGGGACTTGTTTTTGCAATCACACCACAGCGCATGGACATGAAAACCATCACGCCCTGGATTTTCCTCAAGTCCATAAAAATGTGACACCCCCCACATTTCCTGTTTCATGAACTTGAGATAACAGCGCTCTGCCGACCACACCGACGCCTCCCAAGCAAACGTCAAATGGGCAATCACCTGCCACGGGGCCAGTGAATGAACCCAATCGCCCATTATCGCCATAATGAGCAATAAAACCTGGTTGTCTAGTGAGTTGACTTACAGTTGTCTAATCCGGCTGTGTCTGTACAGCCAGCTTCAAATACAAGTTGACATTGGTGGGAAATCCCACCATAGTGAAGTCATGCCGACATTGACACAAAAACGCCCGACAGTCGTGGAAGATTACGACGTTGCCGCCGACGCCAAAAAGCGCATCAGCCTGCGCAACGCCAAGACAAAGTATTTCCACGTCAAAGCGCTGTCCAACGGCGGCTTTTACCTGGAGCCGCGCGTGCTAGTATCGCCCCAAGCCATTTCCGCCCGTTCCTTAAAGATGCTGGACAAATCCGTGGCCAATCTGAAAAAGGGGCTGGCATCTGCGCCGATTGATTTGTCCGTATTTGCCAAAGCTTGAAGGATTCCAATGGCTTTCAATATCCGCATGGGATTGCCGGAGATGGAAGCATTATGGAACGATCTTTTGACTCGCAAGCAGCAAGGCGAATTGGACAGGGACGAAGAAAAGTTTTTTAAGAAGCTGGTTAAATCCCTCGGCTATCTCGCTGAAAATCCCCGGCACAACAGTTTGGTTTCACACGAGATTGACGACCTGACCCGCAAATACGGATTCAAGATTTTCCAGTCGTATCTCGAAAACAACACGCCGTCAGCCGGACGGATGTTTTGGGCTTACGGGCCGGACAAGCGGGACATCACGGTGCTGGCCATTGAGCCGCACCCGGAGGATCAAAAGCGCGGCGCTTATCAGCGAATAAAATTGTCCACCTTGCCATCGGCAAAATCTAAAGGACATTAAACATATGCGCATTGCAAGACGCACGGTATTATCCCAAGTTCCAATTGCGGTTGCCACGCGGTCTCCATTGCTGTCTTCCTGTTCTCCGGTCTGCAAAACACGGATCAACCGCCAGTGCTGTCGAGGTGAAACGACTTGATCGGGGGGAATGTGTTTGCTCATTTTATTGCCTGTGTTTTTCGAAAAAACGGCGGATTCGCCGCCGCGACATAAGTCAATAACTTATTCAAACCAAGAAAAGTTCGTAGAAGCGCGGACGGTTTCGCGCCGGCCAGATTCAAAAAATCCGATGCGAAAAATCCATCCGCGCTCCAAGTGGTCCCCACAAAGCTTGTGACGGGTGACAGGTAACGAGTGGCGCGAGCCGCCACCTTTCACTTGCCACCCGTCACCTCATTGGCTGGCGCGATTTCATACGCCGAGCAGTTCGCGGCTGGTTTGATAAATGCGCGCCTGACGTTCGGTCTGACGCACCGCCACCACGGCTTTTTCCTCGAATAACGCCGGGAACACCAGCAAGGGATACAGTGTCATCCATGCCAATGCCGCCGCTTCGTTGGCCGCGCGCCGCAGGGGAGCGTTTAACTCCGGTTTGGGCAACTCGGCCAAGTGCAAGGTGAGCAATTGTTTTTTGAGCCGCTCGAACTCGGTTTCCTGCGTGGCTCGGAACGGCGCCGGCGGTCCCGGCTGCAATTCGAACCGTGTTTCGGGGACGAATTTTGCCGCCACCCGTGTTTGATTTTTGTTCATTGTGTTCCTTTTGTTACTGTTTGGTTTAACCAACAAAAAACCCGCGATTGACTGGCAATCGCGGGTTTTTGAAAATTTGTTGCTGGTCTTACCGGTTTATTCCCACGATGCCAATACCAAAGCAATTACGCTGCCAGATGGACATGCGACCATTGGCCGGTGCGTGCTTCAGCATTGGAACATACGCGGTTTTCATTTTCAACGTTGGGAAGAAACACCATTTCGGCATGTTTGTCAAAGATTTTTTTGCGCCGTTGCCGCGCTGGAAATCCCGCTTCTCAAGGCTTGTCGGCGGGCCAAGTAGTGGTAGATTGGCTTCCAGCATGAGCGAAAATCCATTGCGCATGGTTACCTGTAGTTGGTGCGAGACGAAAGTCTTCATCCCCGGCGACCTGCCGCCGCTTGGCACAGTGCCTTGCAGCAAGTGCGGGCACCCGATCATGATGCCGATGCAGTTGCGCCAGTTTGAACTGCGCAGTCTCATCGGGTCTGGCGGCATGGGCAACGTTTATCGCGCCTGGGACACGACGCTGGAACGCTTGGTGGCGGTAAAATTGATGAAGAAGGAGTTGCTGGCAGATGCCACGTCGTTGGAAAGTTTCTACCGGGAAGCCCGTGCCTGCGCCCGGCTCAATCATACGAACATCGTTCACATCTACACGTTTGACGAAGCAGAAGGGCAGAGTTACCTGGTGATGGAACTGGCCGACCGGGGCAGCCTGGACGCGCGCATCGAAAAATTGCGCATACTGCCGGAGCTTGATGTGCTCGATATCGGCATCAAAATCGCCTCCGCGCTCGACATGGCGCTCAAGTACGATCTGCTCCACCGCGACATCAAACCGGGCAACATTTTATTCAACGCGGACCACGAACCGAAGCTGGTGGATTTCGGGCTGGCGCAAAAAGCCAACGAGGAACAGGAATCGGAAGATGTCACCTGGGGCACGCCGTATTATGTCGCGCCGGAGAAAATCAAACGCGAGCCGGAAACCTTCCTGTCCGACATGTACAGCCTTGGCGCGACGCTTTATCACGCGCTGACCGGACATGTTCCGTTTGACGCACCGACGGCCGAGGAGGTTGTTGTCGCCCAGGTGCAAACGCCGCTGACTCCGCCCAACCTGGTCGTGCCTGAAATCACGCAGCCGACGAGCGACGCAATGGTGCGGGCGCTGGCCAAAAATCCGGCGGACCGCTTCCTGAGTTACGACGAATTTCGCATGGCGCTGGAAGCGTCGCGCAGCCAGTTGCTCGTCAAGCAATACCAGGGGGTGCCGCAAAAATCCAAGAGTCTTACCAGTTGGTGGAAGCGATAAGAAAACAGGCGGACTTGGCCGTCCGCCTGATACTCACGAAACCTGGGAGGATTAATTCCCGTCCGGGCTTGCCTTCTTTTATTTTGCCCCACTCTTGGCGCCAAAATGCACGCTCAGGGCGTCCAGTTGGCCGGTCTCGGTCTTTTTATAAAGGCCGCGCACCGGTTCACCCACCACGCCGTCCGACAAGGCCGCCGGCTTGCCGTCCTTGAGAATCTTCGTGCCGGCAGTGACTTGGAAGGTGCGGTTGCCAACCGATAGCGTCATGGCGTTTGTGTTCACGGCGTCCAGCTTGCCGTGAAAGGGAATGACATTCTTTTTGGCGGGTTTGGGAGCCGGGGTTTGATCCGACGACGGCGCATTGGTGGTCGCGTCCTGGGCATAAGCAAACACAGGCATCGCAACCATGGTGGCGGTTAACAGGCTTAAGACGGCTAATTTGGTAATATTTTTTTCATAGAATTATAAGCCATTTTGATTTGTTGTTTTTGTTGAAACAGAAAACAGAATACAAATCCGTTTCAACTAATCCAACAATTTTTTACCAAGCCCCTTCCGTCAAAAGCTCGGTGATGTTTTGCGCCAAATCCAGCGCCAGCAGGGGAAGGGCCTGCCGTTCGGCGTCCGCCAAATCCCCGCCGACGTGAACCAGTGTGTCGCCCTTCACGTTTTGGTCGAGCAGGACCTTGCCGGTTGCACGTTCGCGCGCCGTGACATGCGCGACAATGCCAATGCGGTAATCCTGCGGCGTGGCAACGTCGGCGCTCAGAAAACTCAGCCCTTCGCGGTTGTAGCCCGTGATGACGCCGGTCACGACAATGTCACCGGGGCCGCGCCCCGCGAGACGATAAGTGCCGTCCGTTTGCAACTGTTCGCGCAAAGCCTGCGTCAGCGCGCTGCCCAAACGCGGTTGGAGCGTTTGATTGTTGAAGGGCAGCACTTCGATGGATTCCCCGCCTCCGGCCCGGACATCGGGGTTGACCGGTCCTAAATGATAACCGGCGCAACCCGACAATAACAAAACCATTGCAAAGGCGGCGAGAAATCGGATGGGACGCATTTCAGTTGACGGCCGCCCGCAGGCGGGGCTTGAGGGCTTCAATGCGCTGCCGCGCCAGCGCGGCATAACGTGAATTCGGATCCAGTTGCAGCACTTCATTATAATAAATCGCCGCGCCGTTCCATTCCTTGCTTCGCTCGTAAAATTTTGCGATTTCGAAATTGCCCTGCACCTGCTGGAACTTAAGCGCGGTGATGAACCTTTGCGCATACGGAACCCGCCGGTCATTGGGGTAAAATGTGATGAAATCGGTAAAGGTCGCAATGGCCTGGGCAGTGGTGCCTTGATCGTACCCGGCTCTTCCTGCCTCTTTCGCATACGAAATGCCTTCCCGATACAGCGCGTCGGCGACGACGACCGGCTGTTCCTGATAGCGGTCGGCGGCGGTTTCATAGGCTTTCACCGCGGCGGGATAATCCTTCTGTTTCTCTCGCGCGGCGCCGATGCGCAATTGCGCGTGCGGCGCCACGTCACTGTAAGGGCCGTTCGTCACAATTTCGCCGAACATGTCCGCCGCTTGATCCAGCGAAGGGGGATAAGGAATGTAACCCCACAGTTTGGGCCATTCGCCGTGGAGAAAACGGTCGGCGATTTTATATTGACGCCAGAGCACATCCTCGTATTCCGCGCTCCGGGGATATTGGTTGATGACAACCTGATAGGCATTGAAAGCCATTTCGTCCTGGCCCTTCGCTTCCAGGCAACGGCCGGCGAGGTATTGCGCGCGCGGCGCGTAATCTGAAAGCGGCCACACCTTGACGACGCGGTCCGCTGCCCGAAGTGCAAGATCGTAGCCACGGTTCTTAAACGCCTGCTCCGCCACGTCCAGTTGATCCTTGGCACGGGCGCGCTGCCATTTGGTGGCGGTGCCGAATGTTTCATAATACCAGCCTTCGCCCGGTGTATAAATCAGCGGCGCCGGTGAGCGAAAGGGAAACAGCGCCACCAACGCGGCAACGACAAACAGAAAAACTAACCGGCGATTCATACGGCGACACTACCCGGCCCCCATTGGCAAGTCAAGGCGGGCCCACAGAGGAAGTTACCCCCGGTAAACGATCAACATGCCAAAGTCCGTCAGCATCTTTTGCGAGGCAATATCGAGAAAGGTGTAGTTGATGGTGTGAACGCTGATCAGACTGGCTTCGCCGATTTCGTTCAGAAATTCCGTCACCTTTTCATCAAACCGGTCGTGGCCGGATTCAACACAGGTGGCGTGGCGGATGGTGTGGACGCGGATTTTTTTGTCGGCGCCCTTGGCCACGGCTTCGAGAGGCGTTGGCGGTTTTTTGATCAGCAGTTCGGACGGTTTGTCGCGCACCGGCACTTTGAGGTGCTTTTCGATTTTGGCGGCGGCGGACGCGGCGATGGGATTGATGGGCTGGCCGGTCGTCGGCGTAAGTTCCGGCGCGGGCTTGGTGGATTCCCGCGGAATCGTGATGGTTTCGCCGCACGACGGACATTCAATCTCCGTGCCCGCGCCGGTGCTGTCCACGACCAGTTCCTGCTGGCAATTGGGGCAATCAAAAATGATGTCCATAATGCTTGACGGTTTGAGCGCGTATCCAGATTAACTCTGAACGGTGACAAAACCAACAAAAAAAATTCCGCATCACTCCCATTCAATCGTCCCCGGCGGCTTGCTGGTGATGTCGAACACGCAACGGTTCACGCCTTTGACTTCGTTGATGATGCGGCTGGCGAGTTTTTCGAGCAAATCATACGGCAGCTTCACCCAGTCCGCCGTCATGCCGTCCTGGGATTCCACGGCGCGAATCGCAATCGTGTAGTCGTAAGTCCGTTCGTCGCCCATCACGCCCACGCTGCGCACCGGCAGCAGCACGGCGAAGCTCTGCCAGATTTTGTAATACCAGCCGCTTTGTTTCATTTCGTTGACCACGATGGCATCGGCGTTGCGCAAAATTCGCAGCCGCTCCGGCGTGACCTCGCCCAGGATGCGCACCGCCAGGCCCGGACCGGGAAACGGCTGGCGGAACACAATTTCCTTCGGCAAACCCAGTTCGAGTCCGAGCCGGCGGACTTCATCCTTGAACAGGCATTTCAGCGGCTCGACCAGTTGGAACTTCATCTTCTTCGGCAGGCCGCCGACGTTGTGATGGCTCTTGATCATCGCGGCGGGGTTGCCGGCGATGGGCACCGATTCAATCACGTCGGGGTAAAGCGTGCCCTGCGCGAGGAACTTCGCCCGGCCGGCGCGGCGGGTCGCCGCGCTGAAAACCTCAATAAACGTGCGGCCGATGATTTTCCGTTTGCGCTCGGGATGGGTCACGCCCTTGAGCCGCCGCAAAAACAGTTGCGAGGCGTTTTCGTATTGCAGTTTGATCTTGAAATGCCGGCCGAAAACCTCGCGCACCACTTCCGCCTCGCGCCCGCGCAGCAGGCCGTTATTGACGAAAATGCAGGTGAGCTGGTCGCCGATGGCCTTGTGGAGGAGCGCCGCCGCGACGCTCGAATCCACGCCGCCGCTCAACCCCAGGATGACTTTTTCCCCGCCAACCTGGGCGCGAATCTGCGCGATCGCCTGATCGATGTAACTGCGCATCGTCCAGTGCTTGCCGCAACCGCAAACCTGGTGGACAAAATTGGCGATGATTTCCCGGCCTCGCGGCGTGTGAACCACTTCGGGGTGAAATTGCAGCCCAAAAAATTTCCGCGCACGGTATTCAATCGCCGCGTATTCGGAATTTTCCGTGACCGCGACGGGTTTGAAATGGCGCGGCAATTTCGTGAGCTTGTCGCCGTGCGAATTCCAAACCTGTAGTTTCTTTGGCAGATTTTTGAACAGCGCGCAGGATGAATCCGTTACCGTGAGCGTGCCTTTGCCGTATTCGCGCTTCGGGCCTTTTTCGACCCTGCCGCCGAGAAATTGCGCGAACAACTGGACGCCGTAACAAATGCCCAGGATGGGAACGCCCAGCTCAAAAATCTTCCGGTCGGGCAGCGGCGCTTCGCTTGCATAAACGCTGGCCGGGCCGCCGGATAAAATGAGGCCGCGCGGCTTGAGTTTCGCCAGTTCGCGCGCGGGCGTGTCGTAACGCAGGATTTGCGAATACACGTTGCCTTCGCGGACACGGCGCGCGATGACCTGCGTATATTGCGATCCGAAATCCAGAATGATGATTTGTTCAGTCATGAATCCAAGCCAACGGTTTGCCTGTCGGAGCCTGCTTTGGCGAGTTAAAAAACACAAACGCCGGAGGGCAGAGCGCCGTCCGGCTTTAATTTTTCGCAAAGCAATTTTATTGTTTTTATTGTTGCACCACTTTCACCGTGCCCGCGTCCGGGTCATAGACGATTTTTGAGCCGTAGGGCGCTTTCGGCACTTTGCCGATCCAATTTGGCACCAGTTCCTGGAGGTCTTTGGGATAACGGCCGTTCGCCGCGTTGAACTGCTCAATGGCCTCGTGGAGATACGACAAATCTATCTGCTTTTCCGCAAATTTCTGGGCATTCCCCACCGCGCCGATGTAGTCCACCGGCGCAGCGAGAACACTGTCATTGGTGGCGGCGTTGTTCGTGGCGGATGGATTGGTTGAACTGGAAGTCTTGCCGCATCCGGTCAGCAACAATCCCACTGCCACTGGAATCAGTAAAAAAACTCTCATGGTGGCAATTTAGTCCACGCCACAACATTTCCAAGCGCCAATTGCACGTTGGCATTGGCGCTGAAAAGCAAACCTCCATCCGTCGCAACCGCCGCGACAGGCCGCACAACGCAACTATTGCGCGGGTGCGTTGGTGGACGGCGCTTCCGTGGCATTCGTGGAAGGCATCGCCGCAGCGTTGGTGGAAGGCATCGCCGCAGCGTTGGTGGAAGGCATCGCCGCAGCATTCGTCGAAGGTTCCATGGATGGCGCGGACGACTCCTCCGATTGTTTCTTGCAGCCGGTGAGCAATCCGATGGAAACGAGGCCAAACGCAACAATCAAATAGACTAATTTTTTCATACGCCGCTCAACTACTCGAAAATCGTTCTGTGCCGCAAGCACAATCTTCAGTTTTTTTTGCCCGGCCCGGCCAGCGCCCGCGCCGCCAGTTGGCGCGCGCTGCGAATCAAATCCAAATCATTTGCCAGATTACCAAAGCGAAAACGCGGCAGGCCGCTTTGCCGCTGGCCCAGCAACTCGCCCGGCCCGCGCAGTTTCAAGTCCGCCTCGGCAATGCAAAACCCATCCGTTGTTTCTTCCAGCACTTTGAGCCGCTCGCCCGCCTCGCCCGTCTTCGCGGCGGAAACCAAAATGCAAAAACTCTCATGCGCGCCGCGGCCGATGCGGCCGCGCAATTGATGCAATTGCGCCAGGCCAAACTGCTCCGCGTTTTCGATGAGCATGATGGTCGCGTTCGGCACATCCAGACCCACTTCGATCAAAGCGGTGGCCACCAGCGCCTGGATTTGGTTGGCGCGAAACGCGGCCATTGCCCCTTCTTTCTCGGCGCTCTTGAGCCGGCCATGCAGCAAGCCGACGCAATATGGCGCCAGGGAGCGCCGGACATTTTCAAATTCCTTGGTCACCGCCTTGATGTCATTGGCCGTGTCCTGCTCTTCGACGCGCGGATAAACCACGTAAGCCTGGCGGCCGCCGGCGATCTTTTCACGAATGAACTCCCAGACTTTGGGCAACTTGTCCGCCAGGCGCACAAACGTTTTCACCCGGCCTCGCCCGCCGGGCAATTCGTCAATCACCGAAACGTCGAGATCGCCGTAAAGCGTGAGGCCGAGCGTGCGCGGAATCGGCGTCGCCGTCATCACCAGCAAATGCGGGTAATTGCCTTTCCGCACCAGTTGCTCGCGCTGCGTCACGCCGAATTTGTGCTGCTCGTCAATGATCACGAGGCCCAGATTGGGAATATCAAAGCCCGTGGTGAGCAGGGCGTGAGTGCCAAGAAACAAGGTCGCGGGCGAACGGCACAGCTGGCTTTCGACGCTCGACGCTCGACGCTCAACCATCTTCCGGCTGCCCGTCTGCAATGCCACGTTCACTCCGAGCGGCGCGAACCAATTTTGAAAATTCCGGAAATGCTGTTCCGCCAATATTTCCGTTGGCGCCATGAGCGCCACGTTGAAGCCGCTTTCCAACGCCATCAATGCCGTACACGCGGCCACGACGGTTTTGCCGGAGCCGACGTCGCCCTGCAACAGCCGCCGCATGGGATGCGCGCCACCCAGGTCCGCGCGGATTTCGCGGAGCACTTTCGTTTGCGCGTTGGTGAGCTTGAAACCAAGCCGCGCCAGAAACGGTTTCATCAAACGATTGTCACCGCCACACGGCAGCGCGCGCGCTTTGGCCTCGAAATTTTTCCGCCGCGACTGGATTTGCATTTGCAAGTCAACAAACTCGTCCAACGCCAGCCGTCGCCGCGCCAGTTCCACGTCGGTCAATGCTTCGGGGAAATGAATCATGTGGACGGCGTTGGCGCGTGACGGAAGAGATTGGGCGGGCGCGCAGTGCTCTGCGCGCCCTGCCTGGGGCTCGACTATTTGCGATTCAAATTTTTCCAGCGTCCGCCAGATCGTTCCCCGCAGCCAGCGTTGCGGCAGGCCCTCGGTGAGCGGATAAATTGGCGCGATGCGGTTGATGTGGATGAAACTCTCCTCGCCGCCCTCGATGACCTCGGTTTCGGGATGGTCCATCGTGCGCGGCTTGGTTTCGACCAGCTTGCCGAAAACAAACACCTCGTCGCCGACCGCAAAATATTTTTCCATGAACGGCAGGTTCCACCAGCGGCAATGCAGGCGCGCCGTGCCGTCGTCGAGGACAAATTCAAAAACGGATTTCGTCCCGCCGCGGAACCGTTTGAGTCCCTGGGCGACAATGGTGCCGCGCGCCGTGGCGGCTTCGTCGCGGGTCAATTCGGCAATGGCGCGGAAATGGCGGCGGTCCTCGTAACGCCGCGGGCGGTGCAGCAGCAGGTCCTCAATCGTAATGATGTCGAGCCTGGCCAGTTGCGCCGCGCGTTCGCCACCAACGCCCCACAGCGAAGTCACGGGCCGTCGCAACGCCGACGTTGCTTCATCCCCGCGAGCGGGCGCGGCAAGCGGTGAATTTTTGGTTCCCGGCGGCGACATTGACCGCACGATACAAACCGCTCGCCGCGGCTTCAACGGGAAAGAAATCAAGCATGCTTTCGTTTCTTTCGGTTCATTGATGGCATAAGTAAGAAGAGCACGAGTACAAACGTTACTGGATAAAGAAAGGTCGAATATAAAATCTGCCAGATCGAAACCGTAAGATGAAGGCGAGCATGGGAGCTAGGCAAATCCAATCCTAATGAGTGAATTTTCTCGTTGTGCGCTATAGCTGCGACAGTCACAAATGCTGCTGCCATGGCAATAATCCCAAAAATTCCAATCGCCAAACGGAGCCGGTTTTCAATCAGAAATCTTAATTTTGAAATCAGGCGAACCATTTTCCCTGACCTCACCAATATTGCTATAACTAACGGAATTAAAACCGGCAAAAGAAACACAAGTTCTCGTGCAATTGTCTGCGCCATCTGAAGGCTAGCGCCATCCGATCGTGTGCGGACGACCTTTAAATCATAAGCCAAAACGCTGGTTACGTTGATCAGAATCACCGACAGAAACAGCACAAACACCATCCAAAATGCTTGTTCGCGCCAGACTTTGGTTGGGTCACCGTTGGTAAATTCCTCGGCAAGCTGTTGTGGTCGGCCAATCCTTTGACGCGCGAGCCAGAAAGCTTCTTCGTCATTCAAACCACTTTGCTGGAATCCAGCGATGGTGTCGCACAGATGCGTTTCCAGTTCGCGCCGGTCGTCGGACGCGAGATTCGGTTGCGCGGCCAGTTCGTTCTGCCAGTTTTCAACGGCGGCGTTCAGATCGAAACGGGTTTGATTTTCCATAATTTGCTCAAGGTGTTGTGAACGGCCAGCCATCGCTGGCGTTCAGTTTTGAGAGCTTTGCGTCCGTCGGAACTGATGAAATAGTATTTCCGTTCGCGCCCGGTGTCGGCTTCCTTCCACTCGGACTCAATCAAGCCGTCGCGCTCCAGCCGGTGCAGGACCGGATAGAGCATCCCGTCGCTCCATTCAATCTGCCCGCCGGAAAGTTCGCGCACCTTCTGGATGATTTCGTAGCCGTAACTTTCGCCCCCCGCGAGAATGGACAGCAGCAGCGGCTTCGAGGACGCGGCCACCAAGTCTTTCGTAAGCATGGCAGCTTTATACATTGAACTACAATGTATGTCAACTGAAAAATTGCGCGCCGCGCTCCTTCGAACTACTTTTTACCGATGTCCAGAATCAAAACCGCGCACGCGCCCCTGCTCCTGTTGCTGTGGGTTAGCGCGCTGCAAAGCTGGCGGCGGCTGCTGTCTTTGCGGAAACAATCGTGGTTGCTCACGGGCGTCATTCTGCTGTTCGTGGTCGGTTATCTCGTCCTGTCGTTCTGGCTGTTTTATCGCGCGCTGTGGTTCGTTGCGAAATTTCCCGGTTTGGGCGCGGTGCTGACGGAACGGTTGATGTACATCCTGTTCGCGTTTTTATTCGGGTTGCTGCTGTTGAGCAATCTGGTCATCAGTTACACCAATTTGTTTCGCAATCGTGAAACCGCGTTTCTGCTCACGCTGCCGGTTTCGACGCGGATCATTTTCCGCTGGAAATTCATCGAATCCACGCTGCTGGCGTCGTGGGCGTTTCTGTTTTTGATCGCGCCGCTGGTGGCGGCGTTTGGCCTGGTGCGCGGCGTGCCGTGGCATTTTTATGTGGTGACACCGTTGTTGATTGCGCTGTTCATTGTCTTGCCGGGCGTCGCCGGCGCGTGGCTGGCGATTTTGGTGGGACGGTTTCTGGACCGCCGAAGTTTTCAAATTTCGATTGTGACGACCGCCCTGGTTTTGCTCGCGCTGGCCGCGTTTTGGTGGAAGGCGCAGCCGGCCACCAATGCGCTGCTCGGCGAACGCACGCTCGAGGCGCTCGATCAGTTGCTCGCCAAAACCCGCTTCACCATGTTTCCGTTTCTGCCCAGCTACTGGTTGTCGGCGGCCGTGCTGCAATGGGCGGAAGGCATCCTGCGCGGCGCGGTGTTTTTCGCGCTGGTGCTGTTGAGCCACACGCTGTTCTTTGGCAGCCTGGCCTTCACGCGCTTTGGCAATGTGTTCTACGACACGGCGTCGGCGGTGCAAAGCCGCGCACACCGGGGGACCCGGGGGAACTGGTTTCGCGCCGGAAGTGAATTTCAAAATTCCGTTGGCCTGCTGGAAAAGCTTATGGGAAAATTTTTCTGGCTCAGCCGCGACGGGCGCGCGCTGGCCGTCAAGGACATTCGCATGTTCTGGCGCGACACGACCCAATGGGGCCAATCCGTGATGCTGTTCGGCCTCCTGGGCGTGTATATCATCAACCTGCGCAATTTTACGCACCAGTTGAACAGTGAATTCTGGATCAATCTCATCGCCTTCCTGAATCTGGGTGTTTGCGCGCTGAACCTGGCTTCCGTGACGACGCGGTTTGTGTTTCCCCAATTTTCACTGGAAGGCCGCCGGTTGTGGATCGTCGGCCTGGCGCCCATGGGGCTGGCGCGGGTGGTCAAAACCAAATTCTGGCTGGCCAGCGCCATGTCGTTCGTCGTGACCGCCGGCCTCATCATGCTTTCCTGTTACCTGCTGAAAATGACCTGGGACCGCGTATTATTTTTCGGCGCGGTGGTCACCATAATGACTTTTGCGCTCAGCGGCCTCGCGGTGGGACTGGGGGTGTTGTATCCGAACCTGAAAGAGGCGAACCCGAACAAAATTGTCAGCGGTTTTGGCGGCACCTTGTGCTTCGTGCTGAGTTCCGTCTATATCCTCGCGTCCGTATTGCTGCTGGGATTGGCCACAACGGGCTGGCATGGGCGGGCCGTTTGGGCCGCCGGGGGCGTCCTCGCCTTCGCGGTCCTGTCGTTTTTCATCGGCTGGCTGCCCATGAAAATGGGACTGTGGCAACTGAAAAATTTTGAAGCGTAGCGCGAATTTTCCCGCCTCGCCGCGCATTCAGGCCCGCGGCAATTTCTCCAGGGCGTCAAACAGCTTGGGCGGGTCGGCCAGATGCACGTGACCGCCGCGCGTAATCAGGCCAAACCCTTCGCCGTAGGCCGGGCCGTTGGCCACACAGGCATTGGTGAGATGTTTGGCAATTTGTTGTTGCGCCGCGCGGATCGCGTCCGGGCGTTTGCCTTCCGCTTCAAACTTCCACCCCACCAGCTTCGCCGTGGGGAACCAGGCGCGCAGTTCGGAGATGATTTTCCGCGTCGGCACGAGTTCCACCAGCAATGTGCCCTCGCCCGTGGGAATTTTTTTCGATTTGATTTCCGTCAGCTTGCCGTGCGGCGATTGCAACTGAATCCGGCCAAAACGAAAATCGCTGACCGCCGCCGCGTGAAAAACCGCGTTCACCTTTTTTGCGGACAATGCCTGCAGCTTTTCCCGCAGATTGGCCGTGGTCGTGAACACTTCGACCCGCTGCGCCCGGCGCTCGCCACCGTGCGTGGCCTGGGCGCTGATCAGCAGCAGCACTTGATGGCCGCGGGCGGCCAGGAAATTGGCCAGTTCCGTGCCGAGCCGGCCGGTTGAAAAATTTGTAAGCCGCCGAACATCGTCCAGCGGTTCATAGGTTGGGCCGGCCGTGACAATGCAGTTCATGCAATGAAAATAGCCCCAAAGCGGCACAAATGGCACAAAAATTTTGCCCATTTTCCCGGCCAAACAATTTTGTTTTGCCGTTGTTTCGTGGCAGCATTTGCCGGTGAACAAAATCGTCGGCATAGACCTGGGCACCACGAATTCACTTGTGGCCACGGTGGATTCAGGCATTCCGCTGGTCATCGCGGACGCGAATGGGCGGCGGCTGACGCCGTCGGTCGTGCATTTTCCCGTCACGCGGATGGCGCACCGGTTGTCGGCCACGAGGCGAACCGCGTGCGCGCTCATCAAACCGGCGGAAACGGTTTATTCCGTCAAACGTTTCATCGGCCGGCGCGCCGCGGAAATTTCCGGCGGGGAAAAATTGGTGACCTATCCGCTGGATTGCGCCCGGACCGGCGCGGTCACCGTTTCCATTCACGGCCGGGATTTTTCGCCGGAGGAAGTCTCCGCCGAAGTTTTGGAAAAACTGAAACGCGACGCGGAAAATTATTTCGGCGGACCGGTCACGCGCGCCGTCATCACCGTGCCGGCGTATTTCAACGACGCGCAACGCAACGCCACCAAACGCGCGGGTGAACTGGCCGGTTTCACGGTCGAACGCATCGTCAACGAACCGACCGCCGCCGCGCTCGCCTACGGTTTGGACAAGCTCAAGGAGAAATCGAAAATCGCCGTTTATGATCTGGGCGGCGGCACGTTTGACCTTTCGATTTTGGAACTGAACGAAGGCGTTTTCCAGGTGCTGGCGACCAACGGCAACACGCGCCTCGGCGGCGATGATTTGGACAAACGGCTGGTGGATTTTCTGGTGAAAAAAATTCAAACCGCAAATCCGCGAATTTTTCCGGGGAGCGCGGACATCTCGCCCGCAACTGGCGGCGTCCCGCCGACGAAAAATGTTGCACAATACGTGCAACATGGCGACCGGGACGGTCGCGCTACCATTTTTTCCAGAATCCGCGAAGCCGCCGAGCAGGCAAAAATCAAATTGTCAACCGAAACCGAGGTCGAAATCACGCTGCCGTTTCTCACGCCGGATTTCAGTTTCAGCTGCAAATTGACGCGGGCCGAACTGGAAAATCTCACGCGCGACATCATCGCCCGCACCCGGCCGCATTGCCTGCGCGCGCTTGCGGACGCAAAGGTCGAGCCGAAAGCTTTGAACCAGGTAATTCTTGTCGGCGGCCAGACGCGGATGCCGCTCGTCCGCAAATTCGTCAGCGAACTGTTCGGCTGCGCGGAATTTGAGGAAACGCGCGGCAACCTGCGGCTCGGCACGGATTTTCATAAACCGAGAGGCCCGCAGCTCAACACGTCGCAAAACCCGGACGAAGCCGTCGCGCTCGGCGCGGCGATTCAGGCGGAGATTTTGTCCGGCGGTTTCAAAAACGTTTTACTGCTGGACGTGACGCCGTTGTCGCTCGGTCTCGAAACGTTTGGCGGGTTGATGAACGTGTTGATTCCGCGCAACTCGACGATTCCGGTGAAGGCGGGCGAAATGTTCACGACGGCGGTGGACCGCCAGCGTTCAATGCTCATCCACGTTTTGCAGGGCGAACGCGAGCGTGCGAGGGACAACTGGAGCCTCGGCAGGTTCACGATTGAATTCGAGTCCGCGCCGCGCGGCGTGCCGCGCGTGGGCGTGCAATTTGAAATTGATGCGAATGGCATTCTCCATGTTCTGGCCCGCGACACCAAAACCGGCCGGGAAAAAATCGTGGAAATGAAATCCGCCGTGGACGTGGACGACGCGGCCGTGCAGCAAATGGTCGAGGAATCCGTTGAACACGCCTTCGCCGACCTGGCCGCGCGGCGCTGGATCGAGGCGAAATTGAGCGCGAACGAAACGCTGGCCGCCACGCGCCAGGCGCTCGCGGATTGGGCGGGTGAAATCGAGGCGGATTACCGCGCAAGAATCGAGGCCGCCGCGCGGCAAGTGGAGTCGGCCCTGGCCACGGAAAACCCGGAGACCGGCGCGGGCCTTCGCCGCGCCGAAGTGTCCGCCGCCGCAACAGCAGCAGAGTGCCAACACCAAGAAATGGCTCCACTGGACCTTGCTGCTTCGGCCACGCAGGCGGGCGATTTAAAGCAGTTGCAGGCAACCATCGCGGCGCTCGACGAAGTCACGAAGCCGCTGGCGGATTTGCTGATGGACAAGGCGATGGAGGCGATGTTGCGCAAACGGGGCCTGATTCAGTGATGGAACAACCACGTCAGGAACGGCGCGACGGCAAGGGCCGGCAAATAATTCGCCAGTTCAACCTTGCGGACCTCAAAAATCACCAAAGCCACGGCGCATGCGATCAACCCGGCAACGGTGTTGACGGAATCAATCAAGCCGTGCGGTTCCAGCCACGGCTTCACATAAAACTGGCAGACGAAGGTGATGGCACCGAGAAAGAGGAGGACGGGAAAGGCCGACAAGGCCGTGGGCCAGCCGAAATTCTTCACAAATCCCAGCGTGGCCAGTCCGTCCATGACGGCCTTGACCGCCAGCAGATAAAAATAGTTGGACAAGCCATCGGCCACCGCGCCGATCAGGCCCAGCGGCGCGGCGCAAAACAGCACGGCGCAGGCGTTGAAACCGGCGCTCACCTTGCGCGGGGCGCCCGTCTGGCCGGCGGTGATGATGCCGCCCGCGTAACGGCCCAGGCGGTTCGAAATTTTCTGCAGCCCGAACAGTTTGCCGAGCAGGCTGCCGACGGTTATCGCCAGCACGGCAACGCAAATTTGTTTCAGCGCGATTAAAAAAGTCCCGTTGATGCTCGACCAGACCAGGCACAGGCCGGAAAAAACCGTGGAAGCGCCCAATGCCGACCGGACGAAAAGCTGCGTGCCGAGGGACAACGGCCGGCGCAGCGCCAGTCCGAACAATCCGCCAAACAAAACGCCCAAGGCATTGAGAAACGCGCCGGTCACATCCTGACTCAACCATGGTTCCCGCAAAGTTCAAGCCGGAAAATTTTTGCGCGCGCGGCCCCGGCCTGCTACTCAAGTGCGGATGACCGGCGCCAAACCAACTTCCCGCACCCGCCTGCGTGACCGTAACGGGGGTCGAAATGACGATGAACGCAAATATTTGGCCGGATGAAACCGCTTCGTGATACACTTCGGCGCGGCGAAGGCCCGTGGCTTTGGATTCCGAGCCTCTATTTTGCCGAGGGCCTGCCTTACGCGCTGGCGATGTCAGTGTCGCTGGTGTTCTACAAAAACCTGGGCGTTTCCAACGCGGCGGCGGCGTTTTACACCAGTTGGTTTTATCTGCCGTGGGTCATCAAACCGCTGTGGAGTCCGGTCGTGGACATTCTCAAAACCCGGCGGCTGTGGATTTGGGCGATGCAACTGGTCATCGGCGCGGTGCTGGCCGGTGTGGCGTTGACGATTCCGACGGCCCATTTTTTCCAATGGACGCTGTTGCTGTTCTGGCTGCTGGCGTTCAATGCCGCCACCCACGACATCGCGGCGGACGGCTTTTACATGCTGGCGACCACGGAGCGTGAGCAGGCGTTTTTCTCCGGCATCCGCAACACATTTTACCGTGTGGCGTGGATCGCCGCCCAGGGCGGGCTGGTCATTCTTGCCGGAATAATTCAGAAACGCACCGGCAGCTTTGCCTTCGCGTGGTCGGTCGCCTTTGGGCTGGTCGCCGGAATTTTCCTGTGTCTGGGCCTTTACCACCGGTTGGTTCTGCCGAAACCACCCATTGATCAGCCACAAGACCCTGGCTCATTGAAAAAGTTCGTGGTGGAATTCTTTAAGACGTTTGGGACTTTTTTCCAGAAGCCTAAAATTGTCGCGCTGCTTTTGTTCCTGCTGCTGTACCGTTTTGGCGAGGCGCAACTGGTAAAAATGGCCCAACTCTTTTTGCTCGACCCGCGCCATCAAGGCGGCCTGGCGCTCACGGACGAACAGGTCGGGTTGGTTTACAACACCGTCGGGGTGAGTGCGTTGTTGCTGGGGGGGTTGCTCGGCGGATTTGCCGTGTCACGCCACGGTTTGAAATCCTGGCTGTGGCCGATGCTGCTGGCGATTCATCTGCCGGACGCGGTGTTTGTCTGGCTCGCTCATGCGCAGCCGGAAAAATTGTCCGTGATTGGCGCGGGGGTCGCGGTGGAGCAATTCGGATACGGCTTCGGTTTCACGGCGTTCATGCTTTACATGATTTACATCGCGCGCGGCGAACATCGCACGGCGCACTACGCCATTTGCACTGGTTTCATGGCGCTGGGGATGATGATCCCGGGCCTGTGGAGCGGCTGGTTGCAGGAACATATCGGCTATCCGCACTTTTTCACCTGGGTGATTCTGGCGACGATTCCCAGTTTCATCGTGGCGGCGCGCATCCCGCTCGACGCGGAATTTGGCAGAAAAACCACGAATTGACCGCTGCAATTGGTCTGTGATTTGCTTTTCTGGGCGGCATGATGACTGCCGCCAGCGGGAAAGCCGCGCCGCCAACAGCGATTGTCAATACCGCGAACCCGGCGCGGGATGCCGCAGCCGGCTGGGCCTCGGTCCGTCCATTTCTTTGGCAGTTCAGCAAAATTCTGGCCATGGCCAGTTCGCTCGCCTACGTGCTCTGGCGTTTCGTGCCGGATTCGGCTCCGAATTACAATCCACGCTTCACCCTGGACAGCTCATGGATACAGACATTGCACGTGGCCTTTGAAGATCATTGGCAGTTTGGTCGTGATATCATCTTCAGCTATGGCCCGTGGGGATTCTTGTGCGGCGGGTATTATCCGCCCACGTTCTTGACTTCC
Source organism: uncultured Verrucomicrobiae bacterium (assembly GCA_963786375.1). Lineage (GTDB taxonomy): Bacteria > Verrucomicrobiota > Verrucomicrobiia > Limisphaerales > UBA11358 > UBA11358. The sequence continues at coordinate 37,624 of CAWAYP010000014.1, forward strand.
GTAATCGCCTGGTCAGCGCTCTCCATTGTATTTTGGCTGGGATGCTGGCGGGTGGCGATCCATTCTTTTCGCCGCCAATCGAGCGCGTGGCTTTGGATGATCGTGTTTGTCGGCGTAACCGGGTTGCCAACCGGACAAAGCGTTGTCATCGACGTCCGCCAGGTTGCTTGGGCTCTGATTTTGCTGTCACTGCACTTTTTCGTGGATGACAGCCCGTTTTCCATTCCAAAAATTCTGATAACGGTGTCACTAGGCTGGTTGGCGCTGATCAAGTTCACCGGAATGATGATGGCGGCAGCGGTGGTTCTGGCCATTGGCGGTGACGACATATTGCGTCGTCGCCGATTTCCTTGGATCGTTTTTATTTTTGTCGCCAGTGTGCTCTATTTCTGGCTGCTGGCCGGACAAAAGTTGGAATTGCTTTTGCCGTATCTTTCCAGCTCATGGCAGGTGTCTGCCGGCTATACCCAAGCCATGATGTGGAGAAATAACGATGAATTCATGCTGGTGGCGGTTTTTCTACTGGCAGCCATGACGGTGTCCTTGCCGTTTGTCTATGCAGGGCTTGCCGGGCATCGTTTTTTTGGCATTCCACCTTTGGCCGGTTTGGGGATGATCATTCTTGTTGTCTTCAAGCACGGATTTGTCCTGTGCGACAACTTCCATGAAGTCGTGGCGTCACTTTCGATAATGTTGATCGCGTTGATGTCCTTGGCGGTCTCATGGCCGATGCTGCGGCGCCACGGTCCCCGATCCGTTCTGATAGAGGTGCTGCTGCTGGATGCCGCCTTGCTCTACACGACCGTTTCCTACAACGCCTGTGTTCCAGGGAAAGGTTTGTTAGTCCAGTTTGCGAAATCATTCCATCCCCCCCGCCTTCTGTCTCCGGGGACTTTGCTTTTAGGACCGGACGATTTGCGCACGGCATACCACCGTTATCTTGCCCAAATCCGCGAAAAATATCCACTGCCTCGACTGAACGGTGACGTCGACGTGTATCCTTGGCAACAGGACGTCGTTTTTGCCTATGGTATGCACTACCATCCGCGACCGGTCATTCAAAGCTACTCGGCTTACACGCCGAAATTGGCTGAGATAAACGCCGCCTTTCTCCACAACGGGCAATCCGCTGAAAATATATTGCTGAGAGCGGAATCGTTTGGCGAGCAATACCCCTCGCTTGACGACGGCCGCTCCTGGCCCGAACTGTTGACCCGGTATGACGTCAACGAGGTGACGCGGAATTTTGTGTTGCTGAAACGCTCTGTCACGGCACGAAAATATCGTCTGGTTCCGCTCGAAGATGTCTCAATACATTTTGGAGAACGGGTGGGATTGCCCGTTGCAACCAATGTGCCCATTTGGGCGGAAATAAAAATAGATAAAACCTGGTGGGGAACCTTGGCTTGCACCTTTTACAAACCGCCGGATTTGTATTTGATTGTCTATCTGCCCAAAGGTCGGTGCCTTACTTACAGCTTGATTTCGGGTATGGCTCGCGATGGATTTCTCTTGTCGCCGGTAATCAACGACAATGCCTCCTTCGCGGCATTGACTCTCGCTGGTGAAGAACAAAAGTTGAGCAATCGGGAGGTGACATCAATGACAGTTGTTGTCGCAACCACGTCTGGTTCAACAATCTGTTATAAATCGCCGATGCGGCTCTGCCTTTACCGGCTGGATTTTCCGCGCCAGCATCCGGCCGGGCTTGAGTCCGGAAAAGAACTTCATGAGCTGGCCGGGCTTCCCCAAATCGCAAATTTGCAATGAAGCAATTTGATTTCGCCCGTCTGGCCGCGGGTTGCCACTGCGGCCCTTCGGCCCTGCATCATTCTTATCCGCTGCGTGGCCCTGCCCCGTGTTGCTTTACGAAGTTGAAATACCAGACGAACAGTGCAATCGCGCGTTTGTGATTGTCCAATTTCTTGCTGTAACCCAGCTTGAGCCGATTGAACCGTTTGGAGAACTGCGGCACGCCCCGTCGTTAAATGGGATTCGCTTTGTTTGTGCTTGATGGCGCGTCGAAATGAATTGCATTGAACGCCCCAAGTTTTCCAGAATCCAAGCTTGCAATGAAACGAATTTATTTTCACCTGGTTTGCTTCGCTCTGCTGGCCGCCGGGATTATCGGTTTTGGGCCGGCCGCGTGCGCGCAATCCGCTTCCACCACTGACGCCCATCCGCCCGCACCCCGCCGCCCCTGCATCATTTTCATCCAATGCGACGGCTTGGGCTATGGCGACTTGAGTTGTAACGGCCAGACGAAATTCCAGACGCCCGAACTGGACAAGCTTGCCGCCGATGGCATCCGGTTTACGAGTTATTACGCGGGCGACGCGGCGAGTTCGCCGTCCCGCGCCGCGCTCATGCTTGGCCGGGATTCGGCCCAATTGAAGCAGCGCGCGGACGTGGACGTGCCGCTGGCAGCCGGCGACATCACGGTGGCGCAATACTTGAAACAATCCGGTTATCACACCGGTTTGATCGGCGAATGGCTTTTGGGCGGCGACGGTACCAGCGGCGCGCCGTGGGAAAAGGGTTTTGATGAATTCGCCGGGTATCTTGAGCCGAATGATGCGAACAATTATTATTCCGATTACCTGTGGCGTTACATGCCAAAGGCCATCCCCGGCCCGAACGACGAACAAACGGTTGCTTACAATGGCCGGGAACAATTGTACCTGAATGCCGATGATAAAAAGGGACAATACCTTCCCGACTTGTTCGCCAAAGCCGCCGGGAATTTCATCCGGGTCAACCAACCCGACCAGTTCAACCGCTATCGGCCGTTTTTCCTGTTGTTGAATTACACCATTGCGCGCCCGGGCGCCGACGGCACGATGCCCGTGCCGACCGACGCGCCTTATTCAAGCGAACCGTGGCCGCAGCCGGAAAAAAACCGGGCCGCCATGATTGCGCGGCTCGGCAGCTACATCGGCCAATTGCGGGAACAATTGAAAAGCCTCAGGATCGAAAGCAACACGGTGATTTTCTTTTCCAGCGACACCGGCCCGCAAACCGGCGGCGGCGTGGATCCGAAATTTTTCCAGAGCGCCGGGCCGTTTCGGGGTGAGCGCGGCGAACTTTACGAAGGCGGCCTGCGCGTGCCGATGATTGTCTGCTGGCCGGGCAGGATTCCCGCCGGTCAAGTCTGCGATTTTCCCTGGGCCGCGTGGGATTTTTTGCCGACGGCCATGCAGACTGCGCTCCGGGAGCCGCCCAAAAACATTGACGGTATTTCCGTGCTGCCCACCTTGTTGGGCGAAACCCAGACCAATCGCCATGAATTTTTCTCCTGGGACCTCCGTGGACGCAACCTTGCCCAGGCCGCGCGCCTGGGCGATTGGAAAAACGTGCGCTCGAAGGCCGATGAAAAATGGGAGCTTTATAATCTGAAAACCGATCCGGGGGAAACCCAGAACGTCGCGGACCAAAATCCCGGTGTGATTGCAAAGTTTGAGAAGCTCTTGAAAAAGTAGCCGCGCGCCAAACGATGCGGCGGCGTTCTGTGGGTACCGCCTTTACCATTGCTCGGAAAATGCGGCGGTCACAGATCGCCGCTACAGTGGCCATTGCGCCGCGTTGGTCGGCTGCGGCGGGTTCAGATTGCGTTCCTGTTCGACGGTTCGGACCTCGAAGCTCATCCACATAATCGCCAGCAGCACAAACAGCACAAACGCCGCCAACACAAACCACGGCCATTTATAGCGGCGCGGTTTTTCGTTTAATTCATCCATCTTTCCTGATCTTAATCCGCCCGCACAACGGTTACGATTAAGATTACCAAGAAATTCAATCGCGTGAAACCTCGACCTGCGGGATTTTTCCGCTATGTTTCACGGCCATTCTGTTCATGCACGATCAGGAATCACCGGAAAATCTGCCCGACGAGCCGGCGGCAAAGCCCGCCGACGAACATCCGTATGCCGTTCTGCGGAACGCGGATTTTTTCCGCTATCTCATCGGACGCTTTGTCGCGGCGCTGGGCCAGCAGATGCTCGTCGCGGCGATTGACTGGGAACTTTACCATCGCACGCATTCGGCGCTCTCGCTGGCATTTGTCGGCCTGTCGTTGATGATTCCGATGATTTTATGCACGCTGCCCGCCGGACACTTTGCCGACCGGTTCAACCGGAAAAAAATTATTTTGGCGGCCACGCTCGTGCTGTCAGTCGCCAGCCTGGGGTTGACGCTGGTATCGGCATTTTGCTCAATGTCATCTGGATTTATTTTCTGCTCGTCATCATTGGCGTGGCGCGGACATTTCTTTGGCCGGCGAGCGCGGCCTTTGTGCCGGGTCTGGTCCCGCGAAACCAGTTTGCCCGCGCCGTAACGTTCAACAGCGGCACGTTTCAATTTTCCTGCGTCGTCGGACCGGCGGCGTGCGGACTGGTTATTCTGCTGGCGCATCAACACGGCGTGGCCGGTTTATGCGTTGAACGTTCTGGCCTCCCTCGCCTGTTTTGCGCTGGTCGCGCCGATCAAACACCGGCATCAGGCAAAAACCGCCGAACCGTTTTCGCCCAGGAACCTCATTGAAGGGTTCCGGTTCGTATTCCAAAACCAGATCATTTTGGGCATCATCACGCTGGACATGTTCGCGGTGCTGCTGGGCGGGTCGGTGGCGTTGCTGCCGATTTACGCGAATGATATTTTTCACGCCGGCCCGGCGGGGTTCGGCTGGCTGCGCGCCGCGATGTCCATCGGCGCCGTGGTTTGCGTGTTCATCCTCGCCCACCGTCCGCCGCTGCAAAAAGCCGGACGCGCCATGCTTTGGTCGGTGACGATTTTCGGCGTGGCGACCATCTTGTTCGGCTTGGCGAATAAAACTGTCTTGGCCAGTGGCTCGCGCCGCCGGGCGCGTTTTGGTTCTGGTTTTCGTTCGCGATGCTGGCGCTGGCGGGCGCGGTGGACAACGTGAGCGTTGTCGTGCGGCAGACGCTGGTGCAAATCCTGACGCCGGACGAGAAGCGCGGGCGCGTTTCGGCGGTAAACAGCCTGTTCATCGGCACGTCGAACGAGCTGGGCGGCTTTGAATCCGGCATCGTCGCCAATTGGTTTGGCAAGGCGATGGGACATTCCAACGCCACCGGCGCGATTGTGTCCACCGTGTCCGGCGGCATGGGCACCATCATCGTGGTAATTGCGGTGGCGTTGATCTGGCCGCAAATCCGGCGATACGGAAAGCTGGCGTGAGATTTGTCAGCGAAGAACGCGAAGTTGGCGGAGGAAGTTGTTGCAAAGCAACATTGGAAAGAACACGAGACAAAGCAATTTCCAGGAAATGAAAATCTGGGTTATGAATCAGATAGGTTGCGCGAAATGCGCTGTGGATTAGGCTTTGTTGTTAGGTGCTGCGAGCGATGGGGAGATTTACTGATGTCAGCCACAATTGGAAAGATTCTGAGCCTTTATGGTTGCGACTGCCTATACGGTTTTGGCGGTCAAAGCTGGCGGTATGCATGGCTTTGAGTGTTCCGCCGTGCTTGTGTTTCCATTGGCGCTTATTTGGTTCCCGGAAGAGATTGGAGGCCTCACGGGTTACTTCAAGTCTGGATATGTCAATGTGCAAACACCGGCCGTCATCATTTCCATTATCGGCTGGTTCTTTCTCGTTGGTCTGCCAGTTCTCCTGTATTTTGTCAGCCGACATGCCCAACCTTAGGATCGGCACAAATTCCCTTCGCGCGACTCGCGCGCTTGCGCTTGACGCGGGCGGGCGACGGATTATCGTCCGGCGTATGAAAAGGATTTTAGTCTGGTTTTTGATGTTAAATTTATCGGTTGCGGCCGCGTGGGCGCAGGACAGCGCGACGCAGGACCAACTTGACAAACTCAGCGGCCAGATCCAGGACGTGCTGGCTGCCCAGGCCGCGCAGGAGAAACGCATTGAGGCGCTGGAGCGGCAGATCAGCAATCTGGGCAGCCAGCCGAATCTGGCCGGCGCCAGCGGGTTCGCCAGCCAGGACGATTTGCAGAAACTCGCCCAGCAGGTGCAGGAAATTGACAAGAAACGGCAGGAGGACAATGAGCGGGTTTTGAAAGAGCTGGAACATTTGGATAAAGCGCTGGGCGCGTCGCCGCCGAGCCGCAAATCACCGCCGGAGACAACACCGGAACCGTTGAAGACTCATTCCACCGGCGGCGGGCAAACCGGCTACGATTACACGATTCACAAGGGGGACACGCTTTTGGCCATTGCCAAGGCGTATCGCGATCAGGGCGTCAAGGTGACGACGGACGAGATTTTGAAGGCGAACCCGGGATTGGATCCCAAGACGATGAAAGTGGGGCAGAAAATTTTCATTCCCGCGCCGGGGCAATGAAAGAAACGCGGAAGTTCAGTGCAGCATGAAATGAATCGCCAGCACACCCGCCGCCGCCACGAGACAGTAATAGCCGAACCACGGCCAGCGCCCGCCCTCCAGCCAACGGGAGAGCCATTTCAACGCCAGCAGCCCGGCAAGGAAGCTGAAGACCATGCCGACAATACTCGGCAGGAAAAGATGCAGCGGGGAACCGTGGCTATGCAACGCATGGTCTTTAAGCAGGCGCCAGGCTTCCTTGGCGACCACGGGTGGGGTCAAAACCACGGCCAGCGCAAAGCTGAACTCCTCCAGTTTTTGTTTTGGCAGGCCGCACAGCAGTCCGGTGGAAATAGTCGAACCGGAACGCGAAAAGCCGCGGAAGGGCAGGCAGATGCCCTGCACGATGCCGATCCAGCAGGAGTGCCTTGACTGGATTTCGTCATGACGGGGCGCTTGATTCTCGCGCAGCCCGGCATAAATGATCAGCACGCCCACGGCGGCCAGCGCGCCGGCTATGAGCGGCAGGTTGGAAAACAAATCCTCGATTTGTGCGTGCGGTGTGTGGCGCAAAAAGATTTTTTCGATGACCTCCTTCAAACCGAGGCCCACGATGCCCGTGCAAAAGGTCGCCACCATGATCTGGATCACAAACCACTGGAGTTTTCCGGACACCGAAAAATAATCACGTTTCCAACCCCGCCAGAAATAAACGATGACCGCGAACATCGTGCCAGTGTGCAACATGACCAGAAGCATTGTCATTTCGGGGTTCGACGGATCCAGACCCAAGAGTTTTTCGACTATGATGACGTGCGCCGAACTCGACACCGGCAGCAATTCACACGCGCCTTGGACCAGCGCCAGGATCAGAATTTGAACATAATTTGGCATGATCGCGCAATTTTCCCGCTCAACCTGGAAAGGACCGTGTCATTCCGTGAAGCATGGCGCGTGGTTAGACACGAAATGGGCGCGCCGGGCAAGAAAGAAATGAAACGTCCGGCTTAAGTCTTTTTCCAGTGAAAGAACGCCTTGCTCTCCTCGGCGTGCTGTTTGACCTTGAGCTGGCCCAAAATGGAATGCCAGCCGATGTAGATTTTGTGCCACTGACTCTCGACGCCGCGCAGGGAGCCTTCACTCATCTCAGCGAGGTAGCGGAGTGACGGCGCGTTGCCGATGAGGGTGTGAATTTCCTCCTTGCCGGGCGAGGTGATTTCGATGGCGGAGTAAATCAGCTCCAACTCCTGCACGATGACGCTTTTGAGTTCGAGGAAATTATTTTCGTCCGGCACCCCGAATTTTTTGGTGCGGGCGACGTCCACGAAATGATTGAACTGTTTCCAGCATTCGATGTGGGTTTCGATCTGGGTGACCAACTGGTTGAGTTCTTTGGCGGTCATAGGCTGTCAAGGTTGACTGGAAACGGTCGGCACGGCACGCGGCGAAAGGAAAATCACCGCGCCGCCGCGCATTTCCCGGGCGGTGATGCGCAGGCTGGCGAAATGGATGCTGAATTCAACCAGCGGCATTTGCGCCTCGTGCGCCTGGCGGAACAGGAGCAGCACGTCGCGCACAATGTCGCGCAGCAATCTCTCCGGATACCCGGAGGCGATGGTGGAGGTGACCACCTTGCCGTCGCGGTTGACCGTCAGACTGCCGGCGGGCAGTTGTTGCACTGCCGCGCGACTTTTAAAAAATCGTTTTAGGAATCCCATGACGCTACAAGTTTTTTGGTTTTTTCAAACAATTGGTCGGTGGGCGCATCCGGCGGCCAGGCAACCAGATAGGACTTTTCGTCGCGAGGCAGCAAGAGCACCTGTCGTTCCAAACTGTTGCCGGCGAAATACAACAACGGACCGGCTTCGAGCCGGTCGCCAAGCCGTTTGGCCACTTCGGTAACCCGCCGTGTCCAGCCAGCCAGTTGTCCCCCGCATTGCGTTCCCCACGCTTCGACCTCATTCTGGCGGTCGGTGGAAGTGGCGACCACCGATTCAGCGCCTTCGCGCGCCACCAGCGCCAGTTTCCAGATGGTCTTGCGGTGATTGGCTTCCTCAATGGATTCGGGTCCCGTGGGGTTGGCGGTTTCGTCAATGCTCTGCGCGGATTCGAGCAACAGGGCGCTGACCGGCTTGAGGATGGTGCGTTCGCGCTCCGGTTCGGCGGACAAATTTTCAAATGTGCCGGACTTCCAGGCCAGGATTCTCCGGAACGCCGCTTCACCGCGGGTGCCTTCGGCTTCGGCATCAATCAATTCGCCTTCCAGCAGCCACAGTTTGGCCACCAGCGGCCCGCGGGTGATGCGCAACACGGTGGAACTGCGGGACAGACATTCCATCTGGATGATGTCTATGAGGCTTTTGCTTTGAATGCCGCGGAAGCCGGTTTCCATGTCACGCCCCAACAGCGCTTCAACACATTCCAGAAACATTTTTGGGTTTTGCTGGATGTCGGTCTTGAGCCAGAACAAATCCACGCCCAAGGCATAGGCGCGCGAGCGGAACTCCTCGTCTTCCAGCGCCGTCAACACCACCGTGCGCAATTCCGGAAACCGGCGGCGGACAATGGCGAGCACCTGCAACCCGTCCATCTTGGGCATTTTCAAATCGCAAACCAGCAGGCGGAACGGTTCGGTGTCCAACAGGGTGATGGCGCGCGTCCCAGCGCTGACCGTGCGGATTTCAGGTTTGCTGGGAAGCTGTGCCAGCATTTCACGATTCACCTCCAACCAGGCGGTTTCATCGTCCAAAATCAGGATTTTGTGGCGTAGTTCCATTCCTCAAAAACATATAACGGCTAACGCGGCCGGCTTGCCATTTCAAGCCTCAAAACGTTAAAGCCGCAAACACGAGCGAGGAAGCAGTTGTTGTTCCGGATTGAGCGCCGCGAACAGAAAATTTTTCTTGATTTCCCGCCGCTTTGTGGACAGCCAGTCCAACGCTTAGACAACCTCCCGCCGGGCCGCGGTCGAACAATGGTTTTGGGGTTGGCCGGCCTCTCAAACAAATCCGTGGCAAATCCGTGGCGCGCTTCCTGCTTGAAAACGTTCAAACCTGCGAAGCAACAGATCGCGGGCAAAATGAGTGCAATGCCAAATGGTGTAAAAACAAGATTTGCCGGGTTGCTGCGAGAACTGCTGCGACGTTTTGACGAAAACGAAACTGGAGCGGACATTCCCCAACCTCCGCGACCCGTCGCGCCAGCCGCTCCTTCCATCCCGCAAGCGGCCACGCCCCGGCCGAAACCGGTGGCATCCCCCGCAACCTCCCGCCCGACGCCGGCCGAAAACCCCGCCGAAGTGGAATTGGCGCTGCCGGCGGTTCTGGCAAACCTGCCGCCGCAGCTGCATGCCCGATTGGCGCTCGCGGGCGCCGATTTAAGCCGGGGCAGCATTTCCATTTCTGTCGGCAAAATCATGCCGCAACTGGCGCTGGGCGCCGTCAAAATCACGTTCGGTGAATTGCGCCAGGCTGCGCCCAATTTGTTTAACATTGATGAGGAATACGATTCGCTTCCCGTTATGCTGCCGCTGAACGAGATTCTCACCCGGTTAAGCCCGAATTTCCTGATTCGCAATCCGGCGCAAAAAACCCTCGCCGTGCCGGAGGACATCACCGGACCTTTCAGTGAAGGCGGGCAGGGGGTTTCCATTTCCACGGCTTCACCCAATGCGCCCGCGCCGGCCACACCGCCAAAACGCATGGCCACGCCGCCCAGTGCGCCGGCCCAAACCACGCCGCCGCCCGTCGCGCCGCCGCCGCCGGCCTTTGTGTCACGTTCCATTGCCCCAGGGCCGGAACCTGCTGTTTCGCCCCTGTCGCGCAACGGCAATGGCAACGGCAATGGCGTGCCCGCACAGCCAATCATCCCCCCCCTGCCATTCCGCTCCGTCGCGCCGACCGCGCCAATACCAAAGCCAGTCGTGCCAACGCCAGCCGTGCCAACACCGTTCGCGCCGCCGGTAACCACAATTTCAGCCTCCTTGGCGGCGCTGTCGGAAAATTGGCCGGAGTCATTGCGGCTGGAAATCGCGCCGTTGACCTTGGCCAATGCCCAAGTCGCGCTGCCGGTCAGTTTGGTCGAACCCGCCCTCAAACGCGGGCGCGTGACATTTGCCTGGCGGAACTTGCGTTCGTGGATCAAACCCCATCCGCCGGCTGTATCGGTCCATGACAACCTTGAGTTGGAGCTGCCCTTGAAAGTGATTGCCCCGCTCTTTCTGGCCCGACAGGGCGGAGCGGCCAAAACGATCCGGTCACACCAGTCGGTGCCTCTGCCCGATGAAATTCCGAACTTGTTTTTTGGTTTTCCGCAACCGCAACCGCCCTCCGAAATTGTCGCGCCGCCGCTCCCAGCGCCTCAGCCCGACGAAACCCGCTTCGCTTCCAAACCGGTGGAAGCCCAGCGACCGGACACAAATTATTATACCTGGGTTGAATCCGATACGACCCGCTTGGCCGTGCGCCCGGGCGAGACTGAATTCAAACGCCCACCGGTGCCCCCGACGCCCGCGACGGATTTCAGCAGCCGCTACGCCGCGCCCAAGGAAGTCATATCGCGTGCCATGGCGCTGACCGGCGTCGCCGGCGCGCTGGTGGCGTTGCCGGATGGTTTGATGGTGGCCAACGAAATTCCGTCTGACCTGAATGCGGACACGTTGGCGGCCTTTTTGCCCCAGATTTATGGCCGCGTCGGCCAATGCGCCCGGGAATTGCGGATGGGGGAATTAAACAATCTGAATTTCACCGTCGGCAACGTGCCGTGGAAGATTTTCCGCATCCATGGTGTTTATTTCGCCGCGTTCGGTCGCGCCGGCGAACAATTGCCGACCGCGCAACTGGCCTTGTTGGCCGCCGAACTCGACCGAAAAAAACAATAAGCTTATGGCCATTATCAACCAAGCCACTCGGGAACTACAGGTCAAAATCGTTTATTACGGCCCGGCAATGGGCGGCAAGACCACGAACCTGGTTCAAGTGCATGATCACGTCCAAACCGCCGCCGGCAACAAAGGCAAGCTCGTCTCGCTGGCGACCAGCTCGGACCGCACGCTGTTTTTCGACTTTCTGCCGATTGAGGCGATGACCATCCGGGGGTTCAAGACCAAGTTCCAGCTTTACACCGTGCCCGGCCAGGTCATTTACAACACGACCCGCCAGCTCGTTTTGCGCGGCGTGGACGGCATCGTATTCGTGGCCGATTCGCAATTCGAAAAAATGCCGGAGAACGTCGAGAGCTTCCAAAATCTCATGGACAACCTGCACTCGCTGCGGCTCAACCTCCACGAAATCCCCTACGTGCTCCAGTATAACAAACGCGATTTGCCCAACGTCGCCCCCGTCGAGTACATGGAATTTCTGCTCAACAATCGGGAAGTGCAGGTGCCGTCGTTTACCGCCACGGCCCACCGGTGCGAAGGTGTGTTCGAAACATTGAACATGATCACACGCCTGTTGCTGCACAAATTCGTCAATCAAAGTGTTCCGCAGTACGCATGACATGGCCACACTCCCTCAAATTACCGAGGAGGACATCCACAAGCTGAACGAGACCCTCCGCGAGTTCAATACCAGCGCTGACGCCGCCGTTTCGCTGATCATTGACAAGGGCGGGTTTCTTATCACGCATCAGGGCGATACGGATGGATTCGACCTGACGACCATCGCGGCGCTGGCCTCCGGCGCTTTCATGGCTAACCAGACCATTGCCGGCCTGGTCAGCGAAACCAATTTCCACAGCACTTATCAGCAAGGGGAAAATTACAGCCTCTTCGTCATCAACGTGGACGAGCATTGCCTGCTGGTCGTGATTTTCAAATCCGAAACCGGCGTGGGCGTGGTCAAATACTACGCCGCCGCCGCCGTCAAACGCATTGGGCGCCAGCTTAAAATCGCGAGGAAACGCGCCCCCGACGAAAGTCTCGATCTTTCCATGCTCAACGTCGCCGACACCCAGTACTTTTTCCGCAAAAAGGAAAAAGAAACGGGCGGGAAAAAACACCCGTAATTCCGCTCACCCCAGCCGGCTGTGGCTGCCGTCGCAGAACGGCGCGTTCTTGGAATGCTTGCAGCCGCACCACGCGACGGTTTTGGCCTCGGCGAGTTCCGCCTTCTTCGGCGTAAAACCGGTGCCTTTGTGCGAGCCGTCGCAAAACGGCTGGGTCTTCGACCGGCCGCAGGCGCACCACCAATACGCGCCGGCCTCGGCCTTTTGCACGAACGGGGATTTTTGGGCAATGTTCGGTTCCATAATGTGCCAATAGTATTCCTTTCGGGCGAAAATGCAAATCGCCCGATGGCCGGGCAGTGTCCCAATCGGGACACTGCCAAAAATTTGAAAATTTTCAGGCTGTCGTTAACTCGTATTTCGCTTACTATAATTTCGTGAAAACCCAGGTACACACTGTTTGACACTTGCGCCGCCAGTGGTGGATGCTGTGACGGTCGTGAGGGTTCAAATCGTTGCCGACGCTGAAAGAAAAAGACTTTCACATGAAAAACTCGCCATTTTCATCGCTCACCAGAAAAGAGCGATTTCGGATTATTGCAGCCATCTCAGCGATGATAGCCGTGATTTTGATATCGGTGGGATATATGGGGATTCTGCTTCACTCAAAAATTCAAACGTCAAAAGACGATTCCAAGGAACCTTCCAGTCCCGCCACGCAGCCAGTGGATAAAGCGGACGGGTTGAATTCGCCTTCTTCACCTTCCGCATTGAACGCCGGGGATGGGACCTCAACCAATGCGACAACGTCTTCATTGGCGCCTATATTTTCCGATACCGTTACAAATTAGGCACCATCGGGAACGAAGCAAAATTGACAATCACGCGTGGGCATGGCTTAATTTGCACTCCCCGAGTTTCGGGACGGTCGGTAGGTTACCCAAGTGGCCAACGGGGGCAGACTGTAAATCTGCTGGCTTACGCCTTCGATGGTTCGAATCCATCACCTACCACCACCTTTATTTCAACAAATGGGAAATGCGCCTGGAAACTCAATGGCATCCATAGTTTTAGGCTCAATGGCTTTTGGTGATCCCGTTGAATTTCAATCGCCATATTTTTCCACCAGGAAAAGACACTTGACAACGTATTCGCAATTCAACTGCTCAACCGCCTTGCGGGCCATATCTTGAAATTTGGTTTGGGATTTTCCGACCACAACCAAAGAAACGACTCCTTGATTTGTATCTACTCACTTCGTCAAACCAGTGTGGCAGTGGACACCGGCGACCACATCGCGGCCAAAAACGCCTTGGAAAATGCGGCGGATGATTTGGCCGGACGATTGGTTCCAAAGTTGGTTCAATGATCAAGCCCGGGATTTCCTGGATTTGCCGTAGCTCACCGGCTTCGACTCTTTTTCCGGTTTTGTTCCGGCCAGCGCGCGTTTGAGTTCCTTGATCTGGTCGCGGAGCAGCGCGGCTTTTTCAAATTGCAATTTCTCGGTGGCTTTGAGCATTTCCGTTTCCAGTTCCTGATGGTTGCGGTCAGGTCAATGTCCAGGGCGGCGTCTTTGAGGACCGAGGCGCCGGCTTCTCGTTTTGATTCATAAGTGGCCAGGCTTTCTTCCACCGCGCGGCTGACGCTGCGCGGCGTGATGTGGTGCTCCGTGTTGTATGCGATTTGTCTTTGGCGGCGATATTCGGTGACGGCCAGAAATCGTTTGATGCTGTTCGTCATCACGTCGGCGTAAAGAATCACTTCGCCGTGCAGATGGCGCGCGGCGCGGCCCGCTGTCTGAATCAAACTCGTTTCGCTCCGCAAAAATCCCTCCTTGTCCGCATCCAGAATCGCCACCAGCGAAACTTCCGGCAAATCCAGGCCCTCGCGCAGCAGATTGATTCCCACCAGCACGTCAAATTCACCCTTGCGCAGCGAGCGCAAAATTTCAACGCGTTCAATCGCGTCAATCTCGCTGTGCAGATACTGGACGTGGACGCCGATGCCGCGCAGATAATCCGTCAATTCCTCGGCCGTGCGCTTGGTGAGCGTGGTGACGAGGGTGCGTTCCTTTTTGTCGGCGCGTTTGCGGCATTCCTCGATCAGATCGTCAATCTGTCCTTTGAGCGGCTTGAGCGTGACCTTCGGGTCAATCAATCCGGTTGGGCGCACGACGAGTTCGACGACGCCAGCCCTCACCCCCAACCCCTCTCCCATCGGATGGGAGAGGGTGGCCGACAAGCCGGGTGAGGGTTTTAATTCGGCCGCACTTTGCCGCGACCATTCCAGTTCCCGCATGGCCGGCGTGGCGCTGGCGTAAATCGTCTGGCTCTGCATCGACTGGAATTCCAGAAAATTCAACGGCCGGTTGTCCAGCGCGCTGGGCAGGCGAAAACCGTGCTCGACCAGAACCGTTTTGCGCGAGCGGTCGCCTTCGTACATCCCGCCGATTTGCGGCACGGTCGCGTGCGATTCGTCAATCACCAGCAGATAATCGTCGGGGAAAAAATCAAACAGCGTCCTCGGACGCGAGCCGGGCGGACGCCCGGAAATGTGCCGCGAATAATTTTCGATGCCGGAGCAAACGCCCATTTCCTCCATCATTTCCAGGTCGAATTCCGTCCGCTGCTTGATGCGCTGGGCTTCAAGCAATTTGCCGTGCTTCTCAAAATGCACGATGCGTTCGCGCAATTCCTCGCGGATGGTGAGGCTGGCGCGTTTCATTTTGTCACTGGTGGTGACGAATTGTTTTCCCGGAAAAATCGTGACGGCGTCGAGCGATTCAAGCTTGTTTCCCGTCAACGGCTCAAAACGCGTGATGCGCTCGATTTCTTCGCCGAAGAATTCAATCCGCAGCGCGTCTTCGCGTCCGGCGGGGCAGACCTCCACCGTGTCGCCGCGCACGCGGAAATTGCCGCGCTCAAACGCGATGTCGTTCCGGTCATATTGCAAATCCACCAGGCGCGTGAGGAATTGTTCGCGCGACATGTCCTGCCCGACGCGGATGGGGATGATCATCGCCTCGTAATCCTCCTTGCTGCCGATGCCGTAAATGCACGACACGCTCGCCACGACAATCACGTCGCGCCGCGAAAACAGCGAACTCATCGTCGAGAGCCGCAGCCGTTCGATCTCCTCGTTCCGGCTGGAATCCTTTTCGATGAACGTGTCGGTGCGCGGGATGTACGCCTCCGGCTGGTAATAATCGAAATAGCTGACGAAGTATTCGACGGCGTTATTGGGGAAAAAACTTTTGAACTCGGCATAAAGCTGCGCGGCCAGCGTCTTGTTATGGGAAATGACCAGCGTGGGCTTGTCCACGTTTCTGATGACGTTGGCGATGGTGAACGTTTTGCCGGAACCGGTGACGCCGAGGAGCGTCTGGTGTTTCGCGCCGGACAAAATGCCGTCGGTCAGCTTCGCAATGGCCTGCGGCTGGTCCCCGGCGGGTTTGAAGGGCGCGACAAGTTCGTACATGCAGACGAAAGTAGAGTGGCAACGGTTGATTGTCCAATGCGACGGCAAATGCAATTGACCGGCGTAGCGGCTCCTCGGAAGAGAGCCGCACCATTCGACCTTGTGGAAGATGCGGCGTTATACCGACCGCCGCTACAATGAACGAATTATTTTCGACAAAATGACTGGTGCGAAGCAGCGTTCAGGCTGCGGAAAACACTGCTTGACAAAGCGCGATTGAGACGCTAAATAGACGATATGACGACTTTAACCATCACCAAAGCCCGTGCCAATCTTTCCGACCTGCTGGAGAAGGCCAAACGAGGCGAGGACATCGGCATTGTCTCCGGCGACCAGATCGTGGCGCTGCGGCCCGTGACCGTTACCTCGGACGATTATGCGTGGCGGGAATACGGCGTGACGCCGGCCGAATTGGAGCGATTTGAGAAACGGATAGAGCGCAAAATCTCCGGAGAACGGAAAAGTGGAAAAATAAAGCGTTATTCCGGCAACCTTGAAAAGGATTTGGCCGATTGAAACCGCTGGAATTGAGCGAGTCGTTCCGCAGCCGCATCCGAACTTATCCGAAAGCAACCCGCCAAAAAATCGGAGCGGCGCTACAGCAGTTGGAACAGGATTTCGGACATCCGCACGCACATCGGGGATTGGGCATTCGCCGGTTGACGGGAAACTTTTTTGAAATCCGCGTCGGCCTGGATCTCCGGCTGGTTTTTCAAAACCGCGCCGAGTCGCTTTTGTTTCTGACGGCCGGCAGCCACGACGAAATCCAGAGGTTTATCCGCGGAATTTAACGCCAAGACACCAGGTCGCAAAGCAGAGCAGAAATTGTCCTCGACAAGGGCGGCTGGCGCGAAATAGCGTCTGGCTTGTGGGGAAAACCAGGATTCAAAACATGAAAGCTCTTTTAATCACTTTTCTATTGCTTGCTACTTATGTTATCCGCGCGGCTGATACGACTAATTCATCTTCAGCTAGAACAAGGTTGGGAATTTCGCATCACTCGTGCTTTTGACCACGTGATTCGGTGTTTGCGTAATGGCGCACAAATGGCCAAAGTTTATAGGGCATCTGCCAAGGAATTGATTGATAAGCCTCCAAAAGCCTTTCAGGCCCAAATCATTACTTTTCGGGAGTTAGTCGAAAAAGCTGTGGAATTGCCGGTTCCCAGTAGCAGTTAATTTCGTCCTTGTATTGCTGCGCATTTCCGCTATCTTCCATCTTGCCTGAACGCCGCGTGTGCGGATGTTCATTGAGGCTGAGAAAAAACAGTCAACCAACAACCTAACCTTTAACCTCCGTTGCCGTTTGCAGCGTCGGTAGTTAGGCAATGGAGCTTCGGTTCCCGCCGTTCGGGTCCCCAAGTTCCCGCAGTTCAAACATCAGTTATGCTCACAATGGAAGAGGCCCTGAAGCAGAGCGGCTCGCTGCCGTTTGCCGCAGGGCGAAATCGTCAAAGGCAAAATCATCGAAGTCCGCCCCAAGGAAGTCCTCGTGGACATCGGTTACAAAAGCGAGGGCGTCATCCCCGCCATCGGAATTTCAGGACATCAAGGCCATCAAGGTCGGCGATGAAATTGATGTCCTCATCGAAAAGCTCGAAAACAAGGAAGGCACCGTCGTCCTCTCGCACGAGAAGGCGGAGTTCAAGAAAAACTGGGAACAAAATCCTCACGATTTGCAACGAAGGCGGCACGCATCAGCGGCAAGGTCAAATCCGTCGTCAAGGGCGGCCTGGTCGTCAACGTCGGCGTCGAGGCGTTTTTGCCCGCGTCGCAGATTGACGTCATCACGCCGAAGAATCTCGCGCAGTTTGTCGGCAACACCTACGAATTCAAGGTCGTCAAAATCAATCAGGAACGGCAGAACATCGTGCTCTCGCGCCGCGAACTCATCGAGCAGGAGCGCTCCGAAAAACGCGCCAAACTGCTCGCCGAAATGGTGCCCGGCGACATCCGCAAGGGCACGGTCAAGAACATCACCGATTTCGGCGCGTTCATTGACCTCAACGGCATTGACGGTCTGCTCCACATCACGGACATGAGCTGGGGCCGCATCGGGCATCCGTCGGAACTGTTGAAGGTCGGCCAGGAAATTGACGTGGTCGTGCTCGACGTGAACAAGGAAAAGGAACGCGTCAGCCTCGGCCTCAAGCAGAAGATGGCCAACCCGTGGGACAACATCGAAACGAAATTCCCCGTCGGCGCGCGCGTCAAGGGCAAGGTCGTCAGCCTCGTGCCTTACGGCGCGTTTGTGCAGCTCGAGCCGGGCGTGGAGGGTCTGGTGCATGTCACCGAACTTTCCTGGACCAAACGCGTGGCCAAACCCAGCGACATGCTCAAGCCGGACCAGGAAATTGAAGCGATCGTTCTGGGCATCAACCGCGAGGAACAGAAAATTTCCCTCGGCATCCGCCAGTTGGAAAGCAATCCGTGGGACACCGCCGAACAGAAATACGCCGTCAGAACCCGCGTCAAGGGCAAGGTGCGCAACCTCACCAGCTACGGCGCGTTTGTCGAGTTGGAGGAGGGCATTGATGGCATGATTCACGTGTCCGACATCTCCTGGACGCGCAAGATCAATCATCCGTCCGAAATCCTCAAGAAGGGCGACGAAGTTGAAGCCATCGTGCTGGAAGTGGACCGCCCGAACCAGCGCATCGCGCTCGGCATCAAACAACTGGGCGAAGACCCGTGGGAAAGCATTGACAAGTTTTACAAGGTCGGTGACGTGGTGGAAGGCAAGGTCACCAAGCTCGCCAGTTTCGGCGCGTTCATCGGCCTGCAACATGAAATTGACGGCTTGGTTCACATCTCGCAGGTCAGCGAGGAGCACGTGGACAAAATCAAAAACGTGCTCAAGGTCGGACAGGATGTCACCGCCCGGGTCATCAAGATTGACAAGGGCGAGCGCCGCATCGGCCTGTCCATCAAGGCCGCCAGCTATTCCGACGAGCAACTCAAGGAAGAACAGAAAATGCTCGACTCGCTCAAGCCCGGCGAAGACCTCGTGGCGTTGCAACACGCCTTCGACGCCGCTGACGAAGCCAGACAGGATTCAAAGGAATAACCGGCCCGGAAAATTCAACGACACAGGCGGGCCGGCAACGGCCCGCCTGTTTTTATTCCCTCTCCCGTCTGACGGGAGAGGGTGGCGCGAAGCGACGGGTGAGGGATTCATTCTGCGATTTTCAAACCGCGATGCCGGTAATGCAAAATTTTGAACTCCGGCGTGTCGCGAATTTCCTCAACCAGGACGAATTTGTCTTCAAACGGCGGAAAAAAGGCATCGCCTTCCACCTCGCGTTTTACGAGCGTCAGGTAAAGGTCGGAACAGCGCGGCAACGCCTGTTCGTAAATCTGCGCGCCGCCGCAGATGAAGATGTCGTTCGGAAATTCCGACGGATCCAACCTGTCCAGCGAGTTGAAAATCAAAATCTCCGTCGGCTGTTTCTTGTCCAATTTTGTGAAGTGGAACTGGTAGGCGCGTTTAAGATAGCGCCCACCGCGCCATTCGTGGTACTGGCCGAAGATTTCCGGATGACTGTTGATGAGCCGTTGCGGGTGCCGCGTGAGGATCATGTTTTTGCGGCTCGGCAATGGCTGCCCCAAACCTTCAAACGTCTTGCGCCCCATCACGACGATGTTGCCCATCGTCATTTTTTTGAACCACTTAAAATCCTCCGGCAGATGCCACGGGATTTTGCCGTCCGCGCCAATCACGCGGTTCTGCGACATGGCGGCAATGGCTTTGAAGTATTTCATGGGTCCGTGGGCACGCCCAGGGCGCGCAACCGGTTCTGGATGGCGACGGAATCCGGTTCGAGCCGCAAGGCTTCCCGATATTCTCCGACCGCCGCGTCAAATTTATGCTCCACAAACAGCGCGTTGCCCAGATTGAAATGCGCGTCGGAATAATCCGGCTGGTAATGGATGGCGGCCTGATAGCAGGCAACCGCCTCGTCCAACCGATGTTCCTGATACAACACCACACCCAGATTATTATACAGTTCCGGGTCCGTGGGATTCAACGGTAATGCCTGGCGATATTGTGTGATGGCCTCATCGAGGCGTCCGGCCTTTACCAGCATGTTCCCATAATTGTAACGAACGTCTTCATTGTCGGATTTCAACCGGAGCGCTGCCTGATAGTGCGTTTCCGCTTCCGTCAGGCTGTCCCGGGCCGTCAGCAGGCGGCCCAGATTGGTATGCGCCATCCAGGAGACTGGATTTTTGGCCAGGGTGTCGCGCCACAACGTTTCGAGATTCTGATAGGCGCCGGCGTGCCGCCACGTGAGTGTGGCCAGCGCGAGCAGAATAACAAATGCCGGGGCCGATCGGGCGAAGGGATTGATCCGCCACTTTTCCGAAAAATGCGTCGCCACGCCCGCGACCAGCGCGATGGGCCCGACACAGGCCAGGTATTGATAATGATCGGCCACGAAGGTGTAGTAAAACGTGAACAACGGAATGAACCCCAGCATGGGTGCCAATACGGCCACAAAGAAAAGCGCGGCGACCGCCGGGCCGCGCCCCCAGGTGCGGCGCCAACGCCAGAGCAGCGCGGCCACCCCCGCGCAACCCATCATTCCGAGGTATTGCCAGGGATTGCTGCAGTTGAGGTCCCACCGGGGATAGCTGAAGGTAAGATTAACGGGCCAGATCAATTTTCCGGCATAAAACCACACGGCCCGGGTGGCAATCAGCAGACGTTCCAGCCAGTTGAAACTGAGGCCGTACCTTGGCTGATAGTTTCCCAGATGTTTCTCCCACCAGATGGAGAACAATCCCATGGCGACGCCCGTGATCAGGAACGGGGCGATCTGAATCATCCGTTGCCGATGGATGGGTTTCTTTTGCAACCACAACGTCAGCAGCATCACCGCCGGCACCGTGCAGGCGGTGGTTTTGGCGAACAGCGCCAGCAGGTATAAAAGAAAAGTCAGCGCGTAAAGTCGCCACGAACTTTTTTCGATAAAGGCCAGCCACGCCAGCATGGCCAGCAGATAGAAAAATGTGGATTCCGTGTTTTTCAGTTCGGAAATCCACGCCACCGTTTCCACCTGCACCGGGTGCAGGGCAAAGATGGCCGCCGCCAGCCACGCTCCCGGCAGGGCCAGCCGCCTTAACATTGCCCACACCAGCAGCGCGTTGAGGCTGTGCAGCGCGACATTCACGACGTGGTAACCCAGCGGATTCAAGCCCCATAACGCATGCTCAAACCGCAGCGTGGTGAAGACCAGTGGAAAATATTGCGACTGATGGTGCGCGGAGAACCAGATGCGGTTCAAGCCGTCGGGGGCGGTCAGCAATGCATTTTGGGTCACATAGACGTCGTCGTCCCAGATGAATCCGGCTGAAAAAACCGGCCAATACGCCGCCAGTGTCGCCAGGACAATCAGCAGCCCGCCCAGCAATACGGGGCTCGGCAACACGCGGGCTTTTTTGAAAAGGTTGAATCGCTTCCCGGCGGGGTGGATCAGTTTGTCAGAATCGGGTTTGCCGGGTTGCATTGCTTTGATTCTGTAAATTCTGTCAAAACTCAAACCGCAATCGGCGCTTTGATGGCCGGGTGCGGGTCGTAGCCGGCCAGTTCAAAATCCTCGAACTTGAAGTCGTGGATGTTTTTCACCGCCGGATTCAATTTCATCTGTGGTCGCGGACGCGGCTCGCGCGTGAGTTGCAGCCTCGCCTGTTCGAGATGGTTTGCGTACAGGTGCAAATCGCCGAACGTGTGGACGAAGTCGCCGGGTTTCAATCCGCAGACCTGTGCCACCATCAAGGTGAGCAGGGCATAGCTGGCGATGTTGAACGGCACCCCGAGAAACAGGTCCGCGCTGCGCTGGTAAAGCTGGCAGCTCAATTCTCCGTCGAGCACATAAAACTGAAACAGCGCGTGGCAGGGCGCCAGCCGCATCTGGTCCAGTTCGCCGGCGTTCCAGGCGGTGACGATGTGCCGCCGGCTGTCGGGATTTTTTTGGATCTGCCCGATGACGCTGTCAATCTGGTTGAGGGAACGGCCATCGGGTGTGCGCCAGTCGCACCATTGCGCGCCGTAAATGCGGCCGAGACTGCCGTCCGGGTCCGCCCACTCGTCCCAGATCGTCACGCCATGCTCGTGGAGATATTTGACGTTCGTGTCGCCGCGCAGGAACCAGAGTAATTCGTAGATGATGGATTTAAGATGCAGCTTCTTTGTGGTGAGCACGGGAAAACTCCTGCGCAAGTCGAACCGTGCCTGCGCGCCAAACACGGAATACGTGCCGGTGCCCGTGCGGTCGGCCTTGAGTTTTCCGTGTTCGAGGACGTGCCGCAGCAAATCGAGGTATTGAAGCATCTGATGAAAATTAAACACAAACCATCCATTGGAAAAAAGAAAATTAGGTGGACGGAAAACGTGAAGAAAAGTTCCGGAAATATGTGCCTGGCGCAAATGAGGGCATTGGGCGCGCTTCCCGTTCCGGATTCAGTTCGCCCGGCCCAGGCAAGGTTTAGCCTGAGTTGATTCGGGCTGGAAAAACCCGTTGATTTTCTGCTCGACTTTAATTCCAAGCAGGCGCAAAGTGGTTGCGGACAGAAAATCGGAGGCTCCATGGCCAGGCTGTTAGTTAAGACAGAAGGTTTGAAGAATCAGACGCTCGAGTTGCGCCTCGGCGTCAATCAGATCGGTCGCAGCCCGGAATGCGACTTCTCCATCAATCATCCCACGGTATCCGTCAATCATTGCCAGATCGTGCTGTCAAACGACGGCGTGATGATTCGCGATTGTGGCTCAACCAACGGCACGTTCGTCAATGGGGACCAGGTCCGGGAAGCGTGGCTGCTGCCAGGCCAGACGGTGTATCTGGGTGACGTGGAATTGTTTGTCGAATCCACCGAGGTCAACGTTGCGATTCCACAATTTGAGCGCGACCGGCCCAGGCCGCCGGTGGTGTTGGCCGACGGCATCATCCTTTGTCCGCGTCACTCCCGCGCCCAAGCCACTCATCGCTGCACGCATTGCCACGAGGTAATGTGCAATGACTGCGTGCATGTGCTGCGTCTCAAGGGAGGCGAACCGCTCTTTCTCTGCCCGTTGTGCAGTCACAAGTGTGAGCTGATTCCAACCGTGCTGCCCAAAAAGAAAAAAGGCTTTCTCGGCTTTTTGCAGGACACGGTCAAACTCGGGTTCAGGCGCACGGCTGGCCGGGGTAAGGCAAAGAGGTAGGTCCGCCGGGCGTTTCAAAACCGTTCAATCATTCTTTCCAGCGCGGCGATCCAGCGCGGGTGTTCGTTCAAACACGGAATTTGCGCAAACTCCTTTCCGCCCGCCGACAAAAATATCTTGCGTCCGCGAATGCCGATTTCCTCCAGCGTTTCCAGACAGTCCGAAACGAACGCCGGGCAGATGACCAGGAGATTTTCGACGCCGCGCTTTGGCAATTCGGCCAGTTCAAAATCCGTGTACGGCTTCAGCCACGGGTCGCGTCCGAGGCGGGATTGGAACGACACGGAAAATTTTCCCGCGGGCACGCCCGCCTGCTTCACAAACGCGGCCACGGTCTTCAAACACTGCGCGCGGTAACACGTCGCGTGCGCGGGACTGCTCCCTTCGCAGCAGTTTGGGACCATCAGGCAGTGATGGCGCGTCGGGTCGGATTTTTTGAGATGCCGCTCCGGGATACCGTGAAAGCTGAACAGCAAATGGTCGTAGCCCGCCTCCAAATAATTTGCCGCGCTGGCGGCGAGTGCCGCGATGTAATCCGGCGACTCGCCGTAGGGCGGCTGGACTTTAATCAGCATTTGCGGCGCGATTTTGGCCGCGACCTGCTTGCCGCGCTCCACGGCCGTTTCGTAGCTCGACATGGCATAGTGTGGAAACAGGGGAATCAACAAAACCTCGTCAACTTTCTGCTCGGCCAGCCCGATGATTGCGTCCGGGATGGAAGGATTCTGGTATCGCATCGCCAGGGCGACCGGCAGGGTGACACGTCCCTGCAGCTTCGCCTGGACGTTGCGGCTCGTGACGACGAGCGGCGAACCCTCCGGGGACCAGATTTTATGATAGGCCTCGGCGGATTGGCCGGGCCGGCTGAGGAGAATCATGCTGACGATGAACCGCCGCAGCAGCCACGGCGAGTCAATCACGCGGGCGTCCATCAGAAACTCATTCAGGTAACGCCCCACGTCTTTAACCGAAGTCGAGTCCGGCGAACCCAGATTGACCAGCAAAACGCCCTTGCTCATTTGGGAGTCAGAAATTTTTCCACGCGCTCCACGACATTGCAACCGGACACAATCGAATCGCCCAACGAAACACCCTCGCGATAATGGCCGGCCAGAAAAAGACCGGCGGCTTGATTTTCGATGGCGTTCATCAATTCGCGGTAACGACCGTACCCGAGATTGTATTGCGGGATCGCCCCGGGGTAAAGCATCGTGTGTTGAAACACCGGCCGGCCCTTCACGCCGAGCAACACGCGCAAATCCTCACACGCCAGCGCCACCAATTCGTCCGCCGGTCGCAGCGCCAGCTCCGGCTGCCGTTCACCGCCAACGTAGCTGGTGAGCGTGACATGGCCGGCGGGCGCGCGGTTGGGGAAAAGTGACGACGAGAAAATCGTGCCAAGAATTCTGAAGCCCTCGATTTTGGGAATCAACAGGCCGAAACCTTCGCCCGGATGCGCCAAGTCCTCGCGCCGGAACCCCAAAACCACGCTCGCCACCGGCGGATAACGGATTTCGGAAAAGGCGCCGAGATTCATTAGGCTTCCCCTCTCCCGACCTTCGATCACCCTCTCCCCGCTTGGCGGGGAGAGGGACGGGGCGAGGGGTTCGTTTGTTTCGATTTTCAATTCCGCCAGTTTGTAGGCTGTCCCGCAATAAATCACCGCGCTGTGTTCTGCTTCACCGGTGGACGTTGCCACTCGCCAACCGGTGTCCGTTTGCGTCAGCTTCGTGACGGCGGTGTTCAATTTCAATGAATCGCCCAATTGCTTCGCCAGTGCGTCCGGCAAAACCTGCAAACCCTCGTCGAAGGAAAACTTCGGCGCGCGGTCCTTGGCGATTTCGCCGCGCCGCTTGCGTTCGCGCGCGCCAAAAATCTGGCCCTTGATGAGCGAGCCGTAACACGCTTCCAGTTCGGCGAGCCGCGGGAATGCGTGTTGCACGGAAAGCTTGTGCGGGTCGCCCGCGTAAATTCCGGCCACCAGCGCGTCAATCATCTGGTCGAGAAATTCCCGGTTCAACCGGCGCACGACAAATTCCGCGATACTCTCTTCTTTGCCGTCGTGGCGCGGCGGGACGAACGGTTCGCGCAACAAGGCCAGCTTCGCCTTCGCGCTCAACAATTCCGACGTGAAGATTCCAAGTTGCGACGAAGGCATGGCTATCGGCCGCCGGTAACGAACCACATAACGCGCTTCGGCTTTGGGATCGGAATCGAGCCGGCGCGAGGCCAGCCCGGCGTCGCGGATGAGCTGGGCGATTTTCGGCGACGTTTCAAGCAGGGTGTTCGGTCCGCACTCGGCCAGGAAACCGTCACGCCGGATGGATTGAATCACGCCGCCGACGCGCCCGCCGGCTTCATAAACTGTGACGGGCATTCCCTTGCGTTTCAGATAAAACGCAGCGGTCAACCCCGTGATGCCGGCCCCAATGATGGCGACGGGTTTCATTCAACTTTTTTCGGCCACAGATGAAATACAAATAAATTACAATTCTGTTTTGATGAAACTTGCGAAATCCTCATGGCATATAATGCCATCCCTAAAGGGTAGCCCGATGTGTGAGAAGCTTCTGCTCCAAGAAAAATGACGTGTTTGGCCATTCGTCAGTCGGATTTTTTTTCCGGGTTCAATCTGTGTTTCATCTGTGGCTAAAAATCAAATTGTTTTCGAGTGCTGGCGTTCGCCCGCCGGCGCAAGTGTGTTGTCAAAGCACATCGCGATGTTGCGAATGAAGAGCCGGCCGGCGTCGGTCACTTCGAGTCCGGTCGGATTCCGTTTCACCAATCCGTCGGCTTCAAACGGTGCGAGCGCGGCGAGTTCGCTGGCGAAGTGTTGCGCGAAGTTGATGCCGAGCTTTTGCGACATCACGGTGAAGTCGAGCGAGAGGTCGCACATCACGCGCATGATGGTTTCGCGGCGGATTTTGTCCTCGTCCGTCACCAGATACGCGCGCTGCCACGGCACTTTTCCGGCTTCCACGGCCTCCTGCCACTTCGGCAGTTCCTTCTCGTTCTGCCAGTAGGCGTCCGGAATCTGCGAAATGCTCGACATGCCGAACGCATAAATGTCCGAGCCGGCGCGCGTGCTGTAACCTTGAAAATTCCGCTGAAGCTTCTTCCCGCGCTGCGCGATGGCGAGTTCGTCGTTCGGCTTCGCGAAGTGGTCCATGCCGATATAGACGTATTGGCCGTCCGCCGTAAGTTTTTCGATGACGAGCTTGAGCACCTGCAACTTCGTTTCCGGCGTGGGCAGCACTTCCCGTTCGAGGATTTTTTGCGAAGGTTTGATCCACGGCACGTGCGCGTAGCTGAACACGGCCAGCCGGTCGGGCTGCATCGTCAGCACCGTGTCGAGCGTTTCCTTGAACGAATCCGGTGTCTGAAACGGCAGGCCGTAAATCAGGTCGAGGTTGATGGATCCGAAACCGAGTTCGCGCATCCAATCCATTGCCTGTTGCGTCATTTCGCGCGGCTGGATGCGGTGAATCGCCTCCTGCACCTTGGGATTGAAATCCTGCACGCCCATCGAGGCGCGGTTGAAGCCGATTTCGCGCAGCGCCACCATGTGTTCGCGCGTAAGCCGCCGGGGATCCACCTCCACGCTGGCCTCGATGTCCGGTGAAAGCGCGAAGTGCTGGTGAATGATTTCGCCGAGCCGGCGGATTTCGTCGGGCCGCAGAAAGGTTGGCGAGCCGCCGCCGAAATGGAGTTGAACCGCTTTGCGCTGCGGATTCAGCCGGGGCGCCATTTTTGCCACTTCGCGGCCCAGCGCTTCGACGTAGGCCATGCCTTGGTCGTGGTTGAGCGTGATGACGGTGGTGCAGCCACAAAACCAGCAGAGCGTTTCGCAGAATGGGATGTGAAAATAAACCGACAAGTCGCGCGGCGCGCGGTTGTTCTCCTCAATCTTCGCGGAAAGCTGTTCCCACGAAATCGTGTCGGTGAATTTCGTGGCGGGCGGGTAGGACGTGTAACGCGGCCCGGCCACGTTGTATTTCTGCACCAGATCCAGGTTGACGTTCAGTTGGCTCATTTGCCGGAAAAGATGTTTCGCGCGAAGACCGCGAAGTTTACGACGGGAAAAACACCAATCCCTTCGCCGCCTTCGCGAGCTTCGCGCGACCATTCCTTATAAAAAGTTACTTTCATTTGAAATTTTTCACCGTTTCGACCAGGGCGGCGATGTTTTCCAGTTTGGCCTCGGGCGGCACGCCGTGGCCGAGATTGAAAATGTGGCCGCGCGCGCCGCGCATTTCGGTCAAAATCCGGCCGGTTTCCGCCGCGACAATTTCCGGTTTCGTCAGGAGCAAAGATGGATCAAGATTGCCCTGCACGCCAACGTGTTCCGGCAGCCGGGCGCGCACGTCCGCCAGCCGGACCGTCCAGTCAATCCCCAGCACGTTCGCGCCGGTGCCCACCAGCGCGTCCCAGTTTTCATGCGCGCCCTTGGAAAAAACGATGACGGGTACGGTGTTTTTGAGTGCGGCAACGATCTGTTTGATCCAGTTGGCCGACGCGGCGGCGAACGCGTTCCCGGACAACAAGCCGCCGAGACTGTCGAAGATTTGCACCGCGTCGGCGCCGGCCAGGATTTGCATCTGCAACAGGCGCGTGACGGCCGCGGTCAATTTTTTCATCAGCGTCGCAAAAATTTCCGGCTCGGAGTAAAACAATTTTTTGGCCTGCGTGAATTCGTCCGCGCTGCCGCCTTCGAGCATGAAGTTGGCCAGTGTCCACGGCGAACCGGCAAATCCGATGAGCGCGGTTTTTTCGCCCAGCGAGGATTTGACGAGTTGCAGGGCGCGCGGGATGTAGGCCAGGCGTTCGGGGAGGGCGCGAACATCGAGGTCCCTGATGTCGTCCATCGTGCGCAGCGCAAAATTCATCTCGATGCCGCCGCCGTCGCGGAATTTATAACCCTGCCCCAGGCCCTCGGCCACCACGAGGATGTCGCTGAACAAAATGGCCGCGTCGAAATCAAACCGTTGAATGGGCTGCAACGTGACTTCGGCGGCCAATTCAGGCGTGCGGACCAGGGCCAGAAAAGAGTGTTTTCCCTTGAGCTTGCGATATTCCGGCAGGGCGCGCCCGGCCTGCCGCATGAGCCAGACCGGCGGGCGCTCCACCGCGCGGCAATGGCAGGCGTCGAGGAAGCGCCGGCGCCCCGTCAGTACGGGCGCCCCGGATTTGGCTTGGTCGGCAGCAATGGCGGTCATCTTTTCGCCAATAGAATAAGGCGGAATACCCGCGCCGGCGAGCGAGTTTTCAGCGCAACTTTGCCAACCCGCCGGTTTTTAATCCATAAGACGCGATGAAAAGCGAGCCAATTCAAAACCTGTTGCGCGAGTTGGTTTGGCGGCGGAAACTTACCGATGCCGAACGCGCTGAATTGCGCGCACAGCCGGAAGCGCAGGCGGATTGGGAGCTTGAATCGCGTTTGACCGAAGGGCTGGCCCGGCTGCCGGACGCGGCGGTGCCATCGAATTTCACCGCGCGCGTGCTGCAAGCCGTCGAACGCGAAGAATTGCCAGCCGCGCGAAAAAGCGATGGACGTTGGTGGCATTGGCCTGCGCTGCTCCCGCGGGCCGCCGTTACGGCCGCCGTCGCGGTGTTTGCCGGGTTGGCGATTCAACACCATGAACTCAACGCGCAACGCGCGCAACTCGCGCAAAGCGTCGCGCTCATGGCTGAGGCGCAGCCGTTGCCCAGTGTCGAGGCCTTGAAAAATTTCAATGCCATCCAGCGCATGAGCCAGCCCCGCGCGGATGAGGAGTTGCTCGCGCTCCTGAAATGAACCGTTCGCAGCAGACGCCCTGGTGGCTGGTGTTTTGCGTTGCCGGGCAATGGCTGATTTCCCCGGGGTTCGCCGGAACCGTTCCGGGCGTCCCGCCGCCCGTGAAATTGCTCTCGGCGCCGACCAATGGCCTCCCCATGTTGCCGCGCCCGCGGTCGCCGGTGGCCTTGTTCCGCCAATTGCTGGCCATGACGCCGGAGGAACGCGAAACCTTTCTGACCAATCGCCCCCCGGAGATCCGGGAACGCATTCTCGCCAAGGTCAACGAGTACGAGGCGCTCGATCCCAACGAGCGCGAGTTGCGGCTGCGCGCGACCGAGTTGCGCTGGTATTTGCTCCCGCTCATGCGCGATTCGCCAGGCGATCGCGTCGGGCAGTTGGCGCAAATCCCGCCGGACATTCGCGATCTGGTCAGTTCCCGCCTTGACCAATGGATTATTTTGCCGCCGCAGTTGCAGCAGGAATTTTTGGAGAACGAACGCGCCTTGCGATATTTCGCGCACGTGGACGTGACCAACAGCCTGACTCTGCAAAAAATCGCCCCCCCCGGCTCCGAAATGGCGCGCTGGTACGCCCTGACCGAGGATGAACGGAAAAGCATTTCCGCGAATGTGAATCAATTCTTTGAACTCACGGCGGATGAGAAACAGGCCGCGCTCAACACCTTGTCGGACGCGGAACGCAAACAGATGGAAAAAACCTTGCGGTCGTTTGACAAATTACCCCCCGACCAACGGGACGAATGCATTCATGCCTTCGCAAAATTCGCCGGCATGAGCGCCATCGAAAAGCAGGAATTTCTGAAGAACGCCCTGCGCTGGTCCCAAATGTCCCCCGCCGACCGCCAGGCCTGGCGCGATCTCGTCCAGAACGTGCCGGAATGGCCGCCATTGCCCCCGGGCTTTATCGCGCCACCGCCTCCGCCACCGTTGCCCCCGGGCTTTCATTCGGTGGCGGCAACCAATCCGGACTGAACCGAGACGAATTTCAATTTTCCATTTCCACCGCCGCGATTTAACCTCTCATCGTGCATCCGATTGCATTTCATATTGGGCCGCTCACCATTCATTGGTACGGCATCATGATTGCCGTGGCGTTTCTCGTCGGCCTCTGGACGGCCAGCCTCCGCGCTCCGCGTGAAAACATTCCCGGCGAACGCATCGCCGACATAGTGCTCTGGCTCATGGCCGGCGCCATCCTCGGCGCGCGCATTGTCTATGTGACGACGTATTGGAAGGACGAATTCGCCGGCCAGCCGTTCTGGGAGATTTTCATGATCCAACGCGGCGGACTGGTCTATTACGGCGGACTTATTGGCGCGACGATTGCCGGCTTCATTTACATCCGCTGGAAAAAATTGCCATTATGGAAGGTAGCCGACGTGCTTGCGCCGAGCATCGCCTTGGGAAACTTTTTTGGCCGCATCGGCTGTTTTCTCAACGGCTGCTGCTACGGTTATCCGACCCATCTGCCGTGGGCGGTTCAATTCCCGAACCAATCCTATGCCTGGTCCCAACAATACCAGCAGGGTCTCGTCGGCAAGACCGGCCCTTCCCTGCCCGTGCATCCGACGGAACTTTATGATGCGGTAAACAATGTTCTGCTTTATCTCCTGCTCGCCTGGCTGTTCCGGCACAAAAAATTTGACGGCCAGGTGTTCGCCAACTACCTCGTCGGTTACGCCATCACCCGCACGTTCATGGAATACTTCCGCGGCGATTATCCGCCCGATCACATCCACTTTGGCCTCACGCCGGGCATGCTGGTCAGCATCCCCATTTTCATCATCGGGCTGGGACTGGGCGCCATCCTGTCGCAGCGCGGACCGGCAAAACGGAGCGCGTGAACAAGGAAACGAAAATGGCAAAACCCCATCTCCCAGCTTCCACCTGCCCTTTGCCAATCCTCATCGCCGGGCCGACGGCGGTCGGGAAATCGGAAATTGCGCTCCACCTTGCCGAACAACTTGGCGGCGAAATCATCTCCACCGATTCCATGCAGGTGTATCGCGGACTCGACATCGGCACGGCCAAACCGTCGCCCGCCGACCGCGCCCGCGTGCCGCATCATCTCATTGACCTCTGCGACCTGACCGAATCGTTCGACGCCGCGCAATTCGTCCGGCTCGCGCAAAAGACGGTTGCCGAAATTCAAGCGCGCGGTCACGCGCCGGTTTTCTGCGGCGGCACGGGGCTTTATTTCAAAGCCTTCCTGGGCGGGCTTGGCGAAGCGCCTTCCGCCCATCCCGAACTTCGCGCCAAACTGGAAGCCATGCCGTATGAGGCGTTGCTGCGTGAATTGAGCGAACGCGATGCGGCGGCCTACGAAAAGATTGACAAACAAAACCCGCGCCGCGTCATCCGCGCGGTGGAGGTGATTCGCCTGACGGGCAAAAAGTTTTCCCAACAGCGGGCGGAATGGAAGTCCGCAGTCCAGGGCCAGAGGCCGAAGTTTTTCTGTCTAACCCGCGCGACTGATGATTTGCGCCGGCGGATTGACGTGCGCGTGGACGCAATGTTCGCGCGCGGCTTGGTGGACGAAACACGCGAACTGCTCAAGCGCGGCCTCGTGGAAAACAAGACGGCGATGCAAGCCATCGGCTACCGGCAGGCGGTGGAACATCTCCGCGGCGAGCGGTCACTGGCGGAAACCATCGAGCGGGTGAAAGTCAAAACCCGGCAATTCGCCAAGCGGCAACTGACCTGGTTCCGCGCCCAGAAAAGTCTGGAATGGATTGAATTGAAACCGGGCGAGCCGTTGGAGGACTGCATACAGAAGATTAGTGAAATGGTTTAGCTTTGCGGATAAGTTCCGATTTGATAATTGTTGTGCATGAACTACTGGCTCGACCTGTTTACGGGAACCACTTGGGACGAGTTTCAAAAAGCTGGAGCATCTGTTTCCGGATTCAGTCACAGGATGCGAAAGACCGTGCAGAAAATTCAGCCGGGGGATATCCTTTCTCGTCGCACCAGACGAGCGGCGCGAAAAGGTTAAACAGGAGATTCTGCGCCCAACTTTTTCATTGAAGGAAAAGTCGCTAGCTGAAATCTGCGGATTCATCGGTTTTGGGAATCTGACTGAAAAATTGGAGGGAATTCGCAAATTAAATTTGGCTTCATCTTTGAAGCCGGATTTTCTGTTGAAGACCGCAGAATTTTTCTCCGCTGGAAACAACGATTAACTTTGTTGTCTCTGCTCTGCTTCTCTGCGTTAATTCAGTTCTCCCTCGGCCGTTTGACCACGACCTCAATTTCCATTTTTCCTTTCGCAATCATGTTGGCGGGCAGGATGCCGCGCCAGAAGACGTTCGGGTAAATCACCGCGCCGCGCCCGATGATGCTGCCGGGGTTCAGCACGGCGTTGCAGCCGATTTCCACGCCATCGCCGAGCAGCGCGCCGAATTTGCGCAGGCCGGTGACAAACGGCTGGCCTTCTTTCTCGATGGTGATATTGCCGGGGAACATTTTCAAATTGGAGATTTTCACGCCCGCGCCGAGATGCACCTTGTGGCCGAGAATCGAGTCGCCGACGTAATTGTAATGCGGCGCCTGCGCGCCATTGAACAGCAGCGAGTTTTTCAGTTCGGACGAATTCCCGACCACGCAATTGT
Source organism: uncultured Verrucomicrobiae bacterium (assembly GCA_963786375.1). Lineage (GTDB taxonomy): Bacteria > Verrucomicrobiota > Verrucomicrobiia > Limisphaerales > UBA11358 > UBA11358. Next base: position 69,962 of record CAWAYP010000014.1, read on the forward strand.
CGCCGACGATGACGTTTTCCCGGAAATAGGCATTGTGGCGGATCTTGCAATTCCTGCCGATGATGGCCGGGCCTTTGATCATCACGCCGTCCTCGACCACCGTGCCTTCGCCGATGAAAACCTTTTCGCCAATGAACGCCCGGCCCTCGCACGTATTGTGGAGCGCCGGTCTCAGATTGGCGGCGAGGTAGTCTTGAATTTTCTTGAGCGCGTCCCAGGCAAATTTGCCGCCGTCGAAAATGGCGGCGTGTTCGGTCTGGTTGAGGTCAAACAAATCGGCTGGTTCGAACATGCGGGCAAGTTAAGCCAAACGGCGGCGGCGGCAAAGCGAAATGGCAACACACCAATTTTTTTACGATTCGAAGGGGCGATCCCCATTTCCTCGGCCGCGTGCTTTTCCACGAATACTTCCCCGCGACACCGGCCGCGGCGCTGCGCTTCGCACCAAACCGGCTGGACCGGTCTCATGGCAAAATTAATTCAACCCGGGGGTTTCCGAAGAGAAACACGCGAGATTGAGGATGACCAGGGTCACCCCTGAAGCAACGGCGGTGTGTGAAAGCCGGGCGGATTATTTTTCAGCGGACGTTATTCCCACATGGAATCCCGTTTCGTCCTCATAACCGAAGGGCACGCGAGCCCCCATTACCGCGCGGAGCCTTGCGATAATTCCAGCCCAACGCCCGAATCTCCCGGATTGAACACACCCCGAGCCGCCAGCGCACGGGAAAGACTCATTTCGCTGAACGTCTCTTTCTGAGGGTTGATTGCCGTCAACCATGGTTGGAAGAATATCAGAAACAAAAGCGGAACAGGCTAAACGTTTTTTGGCGATTTTTTGCCAATAGTTGTCCAGATTAAGCCGGGTCAAACTACCCCCCACGGCCACAAAAACAGCCCGTAGTTTCGTTGCCGACCGTGGCCGCCGCGGGCAAAAAACTTGTTGCCTGATTTAAGCACCCCTGACATTTATGGTTCCGTGAGCCAATCTGTATCCGGTAAAATCCCAAAATTCCGCATCGGCTCGGTGCAATATCTCAATGCCGTCCCGCTGACGCGCGGCATCGAAGACAAGGTCATTTTCGCCACGCCCGCCCGCCTCGCCGAACTGCTCCGGCGCGATGAACTCGACGCCGCGCTCGTCAGCACCGCGGAAGTTCTCCTCACCGGCCGTTACGACATTCTGGACGGCATTGCCGTCGCGTCGCTCGGCGAGGTTTACAGCGTGCTCCTGGCACATCGCCGTCCGCTGGCGGAGCTGAAGGAGATTTATTGCCATACTGCATCGCTGTCGGGCTTGAACCTCTTGAAAGTCCTGCTGGCGGAACGCGGGTTGAAGCCCGCGTTCAAGCCGCTGACCCATCCCCGGAATGCGGCGGAACATGACGCCTTGTTGCTCATCGGCGACCCGGCGATTGATTTTCAACGCGCGCCGCACGAGCACGAGGTGCTCGACCTCGGTTCGGCATGGTTCGAGCTGACAAAGCTGCCGTTCGTGTTCGCGGTCTGGGCCCTGCGACGCGGCATTGAAAATTCAGAGTTGCGCCAGCAACTTCGTGACGCCAGAAGTTTTGGCGTGGACACGCTGGATTGGATCATCCGCAACCGCACCGAATACGACTACGATTTCCGGAAGGATTATTTCGACTGGCACATTCATTATCACCTGGCCACGGACGAAAAGCGCGCCATCGCCAAATTTGCCGAATTGTTGCGCAAACACGGCCTGGGGCCGGTGTACGAACCAAGGTTTGTGTCGTGAACTTGGAGGACCGCGCTTCGTCGCTGCCCCATCCGGTCAGGGCACCGACGCAGGAGTGCCCTCCGTGCCGCTCTCCAACCGCGCCAACGTTTCCGGATCGCGCACGTCCACCCAGCGGCCCTGAATTTCCAAACCGGCCAGTTTTTGGCCGGCGGCAGCCATGGCGCTGATGGCATCAGTCAATTCGTACTCGTCGCGCGATGATTTTTTGAGGCGCCCCGTGAAGTCGAACAGCGACGGGCGCAAAATGTAAATGCCCGCGTTATACCACACCGGACCGCCGGGCTTGAGCCAGCCGTCGCGGCGCAATTGTTCCAACTGTGCCAGCGACGGTTTCTCCACCAGCCGCTTCAGACAATACTGTTCGTCGAAAAAATTCAGCCCACCCTTGGTCACGTCCTCGCCGCGCGTGACGGTGATGACGCCGGCAAAATCGCCTTCGCCGAAGCGACGGAGCATTTGCGGATACGTTTCCGGTGGAACGAGAATATCGCCGTAAGTCAGCAGAAACGGCGAATCGCCGACGAATTTCTTCGCCAGTTCCGGCGCCCGGCCGGTGCCGTCCTGAACCAGCTGTCGTCCAAACACAATGTGCGCATCCCACTTTTTGCCGTCGCCGAAGTGTTTTTCGATCACGTCCGCGCGCCAGCCGGTGACGATGAAAAGGTCGCGGACGCCTGCCGCCAGAATTCCGGCCACGATATGTTCAAGGATGGGTTTGCCCTGCACGCGGAGCATGGGCTTGGGCAGCTCGTTGGTGAGTTCCTGCATGCGCGTGCCCTTGCCGGCGGCGAGAATGACAGCTTTCATCTGCGGAGATTTTAACCACAGATGAACACGGGTTGCCACGACGAAGTAAATGTTGTGCCAGAGCAAAACAAAGGTGGAATAAAGGCAGATGGGAAAATTTTAACAGGGGAAAATAAACACTTCGTGTCCGGATTAATTTCCCGTCCATTTATATTTGTATCGGTCGGGCGGTTCGTAAAGGGCAGGAAAGCCGTCGGGGCCTGTCACTCCCTTCCAGTAGATTTTGATGTAATCCACATGGCTGTCCACAAAGCTCATCACGTTGCGGGCGTCCAAAAACTGGAGCGGCTGCACGCGGTTGTGGGCGCTCAAACCGATGCCGCCGGAGATTTCCCCAATCAGCGCGGTTTTGGCCGGGTTTCGGACCGAGGTGAACGCTTTTTGCACCATGCCCAATTCGGTGTTGTTGGTGCCACGCGCGCCGCCGTTGAACCAGTAGCTGGAAAACTGCGTCTGCGACTGGTGGCAAAATCCACGGCCGTGCAACCCCCAAAACCACGAGCCAATCGGACCATCCAGATCGAAATCGTCGGCGGGACAGACAAATATCATGTTGTTGGATGATGAACTGTCCGAGTGTCCCAAGTAAGGCAGGATGTCCTTCTTGTAATCCACATAAATGTTGTTGGTGTAGTAAGCGATGGCATCTCTGTGTTCGTCTGCATATATGCGAACGGCCAGATTAATTTGGCGGGTGTTGCTGACGCAGGTGATTCGTTTCGCAGACGCCTTGGCCTGATTCAATACCGGCAAAAGCAGGGCCGCCAGAATGGCGATGATGGCCATCACCGCCAGCAGTTCAATGAGAGTGAACGCATGTTTCACACAGGTTCTTTTACTTTGGGCCCTGCCAGTCGCCGGTGCGCAAATACGGTTTGAGCTTTTCCTTGAGCGTTTCGCGCCCGCGATGGATGAGCGATTTGGTGGCCGAAAGCGAACAGCCCAAAATTTCGGCGATTTCCTCGTAGCTCAATTCCTCCTGCCGGCAGAGCAAAATGGCGGTGCGCTGATTTTCCGGCAATCCAGCCAGGGCCTCCTCGATTTTTTGCGCGAGTTCGCCGTGCAGCAATTTATCCGGCGGCGCCATGTTCGTTTTGTCCTCGAACTGCTGGCGCGGCTGGTCCTCGTGTTCGGCGTGCGCCTCTTCCAGCGAATCGGCGGGATGACGCGAGCGGCGGCGGATTTCGTTCAGGCAAAGGTTGCGCGCGATGGTAAACAGCCAGGTGGAAAATTTGGCGCGGGATTCGTAGCGCTGGGCGGATTTGTAAACCTGCAAAAAAACATTTTGCGCGAGGTCCTCGGCTTCGGCCTCGTCGTGCAGAGTGCGATAAACGAGGTTCATCACCGGTTGCTTGTATTTTTCCACCAGCTCCGCGAACGCCGCCCGGTCGCCGCGTTTGACGCGCAGCATCAGGATGGCATCGGGATCGGGATGGGCCGGCATTGACGAACTTTAGAATAGATGCCCGGCGCGCGACAAGGTTTCGCTTTGCGCCGCGCTCTGAGCGCCAATAGCAGGTGCTGAAATAATTGCAGCGGCCGCAGACCGCCGCTACAGTGCGCCCGTGCAGGACTTAATCAGAAAGATCGAGGGAGATGCCGAGGCGCGTTTGTCATTTCCGGCCGATGCCGATCGCGCGGAAAGGCTGTCACGTTACAAAGGCTTCCTCAAAGTGGAAACGCACCGGCTCAAATTGTGGCACCGCGGCGGCACGGGTGGACACGAAATCTGCCGGGCGCGCGCGGCGATGCTCGATGCGCTGTTGCGACATCTTTGGGAGTGCGCGCGCCGCGGTTTGTCACCCCAGGCGCAGAAGGAATTTCCGCCGCTGGCGCTGGTGGCCATCGGCGGTTATGGCCGCGCGGAACTGAATCCGTACAGCGACATTGATTTCATGTTTCTGCACGACGGACAGGTCGCCGCGGGCAAACCGCTTCCCTTTCTGTCCCGGCTGATTGATGGCGTCCTGTATCCGCTTTGGGACCTCGGCCTGAAGGTCGGTTACGCGGTGCGCAGCATGGATGACTGTGTGAAAGTGGCCAATACCGACATGCAGTCCAAGACCTCGCTCATCGAGGCGCGTTTGATTGTCGGTGACGGGAAGTTGTTCAAAAAATTCCAGCGGGCGCTCCTGGACCGGTGCGTTGATGGTTTTGAAAAGAGATACATTGTCGCGCGGGTCGAAGACCAGAAGGCGCGTCACAGCAAGTTCGGCAATTCGGCCTGCATGCAGGAGCCCAACATCAAGAACGGCTGCGGCGGGCTGCGCGATTTTCAGAACCTGTTGTGGATGGCGTTTTTCAAATACCGCGCGCGCACCCTGGGCGAATTGGAGGCGCGCGAATTCGTCACCAAATTTGAGCGCAGACAACTCGAAGCCGCCTACGACTTTTTGCTGCGGGCACGGACGGAATTGCACTATCAGACCAATCGCGCCATGGACGTGCTCGGCAAAAACCTGCAACCCGCCGTGGCGCTCAGTTTGGGCTACAGCGACCGCTCGCCCAGCAAACGGATCGAAAAATTCATGCGCGACCTTTACACGCACATGCGCAACGTTTTTCTCATCACGCGCACGCTGGAACAGCGCATGGCGTTGCTGCCCCAAACCGAAAGAATACTTTCGTTGCGCGCGTGGCTTCCCAAACGCCCCCCGCCGGAACCCGTGGATGGTTTTTTATTCACGGACAGTGAAATTCGCGCCGCCTCCAGCCGCATTTTTCGGGATCAGCCCCAACGCCTCATGCGTGTCTTCCTTTACGCGCAACAGCGGCAGTTGCCCTTGCACCCCGACCTAGTGCAGCTCATCCGCAATGAACTTTCACTGGTGAACCGCGGTTTTTTGAACGATGCGCACGTGCGGGAGACGTTTTTAACCATCCTCGAACAACGCGGCGCGGTGGCGTCCATTCTGCGCGCCATGCACGAGGTGAATTTGCTCGGCAAATACATCCCCGAGTTCGGCAGGCTCACCTGTCTGGTGCAGCACGAATTCTACCATCAATACGCCGCCGACGAGCACACGCTGGTCTGCCTGGAACAACTCGACCGCGTGTGGGAAGCCAAGGACCCGCCGTATAAAAGCTACGCACCGCTGTTCCAGGGTCTTGAACACCCCGGTTTGCTTTATCTGGCGTTGCTGTTGCACGACGTGGGCAAGGCGGAACACCATAAACGGGGCCGCCACCCGGAAGTGAGCGCCGAAATGGCCATGCGGGTCGCCAAGCGGCTGCGAATTGACAGCGCGCCGGCGCACACGTTGCGCGTCATCATTGAAAACCATCTGCTCATGGCCGGCGTCTCGCAACGGCGCGACCTCGACGACGCCGTGGTCATCCGCAATTTTGCGCGGAAAATTGAAACGCCCGAGGCGCTCAACCTGCTCACGCTGCTGACCTTCGCCGACTCGCAAGGCACAAGTGACAAGCTCTGGAACGGTTTCAAAGACGCGCTGCTGTGGCAGTTGCACACCCGTGCGATGATCCTGCTTACCGGCGGCACGGAATTCATCCGCGCCGAGGTGGAGCAGCGGGAATCCCTTTTGCAGGAAGTCCGGCAACTGGCCGGCAAATCGCTGACCGACGAGGAGATCAACACCCATTTTGCCACGCTCTCGCCCCGTTATTTTCAAGTCCGCACCGCCGGGGAGATTATTGATGATCTGGAACTCGCGCATCGCTTCATGAGCCGGCTTATTCTGGAAGACAACCGCGTGCTTTCGCCGATCACCGCCTGGCGGGATGAGGCGGATCGCGGCTACAATGCCGTCAAAATCTGCACCTGGGACCGCTCCGGGCTGTTCAGCAAAATCGCCGGTTCGCTCAGCGCCGTCGGACTGAACATTCTGGGCGCGCAGATTTTCACCCGCACCGACAGCGTTGTGCTCGACACCTTTTTCGTCAATGACGGCCGGACGGGCAATCTCGCCACGCGCCAGCAGCACGACAAATTTGCCGAGTTGCTGGAAAAAGTCCTGACGGATGAGAAGATTGATCTGCCCGCGTTCATTGCGCGCCAAATCACTCAACAACCGGCTTATCTGCCCTACACGGGTGAGCACCTGGAAACGCTGATTCACTTCGACAATGAAGCGTCCGAGACGCGCACGCTCATCGAAATTGAGACCGAAGATCACCTGGGCCTGCTTTACATGATTTCCCAGACCCTTTCCAAGCTGGCGGTGGACATTGTCAGCGCGCGCATTGTGACCGAGCGCGGCGCGGCCGTTGACAGCTTTTACGTTTGTGAACTGGACGGCGGCAAAATCGTTTCACCCGAGCGGCAGCTTCGGATTGAAGACCAGTTGCGCAATGCGATCAACCGCCTGCGCACCGCATCGTAACGCCTCGCAAAGCTGTTGCCAGCCGCCGCGCAGTCTGGTACACAAAAGCAGGGCGCGACAACGGCGGTTCGACCAACTGGTTGCGTTGCCATGGCGTGGCGGGCGTGCCGCGCCGTAGCTCCGCGCAGCGGAACGAACGCGGGTGTGGTTCAGTGGTAGAATGCGGGCTTCCCAAGCCTGAGATGAGGGTTCGATTCCCTTCACCCGCTCCAACTTAAAATAGTCCAATAAAATAAACTACTCTAAGCAAATTGGTTCACGGAGACAGGCAAAAGTAAGACATGAAGTAAGACACAAGCTTCCCAAGACTTCATTGAATATCCCTAAACGACATTGGCTGGATTCAGTGGTTTCTGGCTTGGAAAAGTTGGTTGCCCTGTGCTTCTCCGCACAACCAAACGCCCGTCTCAGGCCATTTATGGAACACGGCGAGCCATTCCAAGGCATTACCAGCCAGTGATGGAAGCAGGCAAAACAAGCATAATACTCCACCCACCCCCTTCGCGTTCACGAAGCCGGGCGTGTATTTTGGAAGTCCTATTGGCTGAATGTAAATGGCGTGCGAATTTTTTTCCGAAACGTCCAAAACGCCGCTCGCTTAATGGGAGGAGCCAATAAAACTGGCGAAATACATTACGCCCCGTGCATTACACTTCAGACCGCGTGGTGTTTGACACAGCTTGGCAACGAAATCCAATCAAAATGGAAGCCGCTGAAAATCAAATTATCTACTCGAAGAATGCAGACTGGACTTATGAGCAGGAGTTACGAATGGGTGCTAATCTTTCTACATTAAGGCGAAAAAAGTTTCCCGACGGCTCTTTGGGTTATTTCCTGCCGTTACCGCCCGCCGCCCTAGTGAGTGTAACGTTACCTTTACATCGGCCAGATTGACGAAGCGTTACGCGCAAAAATCCTGCTGTTTGACTGGTGGACTGCCAATGGCGACCGGACGTTGACCGAACACGGCGGCAATCCAAACATTTTGTGGGTGCATCACGACCATAAAGCCTACGTCATTGACCACAATCTGGCGTTTGATAAAACCGCGTTGGCGGATTTCTGGTCGCAGCACATTTTTCTGGAATCGCGCGCCGCGTGGACGCCTGCGTTCCGGCAATCAATGGAAACGTTGATGCGCGCTGCCTTGAAGGAGCTTGACCAATGGTGGGAGGAAATGCCGCCCGGATGGACAGACACGCCAACGGGCGTTACATTTGAGTCGGTCAAAAAAATGCTGTGGCGGTTTGAATCGGATTCAGCCAAATTCTGGGGGGCCGCATGAACAAATTTGTTTGCAACTACGCCATTGCCCGTTTTCGCCCATACCGCGAAACCGGTGAATTCGTCAATGTGGGCGTCGTTTTACTCTGCCCGCAACTGGACTTTTTCGGCCACACCTTTGAGCGCCGGAAGTATAAGCGCATCACCGATTTTTTCCCTGAACTGGATTTTGATATTTTCAAAACCGGTTTGGGCGGTCTGCTGAAAGAGTTGTCTCGTGTGACCGGGCGGAATGATGAAACCAAGCAGTTTGTTCTCGGAGCCGAGACGCAGATTCGCGTTGCCGCGTTTAAGGAATTGGTGCGGACGCGCGAAAGCTTGTTCCATTTTGGCGAAGTCAGGACGGTGCTGGCCGATGATCCCAAGGCCAAGTTGGCAGAGTTGTTTGATTTTTACATCGAACGGCAATTCGCCCGTGATCGCGAGTATCAGGAAATTATCATGCGCCGTCGTCTAGGGGATTTTCTTCAAAAAGTGAATCTCGCGCGCTTCTATAAACAAGATCAGCGCGTCGGCGACGACAATTATCACGTTATTTTGCCATTCGTGCATTTTGAGGGCGATACGCCACGCAAGGCCATCAAGCCACTCCACATGGACAAACCCATTACGACCGATATTTATCGCCACGGCGACGCTTGGGTTTCCACCGTCCGGCGGCTGCGCCAGATTAACCGTCTTCCGAAAGATTTCCTGTTTACGGTGCGCTACCCTAGCGCCAGGGCCAAAGGGCAGGCCGCCGCGCAAGATATTTGCAATGAACTCCAACGTCTCGGCGCCCAAACCGTGCCCTTTGGGGATACCGAGGCCATCCGTCGTTTTGCCCAAGTGTAAGTCGGCAAATGAATCCGTCAGACATGTGACCAAGAAAACGTCACATGAAAAATCTGCTATTTTGCGACCGGTGTTCGATTCATCCTCACAAGCCGCATGTGTTCCGCGAAAGCAGAATTTACTTCCCAATCAACCATTGTCAGCCCATCCGCGAAAGGTGTTTTTGGAATCGGTTTGGTGAACCGCTTGCGGATAAATTCTTTGCAATCGTGAAAACGGCGATGCTTGCGCCAATAGGACGCCATGCGACGACTGATTTCCGCGCCCGTGTATTCAACCTGATGAGCGCGTGCGCCCCGGCTGGACATCGGCAATGGTGCTTTGCCGGTGAATTTTTTATCTGTCGGCGATTTATATTCGCGCAGATATGCTTGAACCCAATCCGCCTTATATCCAATTTTTTCCGCTTCGGCCAGACACGCACGGATAATGTCCGGCGGATAGTCAGCTTCACATAACACCGCCTTTAGCCTCTCGCGTCGTTCAGCGGCGGGGAAATTTTCAACGCTGCAAAAAGTTCCCGCCCTTTTCATTTCCACTTTAGTTTTCTGGTGCAAAAAGAGTTTTGATACCGACGACGGTTTGCGCGGCCTTACAAAATTCAAAGGCACCAAGTCACACACGGCCACCGCCATCATTTCGCATTTGCCGCGACCTGGCGTTGCTGCCAGAGCCAAAACGCGAGCCACGCACGTTTTTTATGTCATTCAACCAGCTTGGCGACCGGCTGGGGATTTTCCCGATGCAGGCGCAACGCATCATACGGCAACTTCAAGGCTATGGCCTGATTGACATGGTCAAGAAAGGCACACGTCGAGCCGCCGGCGTTCGCGGTGAAGCCGGGATTTATCAATGGATGCTGTGAATAGGACTTTGTAGAGGTGCTACGCGCGGGCGCGCGTGAAGAAAGAACGTAGTAAAATTCCGTTGGACGCTCCACGCTTCCCCGCACTTCCCCGCACAGTTAATTTGCGCATGAAAACGGCCCAAAATGACACGAAAAGTGCAAAAACTGCGTCAAATGACTCACGAAACCTTGAGCGTGGGCAGTTTGTTTACGGCGTCACGCAAGGTTTGCATTTCCGTCCGCGTGTAGCGGTCGTTCATGGCGTCGGATTTGTGGCCGGTCAACTTGCGGCGCAATTCCTGATCTACGCCCTTGTTGTGCAAGCCGGAATTGAACGAAGCGCGGAGTGCGTGGAATGACAACCGCGCCAACGAATTCTTTCCAGCGGTGTCAACTTCTTCACTGCCGATGCCTGCCTCTTTCATCAGGTTCAAGAATTTGCGGGACAGGCCAGAGCGTCCGCCTACTCGCGCAGCCGCCAGTGCCGGACAGATTGCGCCGGTAGAGTCGCCCGCGAGCTTGAACAAATGGGCTTTGAGCGTCGGATGCAGCGGGATTTCCAACGTTTCGCCGGTTTTGTGTGTTTCCACCAGCATCTTGCCGCCTGCTAAATCCACCGCTTCCCATGTCAGCGTGACGCAATCCAAAAGCCGCAATCCAGCGTAGTAAGCAAGCAGGATGCAGGTTTTCCATTCGGGCGTGGCGGCATCAATGAGCATTTGCACTTGTGCGGGCGTGAACACTTTCCGCTTTACCTGTTTGATGCGTTCTGGCAATTCGACCGCCGCCACCGGATTCGTCGCAATGAGTCCAAGACGCCGCGCATAATTGAACACGCTGGAAACGGTTTTCATTTCCACGCGTAACGTGGCCGGAGCAAGGTTTTTTTCGGCAAGTTTGTCGTAAAACTTCTGGCAATCGTGCGGCGTCACGGCGGCAATCGGCCTGTCGGCCTTGTTGCCTAGAAGTTCTTTGAAACGGTCAATGGACGTTTGATAACGCTCCGCCGTGCGTTCCTGCCGCGAATGTGTCTTGCCGCGCAGCCATTCATCACAAAACTCGCGCACGGTGGATTGGCGAAAGCGTCTCGCCCGTTGTGCGCTCCAGGATGCCACCGATGACTTCCCGGCTGATTGCTTCCGTGAGAACCTTGTCGCGGCCTAGTCTTGCCGCGCGTTCCCATTCGATAGCGAGCGCGAGCGCGTCAGTCTTGACGGTTTTTTTGGTGGTTTTCTTCCGCCACTGGTTTTGATCGTCACGATAAACGCCCATCCAGAACGGAGACTTGGGATGTTTCCAAACGTATGCCATAGGTAAGACACAGAGTAAGACATACAGGGAAGTTTGTCAAGGTTCAAATATGAATAAAATCAATGTGTTTGTCACTTTGTAAGGGGCGGAAACGAAATTAGGGTTCGATTCCCTTCACCCGCTCCACCAACATACTAGACGAGTTTTTGACGAGTGGTGACCATAATTTTAAGCAATAACCACGGACTTTTTTGACGTCGAGGACAAGGTTCGAGCCGAAGATTTTCAAGGCCAGAAGAGTACTTTCCGGGCCACAGATGGGCGCAGCTAAAAACATCTGTGAAAATCTGTGTGAATCTGTGGCTGAAACCTTGGCGATCTTTGCGTCTTGGCGGTTAAATCGGTCATTTCTTTACCGCAGGCCGGCCTTTGGACTGCAACGCGTGTTTTATCGCCTCCAGCAACTCCTCGGGTAAAAACGGTTTTTGCAGCACCTCCGTTGCCCCGAGCCGCTGGGCAACCGACAACAGGGGCAGGGCCAATGAATTTCCCGACATCGCAATAATCGGAAAATCCGGAAACTGTTGCTTGATCTCTTTTATCGTTTCCAACCCCTCCCGGTTGGGCATGAACAGATCGACCAGTACCAGATCAACCGGCGTGGAATGGCATTGCCGCATGCCTTCCAACCCATCGGCGGCCAAAACCACCTCGTGACCGGCTGATTTAAGGATTTCTTCGATGAAAATCCTCGCATCCGCCTCGTCATCCATGACCAATACGCGTGACATGTTCAGGGGATTACATTTGCCCCCACTACTGATACGGATGCAAAAGCGAAATCTTTCAGACAATGTTCTAATGTTGCTGGATTGCCCTGAGTTTTAGGGAGAATGACAGAATGGCGCAAAATTCATTTCTTTTTGGTTAATCCTGTCAAAAAATGCGCGGCCTCTGGCGGTTGCCGGGAATTTCGCAACGGAGGCGGAGACCCGAATCAGTTCGGGGAAATGACATGGAACACGTTCGATTTCACTTCCACATCCAAACCGGCATAGATGCTCCCGGCGGAAATCGCCTCGGCCGGATGCGTCTTTAGATACTGCATTTGAGCCTGCAGTTCCGAAGGATTGTTAAATTTTCGTTCCACCACAACCCGCTCGGCCACGTCCCGGCGCAGACGATTTTCCAGGAGAGCATAGTTTTTATTTGCCTGATCCAGACTGGCCCCGGTTTGCCTCGCGAGGCCGGCCATCTGGTTGGTCAAATCCATGACGCGCCGGCCAAAAATTTGATTTGACGATTCCACCTCCGCGACCTGCCGGTTCAGGTTGGTGATTTGTTCCGCGCCGAGAACAATGTTCGATTCGGCTTCAATCAGTTGGTTTGAAAAGGTCAATGACGCGGACCGGCTGTCATCAAGGCGATTGGACAATGTGAGCATCGTTCCATTACAAAAGGCGATTTGTATCTGCGCCGAGTCCAATCGGTTTGAAAAGTCGGCAATCGCGCCGGCATCATTTTCATGCTGCGCCTTGTCCCCGCGTTTTATCACGATCAGAGATATGACCAACCCGGCGCAGGCCAATGCGAGGACGATGGGTAAATAGTGTTTCATATGGCGAGCAGCGCGATTAAATGAAGTTCGTGTCCAGTCATCGCCGAAACCTTCGCAAAGGCGAAACCGATTGGACAAGAATGGATTTGTTACGATTCCGTTACACCTGGAACCAATGATAATGGCGCATTCACAGGAATGGAATCGCAGATAAAACCGAATCAGCGGATCTGTGCATAACTTTCGCGTGGTTCGGTTGTTTCGCGGTTAACCTTCTGGTGCCGGGTTTAAACATTTCCGGAACGCCCGCCGGCCACAACTCCGCCGGGATCGGGTGTCCTTTTTCCTTGAGATTCCACCTGCAACCACGGCCATTTGACCCCGAATATCCTCCCAACCGTCCCTTATTTCTCAAGTTTCAGCCGGCTTGTGTTAAATATGGGCAGTTGGTTGCGTGGATGACCGCACGGGAAATTTTGGAATGGCACGAACAGATTATGAATAAGTCAGGGCAGCGGTTTTTTGCGGGAAGCCCGTTGATGGCCGGTGGCCCGGCCCGTCAGCGCGGCGGCGGGGCAACGCCGGGTTCCTCGAAGCGTCGCCGCCTGACAACCGGCACCACGAACCCACAAAATGAATTTTAATATGAATATTTTCCCTGGATTTAACCATTCGGAACCGCTGCGTGACACACCGCTGGACTCGCGGGACGTTTCCCGGGAATGTCCACCAACCGTCAGGGAGGCGGGCAGCGGCCGGGTCCCGGCCCCGCCGAAGCGTTCGCTGCGCGTGCTTTGCATTGATGATGACGAGATGGTCCTGGAAAGCGTTAAAGATTGTCTCCGATACTTCGGGCATCAGGCGGGCGCGGCTTCCAGCGGAAAGTGCGGGGTGGAATTGTTCCGCACGGCCCTTTTGAAAAACGAGCCCTATGACGTAGTCATCACCGATATGAACATGCCGGGTATCAATGGCTACGTGGTGGCCCAGATGATCAAGACCGAATCCCCCGACACGCCCGTCATTCTGATGACCGGCGCGGGCAACACCACGATGGACACCGGGTCATTGTCAGCGTCAGTGGACATCTCGGTCCACAAGCCGCTGGGCCTGCAGGCACTGAACGACCTGCTGTTCCAGATGGCGAGGCCGGCGTAGGCCGGAGTTCGCAAATCCAACTGCGAACAAAATCATTGGCGGCCAGGAAAGGGTTTCCATCCAACAACGCGGTTTGGGACCCGGGCAACCCGCCCCTCCGACAACTTCACGACTGCCGACGCCTATGCCTTCACGCGCGAGCTGGAAAAACTTCACCCCGATGGACTGAATCCTTCCGCAGATGTCACAGATTGCCGCAGACAAAACCGAACCCGCGAGAATCCGTTAAACCCGCGGACAACTTGCCGGCCGGGCGCGCTGGCCGGCGCCTGCTGTGAAACGACTTTCTCCGGGTCTTAACGTCTTGGCGGAGAAATCACATCATCGATTTGAAAATGCCAATGGCCGCGCCTTGCGGATCAACGAGGACGGCGATGCGTCCGACGGTCGGCACATCGAACGGCGGCACCACGATTTCCGCGCCGAGCTTTTTGGCTTTTTGGGCGGACTTGTCCACGTCCGCAACGGTCACATAGGCGAGCCAGTGCGGCGGCGCGCCGGGCTGGGGACATTTCATCAAGCCGCCAACCATGTCCTTGCCCTGTTTAAAGAGCGTATAATCCGCGCCCTTGCCGAAGGGCTGGGTTTTCCAGCCGAACAGGCCGGAGTAGAATTTTTTGGACGCGGCTACGTCCTGGGTCACGAGTTCGTTCCAACTGAACCCGCCAATTTGTGGGGAATTTTTTTCAGCACTCATAATTTTTAATGGTCCAATTTTCCGGTGAATTTCCCTCATTACCGCCGGAACGCAACTGGATTGTTGTGACGATTCAGTTAATTCTGTCCCGGCGCGTCCGCGACAAAATCCGCGGCAAAGACACGTGTTGTGTGACTGGGATTATTACCGCGCGTGGCAGCGGACGTGGGCCCGCTCCATTTTATTCGGGAGAAAGCCGGGAAGGCTTCCTCCTGATAAACAGAAGCATCCTTCCGCCGATGTCGCAGATTGCCGCAGACAAAACCGAATCAGCGGAAATCCGTGTAATCTGCGGATAACTTGCCGGCCGGGAACGGCCGGCGGCAAATTTCACCGGCCCGAACTTGAACGCCGCACCCGGGTGTGCCATCTATAAAACTATGGGAACCATCACCCAGGCGCTGATCATGGAACACGCGGTTTTTTGCGACGTGTTTGAACAAATCGAACGGGTCCTGGCCGACTCCACGTCCGTGCCGGAGGTAAAGTTGCTGGCGTCAGTGGTGGAAGGTTTGTTGTGCGGCCATGGCGAGACCGAAACGAACCTGGCCTATGCGGCCCTGGATCACGCCCTGGCCGACCGGGGGGCGCTGAACCGCCTGTATCAGGATCATCGCGAAATTGACGACCACTTCAAACGCATCCACCGCACAACCGAGCCGGCGGAGGCGCAACGCCTGCTCAAAAAGGCGCTGGCGGCCACACGTGAACATTTCCGCCGCGAGGAAAAAAGCGTGTTCCCGCTTCTGGAGAAAACGCTTCAGCCGGACACGCTGTGGACGCTCGGACGGAAGTGGACGGAAAGCCATTCCGTTCCCGCCATGGTCTGACGCTGTTCCGCCTGCGATTGTCGGCATCAACCGTGCAGTGCGGACCAAACAATAAACCGGGAGCGAGCTTCGCCACTAATCCTTGATGCACGGCCGAAGCTGGGTGTCCACCTGCAAAATGTGCTCCTCTATCCACGAACTCAGGAACTGATGCAGGCTCCGGAGAACGTCCAGCCGCAAACCTTCCCTTTCATAGCGTTCCTTGAACTGATGGATAAATTTCAGGAACTTTTCATGGGCCTGTTTGTTCTGCGCGTGGGCCGGGCACCGGTGTTTTTCCATGCAGTGCTCCTCAAACTGGAAATGCGTGCCGGCGTATGACTCCAGAAAATCAACCAAGTGGACCAGGAATTCGCATTCCTCCCGGCTCGGATTGGTTTCGGTCAACATGCTCTCCAGATGATTGATGTTGTTAATCAACATCCGGTGCTGTTGATCAATCGTGCTGGAGCCCGTCACGAACTGTTCAGTCCAAAGTATCATGGTCAATTACAGGTCGGCTTGCCTTTCAGGCCGGTTCACGCGGCTGGCGGCGGTTCAATGCCCGCGCCCAAAGACTGTCCCTCATCCAATTTCAACCCGGGAGGTTTGCGGACTACAGTTTTTTTGGCAAACACCCATCTTTTATTGCGCCCTGGTGGTCTGGCGGTTATTCGCTCGAATTCCCATCGCGGACCGGCTAACGTGATTAACATGTTATTGATCACGTCGAACAAGCCGAAGCGGTTGTTGCATATCAGTTACCTCGGGCGGGTGCGGCCGGAGGAATTTGAGCGCGGCCGGGAAGACCTGGCGACGCAACTGGCCGAGATGTCGCCGGGGTTTCGTTTGCTGGCGGATTTCAGCGACTTGGAATCCATGGGGCTGGATTGCGAACCGTGGCTTGGCCGGATGATGGAATTGATCGGGCGGGCGGGAGTCGGTTTGGTGGTGCGGATCATTCCCGATCCCAGCAAGGACATCGGAATGAACATCCTGACGGTTTTTCATTACCCGCATCGTCCGCGAGTGGTTACCTGCAAAAGCCCGATCGCGGCGGCCAAAGAACTTGGGTTTTAACAAGAAGATTTTTGGCGCGCGACTGGAACTCAAGGAGCGGCAAACGTTGACGATTGAAAGACGGGCAACGTGCCTGTCCTACTTCGATTGCCGTTTCAGTTTCGCCACCTCAATGTCCGCCTGGCGCGTCGGTTCGGGAATGCGAAAACGCGTGCAGCAGGCCAGAACCAGCTTGACGGCGGACGCCAAATCCACGCGATGGCCGATGCTCACGAACACCGGACGAATTCCCCTTTGCGTCCGCAACACGACGCCGATTTGTTCGTCGTCGTCCATGAGCGGCGTGGTGGCGCCCGCCGGCAACGCCAATTTCCCAAACGTTCCCGTCAACCGGCTTTTGCCGACGCCAATGCCGGGCTGGTCCAGTTCAATCGCCAGATGCGACGCGATGCCGCACCGGCGCGGATGCGCATAACCTTGCCCGTCAAAGAGAATCGCGCCGAATTCGTGTTTTAACGCACGCATCGCCTGCGTAATGGCCGGGCCTTCGCGAAAGCTCAAAAAAGTCGGGATGTAGGGAAATTCCGCGGACCGCGTCGCGTGGGCGACTTCAATGACGCGCCGGGTTTCACGGTCATAGACCACGGCGGCCGCGAAGATGGTTTGCTGGTCGGCGGAAAACGCGCAATCCGCCCCGGCGACAAATCGCGGCAATGGTTCGAGCGGCGCGACCATCATCTTCTGGCGCAGACGTTCCTGCGTGGCCTTCCATTTTTTCACGAGCGCCGGCCAGCCCGGATCGGATTTGCCGCGCAGCGTCATGGGAAAATTTTACATTTAGCCTGGGACGCGGCTTGTGGCCGTGAATGGCAAAGTGCCGTCGCCGGCGCGCCAGCGTCTTGGACTGCGCCAGTCCTCCGGCACTTTGGACGAACCGCTGTCCGTTGGCAAAGCGGTGGAGGGCCGCCGCAGTCCAAAACCTCGCGGTGGTGCGAATGGTTCATGAAATCATTTCCTTCGGCGCCGCGCGCAAGACGCGATACCGGTGCGTCCAGGGATCAATCCGGCAAACCGGGCGGTAATCGCAAAACTCGCACGGCGTCAGGCTGCCCTTGCGATAGGGGTCCACTTTTGCTTCGCCGGCAAAAATTGCGCGGCCCATTTCCGTCAACTGTGTTTCCACGCGGTCGAGCAACGCTTCAAATTCCGCGCGCGGCAGCGCCTCGGCCGAACCTTTGCGCAGCGAGCCGTCGCGGTTCCGGCGATAATTGAATTGATCGCCGGCCGTTGCGTCGGGGCGGCTGTCGAGCTTTGGGAGCGCGTCCGCGCTGAAACGTCCCGTGTGACGATAGGCCATTCGCCGCGCCGCCTCCGTCCCGGCCAAGGCCTCGGCGCGTGTGTCGCCGCCGTCGTATTTGCCGCGCAGGTTCACGTAAAAAACGCCGGCGGGGACCAGTCGTTCCACGCCAAACAGCGCGCGCGGGTCGGGCCAGTGCCGCAGCGCCGCCAGATAACCCAGCAACTGCAACTGCACTCCATGCTCAACCAGAACTTGGTCGAGCTTCCGCTGGCCGGATTTGTAATCCATCACCACGCACCAGGCGCTGCCGCCGGTTTCGCGCCACAAATCAATCCGGTCAATCCGCCCGCGCAATGCCAGTTTATGGCCGTTGCCGAGCTCCAGCTCCCAGGCCGGCGCGCCGCCCGCTTCAAAGCCGAACCCCAGTTCGGCCACCGCCGGATCAAATTCGTACTGTCCGCGCATCCATGTCACCAGGGTTTCGACAAAGTCCTGCAACGACTCCGCCAGCACACGCGCCGTGAACCGGCCCTGGTCGTCCGCGCGCAACAACCCGTCGCGGTAGTCGGGCGCGAGCGCGGCGGCGATTTTGCCGGCGCGTTCGCGCGCCTCCGCCGGCGTGAGGTCGCGCCAGCGTTTGTCTTCGGCGGCCAATTGCTCGTGAAACCGCTTCAGGACTTCGTGCTGAAAACTGCCGCGCTCGCGCGCGTCCAGTTCAAAAACCTTCCGTTCCTCGGCGCGCAGGCCGGAATGAACAAAAAAGCGGAACGGGCATTGGGCGAATTCCTCCAACCGGCTCACCGAGGTTTGCAGCGTCGCGCCGTAAATGGCCCGCGCCAAATCCGGCGAAAGATTTTCCGCCGGATCCGGCTCGCGCAATTGGCGCAAATGGTCAGCGAGTGATTTGAGCGCCGGAAGTTCAAGCAACTCGGACCAATTTCCCGCGGCAGCCGACGCCAGCCGGCCCCGACCCCCGTGACCGGAAGATGGAGCGGACTCACGTCCACGGCTGCTAATTTCCACCAACGGCGCGACCATTTCACTCACGTGTTCCGCTTCGCGCCAATCCACTTCGGCGTGAAACTCCTCAACTGCCAATTCAGGAAACAGCATCTGCAGATGCGCGACGAGCGATGACGGATTCAATGATTTGCCATCGGCATCATGGCGCGAGAAGGTTGCCAGGAGTTTTTCACCGGCCCGGGTGCAGGCGATGTAGCCCAGATACCGTTCGCGGGCAAGCTGGTCGCGCAGATTCGGCCCGAGCGCAACCTTGCACTGCTCCAATTCCTCGCGGTCGGCGTGGGTCAAAATCGGCGGCGCGGCGGGCGTTGCGGGAAAAACCCCCTCGTTCACGCCCAGCACGAGCGCGAGCTTCAAATCCGGATTGCGCGCGCGGTCCACCGCGCCGATGAGCACCTGGTCGAGCGCGGGCGGAACCACGCCGACGGTCAGGGCCACCAATCCCGCCTCCAGAATCGGCAGCCAGTCCCGCAGGGACAGGCATTCGTCTGGAGAACGCGAGGGCGACATTGTCCAGCCAGACATTCATTTGCTCCCAAACGGTCGAATGGATTGCGGATTGCCGTGCCGATTGACAAGTTCTTCGTTCAGGCACGCTCCAAAGTGTCTTTTCGACGTTCAAATCGTCCCAAAGCTTCGCGCAGGGCATCGGCCAGTTGCGCGCCGGTTGGCTGGTTTCTATCTCGCGCGAGTTGCGCGGCAAAATTTTCAAACGGCGGCAGGATTTTTTGGCGCAGCCGTTCGAGCGATTTGGCCAATTCCGATCATCGGCAATTTGGACCGGTTCGCGCCATTTTTTGCCGTGCCAGCCGAATTCGAGCGCGGCGTTTTCCAGCCGGTCAATTTCGGTTTCGTCCACGGGCGAAAACCCGGCCTTGAGCGCGGCAAACCAGTCGTCGTGCCGCCAGTCAAACGCGACGGTGCGGAGCGCGCTGCGGGTCAGTTCGGCCAGCGGGTGATGCGCGACGGATTCGCGCCGGTCGAGGAAGAACGGAATTTCGTAGCGGCGGAAAACCCGCGCCAGCGGCTTGTGATAATCGTCGAGATTGCGCACCAGCACGGCGCAGTCGCGGAAACGGTTTCCGGCGCGGACGAAGTGCAGAATCTTCGCGCGCGGCGAAAACGGCCTCGGCCTCGGGATTGGCGCAAACAGGCAGGGAAATTGTCGATGGCGGATGGCGGATGGCCGATTTGACGGATTTCCGCCTGGCGGTTGCGACCAGACTTGTTCCAAATGCCGCAGCGCGGAATTTCCTGCGAAGCGGCTTTTCTTCGCGTCGCGTTTGAGAATTCAACACTGATTTTGCAGTCCGGCAGATTTTCGATCCGTTGGCGGCATTGCTGATACGTCTTGCCGACGGCAGACCAGATCGAAAGCCAGGAATGTCTGGCATCGGGTTCCGGCGCGGTTTCGAGGCAGAACGCGAGGGTGGCGCGTTCGCAAAGCGGCAAAATGGCGGCGAGCAAATCCAGTTCCTGCGGCGTCATTTCGGCAAAACCGTCGAGCCACAGGCCGGAAATCGGAATTCGGAATTCGGAATTCGGAATTTTGAACGCAGCGCGTCGGTGCCGAAATCGAGCAGGTAATTCGGCGTCCTGCAATTCGTGTTCGGCCAGCCAGTGCGCGTAAGCTTCACCGAGCAGCGCCAGGTCGTGGAGTTTGTCGTGAAGTTCGCGGCGTTCCCCAAACCGGGCCGCGAGCGCGCGGAGTTTGGCGGGCGTGAACTGATGCTGCTGCAGTTCGCCGAGCAACTCGCTGAGTTGCTGCGCGAAACCCGGCCGGCGGGCGCTCTGCCGGAAAAAGCTTCAGTTCCTGTTCGTGCCGGAGCAACAACGCGCGCAGCACCATGACGCGGCCTTCGTCGTTCAATTGGTCCGGCGGCGCACCGACAGTTTTTCCAGGACAAACCGCGCCAGCCGGTCGAAGGAAAAAATGTGCAGCCGCGTGTAGCCGGACAACGCATCGTCGGCGAGCAACTGGCGTTCGAGCTGGAACGTGGCCTGTTTGGGCGCGAGCAGAATCAGCGGCGGGCCGTCCGGCATTTTCCCGCAGCGCGGCGCGGATTTCGGCGAGGCAGCGGAAGGTCTTGCCGCTGCCGGCGGGGCCGAGGAGAAAGCGCGCTTGCACGCCGGATTTTTCGCGCAAAGACGCGCAGGCGCAAAGAAATTTATTCGGCCGAATGAATTTTTCGGCATCATGTTTTTTATTTCCTTTTGAGTCAATTCGTCTATGCTTGCCGCCCGTTGGGAAAATTCGAATTCAATTCAACGATAAACAATAAAAATCGTATGCCACTGACACATACCCGGGAATTGTTTGCGAAGGCGTTGAAGGGCAAATACGCGCTGGGCGCGTTCAACGTCAACAACATGGAACTGCTTCAGGCCATCGTCGAGGCGTGCGAGGAGGAAAAGGCGCCGGTGATGCTCCAGATTTCCAAGGGCGCCCGCCAATACGCCAATCCGGTCTATCTCAAGAAACTCATCGAGGCGGCCGTCAGCCTGTCCACCATCCCCATCGCGGTGCATCTGGACCACGGCGACACGTTTGAGCTGTGCAAGGAGTGCATTGACGAAGGCTTCACCAGCGTGATGATTGACGCCAGCCACGAGCCGTTCGAGAAAAACGTCGAAATCACCAAAAAAGTCGTGGAATACGCGCATAAACACAATTGCGTGGTGGAATCCGAACTGGGCCATCTCGTCGGCGCGCAGTTTGACGAAGGCGAGGAAGGCGGCGCTCATTCCGTCAGCGGCCATTACACGGATCCGGAAGAGGCGGTCAAATTCGTAAAGGAATCGGGTTGCGATTCGCTGGCGGTGGCCATCGGCAATTCCCACGGCGCCTACAAGTTCAAGGGCGAGCAGCATCTTGATCTCGAACGCCTCAAGCTCATCAAGCAGGCCCTGATGGACGCCGGGATCGGTGATTATCCGTTGGTGTTGCACGGGGCGTCGTCCGTCCCCAAGGAGCTGGCCGAGGAAATCAACAAATACGGCGGCAAACTCGGCACCGACACCGCCGGTGTGCCGGAGGCCGACATTGAAGTGGCGCGCCGCACCGGCTGCACCAAGGTGAACATTGACACTGACCTGCGTCTGGCCATGACCGCCGCCATCCGCAAGGTCTTGTGGGAAAGTCCGAAGGAATTTGATCCGCGCAAATATCTCGGCCCCGCGCGAGCCAAAGTGAAGGAACTGGTTCGCCACAAAATCAAAGACGTTCTTTGCTGCGCTGGTCACGCGTTCGATTAAACACCAGAGCACCGTTTTCCAAAAAGCTCCCAACCGAAATGTTGGGAGCTTTTTTGTTGTCTGCACCAAGTGAACTCAATGCTGCCGTTTTGGCACACGTCAGCCCATTATCAATTTAGTATGTGCCATAATAACTCTTTTTTGAGGCGGTTAAAGATCAATAAAATTATTGTATTACATTGCTAATAAATAAGATGTGATTTTCAACTGCGTTTGGCATTGCCAAAGCTAAGGTGTTCCATGAGAAAGCAAAACATTTAAACGAAAAGACAATTATGAAACTGATACAATATCAAAGACCCGGATTGGTTTGGCCAGGTTTTGGCCGACTGACAAACCTGCAGGACGAATTGGACCGCCTGTTTGAATCGCCGTTGACCGGCTGGGCGCCGGCGCTTGAAGTGCATGAGGACAAGGACAATTTCACCATCCGCGTGGAAGTGCCCGGCCTCAAGCGCGAAGACATCGCCGTTTCGCTTCAGGACGATGCGCTCGTCATCTCCGGTGAACGCAAAGAAGAAAAAATCAACGAAGGCACCGAAGTCCACCGGCAAGAGCGATTCTATGGGAAATTCCAGCGCGCGCTGACACTTCCCGCGCCCGTTGCGGCGGACAAGGTGAAAGCCGCTTACCAGGATGGCGTACTTACCGTTACGCTGCCCAAGGCCGAGGAGGCCAAACCAAAGCAGATTGACGTGAGTGTCAATTAAAAGTCCGTAAACGGAAATCCCGCGAACCGGTACGCTCGCGGGATTTTCCATTCGTGCTGTGCCTGGGTGACAGTTGGCAAACCATTGGGGCCGTCCATCGCACATTGGACCCAGAAAAAAACGGCGGGCGCGGCGATCACACACGAGTTTACATCGCCAACACCCGCCGAAGCGCCCAGTTCTCATTGGGCGAGGAAAACCTAACCCATCGCGCGCCCGTGACAAGCGGTTTTTTGTAAAAATTTCGGCTTCGCTTCAGCCTCATCTTCCCGCTGCAAACAGCTTTACATCCGGCGGGATAGTTCGAAAAATCAAACATGCCAAAGAAACGCTGGCTGTTTCAATTCGCGAGGCTGTTGCTTTGCGTTTTTACCGCCACCCTTTCAACCACCGCGGGCGCGACGGATGCGTCCGACTCGCCGTTCATAGTGGATGATTGGGGCACGGAACAGGGACTTCCGGGGAGCGCGGTCATTTCCGTGATTCAAACCCAGGATGGCTACCTCTGGCTGGGCACGCAATATGGCCTGGTGCGTTTCGATGGAATTCACTTCAGTGTGTTCGACGAGGAAAACACGCCCGGTTTAAACAATGACCAGATTGACTATCTGTTCCAGGACCGTCGCACGAACCTTTGGATAGGAACGGACGCGGGTGGCGCGGCCCTGGAAAAGGATGGCCGGATTAAAAATTTTACCATCGGCCGCCGCGGCCATGAAGGACGATTGGTGTCGGCCTGCGAGGATGCGACCGGGGCGGTGTGGCTTTACACGGCGGACGCTCATCTGGGGCGCTATCAAAATGGGAAAATGGAGGTTTGGGATTTTAATTTCGGAACGCCGGCGCTTTGCCGGATGATTGTCGCGGAAAAATCCGGCCCGCTCTGGATCGGGGAAAACTGGGGGATGTTTTCATTTCAGCCTTCCAATATCAGCCCCCCGGCCTTTGCCATTCAACAACTGATTCGCGCCCAGCGGCTCGATTACATTCTGGCCAGCCAACCCGGCGGGACCTGGCGATTGATTGACGGCCGGGTCCAAAAATGGGGTTCCACCCAACTCGAAAACGATTGGGGGCCGTATCCGTGGACCAATCTGGTCATCACTTGCGCGTGCGAGGACAACCATGGCCATCTGGTCGTCGGCACGCTCGGTGCGGGCGTCTTTTGGTACGATGGGGAAGGAAAATACCGTCAGATTTCGGCGGCGCAGGGGTTGTCATCCGCGTATGTCCTTTCCTTGTGTCTGGATCACGATGGAAATCTTTGGGTGGGGACCGACGGTGGCGGATTGGACCGGATAAAACGAAAAACCTTCAACACCCCGGACGGACTTCATTCATGGAATATACAATCGCTGTCCGAGGATGCGCAGGGCGGTTTGTGGGTGGTGTTTGGCGCGTTGGGCGCGGCTTACTGGAATACAAACTCCGTCCAATACTTTCACGTGGGTCCGTTCCAGGACGCCTGGACCGTGCTGGTGGATCATCTACAACGGGTCTGGGCGGGAACGCGGGATGAGGGATTGTTTTGGTTTGAAACCAATTACTTTCAGCCCGTGCCGGGCGCGGAAATCCTGGGCCCGCAGATTTCGGCTTTGTTCGAGGACGGCCAGGGGCAACTCTGGGTGGGCACACCCAATGGCTTGGGGCGTTGGAACGGGCAGGATTGGAAAATGTACACCACGCGGGATGGCCTGTCGGGAAATGTCGTTTCCGCGATTGCCGAAGATGCCGCGGGAAATCTTTGGATTGGGACCGAGGACAGCGGTTTGGACTTGTTCAAAGACGGAAAATTCACCGCCTATCAGCAAGCCACCAATGGCCCGCCCGGCGATGATATTTCCTGCCTTTATGCGGACCACGATGGCGTTTTGTGGGTCGGGACTTCCGGCCACGGCCTGGCCCGGTTTTACCAGGGAAAATGGACGGCTTATTCCACCCACGATGGCCTCGTCAGCGACAGCATCAGTTACCTCAACGAAGATGGGGAGGGTTGTTTGTGGGTCGGTTCCAATCTGGGATTGATGCGAATTCAAAAAAAATCCCTGGACGGCCTGGCGGACGGGACGGTCAAAACCATTGCCTGCCGGACTTATGTGGAAGCCGACGGCCTGCCGACGCGCGAATGTTCCAGCGGTTCGCAACCGGCCGCGTGCCGCACGGGCGACGGCCGGCTGTGGTTTCCCACCACCAAGGGCCTGGCGCAGGTGAATCCGGCGGAAATCAAACCCAACCTGCAGCCGCCGCTGGTCATGATTGAATCCGTGCTGGTGGACGGCCAGGAGCAAAAAACCAACCGCCTCAACTCGGCCTGGCGGCAATCCATTGTGATTCCGCCCGGCCACGACCGGTTGGAGATTCATTACACCGGTTTGGATTTTTCCGCGCCGAACAAGGTGCGGTTCAAATACCGTCTGGCAGGACACGAAACGGCCTGGACGGAAGCGGGCGACACGCGCGTGGCCTTTTACAACAAATTGCCGCCCGGCGATTATCGTTTCCAGGTCGAAGCCGGCAACGAAGACGGCGTCTGGAACCAGGCCGGCAGTGAACTGGCCGTGACGGTGCGGCCGCAATTCTGGCAGACCTGGTGGTTTCGCGCCGCGGTCATCCTGGGCATGCTCGGCATCATCGCCGCCGTGGTGCGTTACCTTTCCACGCAAAAGCTGCAGCGCCAACTGCAGGCGCTTAAACAGCAGGAAGCGCTGGAAAAAGAGCGCTCCCGCATCGCCCGCGACCTTCACGATCAACTGGGCGCCAATCTCACCCAGGTGGCGCTGCTGGGCGAAATGGTGGAAACCGACAAACATTCCCCGGCGGAGGTCGAGTCCCACGCCCGGCAAATTTCCCAGGCCGCGCGCGACACAACGCACTCGCTCGACGAAATCGTCTGGGCGGTCAATCCCTCCAACGACACGCTGGACAGCCTGATTACCTATGCCTGCAAGTACGCGCAGGAATATCTGGCCGTGGCCGGACTGCGTTACCGCGCCGAGGTGCCGCCCCAGTTGCCGGCGATCACCATTCCGCCGGAAATCCGTCACAACGTCTTTCTCGCCTTCAAGGAAGCGGTCAACAACGTCGTCAAACACGCCCAGGCCGCGGAAGCCCGAATCCGGCTGCGGTTGCAGCCGGAACATTTCACCTTGGAAATTGAAGACAATGGCCGCGGCCTGGCCAGCCCGGATTCCGCCACGGGCCGCCACGGGCTGCGCAACATGCGCAAACGCATGGAAGACATTCACGGCGAATTTTCCATCTCCGGCGGCCCCACGGGCGGGACCGTCGTGCGCCTCCTGGTGCCCATTCAAATGAAATGAAGGCGGCGGAACGATGAAACATTTTCGCGCGGGTCGGCTCTTGTTTCTTCATTCGGCATTCTTCATCCTGCATTGAGATGCCCATTTCCGTTTCCATCGTCGAAGACAACGACAAGCTGCGCGGCACATTGGCGCGGGTGATTAATCGCGCCGGCGGCTTCCGCTGCGTCAGCGATTATGGCAATGCCGAGGACGCGCTGAAGAACCTGCCGCAAGTCCGGCCCGACGTGGTGCTGATGGACATCAACCTGCCCGGCATGAACGGCGTGGAATGCGTGCGGCAGTTGAAACAGCTCCTGCCGCAGACCCAGGTGATGATGCTCACGGTCTATGAGGACACGGAAAATATTTTCAACGCGCTGGCGGCCGGCGCCAGCGGTTACATGCTCAAACGCACCTCCAGCAAGGAACTGCTGGAAGCCATTCAGGAGGTGCAGCGCGGCGGCTCGCCCATGACGATGCACATCGCGCGCAAGGTCGTGCAGTCCTTTCAAAAAACGGCGGCCACGGCGCAGGCCACCGAAAACCTTTCCGAGCGCGAACAGCAGGTGCTCGACCTGTTGAGCCAGGGACTGATGTACAAGGAAATTGCCGACAAACTCGCCATCAGCTACGAGACCGTCCACACCTACATCCGCCGGATTTACGAAAAATTACAGGTGCGCACCCGGACCGAAGCCGTCGCCAAATTCCTTCGCGGGTAGGGGGATGCTTTTGACGCAAAACCACTTAAACCTTGATTGCTTTTCACGCTAATATTTTGGCCCCAAACCGGGCGGCCGGACATCAAACCAGAACCTTCTTCAAAACATTTGCAAATTTGTTAAGTTCAAAAAATAATCCGGACATGCCTTACGGAGGTGCTCCACCGAATCCACCGGCACCAGGATCGTCCGCGCCTCAGGTACGGATTTTTTTATCTTCGTTTCATGTGTGCCCATCTGTGGCCCGGAGTTCTTCTTTGCGCGCCTGGCGTCTTGGCGGTGTAAAGCGGTTACGGCAAGCGTCAGACGCCACGGCCGATGTGGAGCACTAATCCCGCGACGCGCCGTCTTATGGGTTTTTCGTGCGGAATCCGCCCAGGGCCCAGATGATAAGGCATATCGCCAGAATCAGGCCAAGCCCGCCGGCGCCGATGAGGGGACCGCCAAAGTAAAACCCGCCGCCGCCGAACAAGAGAAGCAGTATGACCAAGAGTAGTAATATATTCATGCCGGTAAGATAACACGTCGCCGCGCGGTCCCTATAAGGTCTTTCCCCCATTGGCGGCGGTAAGAATCGTTTCACGCCGGGACCCGTACCATCAGGTGTTTACCTGATGGCCAGCCGGCCGGAATCGGTTAATGTGGCGGCATGAAAACAAACCGACCCCACTGGATGCTCCGGCTGCTGTTACTAAACGTGACCCTTGCGGTATTGGCCGCCGGATGCGCCACCCACAATGAAAGATCCTACAATCAGGATTTTAATCAAAACCTTCCCACCTCACCCAAATACACCATTGAGAATATTGATGACACACATTTTCAAGTGACCGTTCATCAGGGCTCGCCTGCGCCGGGAACGCAGCGCATCATTTATGTGAAAGAAGTGGCCTCAACGGTGGCGGCAACCGAAGCCAGACGCAGGGGCTGGCAAAACTGGGACCTTAATTATATTCAGGAACGCGATCAGGGGTGGATGCACATTGTCATCGCCGATGTCACCCGTAAAAACGCTGTCGAAATGTCACCCGGCCCAACCAATAACAATCCATAAATTTCGCCGGTCCGGTTTTTCCGAAAGGACGCCAGGGAGGCCAGAGACCAACCCGCGGGTCGCAAGACGCGCGGGTTTTTGATTTCAGCGCGAAGACTGGGGGCGCGGAGATAAAAACACTTCGGGATCCACGGCAGACGCCAGAGGCCGCGCTCGACAGGTTTTAACGCCGGGACGCAAAGACGCGGAGAACCCAAAGCTATCCGCATCGCGCAAAACCTGTAATCGTTGCCGGATTTTATCTTTCACATGGCGATTGTCGGGATGAGGCTGCTCCAGTTCGCGGGTGAAATGGGGAGCGCGTGCGTCCCGCGCGCGACGGTCGGCGTCCCGCCGAACGCTGTTGCGGAAGGATGTTGGCAACGGGACGTTGCCAACGGCGACCGGGACGGTCGCGCTCCCCAGCTTGCGCTGATACCAGAAACCACCTTGTCGCGCCGAAATCAGATGAAGGCGGAAGACCGGACAGGAATAATCACTGGCCGGATGTCCCGGCTTCAGCCAGGGGCGTCACGACGTTACACAGCGAAGACGGATCAGTTTTGCGTTGCCATAAAGCATCTGCCGATTACGATGCAAACAGAATCCCGTGAGCAATGAACTGACGACCCCGGCCTCAAACACCTTCGAGCGCATCAAGCGCATCAATGAACACGGCGGCGAGTTCTGGTCCGCCCGTGAACTGGCGCGGGTGCTGGAATACACCGACTTTCGCAACTTCATCACTGTCATCACCAAGGCACGCGCGGCTTGTGCCAATAGCGGCCGCGCCATCCCCGACCATTTCGTTGACATCACCGAAATGGTCGGCATCGGTTCAGGCGCACAACGCGAGATTGAAGATTGGGCGCTTTCCCGCTATGCCTGCTATCTCGTCATCCAAAATGCCGACCCGGCCAAGCCGCTGGTGGCACTGGGGCAGACCTATTTTGCCGTCCAAACGCGGCGGCAGGAGCTGGCCGAAGACGAAACCCTCAAGGAAAACCAAAAGCGCCTCCTGCTCCGGCAGGAAATGACAAAACACAACAAACAACTGGCCGGTGTGGCCAAACAAGCGGGCGTCATCCAGCCGGTGGACTATGCCGTCTTCATGGATCACGGCTATCGCGGCCTCTACGGTGGACTGGGCAGGCGCGACCTCCACCGGCGCAAGCGCCTCAAGTCCAAAGAACACATCCTTGACCACATGGGCAGCACCGAACTGGCCGCCAACCTGTTCCGCGCCACCCAGACCGAGGAAAAACTCCGCCGGGAAAACGTGCGTTCCAAGGAAACCGCCGGCCGGATTCACCATGACGTTGGCCGGAAAGTCCGGCAAACCATCCGTGAACTCGGCGGCACCATGCCGGAAAATTTGCCCGTGGCCGAGAGCATCAAAAAAGTCCAAAGCCGCGAGAATAAGCGGCTCAAAGATGAACAAAAGCGGGAACTTCAAAATCCTCCGGCCTGAAGAACCGGGCCGCAGGAAAAATCACTGGCCGGATGTCCCGGCTCCAGCCAGACCTGTCAGGCATGGCGACTCGTCTCGCCGAAATCCAATGAAGACACAGGCGGAGACGGATCAGTTTGGGAGTTGACAACCCGCTTCGACGCCAATTTGTTTCACTCAGGCCTAAACTGTTTAAGGGCGGGTTTCGGTTGTTTCTTTTGACATTTTGACGCACAATGATGTCAAATTGTTTAAACACTATGAATCGCGCGAATAAAATAACACTGGGAGTTTGTGGGCTGGCGGCCACGGCATTGATGTCCGGCTGCGTTGTCAGGCCCTATGGCGGCGTGGCCGTGGAAGCGCCCGCGCCCGCGGTCACGGTGAGAGTGTATCCTGATTATTACGCCTGGGACGGCTACGAATACGTCGGCATTGTGGGTGGCGGCTATTTCTATCTCGGACCGGGCCATGTCTGGTTGCGTTGTGAACCATGGAGGCTGGAGCGCTTTCATGGCTGGGAACGGTATCATGCCGATTGGCGCGAGCATGCCATTCACAATGACCGTTACCGGTACGGCGACGGTGGACATGACTATGACCACCGCGACCGTGGCCATAACCACGACGACGAGCATTGAACATCTGTCCGCGCCTGCGGAGCTACGGCAGACGCCAGATTCCGCGTTCGACGTGCAATAGCAATTTGGCGTCGCGCAACACTTGAAGCTGTTGGCGAATCTTGTCTTTGACGTGCCGATTATCGGGATGGAGCTTTTCCAACTCGCGCTCAAAGGCATAAACCTCGGCGGTGGTGAAGCTGTTGGCAGGGACGCCGCGCTGCGGCGTCCCCGGCGGTAAAGCCGCCGGAACGTTGCGCCCGCTTGGGGCGCGGACGGCGGAGCCCGCCGTCCCTACCTCGGAAATGCGCCGCACGATGTTCAGCACGTCCAATGTCCAGCCGCGCTGGGTGACGGATATGTCTTTCAGCGGTTTGACGCGCTTGAATTTTTCCCGGACTTCGGTTGCCGGGGAAATTTGGCTCTCGGTCACAACGCCAATCCGTGCATCTGCCGGAATGCGGTTCAAATTGAAATTACATCCAACCCAGCCATGACGACGCGCTGTCGGTGATAACGGTTTCCGTTTGATGATGGCGGAGGGGGAGCGCGTGCGTCCCGCGCGCGGCGGTCGGCGTCCCGCCGAACGCATTTGCGGAAGCATGTTGGCAACGGGACGTTCCCAACGGCGACCGGGACGGTCGCGCTCCCCAGGAGTGCCTAAACAAGTCCGGCTCGAAGTGACGAAGCGATTTGAGGAAGACGACGGCAAACGTGGTGGGAGGGAAAATTATTTTGATCTCATCCACTACCGAAAGATTGTCACAGACAATTGGGAATTGCTTTCTGAAATCTTTGCATACGGGAAGAAAGGCGTCGGTAAAGACAAGGGCACCCTCTGGATGGAGGAGCTGAATGAAAAGCGAAGATGTGTCGCTCATTCTTCGTCTGGTGTTTCGCTTTCCATTGAGGATTTGAATCAAGTTCAGGAATATGACGATTGGCTTCGTCGGCAAATTGCTGGCGGCAATGCGTCTGCATCTGCTGATGAGTCAATTGAACCCGAAAGTTCTACCGGCAGTTAAATGTTCGATGCCCACACAACCGCGGTTTCAATAAAGGGGCTGGCGTTTCGCTGGTTTGGACTTCTTCGGCACGCCGGGATCAATTGATCAGATCGGCGATCCAGATCAAGGGAATTTAACCGCGGCGCCGCAGGGACGCAGGGATGGTTAACCGCGAAAAACGCAAAACACGCGAAAGACCGCAACCACCGAAACCGGGAACTTCCTTAATTTCCAAAAATTCGTGTATTTGGCGCGGTTCACGGTTTCAAGAATTTGTTTCAGGACCTGGCGTTCTTGGTGACCTGGCGGTCCCTACGGTGGATAATCGAAGATGGTTTCGGCATCCAGGTATTTCCAGGATTTGCCCTTCTGGATGCGGGGGGTGGTGCGGCCGGTGTAGGAAAGGATGTGGTGCGGGCTGTGCTTTTCCACGGTAAAGGTGAGCGGGTCCACCATTTCGGCAATTAACCGGCTGGCGGGTTTCATGGTGATTTGTACCACGGGCCGGCCGTTCTGCACGGATTCCCCGGTCTTCACGAACTGAAACATAAAGGTCCGCTCCCATTCAAAGGAAATAAAGTGGAACTCGATGGTGTTGCCCCGCATCAGGGCGTCCCAGTGGGCCATCATGAACGGATACACGGTGTCGTCAAACACGGTGCCGGGCGGGAGGTCTTGGGCCCTGCCAATTGGGGGAATCAGGCCGGGCCCGTAACTGATGAAGATCTGTTGCCGGGCCGGGTTGTTCGGGTCGGGCGCAATCTGGACGGCCCCGGAGACCCGGGCCTGGAATTCCAGCATCCGATAGGAGACGAGTTGGTTGGATTTATAGGTGACTTTGTCCACGGCGGCCAGCATGCCATTGGTTCGGAAAAATTGACGCTCGACATGGACGAAGGAGCCGGAGTTTGTGGCCGTCCGCCGGAAGGTGTACAGGACCTTTTTCCGGTCCGACCCGATTTCGTAAAGGGTGCCGGTGAGCAGTTTGGGTTTGGCATAGTCGTATGCCCCGGACGTTGCCGGGGGCGGGGCGTTGCCGGCAAAGCCCGCCGGGACAACGGACCACCAGAGCACGAGCAGCACAACCCGGCGCGCGATTAAAACCAGACCGGCGGAATATTTTCTCATCGGGGGCATATAATGGCCGACTCAATGTGCCGCAGGCAAGCCGCGTCAAAGGCTGGCGCCTCGCGCGCGGAGAAATATCGGACCGCGGACGAACAAGGCCACCAGGAAACAAAGAAGGCGCAACGGATTCAAAACCTGTTTAACAACAAAGAAACGAAGGAACAAAGTTCCATGCGCGTATCCGGCGTGGGTCGCGATTTGAAGAAGTTGTTACCGGCCTGGCGCGCGGGTTCAAAACCTTCCTCGAGGAGATGGAATAAAGTTGAACCACAGCGAGGCGGGAAGGCCATTCGGGCCTCGTTTTTTGCGTTTTGGCCGGTCGGCATTCGGCATTCAAGATGCTGTTTATATGCGAAGTAACATAAGCTTTGATGAAAACTTTCCTGCGTGGAGTATCAGCCGCCCTTGTGATTTTAAGCCTGACGATCGGCGTGTGGGCCGGTTCAGGCCATCCGGCCACCGAATACGTTGAAGGCGATGTCATCGTCACTTTCAAGCCGGCGCTCGACTTGACCGCCGCCGACCGGACGCTGGCCAATCACTCGCTGGTATGGAAACACCAGTTTGCCGGGCTTTCCCGCTATCGCGGACGACAGACCGGTGTGGTGCATGTCAAAAACCGGACGACCGCGCAGCTGATCGCCGAATTGAACAGCGATCCGGCCGTGGAAACGGCCGAACCCAATTATTTGCGCTGGGTCACGACCATGACGCCCAACGACACGTATTTTACCAACCTATGGGCTTTGCAAAACACCGGCCAGTTGGTGGAAGGCACGCCGGGAACAGCGGGAGACGACATCCATTTTGTTCAGGCTTGGGCGCTGGCCCAACCGCCCGGCACCAACCCGCCGGTGGTGGCGGTCATTGATACGGGCGTGGATTACATGCACCCCGATCTGGCCAGCAACATCTGGATCAACACCGCCGAGAATCCCACCAACGGATTGGACAACGACGGGGACGGATACGTGAACGATTATTATGGTTATGATTTCGCGGACAACCTCCCCAGCCCGATGGATTCCGGCTATCACGGAACGCACGTGGCCGGGACGGTTGCCGCCGTCGGCAACAATAACATAGGCGTGATCGGGGTGGATTATCAGGCCAAAATCATGGCGCTCCGGGTGTCGAGCGACGGTGAAAATCTGCCCGATTCAGCCATCATCGAGGCGATTGACTACGCGACCATGATGAAAGAGCGGGGCGTGAATGTTGTCGCCATCAATGAATCCTTCGGCGGCGGCGGTTCGAACAGCGCCGATATCGCCGCCATGCAGGCCGCCGGCAACGCCGGCATCATCTTTTGCTGCGCGGCGGGAAACAGCACCAACGACAACGACACCGTTCCCTTTTATCCCGCCAGTTACCGGCTGACCAACATGATTGTCGTGGCCGCCACCGACCAGAACGATGCTTTGGCGTATTTTTCAAGCTACGGCACCAACACCGTGGATCTTGGCGCGCCCGGGGTAAACATCCTGTCCACGCTGCCCGTTGCCTTGGCGGGCACGATTGCCTCGGTGCAGCAGGGTTCCAACGTCTACAGCGCGAACGAGCTGACCTATTCCGGCACCACCGCCGGCACCGGCATCACCGCCGTGGTTTATGACTGCGGCCTGGGGTATTCCACGAACTTTCCGGCAACGGTCAGCAACAACATCGCGCTGATTGAGCGCGGCACCCTTACCTTTTCCAACAAGGTCATAAACGCCATGGCGGCCGGCGCGCGGGCGGCCATCATCTACAACAACGCCACTGGGAACTTTTCCGGCACCTTGGGCGGCGGCAGCAACTGGATTCCCGCCGTTTCGCTGGCCCAGGCCGACGGGCTTTCGCTGGAGGCGGTGCAACCGACCAACGTCACGGTCATCAACGGACCCGACCCGACCCAGATTTATCAGTATCTGGACGGCACTTCGATGGCGACGCCCCATGTGTCCGGCGCCGTCGCGTTCGCCGCGATGAATTTTCCAACTGAAACCGTGACCCAGCGGATTCAACGCGTCCTCACGAACGCGGATGTCATCCCGGATTTGCAGGGCTGGGTGCATAACGGCCGGCGGCTGAACCTGCAACGCATCGTGGATACCGATGGCAACGGCCTGCCGGATTGGTGGGAGCTGGAGTATTTCGGCCACCTGACCGGCACCGACCCGAACGCCGACCCCGATCACGACGGCATGAGCAATCTGGCGGAATGGATTGCGGGAACGAATCCGACGAATGCCGCCTCCTGTCTGCGAGCTTCAGTGGTGTCCGCCACCAACTCCAGCGGCGTCGTGGTAAGCTGGTCAAGTGTTGCCGGAAAGACTTACTGGCTTGAACGGTCCACCAACCTGGCGACGGGCTTTAATTTCGTCGTGGCCACCAACATCACCGCCACCGCACCCACCAACACTTTGACCGACACGGCCATTCTCCCCGGCAACACCCGCTTCTACCGGGTTGGCGTGGAGCAATAAAACCCGTTGGGACACGAAGCCATTCCTTTTTTTTGTTTTAATTGCCGTCGTCACCTTGACGGACACGGGTTGGCAGTGGATAATTTGCTTTACCGATGGGGGCGCACCGGTTTCGACCTGGGGAATGCGCCAGAGGCGGCATGCCGAGGACGATGCGTTGGCCTCGTTAATCATCGCATCAAACAAAACAGCTAACCAAGAATTAGCTCTCGCGGCCTAAGGCTGCGACGTTCGCCGGTGGACACCTGCTACGCCGGACGAACGCCATGGCAGGCATGGTTGACGGCGGAGACCGCGCGTTGTTGGCCGAGAAAATTCCATGCGGACTAGGCAGTGCGATTCGAGTCCGGACGCCATCGCACAGCAGAAAAAATGCTCCGGACTAAGCATGTAGTCGCGGCTGGTTTGTTTGCCAGGGACGCGGGTTCAACTCCCGCCGCCTCCACCATATTTTACAGGTGTTTTTAGAAAATACTTGACATAACGGGAAAATAACGGGAAGATTGGCGCATGAAAACGAAAGCGAAAAAGACCATGCGCAAACCCGATGAATTCCCCAAACGCCTCAAGGAAGGCAACGCCGAAGTCACCATCTACCGGCAGCGGAACGCCTCGCGCCGCCGCAATCCAGACACCGGCGAATGGGAAGCCACCGGCAAGGTCTTCGATGAATTTGTCCTCGCCTATTATCAAGGCACGCGCCAAGTCGCGGACAAAAAGACCGGCCAACTCAAAACACTTCCGAAGTTCATCCGCCGGAAATTCAGCAAACTCGCCGAAGCCGAGCGCGAAGCCCATTTCATTCTCACGAAGCTGGCCAATGGAGAAAGCGAAGTCCTCAAGCTCACTGGACTCGACCGAGCCGCTTTCGTCCATGCCATGCAAAAACTCCGCGAATGGCGGCACGATGCCGAGCTAAACAGCACCGTTACGGATTATGTCGCCGCTGTCAAACGCCTGCCGGACACCACTACGCTTAATGAGTGTGTGAACTTCTACCTTTCACGCCATCCCGCCGGACTGCCGCGCAAAACCGTCCGTGAAGTCTTGGACGAAATGCTTGCCGTCAAAATTAACGCGGACATCAGCGAACCTTACGCGAAGGAACTCCGGTTGCGGCTCGGCCAGTTCGCCGATGCCCATGCCGTGCCGATGTCCACCGTCACCAGCAAACAGATTCAGGACTGGCTCATAAACCGTGGCGTCGCCGGTCGCACACAAAATAATTACCGCCGTCTCATCAGCACGCTTTTCAAATTCGCCATTCGGCGCGGCTACCTTCCCAAAGACCACGACGAATTGAGCGGCGTGGAAAAAATCAAGGATTCCGGCGGCGAAATCGAAGTATTTACGCCCGACGAACTTCGCAAACTTTTTGCCGCCTGCGAGACTCCCGTAAAGGAGCGCGGCAAATGGCGCACGCGCGAAGACATGATTCCCTATCTGGCCATTGCCGCCTTTTGCGGACTGCGCGCGGCGGAAATCCAGCGGCTCGACTGGTCGGAAGTCCATCTCACCGGCGCGGAGCGATTCATTGAAGTCAAGGCCAGCAAAGCCAAAACCGCCAGCCGTCGCACTGTGCCGATTTCCGACAACTGCGCCGCATGGCTCGCGGCTCACGCCAAGAAGTCCGGCCCCGTTGCCGCATTCGAGCGCAGCGACAAACAGCTTTTCATCTACCTAGCTGGCAAGGCCGGTGTGCCGTGGAAACACAATGGCTTGCGGCATTCGTTCATTTCCTATCGGCTTGCCATCATCAAAAACGTCCATCAAGTCAGTCTGGAAGCGGGCAATTCGCCGAACATGGTATTCGCGCATTACCGGCAATTGGTTCGTGAAAGCGAAGCGTCGGAATGGTTCGCCATTGTGCCAGTTACGCAGTCCGGCGCTGGCGAGATCATCCCCATGCCAGCCGCGTCCAGTGTCTCCGTCGGGACTGACACAGCGAAGAAATCAGTGGCACCAGTCGCCGTCGAGTTGCACGCCGGCATTGGTTGAATCAGACAAAAAATTTTGTCACGTTTTACCCAGGACACGCCTTACTCCTCGTCAAACCGAGGTTTTTGCGTCCGTGAAACAGTCACGGTTTAGCCGCCCGCTATCCGCGCACAAGCCTCATCCGGCGTCCGTGATGTCGGCCAGTCCGCGTCCGCGTCCCGCCCGCAGTCAGTCCGTGATCGTTTCCAGTCCACAACCGCAACCACGACCGCAGCCGCAGTCACGAATTGTCCATGTCTGCGAATTATCCGCATCGGCAATCAGTCCGCAGTCGCGCAACGTCCACGGCCAGTCCGCGTCCGTATTCAGTCCACGACCAATCCGGGGACAAGACGCACGGAAACCGGTTCGATTACAAACCGAGACGACCGGGCAGACATTTCGTGAACCGCCGCGCCAAAAATGGTTCAAGCCGTGCCCACCACGCGATTTTATCCAAGTCCATTCCCGGTTTTCGACGCCAGCCTGCTGAACCTTAATTCTCACGGTTTTATCCAGGGCACGCGTTACCCCTTACAAGACTAACTTTTTCCGTCCGCAAATGGATCGCGGTTCAGACGCGACCCATGCGCGCAAGAATCTCATCTGGCGTCCGCGTTCAGGTCACGGCCAGTCCGGGGACATGACGCGCGGAAGCCCGTTCGATTTTATGTCGGCGGCAGTCGCGTCAATCTTTTGCTCGCCCCGTCACCCTTCTGCGCTCCAAATTGACCCGCCCGCCGCCTCCGGGTTTTGGCCTTTAGGATTTCGCGCGTGAACCTTTGGCGTCATCGGTGAAGGCATCTTTTGTATGTGATACATCTTCGCCCGGCAAATCTGTGACAGGGTTTTCGTAAAAAGATTACCTGCCATGAACCCCGAACCGAATCAAATCACTGCATCGCCGAATTACGAAACCAAGTCACAAGTTGCCCGGCGCTTGAATGTCAGCAAACGGACGATTGATAATCTCATGCGGCAGCGACGCCTGCCGTTCATCAAACTCACGTCCAAAATCGTTCGTTTTCCCAAAGCCGAAGTGGACGCCTATCTCGCCAGCCATTTTCATATCAACGCGCACGGACAGGAAATGAAATAGAATTTTCCGCGACGGTTGAATTCGCGCCGCGCGCCATTGTGCATCATCCCGCAACTTGACATATTATCGTGAGACGATAAATTAAAACAGTGATTGCCAACTTCGCTTGCCGGAAGACAGAGCGGTTGTGGCAGCGGCGGCGCGACCACGGCCTGCCGCCGCAGATTGAGCGCGTGGCCTTGCGGAAGCTCACGCAGCTTGATCGCTCGCGCGAACTGCGCGATTTGTCCCTGCCGCCCGGCAACCGCTTGGAAGCCTTGAAAGGCAGTCGCGCGGGGCAGCACAGCATCCGCGTCAACGACCAATGGCGCATTTGCTTCCGCTGGCACGGCGAAGACGCGCACGACGTTGAAATTGTGGATTATCATTGAATTTATGAAAACCAAAAAAATTGACCCGGTGCATCCCGGCGAAATCCTGTTTCACGACTTCATGGAGCCGTTGAACTTGAGCCAATACGCGCTCGCCAAAGCCATTGGTGTCACGCCCATGCGTGTCAGCCAGATTGTGCGCGGCCAGCGCGCCGTCACCGCCGACACCGCCTTGCGCCTCTCCCGTTATTTCGGCACGCGCCCCGGCTGGTGGCTGGACTTGCAGACGCATTACGACTTGGAAACGGCTGCCGACAAACTAGAAGCTCGCATCGCCCGCGCCGTGAAACCCTGCGCCTTGCGGCCAACACCCGACCTCGTGCCGGCGTGAGTCATGGCCAAAAACGGAAAGACTCAATCGAAACTCGCTGACTTGGATTATTCGCTCGGCGGATTCGATTGGGTTGATAGCGACGCAATGCTCTGGCCGTCGTTCGCCCACTGGCTCACGGACAATTGGTATAGCCTTTACAGACGCGCGTTCGATAATCTGCCGGGAATCGTCATTGATTTGAGAAACGGTAAGCAGACCGTCCACAAGCCAGCCTCATTGACTTGGGGCGATGCCTATGGTGCGATGGAAAAAGCGGTCGAAAAACTCGCCGATGAACTGCCAAAAAAATCATCACGCGAACAGCTCGCGCTCGTTCACGCGGAGGCTCGGAAGCTCGGCCTTACTACTACCCGCGAGCAAGTCGAAGATGAATTGGAGCGATTCCTCACATTTCAGCAGCACCCGCAATACGAAGCCCTGCTCAAAGCCTCGCCGTGGTGCAATTACTTCGCCAATCAGGAGCATATTTTTGAACGAGCCGGTGATAATTTGCCCCCGATGCACTATCCCGGCGAAAGTGGTTTGCAGTTGGCGTTGCGTCGCATTCTTTCAGAGTTTGGCTCATTTGAACACGGCGGAATCTCGCCTGAATTGTCGCGCCTTTTTGCAGCAAGGCGGGCACTTACGAAATTTGAGGAAGCCGTGAAACAGCTACCAAGAAAATCTTCGTTGCGGTCTGTGTTGAAAAAGGCAAAAGCCGGACTATCTGATTTTTCAACTGCTCTTGAACTGAAAATTAAACGGTGCATGGACAAAGAACCAGACATCTTCACGCCGCCGCTGCGAGTCCGTCGCAATCAACGCGCTCTATATTTTGCCGGCCGCCGATGCTGTAAAATTCAGAACGGATCAAAAAAGCTTGCCAGTTTCATTGTTGGGTTCTTTCGCACCGACTGGCCTCGCGTGCCTGCCGGACTTGAATACGACCTGGCCAAACATTTTGATTTGGACAAAAGTCGCGCCGTCATCCGCAAGTTTCTCGGCCTGACTGAAAATCAAACCACCAAAGAAAGCAAGGCGCTGTGGCGTATCCTTCATGCCATCATCTTCCGTGACGAGCTTCGAGACGCATTGCTTCGGCTGGCCTACGATGCTGACCAAAAGACCAAGAGCAAACGCAACCCAAAGGCTTGGCAACATTTTAGCAATGCCCTCGCCGCCGTTTTTGAACACATTTTCCACCAGCCGTCTGACGAAGCACAATTCCGCAATTTTATCCGGGCGAATTACCCGGACATGCGCCACATGCCTTGCGAGCGGCGGCAGAGACTTTTCAAGAAACTTTTCCCGGAAGGTTACAGAGATCGAAACGACCCGTCGCCCCGCGACTTGACCAAAAGCGAGCAAATGATCATCGCCCAAAAATGCCTGCAACTTAAAAAGCCGATTATGTTCGATGGCGAGGGCAGGTCATCGTCAGAGTCTAGTTACGGTCGCGCCAGCAAGGACGTTCTTAAAGAACTTGGAATTCAGAAGCCGATGTGTCGGGCAATTGTGCGTAACACCGCCGCCAAACGGCGCAGCTTGAGATAAAGCTGTCGCCGGTCGTAGTTGTTCATCGGCAACACGCGGAGAATTCGAGCCAGCCGTGTCATCGCGCCCTTTTTATCCGCTGGCCAGCCGATAGCGATTTCTCCCGCCGAACTTTTCCCAAGGATTCACCCTTCAAATCCGCTCTTTTTGTTCGGGCAATTTTTTTGCCCCTTCTTCCTTTCGTGGTGATGCTTTCAAGCGGATTCAAGGCGCATTGTGCGCCGAATCAATGATGGAGAATCACAATAATGCAAAATGAAACAGTTCAACCCGTTTCCGGTGCGGGTCTGACGAAAGAGCCGGAATACGAAAACA
Source organism: uncultured Verrucomicrobiae bacterium (assembly GCA_963786375.1). Classification (GTDB taxonomy): domain Bacteria; phylum Verrucomicrobiota; class Verrucomicrobiia; order Limisphaerales; family UBA11358; genus UBA11358. The sequence continues at coordinate 109,982 of CAWAYP010000014.1, forward strand.
AGCAGCAACTCGCCACGCGCCTCGGTGTGTCAGTCCGCACGATTGATAACTTACTGGCGCGCGGATTGCCGCACATCAAATTAACTCGCAAGCTTATCAGGTTTCCGCGCGTTCCCGTGGATGAATGGCTTGCCGAGCGCCAGGTGCGCCGTTCCTGAAAGGAGGTAAGCAGCCATGTCAACGAACACTTTTGACCCGCGTGACGTGCCGTTGCCGCTCGATTACTTCGAGCGCAAATACAACGTCAGCCGGACGACTCTTTGGCGATACCGCAAGGCTGGCCTGCCCGCCGTCGGCGTCGGCGCAAAATGCTTTGTGCGCGAGTCCGACTTCGTGGCCTTCCTCGAAAAGATGAACGGTCAGACTGTCAGCGCCGCGCCACTCAAAATGGGAAGCAAGGGGAACGCATGAGCGCCGGGAACAATTTGCTCACACAGGCCAAAGCCCGCCTGCCTTTGCCCGCACTCATGTCGCTGTGCGGCCACGGCGACCGTGCCCAAAAATCCGCGCGGTGCATGTTTCACGAGGATTCGCACAACTCCTTTTCGGCCTACCAGCGCGACGATGGAACCTGGGCTTGGAAATGTCACGCCGGTTGCGGCGGCGGCGACGAAGCCGACTGGCTCGCCAAACTTCGCGGTCTGTCCAACGCCGACGCCTGCCGCGAATACATCCGCCTCGCTGGTGTCACTGCGCCCAAAACATCGGCGCGGCCTGAAAAACCGCTCGACTGGCCGCAATGCGTCCGCGATTTCACGCCAGACCATGCCGCGCGCTTCGCCAAGTGGCGTTCGTTGTCGCCGGAATTTGTCGAATGGCTTCACGCTCGCGGACTTATCGGCCTCTTTCGCAATCGTCTCGCGTTTCCGGCGGCAGACGCAAGGTCGCATCCAGCGGTTGCACATCGGCCAGTTCCTTGCCCGTTGCCGCGCCACCGAGTTTCTGGATTTTTTCGCCCGCTGGACGCACCATGCGCTCGTAACTGCCCACCGCATCATTAAAAGCGTCGCTGGCCTTCCCCAGCCCGTCGCGGATGCGCTCGAAGTGTTCCGTGAACTTGCATACCCGGGTGTAAAGTTCCTGCGCGGCCTCGGCGATCTTCTGCGCGTTCTCCGTCTGGGCATGTTGCTGCCAGCTCACGCTCACCGACCGCAACAGGGCGATGAGCGACGCCGGGGTTGCCAGTAAAATCCGTTTGCCCGCCGCCCAGACAATCAGATCGTGATCGCCTTCGAGCGCCGCGCTGAACAGCGATTCAGCCGGCACGAATAGCACCACGTAATCCAGTGCGTTGGGGAACTGGCTGGGATAATCGCGGTCGGCCAGCGCCTTGATGGTGGCCTTCAATTTCGCCGCGTGTGCCGCAAGCGCTTCCGCGCGCCTGGCCTCATCCGCCGACTCCAGCGCGTTAAGAAAATCGAAGTCCGGCACCTTGGCGTCCACGATGATATAGCGGTCGCCGGGCAGGCGCACAATCAAGTCCGGCCGGTTCTCGCCCGCCTGGGTTTGCTCCGTGAAATCGCAATGCGCGCTCATGCCCGCCGCTTCGACGACGCGCCGCAGCGTTTCTTCGCCCCAGCGCCCGCGCGCCTGGTTTGAGGTCAGCACCATGCGGAACTGCTGCGTTTCGGCGGCAAGCGTTTGATTGGACTGCGCCAGTTTTTCAAGCTGTTCCTTCACCTTGCCAAGCGTGTCGGCCTGCGAGGTTTCGCTTTGTTGCAGGCGCCTCTGGTAGGTTTCCAATTGCAGCTTCAGCGGTTCGACCAGGGTTTTGATGGATTCCTGGCGTTGCGCCAGATCGCCTTTGGCGGTTTCCTGAAATTTGCCAAAAGTTTGTTCGGCCAACCGCAAAAATTCCGGCGCGCTTTGTTTCAGCGCCTCGGCGCTCAATGCCTTGAACGCCTCGCGCAAATCGGCCAGCGCCTTGTCCTGCAACGCGCGCTGTTCCGCAACCAGCTTTTCCGCCGCCGACCGGCTGGCTTCCGCCGCAGCGCGGGCATTGCCGGTCTCGGTCAGCTGGCCGCGCAACTGGGTCAGGTCCGTTTCGCGCTTGGTAATTTGATTACGAAGTTCAGTTATTAACGCCTCCTGATTCGGTAAATTTTCATTGTGTGAATTTGCCAAGGCTATCCCACGCTGCCCGCGACCGAGTAACCAACCGATGAGCAAGCCCAGCCCGCCGCCAACGGCGAACGCGATCAACAATTTAAATCCCAGAGGCATGATTATGATTGGTAGGGTCGGCGCGCTGCGCCAACCGGACGCCGCAGCGCGGCGTTCCTGCCGGTTAAAAATGGGCAACCACTTCAATTTCCACATTCGCGCCCTTCGGGAGCGCGGCGACCTGGATGGTTGAGCGCGCCGGAAAATCATGGGTGAAATACTTCGCGTACACCTCGTTCATGCCGGCAAAATCGGCGAGATTGGTCATGAAGACCGTGCTTTTGACGACGTTGGCGAAGGTGAGCTTCTGGTCGTCCAGGATGGCCTTGACGTTTTGCAGCACGCGCTCGGTTTGCACCTTGATGTCGCCGGAAATCAGATTGCCGGTGGCCGGGTCAATGGGAATCTGCCCGGCGCAGAACAGCAGATCGCCGGTGCGCACGGCATGATTGTAGGGGCCGACGGCGGCGGGTGATTTCGCGGGTTTGATGATGGTTTTATTTGGCATGGGATTTACTTTATGGATTCAAAGATATTTTGCCAGCAAAGGTTGCAGTTGTTTTTTTGTTTTTGCCGGCCAGAGCTTCTTGTCAGTCAGAATCGCGTTTTTCAACGCCGCATGGCACGGCCAGTTGGGTTCGCAGGGAATTTGCGAAATGGCGGCGGTGACAATTTTTTTGGCCATGTCCGCGTTGCGATGGAGGTTCTGGATGATCAGGGCGAGCGTGACGTGTTCGTCTTCCTTCCAGCAATCGTAGTCGGTGGACATGGCCAGGGTGGCGTAGGCAATTTCGGCTTCGCGGGCGCATTTGGCCTCGCCGAGATTGGTCATGCCGATGACGTCGTAACCGAGCTGATGGTTGTTGAGCGATTCGGCGCGGGTGCTGAACGCCGGGCCTTCCATGTTCACGTAAGTGCCGCCGTCGTGGGCCGTCGCACCGCAAGCGCGCGCGGTTTTCAAAAGAATTTGGCGCAATTCCCCGCAAATCGGGTGCGCAAACGAGATGTGTGCCACGATGCCACGACCGAAAAACGTGTGCTCCGGGCCGCGCTTGGTGCGGTCGAGGAACTGGTCAACGAGCACGATGTCGCACGGCTTGTATTTTTCCTGCAACGAACCGACGGCGCTGACGCTGATGAGCCAGGCGACGCCGAGTTTTTTCATCGCCCAGATGTTGGCGCGATGATTCAGTTCGCTGGGCAGAATACGGTGGCCGCGACCGTGTCGTGGAAGAAAAGCCACGTTGCGCCCGGCCAGTTTGCCGGTAAGCAAATCATCCGACGGCGGGCCGAAGGGCGTTTTGATCGTCACCCATTTCTGGCGGGTGAAACCTTCGAGGTCATAGAGACCGGTGCCACCGATAATGCCGATGCGATGTTCAGCCATGCGCGGATTTTTAACCGTGAAACCTGTGAAAGACACGAAAAAAAGCGATGTCGTAATTGACATGGAGCGCGGATTGTCCTCAATCCGCAGCGGCTGAATTCGCCCGGGGCGCTGCGAGTTGAGGCAACGCGCGCTCCGGTCGGCGATTTGAATTTCAAATTAAGACATATTTCCCGGCTGGCATTTTGGAATCAAATTGGTTATGTTCGGGTTATCCAGATGGAAATATTTCATCGCATCCTTAAGACCGCGGTCGAGGGCGGCGCCTCCGACGTGCATCTGAAGATCGGCACACCGGTGATTTATCGCATCAACCGCGAACTCATCGCCGTGGACGCGCCGTTTCCGACCGCTGACTGGATGGCCAAAATTGTCGAGGCCCTGACGCCGGGGCATTTGAAAAAGAAGCTCGACGAGGAACGAGAAATTGATTTTTCCTATTTTATTCCCGGCATCGGACGGTTTCGCACGAACCTTTTCCAGCAGCGCGGCCAGTGGTGTGTGGCGATGCGCTTTGTCAAGACGCGCGTGCCCACGTTTGAGGAACTGGGTTTGCTGGAGCAGATCAAACAGATTGCCGAGTCGCCCCGCGGCATTGTGCTCGTCGCGGGGACCACCGGCTGCGGCAAATCCACCACGCTGGCGGCGATGATCGAACACATCAACAGCAATTTCAAAAAGCACATCATCACGCTGGAAGACCCGATTGAATACGTTTTTGAGGACAACCAATCCGTGGTCGAGCAACGCGAGATCGGCCTTGATACGTTGTCCTTCCACCACGCGCTCGTCCACGTCCTGCGCCAGGACCCGGACATCATCATGGTCGGCGAGATGCGCGACGACGTTAGTTTTGCGGCGGCGATGAGCGCGGCGGAGACGGGCCACCTCGTCCTGTCCACGCTGCACACCACCAACGCGGCCCAATCCATCAACCGCATCCTTGATTTTTTCAAGGCCGAGGAGCGCGAACAAATTCGCCGGCAAATTTCCGGCACGTTGGGTGGCGTGATTTGCCAGCGCATGGTCGGCACGGTGGACGGCAAACTCACGCCCGCCCTGGAAATTTTGCTCAACACGCCGATGGTCAGAAAATTGATCGAGGAAAACCGCCTCGACAAGCTGCCGGCGGCCATTGAAACGGGCTTGGACGACGGCATGATCAGCTTCAACCAGTCCCTGTTCAATCTTGTCAAATCGGGCCGCGTGACGGAAAAGGAGGCGATGTCCAAGGCCACCAATCCGCAGGCCCTGGAAATGAATTTCAAGGGCATCTTCCTCGACGAAGGCCGGCGAATCATCAAGTAAAGCTCCCCGTTCGCCTGAACCCGCTGTTGACTTATATCCGACTGGTTATATCGTTGTTTGTCATGCGGGTTTCGAAGAGAACGGATTACGCGCTCCGCGCCTTGTTCACCTTGGTGGATCATTATCGCGGCGCGCCGATTCCCATCCGGGAGCTGGCCCGGCGCAACGACGTTCCCAAACCGTTTCTCGAGCAAATCATGCTCGACCTCAAGGCCCAAGGCTGGGTGGACAGCACGGCGGGAATCCGTGGCGGCTATGTGCTCGCCAGAAGCCCGGAAAAGATAACCATGGGCGAAGTGGTTCGTCATTTCGATGGTGTTTTGGCACCCATCGAATGTGTTTCGGTGACGGGCTATAAACGCTGTTCCCAAGAACCGGTTTGCCGGTTTCGCCGGGTTTTTCTCGATGCCAGGAATTTCATCGCCGACGTAATGGATCGTGCAACCTTGGCCGAGGTGGCCAGGGGCGCACCCATTTCCAAACAGGAAATGGCCGACAATTTTATTGGCGGCGCTGGTATTTGAAGGAATAATTCCTCAAAAAATAGTTGACAGGGCGAAAAATACATGGATAATAACGACAAGATTGGTCGTTTATATTGAGACGTGGAATTGTCATCCTGTTGGCAAGTTAAAGAGTCTGGCAAAAAAAAGAAACAAAGAATGATTGGCCCTTTTATTTGGCCTTAAAAACGACCAAACGAGTCGCTATTAAGAAATGCATTTTGAAATGAGCGGACCACTAAATAAGCGTGATGGTAAAGGGTCGTGGGGTGACATGGTTCGACAACAAGTGGATTCGCCGCGTTTCGGCGTGGTGGAAATCATCGTGCATGATTCACAAGTCACGCAGATTGAAAAAGCAGAGCGGATCCGATTGGCCAAACCGCGCCCGCCAACAGACTGGGCGCGACCAGAAAGCCGGAGACCTGAAACCATGAAAACAAAACAGCAACTGACCGGACCACCGGCAGGGCGCGATAAAACAGCGACTATGAAACTGAAACGATGGATACTTGCGGGCGTGGCGTTCTCACAATTCGCCTTTGGCGCTTGCGCTGCGGACGACAACGCCAGCAATTCAGTGGACAACTCAGCGATTGAGACCCTCAAACAACAAATTCAGGATTTAGACCAAAAAGTCCGCATCCTTGAACGCCATCGAGAATTGGATCAGGAGGACGCCGCGGCGGCGGTAAAGCCGCAACCGCAATTAAAACTTGATGCCAGCGGCTTCACGCTCAGTTCCGCCGACACGAACTTTGCCATCAGCCTGCATGGTTTGGTGCAGTTGGACAGCCGGACGTTTTTCGCCGACCACAATATTGCGAACAGCGGCTTCCTTTTGCGACGGGCGCGCCCGATTATCACTGGCACGGTTTTCCATGATTTTGATTTCAACTTCACGCCGGATTTCGGCGGCAGCACGGTGCAAATCATGGATGCCTATGTGAACTATCACTTTGACCCTGAATTGCAGTTGGAGGCGGGCAAATTCAAGTCGCCGGTTGGTTTGGAGGCGTTGCAGTCCGACACATATTTATTCCTCAATGAACGGTCGTTGGTGACGGATTTGGTGCCGAATCGTGATTTGGGCGTGGAACTGCATGGCGATCTGTTTGGCGGTGCGGCCAGTTATGCCGCCGGCATTTTTGACGGCGCGCCCGATTACAACGGCACGACGGTGAATACGAATTTCGACAACGACATGGCTTTTGCCGGACGCATTTTTCTTCAGCCGTGGAAGACCTCGGGCGTAAATGCGTTGAAGGGGCTGGGATTTGGCGTGGGCGGCAGTTATGAAGATGACCGCAATGGCACCAGCGGGTTAACCCCGGGTTACACCACCGACGGCCAGCAGAAATTTTTCACATACACCAGCGGAGTGGTGGTCGTCAACGGCCAGCATTGGAGAATCTCGCCACAGGGATATTATTACTACGGACCCTTTGGGATTTTAGGCGAATACGCGGTTTCCGACCAAGAAGTCAGTCGCACGACCGCGCCACTGGGTTCCGCCGACTTGCGGAACACGGCTTGGGAGATTTCGGGCAGCTGGGTGTTGACGGGCGAGGACGCTTCCTACAACGGCGTGACGCCGCGGCTTCCGTTTGACCCGCGGGCAGGACACTGGGGTGCGTGGCAGGTGGTGGGACGTTATGAAGAGCTGAATGTGGATGACAAAGCCTTTTCGGCATCATTGCCCTTCGCTTTGTCAACGGCTTCCGCCTCGTCGGCTCATGCGTGGTCGGCCGGCCTCAACTGGTATCTGAACAGGAATATCCGGGTGAACGCGAGTTTCTCCCACACGGTATTCAGCGGCTACACCGGGACCGCTCCAGCGGTGCCGGCACAGGCGGAAAACGTGTTTTTCACCCGAATCCAATTGGCGTTCTAACTGTCACAAATTTTAAAAATAATCACATGAAAACAGCTCTAAAAATTCTCCTCCCGCTGGTTTTTGCACTCGCCGTCACGGCAGGCGCCAGAGAAGTCAAACTCCTGAACGTTTCCTACGATCCGACGCGCGAGTTGTATCAGGAATACAACGCCGCTTTTGCCAAATACTGGAAGGCCAAGACCGGCGATGACGTGGTGGTCTCCCAATCACACGGCGGCTCGGGCAAACAGGCGCTTTCAGTCATCAATGGCTTGGAAGCGGACGTCGTCACCCTGGCGCTGGCGTACGACATTGATGCCCTTTCCGAAAAGGCGGATTTGCTGCCCGCCGACTGGCAAAAGCGGCTGCCGGACAACAGCACGCCCTACACCTCAACCATTGTGTTTCTGGTGCGCAAGGGAAATCCGAAGCACATCAAGGATTGGGACGATGTGGTGAAACCGGGTGTCACCGTCGTGGTGCCGAACCCGAAAACCTCCGGCGGCGCGCGCTGGGCATATTTGGCCGCTTACGCTTACGCGCTGGAGACCTACGGGCACGACGATGCCAAGGCGAAGGAATTCATCAGCAAGCTGTACAAAAATGTTCCCATTCTTGATTCCGGCGCGCGCGGCTCGACTATCACGTTTGCCCAACGTGGCATCGGTGACGTGTTGCTGGCTTGGGAAAACGAGGCGCACCTGGCCATCAAGGAATTCGGCGCGGACCAGTTTGAAATTGTCACCCCGCCATTGAGCATTCTGGCCGAGCCGCCGGTCGCGGTCGTTGACAAGATTGCCAAAAGGCACGGCACCACCGAAGTGGCCAAAGCATATCTGGAATATCTCTATTCGGACGAAGGCCAGGAAATCGCGGCGAAAAACTTTTATCGTCCGCGCAATCCGGCCATTGCCGAAAAATACGCCGCCAATTTCAGCCAGTTGAAACTGGTCACGGTGGACCAGGAATTTGGCGGCTGGCAAAAAGCCCAGAAAACCCATTTCGCCGATGGCGGCGTTTTTGACCAAATCTACCAACCATGAAACGCGTTCGTGGTTCCTCCGAACGGGCGGCGGCAGGCCGGTGCCAGCCGCCGCCTCTCGCAAAGCGGGGGAACACGGCAATAATTGAACATTTATGACCATTGCTGACACCCAAGTTGAAACCACAATCCAAACGCCGCGCCTACAGCGGCGTTCCATCAACAACCTGCTTGCGCCGCTGGAACAAATCGCCGCGCACTCGCCAAATCTGGTCGTCAATCACGAAGCGCGCTTTGAAGTTGGTGGCGAGACCTGCGAATTGCCGCGCTATTTGTTCGTTGGGCCTAAAGGCGGTGACACGCCGATTCGGGTCGGCATTTTTGCCGCCATCCACGGCGACGAACCGGAAGGCGCCCGCGCAATTGTCCAGTTCATCAAACTGCTTGAAGCCAAGCCAGAACTGGCCGCTGGTTACTCCCTGTCGTTCTATCCCGTTTGCAATCCAACGGGCTTTGAAGACGGCACGCGCCGCTCACGTGGTGGGAAGGATTTGAACCGCGAGTTCTGGAAAAATTCAAATGAACCGGAAGTCCGATTGCTGCAAGCCGAACTGGTTTCTCACTCCTTTCAAGGGATCATCTCGCTACACACCGACGACACCAGCGACGGTTTTTACGGCTTTGCACACGGCGCGACGCTGACGAAACATCTCATCGAACCGGCGTTGCAGGCCGCCGAGAGGCTGCTGGCGCGCGACGAGCGCCCGATTATTGATGGTTTCCAGGCGCGCAACGGCGTCATCTACGACGCTTACGGCGGCATCTTGAGCGCGCCGCCAAAAGTGCGCCCGCGTCCGTTTGAAATTATTTTGGAAACGTCCAAAACGCCGCCGGCGTATTTGAAGGAATACGCGTTCGTCGCGGCCCTGCAAACCATTTTGGCTGAGTACCGCAAATTCATTGCCTACGCGCCCAACCTGTAACCGCTTATGAGCAAAATTTACAACGACATCACTGAAACCATCGGCAACACCCCGCTCGTGCGACTGAACCGCACGGCGAAAAAACACGGCGCCGTCGCCGACGTGCTGCTCAAACTCGAATTCTTCAATCCGCTCTCCAGTGTCAAGGACCGCATCGGTATTGCCATGATTGACGACGCCTTGAAGACGGGAAAAATAAGCAAGGACACCGTGCTCATCGAGCCGACCAGCGGCAACACCGGCATCGCGCTGGCATTCGTCGCGGCCGCGAAAGGATTGAAATTAATCCTGACAATGCCTGAAACGATGAGCCTGGAGCGCCGCAAACTGCTGAAAATCCTCGGGGCGAAACTGGTTTTGACCGAGGGCGCCAAGGGCATGAAAGGTGCCATCGCCAAGGCAGAGGAGTTGAGCAAACAAATCCCCAACAGCTTTATTCCCCAACAATTTTCCAACCCGGCCAACCCGGAAATCCACCGTAAAACCACCGCCGAGGAAATCTGGCGCGATACCGATGGCAAAGTGGATTTTGTCGTGGCGGGCGTCGGCACCGGCGGGACGATTACTGGGGTTGCAGAAGTCATCAAGCAACGCAAACCCTCATTCAAGGCCATTGCCGTCGAACCGGCCAAGTCGCCCGTCATTTCCGGTGGCGCACCCGGGCCGCATAAGTTACAGGGTATCGGTGCGGGATTCATTCCCGGCAACCTCAATGTGAAAATCGTGGACGAAACCATCCAAGTGAACGAGGAAGATTCCGGACCGGTTTCCAAGGAAGTCAATCAGCTTGACGGTATTCCCGTCGGCATTTCCAGCGGCGCTGCGATTTGGGCGGCATTGCAGGTGGCTAAACGTCCGGAGAACAAGGGTAAAACCATCGTCGCCATCGTGCCGTCTTCCGCCGAACGTTATCTTTCCGCGTGGTTGTTCGCCGACGTTGACGTCAACTCCGACAACCTTGCAGGATTAGTTCCCGCCACCGTATGAAGAATTCTTCCGCAACCTTTTGACAACGGCTGTACCGCTGGGGAACAATTCAAATTGCATGACAAAAAGGACAAGCAGCGTGTTGCCGGGCTTTCGTCTCACGCTCGGTTATGCCCTGCTTTATTTAAGCCTCATCGTGCTCATCCCGCTGGCGGCGACGTTTGCCAAGGCGAGCGCGCTGTCGCCGTCGCAGTTCTGGCACGCCGTCACCACGCCGCGCGTGCTGGCGGCGTTTCGCCTGAGCTTCGGCGCGGCGTTTCTGGCCGCGCTGGTCAATTTGTTCTTTGGCCTGCTCGTGGCGTGGGTGCTGGCGCGTTACCAGTTTTGGAGCAAGCGAATCATGGACGCGCTGGTGGATTTGCCGTTCGCGCTACCCACTGCGGTGGCGGGCATCACGCTGGCAACGCTGTACGCGCAGAACGGCTGGATCGGCCGCTGGCTCGCGCCGCTGGGAATCAGGGTCGCCTATACGCAACTGGGCGTGTTTGTGGCGCTGATGTTCATCGGGCTGCCGTTCGTTGTGCGCACGGTGCAGCCGGTGCTGGAAGACCTGGACCTCGAAGTTGAGGAGGCCGCCGCCAGTCTGGGCGCCAACCGGTGGCAGACGTTCTGGCGCGTCATTTTCCCCGCGGCGCGTCCGGCGTTGCTGACCGGGTTCGCGCTGGCGTTCGCCCGCGGGGTTGGCGAATACGGCTCGGTCATTTTCATCTCCAGCAATCTGCCGGGAAAAACCGAAATCGTGCCGCTGCTGATCCTGACCAAGCTGGAGCAGTTTGATTATGCGGGCGCGACGGCGCTGGCGGTGGTCATGCTCATCGCCTCGTTCGCGCTCCTGCTGCTCATCAATTTATTGCAATGGCGGAGCAGCCGCCATTACGCGCGCGCTTGATTTATGGAACTTGTCGCCGGACCCCAAACCGCCCGCCGCCCGCCAACGGCGGAGCCGCCGTTGGTGCGCTGGCTGTTAATCACGGGCGCGCTACTGTTCCTGAGTCTGTTTCTGGTGGTGCCGTTGCTGGCGGTCTTTGCGCAGGCATTCGCCAAAGGCCCCGGTTTCTATTTCAAAACGCTCGCCGACCCGCTGACGTTGAGCGCCATCAAACTGACGTTGCTCACGGCTGGCATTGCGGTGCCGATGAACTGTATATTCGGCTTGGCGGCAGCGTGGGCGATTACCAAGTTCGATTTTCCGGGCAAGAACATCCTGACCACGCTGATTGATCTGCCTTTTTCCGTGTCGCCGGTGATTTCGGGCCTGGTTTATGTGCTGGTGTTCGGCGCCCAGGGCTGGTTCGGCCCGTGGCTGCTCGAACACAACATCCGGATCATTTTCGCCGTGCCGGGCATCGTGCTGGCCACCACGTTTGTGACGTTCCCGTTTGTCGCGCGCGAATTGATTCCGCTGATGCAGGTGCAGGGCCGCGCCGACGAGGAGGCCGCGCGCGTGCTGGGCGCGGGCGGCTGGCAGACGTTCTGGCGCGTCACGCTGCCGAACATCAAATGGGGTCTGCTCTACGGCGTGATTCTATGTAACGCGCGCGCCATGGGCGAATTCGGCGCGGTGTCGGTTGTCAGCGGCCACATCGGCGGACAGACGAACACCATTCCGCTCCATGTCGAGTTCCTTTACAACAGCTACAATCAGGCGGGCGCGTTCGCCGTGGCGTCGGTGTTGACGTTTCTGGCGCTGGCGACAATTGCGTTGAAGGCGTGGATCGAGCGCAAGGAAACCCGGTTGAAATTATAATAATTACCCATGAGCGTTGAAGTCCGCGACATCCAAAAACAGTTCGGCCGGTATCCCGCGCTGCACGGCGTGAGCCTCAAAGTCGAGTCCGGCGAACTGGTTGCGCTGCTCGGTCCGTCCGGCTCCGGCAAAACCACGCTGTTGCGCATCATCGCCGGCCTGGAATTTCCCGACACGGGCGAGGGGCGGGTTTTGTTTTTCGGGGAGGACGTGACGGACATGCCGGCCAACAAACGCCGCGCCGGGTTTGCCTTTCAGCATTACGCGCTGTTCCGGCATCTGGACGTGTTTGAGAACATCGCGTTTGGCCTGCGCGTGCGTTCATACCGGATGCGCCCGCGCGAGGCCGAAATCCGCGAACGCGTTGAAAAACTCCTGAAACTGGTCCAGCTCGAATCGCTCGCCCGAAGGTTTCCCTCGCAACTTTCCGGGGGCCAGCGGCAGCGCGTGTCGCTGGCCCGCGCGCTCGCCACCGAACCCAGGGTGCTGCTGCTCGACGAGCCGTTCGGCGCGCTCGACGCGAAAGTGCGGAAGGAACTCCGCCACTGGCTTCGCAAATTGCATGAGGAAATTCACCTCACGACCCTTTTTGTCACGCACGATCAGGAGGAGGCGCTCGAAGTGGCCGACCGCGTGGCCATTTTGCGCGAGGGACATATCGAGCAAATCGGCACACCGGAGGAAATTTATGATCATCCGGCCACGCCGTTCGTCTATGATTTTCTCGGCAACGTCAACCTGTTTGCCGGCCACGCGCGCGAGGGCACCGTCATCATTGGCAAAACGAAATTTCCCGTGCCCGGAATGGCCGGCAGACCGGAAACGCCCGCCGCGGCGTTTGTGCGTCCGCATGACATCCACGTCACACGCAAACCGGGCGGCGCGGCGACGCTCGCGGCGCGTGTCAAACACAGCCACGCGGCCGGGGCGCTGGCGCATCTCGAACTGGAACGGCTGGACAACGGCGAGCCGTTTACGGTGCAACTGAGCAAGGAACAGTTCCGTCAGTTGCAACCGCGGCCCGGCGAGGAGGTGTACGTGGAATTGCAGAACGTGCGCGTCTTCCCGGAAGGGGGGCCGGCTTGAAAGAGGTCCGCATCCGCCCGCCAAGACTTTAAGAAAAGAGTCCCGCGCGACCGAACGAAAAAAAGTCGTTGCCTTCCTGGCAACCGCTGGCGACATTTTGAATCAATCAAACTTACAGTGGATTAACTCTAAATTATGGCTGAAAAACATTATCGCAGTTTCGTGAAGGCAATATCCTGGCGGCTCACCGGCAGTATGGACACGATGGTCATTGCCTTCCTTATCACCGGCCGGATAAAGTGGGCGTTGTCCATCAGCGGCGTTGAATTGTTCACCAAAGTTTTCCTCTATTACGTTCACGAACGTGTTTGGGACAAGGTTCCTTTCGGGAAAATCAAGGGCGAACCGCCTTATCAAATTTGAAAGCGGAACCTGCCGGGCTTCGGAATGTGCGTGATGTTGCTGATTCATCAGGCGCTGTCCAGAGGGGAATTCGACAGAAAAAGCTCCTTGCTGGCAACAATCTGTTGGATCACGGCCGATTAGCGCGATCGGCATGGGCGGTCGGGGCTTGCTCCATTGCCGGATTGTTGATTTTTCCAGCCTTGATGATGCCAATGACTTTCACCGGCGGGACCATGGCGCTGATAATCCGGCCCGCTTGGTGTCCAGTTTGCGGCAGGCACGCGTTTAAGCCGGAGAGGCCGATGAAGTTGATGGACAAGTTAAAAAGAAAGAGGCCGGATTGCTCCGGCCTCCCAATGAGAACTAAGCGCTTAAATCATTGTTCGTGGCCGCGCTACCACGAACCTTTCATCGGATGCGGCGCTGCGGACCACGCCTTGCTTCACACACGATAACCCGCATTTCTGCATCAACAACGCTGCCAATCTACCAAATCCCCTGTCTCCTGCCAGTCACCAGTTCTGGTTACATGGGGGTGCGGGACTGTATATACATCACAGATGCAGAAAGTTTATATACTGGTCTTAATCAACTGGTTGCGTTGCTTTATAGATCGGGCAAGAATTCTTCGCTTTTTCAAGTTTGATTTCTGTGGGAAAAAATTCGTTGACGATTTGTCGTTATGAGGCAATAGTCAGAACAAGATTTTTAAGAGCTAGGCGCAGCAAGTTCGCTGCGTAAAGAATCATAGGCAATGTACATGGTTTGCAAGGTGCGACTCCATGTTATTGCCTTTTTTGTTTTATGGGGCCAGAAAAGACCCCATGTGCCACAAATGCAGTCGGTATTCGCCATCGTCTTAACGGTTGCGGCCTGCCATTGGCTGCCCCGTTTTGAATCAGGAAGCCACGCAACTCATCCCCGGCCGCGAACTTCCCTGGGCCGTTTCATGCCACAGGATGATAAGCTCGGTCAAATTTCGCAACCAAGGCAGCACACGGTTCTCCAAGGCATTGGAAAGCGGGATGGTGTCTTCGGCATGGCAAACCGCGTCCACGTCTTTGATGATGGCGGCAATTTGTTCGAGCTGCCATTTGCGAAGCTGGGTGAGCGACGCGCGGCCATTGGCCGGACCGCAGGCGTCATCCGGCAGCAAACTCAACGTGAGCACCGGTTCCTTGAGTTGTTTGGCCAGGTTCCACCAGAGTTCCCGCGCCACGCGGACCTCGTTGATCAGGACGAGGGTGACAGCGGTCTCCACGTACGCCCGCGCCTGATCGGCTTGTTGCAGCGCCGTTTTAAGCAGGAGCAGAGACCGCTCCTCCAACGGTATGGTTTCAGCCGCGACACGGCAAAATCCCATCCCCTTGACCAGCGGCAAGGCGAGGTTCACCGGCTCATCGTCAATGGTTAAAGAGCATAAAATGCGCTGTTTTTCCAAGGCGAGCGTTTCCAGGTAACAGCGAATGGCGGGGAGGGAACGATATTCCAACGGGGGTGACACGGGCAGGCCATCCAAGGTTATTTGAATTTTTTCGCGCGCTTCCGATACATCAAACGACTGGTTGCACATGCCTCTTGAATCCGCAATTGGCGTGCCTAAAATGGATACAGCGGGAAAAGTTATTCACATTTAATTCACCAAAAAATCCAAATGGCAAAGAGGCGCACCAGCCCACGCCATTTACATCGCAACCGCGTCAACTGTTTGTACGACAGGAAGTTTCAATAATCAACTTGCCCGGCTATCGGCGATATTATGGGACTACTTCGCCGGGTTCGCCCCTTTGACGCGCATTTGAATCGAGTAAAACGATTTGCTCGCGGTGATGAAAAGCGTTTTGTGGTCCTTGCCGCCGAAACTGACGTTGGCCGTCCATGGTTCCTTCACGTCAATGTGGCCGATTTGCCGGCCGGTCTTGTCAAAGACCGTCACGCCATGACCGGTAATATAAATGTTGCCGTCCGCGTCAATCGTCATGCCGTCGGAACCCATTTTGCAAAACAGCGTTTTGTTCGTGAGTGGACCGTCCGGCTGGATGTCGTAGCGCCACGTTTGTCCCGCGCCGATGTCGGCGACAAAAAGCGTTTTGCCGTCCGGCGTGCCGGTGATGCCGTTGGGCTTTTTCAAATCATCCGTCACGCGCACCAGTTGTTGGTGGTCCGGTGACAGATAAAAAACCTCCTCGTTCGTCAGCGCCATCGTGCTGTGGTCCCACCAGGTGCGCTGGTAAAACGGATCGGTGATATACATCGCGCCGTTGGGCGCCACCCACACATCGTTCGGGCCGTTGAGATATTTGCCTTGGAAATTCTTGATCAGCACCGTCACTTTTTTGTCGGGCGCAATGGACCAAAGCTGGTTGTGTTCGTCGGCGCAGGCGATCAAGTTGCCGTTCGCGTCAAAGCACATGCCGTTGGCGTAACCGGACGGCTGCATGAACGTGGACAACTTTCCCTCCACGCTCCATTCCATGATGCGGTTGTTCGGCTGGTCCACGAAAAACACGTTGCCCGCCTGGTCGCACGTCGGGCCTTCGGTAAAGGCAAAGCCGCCGGCAAGTTTTTCAAGTTTCGCGCCAGGGGCGATGACACTTTCCGCGGCGAAAAGTTGGAACGAGCAAACCAACAGGATGGACAAAATCAATAGTTTTTCGGGAATCATGCGGGCAGTTTGCACCGCGGCAACATTTCTGGCGACTTAAATTTCGCGCGGCCTTTTCGGGGGTGCATCTTGACACTGTCCTTGGTAGGGACGGCGCGCTGCGCCGTCCGCGCCGCGTTCAGCGGCGCAATGGTTCGCGCAACGATTGGCGTTCGTTCCGCTTGCTCGTGCGCGGGCGGGGACATCGCAGCGCGATGTCCCTACCTGCCTCAAGGACAGTGTCAAGATGCGCCCCTTTTCGGTTCGCCCAAGTTTGCGCCTTGTTTTTCGAGGCGATATGGCGCATGGTGGATGGCGTTGACTTTTTCGGCGCGCGAGCACATGCAACCGGGAACCAAAAAACTTCTGCGCTTTCTGCAAAGCTGGATTATCAACACGTTCGCGGTGTTGATTGCCGCCATCATTCTGCGCGGTCACATTCATTATGGAAACTCGGTGGACCTGATCATCGCCTCCCTGCTGTTGGGCATCCTCAACGCGTTCGTCCGGCCGATTTTGATGCTCCTCGCGTTGCCGCTGCTGATTTTCACACTCGGCCTGTTCACGCTGGTCATCAATGCCCTGCTCCTTTACTTCGTCGGCGTGCTGATGGGGCCTTACTTTCAAGTGGACAGTTTCGGATTCGCCTTTCTCGGCGCGCTCATCATCAGCATCGTGTCCATTGCGTTGAACATCCTGACCGGCGCCGGCAGCGCGCGCGTCACCGTTCGCCGCCGGCCGCCTCCGCCCCAAAACCCTCACGACGACGGCAATGGCCCGGTGATTGATGTGTGAAATAAGGTTTTGAGTTTTAATTTTGGGTTTTTTAGTTTTGGCAGGCCGCCGCTGATTGCTTTAACTAAAAAACGAGAACTTAAGAATTCAGAATTTTGAGCGATAGGCCGCGCGCAAGGTCTGGATTCCCCGTTCGCGAAATTCCTGCTCGAAATCCGTCAGCAATTCCACCAGTCCGGGCGGGGTCTCAATTTTCTGAAATTCCCGGTTTGCGCCAAATACTTCGGTCATTTGCCGGAAGTAATCTTCGTCGTCCGTGCGCAAATAAATCCCGCCTCCCGGCGTGAGCGCCGCGCGGGCAATTTCGGGGAACGGTTCGTTAATGAGCCGGTGTTTGCGGTGCTTTTTCTTTGGCCAGGGGTCGGGAAAATAAATGTGCAAGACCGACACGGAACGCGGCGGCAGCAGGTATTCCAAAAAATACGACGATTCAATGCGCACGCCGCGCAGATTCGCCAGCCCGGCGCGGCGGCCTTTGCGGTCGAGCTTGCGCAAACGGCCGAGCAGCCGTTCGACCCCGATGAAATTCCGCTCCGGATGCCGCCGGGCATGCTCGACCAGAAACGAGGCATCACCACAACCCAGTTCCACTTCCAGCCGCTGTGGTTGGGGAAACAGCTTTGCCAAATCCATCCGCTCGACGATGGAAGGCAAATCGTAAATCAAGCTGCGGGTCGGATTTTCGTGCAACGGCATGTCACAAGTTAATTGATTGGAAACCTTCCGGCCATGCCGGAGGTTGCTGACTCCCGAAACGAAAACAGAAGTGAGAACCAATTGGCAGGCCACGATTCATGCTTGCGACATTATTTTGCCTTCCAGTTTCCGTCCAGTGTTCTGGGGAGGCGGATTGAATCGGGGTAAATTGGTTGAACATCCGCCCTCATCCCGGCCTGCTTCCCCAGGAGCAGGAAAACCCTTCGCCGCCTTCTGAGTACGGAGAAATTTGCTTGCGCTGTGCCGTCGTTGCACCGCCAATGGTCGTCATGCGTGAATTGCCCCACACCCATTCGTGCTTTGTCTGCGGCGAAAGCAACGCCATCGGACTCAAACTGCGTTTTACGACCGACGGGCGCGCCGTGCAGACGCGTTTCCGGCTGCGCGCCGCGCACATCGGTTTTCGCGGCGTCGTGCATGGCGGCATTTTGACGACGGTGCTGGACGAAATCATGGTCTGGGCGTGCGCGGTGCCGACGGGGCAGTTTGCGTTCTGCGCCGAGCTGACCGTGCGGTTTCTGAACCCCGTGCGGCCGGACGACGAAATCATCGCCACGGGCGAGTTGCTGGCGAACCGCAAGAACCGGATTTTCGAGGCCAAAGGTGTGTTGGCCAACTCTTCCGGCCAGCCGTTTGCCGAGGCCACGGGAAAATATCTGCCGATTCCAACAGGCGATTTGACCGGCATGATGCCCGACTTGATTGGCGATACAAGCTGGTTGAATACCGGCGCCGGCGCTTCGGCGAGTTAATCGGGGATTGTCGATATCCGTTTTAAGAAGTAGCCTGCGGGAGAACTGAAACAATGCGCATCCTCGCCCTGGATCACGGAACCAAACGCATCGGCGTCGCCGTCAGCGATGAAACCAAAACCATCGCGCAGCCGCTGGAATTCATTCCGGCCGAGCCATTCGCGGGATTTTTGGAACGGCTCAGGCAATTGATGCGGGAAAAGGAAGTTGACCTGATTCTTGTCGGTCTGCCGCGCAACCTGAATGGCAGTTACGGTCCGGCGGCGATTAAAGTGCAGGCGTTTGTCGCCGCGCTGCAAAACGCCGTGACGGTCCCGATCAAGATGCAGGATGAGCGGCTGACCTCCGCGCAAGCGAACCGCGTTTTGATTCAGGGCAACGTGCGCCGTCAGAAGCGCAAAGCGAAGGTGGACCAGACGGCGGCGGCGATTTTGTTGCAGAGTTATCTGGATGGGATCTGAGCCACAGATAAACCCAGATGGGCACAGATTCTTTCTTTTTATCCGTGTTTCATCTGTGCCAATCTGTGGCAGAAAATGTCGGCTTCAACAAAATTTAAACTGGTCATTGCCTACGACGGCGCGGCTTACGCAGGCTGGCAGACGCAAAAAACCGGCACCGGCGTCCAGCAAAAGGTCGAAGAAGCACTGGCGAAATTGTTTCCCAGCGCGCCACGGCTGCATAGTTCCAGCCGCACGGACACGGGCGTTCATGCGCTCGGCATGGTGGCGCACTTCGAAGTGCCGCGCGCGGAATTTAAAATGCCGGTCCGCAAACTGGCGCTGGCCATCAACGCCTGGCTGCCGGAAGATGTCCGCGTGCTGTCGGCTTTGCGCGCATCGGAAAAATTCCACGCGCGGTTTGACGCCGCTGGCAAACAATACCGCTATTTCGTCTGGAACCACACGGCCATGAATCCGCTGCTGCGCCACCGCGCCTGGCAGGTTGCGCGCCCGCTCGATCTGAAGGCCATGCGCGCCGCCGCGCCGCTGTTTGTCGGACGGCATGATTTCAAATCGTTCGCCGCCAATCGAAATTACGAAATGGAATCAACCGTGCGGAGGCTCACGCGGTGCGACCTCAAGCAGTCCGGCCGGCAACTGACGTTCATTATCGAGGGCGACGGTTTTCTTTACAAAATGTGCCGCGGCATCGTCGGCACGCTGGTCCAGGTCGGTTTGGGCAAGTTTCCGCCGGCGGAAATCAAGCGGATGCTGGCGAAAAAAGACCGGCGCGTGGCCGGCATGACCGCGCCGGCGCACGGATTGGTGTTGTGGAAGGTTTTTTATCACAAGTCCCGTGGCAGCCGGCGCGAGTCGGCTCCAGCTTGGGAATGAGCGGACTGGCGTCCGCTGCGACAAACAGAAGAATGAACATCGTTTTGGTTGAACCGGAAATTCCGCCGAACACGGGCAATGTGGCGCGGCTCTGCGCGGCGACAAAGACGGCGCTGCATCTTATCGAGCCGTTTGGTTTCAAACTCGATGACGCGCAACTCAAGCGCGCCGGCATGGATTACTGGCGGCACGTCGAGTGGCATCGGTGGAAAAACTGGAATGCGTTCCAGTCGGCCCATCGGGCCGGCGCGCCAGGTTTTGGTTCATCGAATCGAAAGGCCCGAAGCTTTACTACGGAAGCAAAATTTTCGGCGGACGATTATCTGGTTTTCGGACGCGAGACCGCCGGGTTGCCGAGGCAATTGCTGGAACAGAATCGCGAACGCTGGCTGCGGATTCCGATGTTCAACGACCAATCTCGTTCACTGAACCTGTCGAACTGCGTGGCGCTGGTTTTGTTCGAGGCGTTGCGGCAGCAAGGTTGTCCGGGTGAAATTCGCTGAACCGGCCGCGTGGCCGCAGCGCGCGAACGGAAATCCGTCAACTCACATCGTCTCCTCCAGTTTTTTGACTTCTTCCCTGATCAATTCCGTCGTCCGATGTTTGGCCAGATAGACTTGGTCCACGGAGATGCCGAACGTGGCGGCCACCTTTTCGGGCGGCCATCCCTTGTTCACGTACAGGTCGAAGATTTGATATTTTTGCGGATCCAGCCGGCGTTTGACCTTGGCCATGGCCGCATCCAAGAGGTTTTTTTCCCATTCCGCTTCCCACAACGCGTCCAAATCCCGGCCCATCGGATCAATCACCTTCTCCACCGTGCGGGTGCCGGTCTCGGGGTCATTGGAGGCGGAATGACTGGCCACGAACGGTCCGCGCTTGCGGAGTTGGTCGGTGATGCGCCAGCGGGTCATGTTCAGGAGCCAGGTCTTGAAGGAACCAATCGCCGGATCATACTTGAAGGCGGGCATGTGTTTGGCGACCGAGATCATGGTTTCCTGGACCACATCCTGCGCCTCGGCCGCCGTCAAGCCGCTCTTGATGGCGGTGCCATAGATGAGTTTCCAGTATGTGTCAAAAAAATCCTGCCAACTTGATTGGTCCTGCCAGTCTTTGAGGCGTTGAATCAGCGTGGCGCGCGTCGGAATCAATTCATCTTTAGGTTCTGCCATTTAACAAGTTATGTGTTCGTAAATAACGATTGGCAACAAAATACACCATTATCACGAAAAATGTTGAAGAAAAAGGTGTTATATGCTTGTCTCATTATTATTTAATCAGTCGGATGCGTGGACGTGTTGAATCGCTTGAACTTGTTTTCTAAAGCCGGTTGCGGTCTTGTTATTGCCGCAAGTTGTTGTGGTATATTTACTTGCGTCGTAAAGTCCGGCGCGCAGCCGATGGCCAGTGGTACTGTCACAAGCGAAATTCGGATTGTGGAACTGCAAGGCACGGCGGAAGTCGCTTCCGGCGCAGCCGCCGCCTGGGTGCCGGCGCAACCCAACCAAATCCTGCATCCCTTCGACCGGTTGCGCACCGGCGCCAACAGCCGGATTGCCTGCCTTTGGTCTGACCGGAGCGTCGTGTCGTTCGGCGCTTCAACGGAAATCGAAGTGCTGCCGCCGGATTCGGCGGACGCGCAATGCGGACTGCATTTGCTCCGGGGCATCCTTTCATTTTTTCATCGGGACAAACCGGGACGCATCCGGGTCATCACCCGGGGCGCGGTGGCCGGCGTGGAGGGCACGGAGTTTGTCATGGCGGTGGACGACACGGAGCGTACGACCCTGTCGGTGATTGACGGCAAGGTCCGGTTTGGCAACGAACAGGCCACGCTGCTGCTGACCAACGGCCAGCAAGCCGTCGCCGAGCCGGGCAAGGCGCCCGTTCGCACCGCGGGGTTTATCGCCAACAACGTGCTGCAATGGTGCTTTTACTACCCGGCGGTGATTGATCCGGCGGACCTGACGTTCACGCCGGAAGAACAAAAAATCCTCGGCCAATCCCTTCAAGCCTATCGCTCGGGCGATTTGCTGGCGGCGCTGGCCCAATATCCAGCGGGGCGGCAGCCCGGCTCCGACGCCGAACGGGTTTATTATGCCGGCCTGCTGTTGGGCGTTGGACAGGTTGAACCAGCCGAATCGGTGCTGGCTTCCTTGTCCAATTCGGATGCCTCCAGCCGTCCGCAACGGATTGCCGCGGCCCTGCGCTGGCTCATCGCCGCCGTGAAGCGGCAGCCGGCCCCGGCGGTGACCCGTCCACAATTGGCCACGGAATTTCTGGCGGATTCCTACTACGAACAATCGCGCGCCGCCGCCGGAATTTCATTGCCGGCCGCGCTGGCTTCCGCCCGGCAGGCCGCGACCAACTCGCCGGATTTTGGTTTCGCCTGGGAACGCGTGGCGGAACTGGAATTCAGTTTTGGCCACACCCGTGCTGCGCTTGCCGCGCTGGACAAAAGCCTGGCGCTGGCGCCGCGCAATGCCCAGGCGCTCGCGTTGAAGGGATTTCTGCTCGCGGCACAAAATCGCACCGTCGAGGCCATGGGCTGGTTCGACCAGGCGCTGGCCGTGGACTCCGCGCTCGGCAACGCCTGGCTGGGGCGCGGCCTTTGCCGTATCCGCCTCGGTGATGCGAAGGGCGGACGCGAAGACCTGCTGGTGGCCGCGGCATTGGAACCGCAGCGCGCCGAGTTGCGGAGCTATCTGGGCAAGGCTTACACCGACGCGGGGAACGACACACGCGCCGCCAAGGAACTTAAACGGGCGGAAACATTGGACCCCAACGACCCGACGGCGTGGCTTTATTCCGCTTTGCTCGACCAGCAAAACAACCGCATCAACGACTCAATTCGCGATTTGGAAAAATCGCAGGTGTTGAATGACAACCGGGGTGTTTATCGTTCGCAACTGCTGCTGGACCAGGACCAGGCGGTGCGCAGCGCGAACCTGGCCGCGATGTACCAGGACGACGGCATGGACGACTGGGCCGTGAACGAGGCGTCGCGCGCGGTGAATTACGATTACGCGAATTACTCCGCCCACCTGTTCCTGGCGAACAGCTTTGCCAACCTTACCGATCCCAACGAAATCAATCTCCGTTACGAAACTCCGGCCGAGAGCGAATATCTGGTTGCAAATTTGCTGTCTCCGGTGAGCGCCGGCACCCTGTCGCCCACGATTTCCCAACAGGAGTATTCCCCGCTCTTCGAGCGCGACGGTTTGGGCGTGGTTTCGAGCACGGAATACCTGAGCCGCGGCGCATGGACGGAGGCGGGCGCGCAGTACGGCACCTTTGAAAACTTCGGCTATGACGTGGAGGGACTTTACCGCACTGATCCCGGACAGCGCCTGAACAATGACATCGAGCAACGGCAATTGTCCGGGGCTTTCAAATATCAATTCACGCCGCGGGACACGGTTTATTTGCAGGTCAAACAATACAACGCGGATGGCGGTGATTTAACACAATACTATGACCAAAATTCGGCCAGCCCGACTTATCACTTTAACGAAGATCAGAACCCAAACATAAGCCTTGGCTATCACCACGAATGGGGGCCGGGAATTCACACTTTATTTTTTGCGGGCCGTTTCGATGACACTTATTCGTTCACCAATTTTACGCAGCCTGAGCTCTTTCAAACTTTTCCTGGCATTCCCCCGACATTTATATCCGCGCAGAACATCACCATGGACGAGAATTATGTGCGCAAGCTGGATATTTATTCGGGAGAATTGCAGCAAATATGGGAAGGGCCTTCCCACAATACCGTCATCGGCACCCGCATCCAGTATGGCCAATTCCACACCACGGTTTTGCAGGACAATCCGTCCCCTTCCGTTGCGCCTGATTTTCTTGACCCAATACCGCCAGAGGACTTCACTTCCTTGTTTAAGCGCTTCAGTTTTTATGGGTACCACCAATGGCAAATTTTTGAACCCCTGCAATTGATTGGCGGCGTGGCTTACGACCGCATCACCTATCCGCAGGATTTTCAGAGCGTGCCGATTCCGGGGGATGAAACAACAGCCAATCAGTTTTCACCCAAAGCCGGCCTGATTTGGACGCCGCTGGATAAAACCACCGTCCGTTTTGCCTATACCCGCTCACTGGGTGGGGCGAGCCTGGATCAAAGTTACCAAATCGAGCCTTCGCAGGTGGCGGGTTTCATTCAAAACTACCGCAGCATTATTCCTGAATCCATCGCCGGAGATAATACCGGGGCCAAATTTGAAACGTACGACCTTTCCCTGGAACAAAAATTCAGCACTGGAACTTATCTGGGCATTTCCTGCGAGCTATTGAACTCCACTGTCAACCGGGTTGATGGCGTCTTCAATTATTATCCTGACCTTTTTGATGACCCTCTGCCATCCACGTTGCGCGAAAATTTGGATTATTCAGAGGAAACGCTCTTGGTCACCGCCAACCAGTTGCTGGGCCGCGACTGGTCAGTCGGCGCGCGTTACCGCCTCAGTCAAGCCGTCTTGCATGACAATTTCCCCGACGTACCGGTCACTTCCGGTCCCATTGCGAATCCGATCATTCCAAGTCAGCGGACCAGGGGTGTTTTACAAGAGATGAGCTTGACGGCGGATTACAACCTTCCCTGTGGTTTCTATGCCCAGGGAGAGGCCGATTGGTATGATCAAAGCAACAGCGGCTACAATCCTGCCGAGCCGGGTGACGACTTCTGGCAGTTGAACGCCTATGCCGGTTATCGTTTTCTGCATCGCCGGGGCGAAGTCACGCTCGGCCTGCTCAACCTCACCGGCCAGAATTATAATCTCAACCCGCTCAATCTTTACAACGAACTTCCGCGCTCGCGCACTCTGCTCGTGAGCCTGCAATTGAATTTTTAGCGCGGACTGGGCAGGGCGCGTCAAAGCGTGGCGACGACGGCTCGCGAGGACGCTCGCCCCACCGTGGGCGGGCAGGGGATTACCTGCCGTGCAAGGTCTGTTCCGAGATTATTCCAGCCTCCAAACGGCTGTTGAATGCCGGTCCTGAAATCGGTATCGTCGGCGCATGGGCACGCTTTACTACGGCGACAACCTCGACATCCTCCGGCGTTACCTCAAGGACGAGACCATTGACCTCGTTTATCTCGATCCGCCCTTCAACTCCGCCCAGAACTACAACGCCTTCTTTCAGGAAAAGGACGGCACCGCCGCCGCCAGCCAGATTCGCGCCTTCGAGGACACCTGGATGGGACATCGAGAACCAAGAAAGCCTACGACGACATGACTCCAGCCCGGCAAGGTCAGCGAAGTCATGCAGGCGTTCCACACCTTTCTCGGCACCAACGACATGATGGCCTACCTCGCCATGATGTCCCCGCGCCTGGTCGAACTCCGCCGCGTCCTCAAACCCACCGGCTCGCTCTTACCTCCACTGCGACCCCACCGCCTCGCATTACCTCAAACTGCTCTGCGATGCGTTTTTGGGCAAAAGAATTTCCAAAACGAAATTATCTGGAAGCGAACGAACAACTCATAACGATGCAAAAAGATGGTCGGCCAATTCACGACACAATTTTGTTCTTCACAAAACGGCGACTTACTGGAATCCTCAACACGAGGAATACAACCGGAATACGGCGCTGACAAATAGCGATGTGATGACGGAGACGGACGTGGGCCATACATGCTGGGTAACATTGACGAGCCCGAATCCAAGACCGAATATCGGCATGTATGAGTGGAAAGAGCATAACTCGCCGCCGAAAGAGGCTGGCGTTACTCACAAGAGACGATGGAAAAACTCGATACCGAAGGCACGAATCTACTATCCCGCCGACAAAAGCAAAATGGCCCCGATTCAAACGCTACTTGAACGAGATGCCGGGCAGTGCCATGGGGACATTTATGGACTGACATTCACTCCAATCAACTCACAAGCCAAGGAACGCCTCGGCTACCCGACGCAAAAGCCCGTGGCGCTCCTGGAGCGCATCATCAAGGCCAGCAGCAATCCGGGCGACCTGGTGCTCGACCCGTTCTGCGGCTGCGGCACGACGATTGACGCCGCCGAAAAGCTCGGCCGCGAGTGGATCGGCATAGACATCACGCAACTCGCCATTTCCCTCATCAAAAACCGGCTGCGCGACACCTACGGCGCCGGATAAAATTCATTTCCGGGTGAGCGCGGGCGTGCCGCCCGCCGCGTTGAGCGTCACCGCCGGACGCTTCTGCGTCCCAAGCTGCGCCGCAGACTTCAGCTGTTCTACCAGCGGGACGCCGGAAGATGCGACCGGGACGGTCGCGCTCCCTGATACAAAAGAATGCGCGCTAACGAAATTTCCATCACCGCATCATCGGCGAGCCGACCACGCCCAACGAGGCCGACATGCTGGCCGAGCAGGACAAATACCAATTCCAATGGTGGGCGCTGGGCCTGGTCGGCGCCCGGCCCGTCGAGCAGAAGAAAGGGGCGGACCACGGCATTGACGGCAAAATCCTGTTCCGCGACGACCCAAGGCCGCCAAGCCGGAGCAAATCATCATCCAGGTCAAGGGCGGCAAGACCGGCGTGAAAGACGTGCGCGACTTGCGCGGCGTGCTGGACCGCGAGAAGGCCGCCATCGGCATCTTGATTTCCCTGCAACCGCCCACCGGGCCGATGGAAGCCGAGGCCGCCAGCGCCGGGTTTTACGAGCACAAGACGAACAAGCAGAAATATCCGCGCCTCCAGCTCCGCACGGTGAAAGAATTGATGGAAGGCAAAGGCATCGAGCGTCCCACCAGCGCCGCGAGCCTGGACGACACATTCAAGAAAGCGCCGGAATCGAAGAAGAAGCAAGGCCACCAGACGGAACTGGGTGTATAGAGCAAAAAATGAAAAACCCGGACCGAACTTGGTCCGGGCTATTCCGCAGATCTCTTCAACTCTTACTGATTAATAAAGTTCGTCAAGCTTAACGGATAGTTCGTCGTCGGCACATTGTTCGGAAAATAGATTCCGAATCTGTAAGCGGGGCTATAGGCCGGATAGGGAATGGTGACCATTGTCTGACCGCAACCGCTATCGCCATATTTTCCGGCATAAGTAACAAATGTATCCGTCCGTCCACTGCCATCAGACGCTGTCAGGGGCGTAGCACCGGATACTGGTGTCCAACCCCAGCCTTGGGAAATGGTCTTACTGTAAATGACATAACCGGCATAACTGCCCGGACAGGTGCCTTGGATGCCATTACTGGCCTTGGGTGTGCCGGACACGACAATGGGTCCTCCGCCAAGAATGCCATCAGCCATCACACCGCCAATTGCCGGACTGGCAGTGGTCTCAACTTCCACAGATGCCGCGCGCGTTGGCACCGGGTCTCCGCCACTTTGGGACACATTGCATGAGTATGCGCCTGCATTTACAACACCAAGGTTCTGAAGAACCAGTGTGCTGTTGGTTTGTCCCACCATGTCCACTCCATTGGACTGCCACTGATAATTATCGGCGTACATCGCTTGCACCGACAGGACCACATTCGATCCTGCGATAACAACCTGGTCCACCGGTTGCACCGTGACTATCGGGAATTGGGCTTGATCGCGGCATCCAGCAGCGGGTCGGCGGGTTGGGCATGAGTGAGGTTGGGTGCCATGGCAAGAAATCCAGAGATTGCCGCCAATGCACGATATGTGAGATGTGTCTTTTCATACTTTTTTCGGGTTATGTATGGGTTGTTGCTGTCGTTCTGCCTCGCCCGACAAACCCCTAGAATCTGAACAGCAGTTTAGTGTTTCTCAATTCTCAGGCAGTTACTGTTACGCAATAACCGGGCCAATCTTTCAGACATTTTAGCAAAATTATTTATGATGGAAAGACCATTGTAGCGGTGGTCTGTGCCCGCCGCTTATTTCCCAAGAAGACGTGTGCGACGCTCCAAAGTGCGCTAAAAACGTGGAAAATCACTGATTTTCCCCGTTATTCTTTTCTAAACTCGGACTGCGGTGAAGGTCAGAGCCATCGGACAAAATGCATTATTCAAATCCGCGCTGGGCGCGGCATTGGCGGTGCGTTGCGGATTGATGTTGTGGCAAACGCCGCTGGGCGAGCCCTGGGTGAATGCCAGCTACGATTATTTGTTCCGTTTTGGCGCGCGGGCCGTCACGAACACGGGTGCCTGATGCTGATGGACAATGAGGCGTTCGACCATTTCCATCAGACCCGCGGACAGCCGTGGGACCGTGCATTCCACGCCCAATTGCTCAACCGGCTGGCCGACGACGGCGCGAACTGGTGGTGATTGACTCCTTCTTCGCCCAACGCGCGACCCGGCAAGGACCAAGCCCTGGCCGACGCCATGCGGCGGCAGCGGCGTCTGGTGTTGATGGCCGAGCAGGCGCGAGTGACATATCCGGCACTGGCCGGCGCGCAGCCGGTGATGCCGGCGGAACTTTTCTTGAACGCCGCAGGAACAAATTGGGGCGTGGCCTGGCTGGATCCGGATCATGATTTCATCGTCCGCAGGCATTGGCCGTTTCCGTCGCCGGGGCCGTATCCGAGTTTGCCCTGGGCGGCGGCACGACTAGCAGGGGCACAATTGAGCGAAGTGCCGCAGGAACGATGGATGCGTTATTACGGCCAGAATGGCGAATGGACCCATTGAGCTACCAGTTCGCGCTGGCGCAGCCGACAAATTATTTCCATGACAAAATTGTTTTCATCGGCACCGAACCGCGAGACCCTGATCGGGGGATGGTGCAGGACCAATAGGGACAAATGCACGCCATATTGGCGTTGGACCGATGAAGCGACGGGCGGCGTGGAAATCACGCTGGCCTCCTTTTTGAATCTGGTGAACGGCGACTGGTTGCGGCGACCGGCCTTGGATGGAGGCGTTTGACAATATAATCACGGGGAATATTGCTGGCGGCGGATTGTGCCGGATGCGACTGTTGACGGCGGGCATTCTGGCGGCCGCGATTGCCTCGGCATGTCGATCGGCGCGATTTCGTGGAGCTATTTCACGAACTATTGGTTTCCGTGGCTGGTGATTGCCGGGGGGCAGGTGCCATGCGCCCGGGTTGGGCGCTGCGCGATGGGAAAGCCGCGCGGCGAAAAGGAGTTCGCGTTGCCGGGAATTTCCGCCGATGGCGGTTGGAAGAATTGCCGGAAGCACCGGGCTATAAATTGTTCAATCCGCCGATTGGCCAGGGCGCTTACGGAAAGGTCTGGCTGGCGCGCGAACCAGCCGGCCAATGGAAGGCGTTGAAGGCCGTTTATCTGAAAAATTTTGAGCCACAAGCCGGCCCCATATGACCGCGAATTCAACGGCATCAGCCGATACCAGCCGATTTCCGACCAGCATCCCGGGCTGTTGCGCGTGGATTTTGTCAGCGAAAAGCTGGACGGTTATTTTTATTACGCAATGGAACTGGCCGACTCGATCGAGCCGGATTGGCAGCGCGCGCCCCAAAAATACCAGCCCCACGATTTGGCCAACGAGCGGAAGCGGTGGCCGAATGGGCGGGGTGCCGGTGCCGGAATGCGCGCGCATCGGCATTGCCCTGACCGACGCGCTCGAATTTCTGCATCGACAGGGACTGACACATCGCGACATCAAGCCGCAGAACGTAATTTTTGTGAATGGCCGGCCCAAATTGGCGGACCTGGGGCTCGTCGCTGAAATCCGTCCGCTGGAGACATCAAGACGTTTGTCGGCACGCCTGGCTATATGCCCCCGCCGCCGGAACTGCCCGGGCACGCCGCAGGCTGACATTTATGCGGCTGGCATGTTGCTCTACGTCATCAGCACCGGACGCGGCGCGGCGTTTTTCCCGGAAATTGCGACGACGCTCGTTGAGCGGAAGAGATCCGGCGGATTTTTCCAATTGAACGCCATCATTCTCAAAGCGTGCCAGCCAAATCCGGCGCACCGATACGGATCGGCGGCGGAAATGCACGAGGCGTTGAAGAAAGTCAAATAGCGCCGGCGGCGGAGTGACCGTCGCGTGGCCCGCGCGGCGGAGGGTTCTTCATCAAAAGCCGGGCGGGACCGAATATCCCGGAAATTTCAACCCACCCGAAATAGCTTGTCCAGAGAACTCCGGACGGCCTGGGTAAGATCTTCAAGTGAAAACGGCTTGGGCAAAATGCGGTTGGACTTTCGAAGGTTGGATATGGTCGGGGCTTTAGCCGCTCATCAGGATCACTTTAAGCCCCGGCGTTCCCCCTGCAACCGGTCGGCGAGTTCCCGCCCGTTAAGGCCGCCCGGCATGATAACATCGGTCAGCAACAAATGAATTTGCGGAGCGTTGGCCTTCCAGATGTTTAACGCCTCCAAACCGTCGGAGGCTTCCCAGACCCGATAGCCGGATGCCTCCAAAACGTTCCGGGCAACCTTCCCGAACGTCCGGGTCGTCCTCGACCAGCAGAATTTTTTTGCCCGGCGGCGCACGCACGGCGCGGGCGGGTTCTTTTTTTCCCCGCATCGGAAGCGCCGGCCGGCAGGAAAATTTTAAAAGCGGTGCCACACCCCAGCTGGCTGGATACGTCAATCCAACCACGTTGTTTGATGATGCCATAGACCGTGGCCAGACCGAGACCGGTGCCCCGGCCGGCTTCCTTGGTGGTAAAGAAGGGTTCAAAAAATCCGCGGCAAGTATTCCGGGTAGATGTCCCGGTGTCGCTGACGGAAAAGCAGGAAAATTGCCGGGGTGGGCCTCGGGATGGGTTTTCACATAGTCGGCATCAATGCGAAGGCTCGGTTGCGATTGTAATGGAACCGCCGGCCGGCATGGCTTCGCGGGCATTCACGATCAAATTGATGAGAATTTGCTCCATCATGCCGACATCCGCGCTGAGGGAGGTTTTCGCGAAATAGCATTGCAGCATAATATGCTCGCCGATGACCCGGTTGAGCATCCTGGTAAAATTGCCGATGGCGTGGCTCAGGTTGAGGGGTTGAAATTGCAGGTCTCGTTTCCGCCCGAAAGCTAGCAATTGGCGGGTCAGGTTGGCGGCGCGTTCGGCGGCATTGGAGATTTCTTGAAGACACTGGCGGTTTTCCTCCTTGAGTTGACTTCCAGCCGACAACACCAATTGAGCGTTGCCATGAATGATGGTCAGCAGATTGTTGAAATCATGGGCCACCCCGCCCGCCAGTTGGCCAACCGCCTCCATTTTTTGCATATGATGCAATACCGCCACGAATTGGATGTGCCGGGTGAGTCTTCCTTTATTGCAAAAAAATGGCTGATTTCTCCATCTGCCTCCCGAATCGGGGTGACGGCCATTTCCTCGTGATAGAGTGTTCCGTCTTTGCGCCGGTTGATCTTTTCACCCTGCCAAACCCGGCCCGCCACAAAGTTGCCCAAAGCTCCGTGTAAAAAGCGCCGTCGTCTGCCTGACTTCAAAAGGTCCGGCGTTTTGCCGAGGACTTCCTCCGGGGTGTAACTGGTCATGGCGCAAAAAGCCTTGTTGGCGAACAGAATTTCACCCGCCTTCTTTGTCAAATGATGCCATTGGCGGCGGCTTCCAGGGCGCTCGCTTGAATCTGCGCCTGCTGTTCCGCCGGCTGCCATTTTTTCCGCGTTTGAATCATAGTTTTTAGTTCACGCATGGCGGATGGCCGGGGCGGAAATCCCCGCTTCGTCCGCTCCCGACGCATGCAACTCGGCGCCGCGCCTTTCCTCCGTTTATTAAAAAATACTAATCCGTCCCAAAATCCTTCGTCCCTAATCCATTATCCCTAGAATCGGAGTTGGTATAAAATGTCATGCACGGTTTCGCGGCCGGTTTACGACCCTTCCCATTCGCGTTTCCGAACGAAACGGCGATGGTACAAATCTGTTATCGCACAAAACCACGCTCACAGCTCTATGCGGGGAATTTCAGAAACTTTCAATTATTTTCAGCTTCAACCCGGATTTCCTGGCTTGTACTTCCTGTGTGTCGTGGGAGTTTCAGTGGAGAGATTTGAAGTTTGTCAAAACGGCGGGCCTTGCTACCCTGCCGGTCGGTTGGGCGCTTGGCTCAGTGGTAGCGCATCTCGTTTACACCGAGTAGGTCGGGGGTTCGAATCCCTCAGCGCCCACCAGTTTTACTAAAGAAAACGATGGATTGGCCGGACACCCAAAAGATAACCAAAACATTTTGGGCGGTTCGGACGAACAAAATGAGCAGCGTGTGAAGTTCCCAAAGCGACTGCGACACCGAGGCCAGGGCCGGGTGCTCGCGACGATTTACAAGGGTGACAACCCGACGCAACCGTACTGCCTTTACTGGCGTGTGCGCGTTGACGGGAAGCGTCGTAGCCGGTTAAGAAGCTTCGCCACCTACTCCGAAGCGAAAAAGGCCGGTGAGAAAATCGTCAACGACATCGCCAGAGGCGCGTTGGCGGCCACCCTGTCACCGGGGCAGGTGACGGACGCGATAGCCGCGCTCGAACGCCTCGCGGAGCACTACGTGGGCCACCGGGTCGCAAGGCGTCGCTGCTCGGGGCCGTCGCGGAGTGGGCCGAATCTTCGGCCAAGCTGAACGGACGAACGGTGGGCGACGCCGTAGAGGGCTTCCTACGTACCACGGCGACCCTCAAGCGCAAACCTTTGGCCGAGGCGGTCAAGGAATTTGTCGCCAGCAACCAGCCGCGCACCGTTTCACACGACGGTCAACGGCCTGAAATTGACCCGGCTTACGCCACTAACCGGGCCAAGAAACTGGCGAAGTTCGTCGCCATGTTCCCGAATCACGCGGTCTGCGACCTGTCGAAAATCCACTTGGACGCCTTCATCGCTGCGCTTCCGAAGATGAAGGAGCGCCCGGCTACGTCTCCCAAAGCCCGCAACCATTATCGGGGAGCCTTGAAACAATTCTTAGGATGGGCGGTGCGGAACGATTATCTCCCCAGCAACCACCGGCTGTTCGAGGCGGACGGAATGCGCACCGAGAAAACCAACGGTGGCGACACCGACTTTTACACGTCCAAGGATTCCGCAACGCTGCTTGGAAGCGTCAGACGGCCCGATGCGCGCCATTGTCGCCATCGGCGGGCTTGGCCGGTCTGAGGACTCAGGAAATCTTGCGGCTGGACTGGGCCGACGTGTGGCGCGTCCCGCGTCACATTGAAGTCACGAGCGCCAAAGCCAAAACTCGGCAGCGGCGGCTGGTTGAGGGTGTGCCCGGCATTGCAGGCGTGGCTCAAACCGTTCCGACAACACAAGAGCGGCAAATTGTGGCCGGAAAACGACAACATTTTCCAGAAGGATTTCCTCCAATTCTGTGAACAGGCGGGAGTGACCCGCAAGGCCAATGGATTGAGACATGCCTTTTGCACGTTCCATTTCGCCCTGCACTCCAACGAGAATCAGACCGCCGCGCTAGCCGGTCACTCGCCCGGAATGGTTCATTCCAATTACAAAGGGTTGGCCACGCGCAAGGAAGCGCAAGCATGGTTCGCCGTGAAGCCCGCGAAGTCGCAAGGCAACATCATTCAACTTCAAACGAAGGCCGCGCTGTGAAAGGCAAACATTACAAACGGAACTTTGACCCGTCCGTTCGCTTTGAATGCAACGCCAGTGCAGACAGTTGATTTTGGCTATCCAAGCGTTGACCCCGCAGGCGCTAAACAGGTTGACGTTGCCTCTTGCGAGCCTCGCGACATGCCCCGTGGTGAGAGAGATGCCGATTTGAAAAAGCGCGCGCTGTCACGCGCTTTTTCAAATCGGCATCTCTCTCACCACGGGGCATGTCGCGAGGCTCGCAAGAGGCAACGTCAACCTGTTTAGCGCCTGCGGGGTCAACGCTTGGATAGCCAAAATCAACTGTCTGCACTGGCGTTGCATTATCAAAGCGAACGGACGGGTCAAAGTTCCGTTTGTAATGTTTGCCTTTCATAGCGCGGCCTTGGTTTGAAGTTGAATGATGTTGCCTTGCGACTTCGCGGGTTTCACGGCGAACCATGCTTGCGCTTCCTTGCGCGTGGCCAACCCTTTGTAATTGGAATGAACCATTCCGGGCGAGTGACCGGCTAGCGCGGCGGTCTGATTCTCGTTGGAGTGCAGGGCGAAATGGAACGTGCAAAAGGCATGTCTCAATCCATTGGCCTTGCGTGTCACTCCCGCCTGTTCGCAGAATTGGAGGAAATCCTTCTGGAAAATGTTGTCGTTTTCCGGCCACAACTTGCCGGTCTTGTGTTGTCGGAACGGTTTGAGCCACGCCTGCAACGCCGGGCAAATCCCAACGAGCCGCCGCTGTCGGGTTTTGGCCTTGGCGGACGTGACCTCAATGTGACGCGGAACGCGCCACACGTCAGCCCAGTCCAGCCGCAAGATTTCCTGAGTGCGCAGACCGGCCAAGCCGCCGATGGCGACGATGGCGCGCATCGGGCCGTCTGACGCTTCCAAGAGCGTGCGAAATTCCTTGGGCGTGTAAAAGTCGGTGTCGCCGCCGTTGGTTTTCTCCGTGCGCAACCCGTCCGCCTCGAACAGCCGGTGCGTGGCGGGCAGATAATCGTTGCGCACTGACCAGCTTAGGAACTGCTTCAAGGCTCCCCGGTAGTGGTTGCGGGCCTTGGGAGATGTTGCCGGGCGTTCCTTCATCTTTGGGAGCGCCGCAATGAAGGCGTCCAAGTGGGTTTTCGACAAGTCGCAGACCGCGTGATTCGGGAACATGGCGACGAACTTCGCCAGTTTCTTGGCTCGGTTGGCGGCATAAGCCGGGTCAATTTCAGGCCGTTGGCCGTCGTGTGAAACGGTGCGCGGCTGGTTGCTGGCGACAAATTCTTCGACCGCCTTAGCCAAGGGCTTGCGTTTGAGGGTGGCCGTGGTGCGCAAGAATCCTTCAACGGCGTCGCCCAGTGTTCGTCCGTTCAGCTTGCCCGAAGCCTCTGCAAACTCGCTCACCGCTCCCAGCAGCGACACCTTCCGACCCGTCGCGGAATAATACCCGCGTAGGCGTTCAAACGCTGCCAGCGCGTCAGTGACCTGCCCCGGTGACAGGATGGCCGCCAACGCGCCTCTGGCGATGTCGTTGACGATTTTCTCACCAGCCTTTTTCGCTTCAGAGTAGGTGGCGAAGCTTTTGAATCGGCTACGAGCCTTGCCGTCAACGCGCACCCGCCAGTAAAGACAGTACGGTTGCGTCGGGTTGTCACCCTTGTAAATCGTCGCGAGCACCCGGCCCTGGCCTCGGTGCCGCAGTCGTTTCGGGAATTTCACACGCTGCTCATTTTGTTCTTCCGAACCGCCCAAAATGTTTTGCTTTTCTTTTGGGCGTCCGGCCAATCCATCATTTTCTTGAGGAAAAATGGTGGGCGCTGAGGGATTCGAACCCCCGACCTACTCGGTGTAAACGAGACGCGCTAGCCACTGCGCCAAGCGCCCAACCGACCGGCAGGGTAGCAAGGCCCGCCGTTTTGACAAACTTCAAATCTCTCCACTGAAACTCCCACGACACACAGGAAATACAAGCCAGGGAATCCGGGTTGAAGCTGAAAATAATTGAAAGTTTCTGAAATTCCCCGCGTAAGAGTTGTAGCGTCGTTTTGTGCGATGGCGGAATTGGCCGCCATCGCGGTTTCGTTGGGAAACAGGGATTGGGAAGGGTCGTAAATCGGCCGCGAAACCTGCATGACATTTTATACCAACTCCGATTCTAGGGATACATGGTTAAGGGACAACGGGGCTTCGGAACGGAGTTGGTATTTTTTAATAAACAGAGGAAAGCCATGGTGCCGGTTTCATGCATCGGGAGCGGATGAAGCGGGGATTTGCGCCCCGGCCAAGTCCGCCATGTGGAATCTGAAGCACTATGTTTCAAACCCAAAAAGAATGGCAGCCGGCGGAACGGCAGGCGCAGATTCAAGCGAGTGCCCTGGAAGCCGCTGCCAATGGCATCATTCTGACAAACAAGGCGGGTGAAATTCTGTTCGCCAACAAGGCTTTTTGCGCCATGACCGGTTACACGCCGGACGAAGTCCTCGGCAAAACGCCGGACCTTTTCAAGTCAGGCAGGCACGACGCCGCTTTTTACACGCAGCTTTGGGAAACTATTTTGGCGGGCCGGGTTTGGCAGGGTGAAATCATCAACCGGCGCAAAGACGGAACACTCTATCACGAGGCAATGACCATCACCCCGATTCGGGAGGCGGATGGAGAAATCAGCCATTTTTTTGCGATAAAGGAAGACGTCACCCAGCACATCAAATTCGAGGAGCAATTGCATCATATGCAAAAGATGGAGGCCATTGGCCAACTGGCGGGCGGGGTCGCCCATGATTTCAACAATCTCCTCACCGTCATCCATGGCAACGCTCAATTGGTGCTGTCGGATGGAAGTCAACTCCAGGAGGAAAACCGCCGGTGCCTTCAACAAATCTCCGACGCCGCCGAACGCGCCGCCAATTTGACCCGCCAGTTGCTTGCTTTCGGGCGGAAACAGGACATTCAATTTCAACCCCTCAACCTGAACCACGTCATCGGCAATTTTGCCAAGATGCTCAACCGGGTCATCGGCGAGCATATTGTGCTGCAATGCTGTTATGCCGAAAACCTGCCCCCGGTCAGCGCGGATGTCGGCATGATGGAGCAAATTCTCATCAATTTGATCGTCAATGCCCGCGAAGCCATGCCGGCCGGCGGTTCCATTACGATCGCGACCGAGGCCGTTCGCATTGATGCCGCCTATGTGGAAACCCATCCCGAGGCGCACCCTGGCAATTATGCCTGCTTTTCCGTCAGCGACACGGGGACGGGTATCCACCCGAAATACTTGCCGCGGATTTTTGAACCCTTCTTCACCACCAAGGAAGCGGGCCGGGGCACCGGTCTCGGTCTGGCCACGGTCTATGGCATCGTCAAACAACATCGGGGCTGGATTGACGTATCCAGTCAACTCGGATGCGGAACCAGTTTCAAAATTTTCCTGCCGGCCGGCGCTTCCGATGCGGTGAAAAAAAGAACTCCGCCCGCGCCGCCGCTTTCCGCCGCTGAACGCAAAAAAATTCTGCTGGTCGAAGACGATGCGGACGTTCGCATGGTTGCCCGGAGCGTTTTGGAGGCGTCCGGCTATCAGGTCTGGGAAGCTTCCGACGGTATGGACGCTTTGAATATTTGGAAGGCCAACGCTCCGCAAATTGATTTGCTGCTGACCGATATTATCATGCCGGGCGGCCTTAACGGGCAGGAACTCGCCGACCGGTTGCGGGGGGAACGGCCAGGGCTAAAAGTGATCCTGATGAGCGGCTACAGCCCCGATCGGTATGGAACCATTCAAAAGCCCAACCACATTTTGTCCAAGCCGTTTTCACTCGAAGATCTCACCCAGGCCGTCCGGAGTTGTCTGGACAAGACATTTCGGGTGGGTTGAAATTTCCGGGATGATCAGGTCCCGCCCCGCTTTTGGTGAAGCAACCCTCCGCCGCGCGGGCCACAACGGACGATCACTCCGCCGCCGGCGCTTTTTGAATTTCTTGCAGCGCGCCGTGCATTTCCGCGGCTGAGGCATAACGCTGCGCCGGGTCCGGCTGACAAGCCTTGAGAATGACGGTGTTTAACGGAAGGAAATCCACTGGATCCTCTTCCGCCACCAGGGTCGTGGCAATCTCCGGGAAAAAGGCCGCGTTACGGCCGGTGCTGAGCACGTAGAGCACCATGCCCAAAGCGTAAATATCCGCCTGCGGCGTGCCCGGACGTTCCGGCGGCGGCGGCATGTAGCCGGGCGTGCCCACCAACGTCCGTTCCTGGTCGGGAGGCCTGATTTCGGTGATGAGTCCCAGGTCCGCCAGCTTGGGCTGGCCGTTGACAAAAATGATGTTCTGGGGCTTGATGTCGCGGTGGGTCAGCCCCTGGCGATGGATGAAATCAAGCGCATCACTCAGGGCCAGCCCAATCCGCACACACTCCCGCACCGGCAGCCGCCGCCCATGGGCCTGGGCGCGTTCACTCACCAAATCACGCGGTTTGTAGGTTGAAGGCTCGTGCTCCCAACCCGGCTTAAGCGGGTCCCCCAGCTCCATGACATAATAAAAATAGTCCGCCTGTTTCTCACTGACAAATTCCACCTTCAACAAGCCGGGATGTTTGTCCGAGATCGGCTGGTATTTTTTAATGCCGCTGAATTCGCGTTCGTAGGGACCGGCATTTTGGTCGAAGTTTGCCAGATAAACCACCTTCAATGCCCGCCATTGCCCGGCCTGGTTCCGCGCCAGCCAGACTTTTCCATAAGCGCCCTCGCCAAAGGGTGGATTGAACAATTCATAGTTGGGCGCATCCGGCGGGTCCTCGACCACCGCCGCCACGCGGGGAAAGGACAGGGAAACGGAAACCGTCCTTTTTTCGAGCGCGCGGTGTATTCCCGTTGCCAGCGCCCAACCCAGGGCACAAGGCGCCTGGCCGCCGGCAATCACCAGCCACGGAAACCAAAAGTTGGTGAAGTAACTCCAGGAAATTGCCCCAAATGTCACCACCAAAGCAACCCCGGCCGCCAACACACAAGCCAGCGGCAGTCGCACCCGGCACAATCCGCCGCCCAGCAAGAGTCCGCTGGCCACCAGCGCCAACGCCTCCAGCCACCGCGCTGGTTGCCGCAACCAGTCGTGGTTCATGAGATTCAGAAACGAGGTCAACAGAATTTCCACGCCCCCGGATGCTTCATCGGTCCAGCGTGTGTACGGAGTGCGAAATTTGTCCGTATTGTCCGCACCACCACCCGGCATCAAGGTCTCTGGTTCCGTGCCGATGAATACAATCCGCCCGCGGAAATAATTCGTCGGCTGGGTCAGCGCAAACCCGTAACTCAACGTGGTCCATGCGCCATCGCGACCATAGTAACGCAACCATCGTTCCTGCGGTGTTTCGCTCAACCGCGCTCCCGCCAGCCGCGCGGCAGTCCAGGGCAGGCTCGGATAAGGTCCCGGCGATGGAAACGGCCAATGCCGGCGCACAATGGAGTCGAGGTCGGGGTCCAGCCAGGCCACGCCCCAATTCGTTCCGGCGGCGCTAAGAAAAGGTTCCGCCGGCAATATGGGCTGCGCTCCGGCCAGCGTCGGATGGGTGATTTGCGACTGCTCGGCCATCAACACGATGTGCCGTTGCCGCCGCATCGCCTCGGCCAGGGCTTCATCCTCCGCCGGGTTGTTTGTTTGCCGGAAGAAAGAGTCGAACACCACCAGGGCGCAGCCGTCATCCGCCAGCCGGTTCAACAATCGGGCGTGCAATCCGCGGTCCCACGGCTGGCCGCGGGTCTGGTGAAATTGATCGAACGCCTCGTTATCCATCAGAATCAAGGTCACCCGGTTCGTGACCGCCCGCGCGCCAAAGCGGAACAAATAATCGTAGCTGGCGTTCACCCACGGCTCGCCCAACGGCGTCCGCCACAACACCAAACCACAAAGCACCGCCAATGCCGCGCCCAGCGCGGATTTGAAAAATGCACTTTGTAAGATGGCTTTGGCCTTCACCGCAGTCCGAGTTTAGAAAAGAATAACGGGGAAATCAGTGATTTTCCACGTTTTTAGCGCACTTTGGAGCGTCGCACACGTCTTCTTGGGAAATAAGCGGCGGGCACAGACCACCGCTACAATGGTCTTTCCATCATAAATAATTTTGCTAAAATGTCTGAAAGATTCGCCCGGTTATTGCGTAACAGTAACTGCCTGAGAATTGAGAAACACTAAACTGCTGTTCAGATTCTAGGGGTTTGTCGGGCGAGGCAGAACGACAGCAACAACCCATACATAACCCGAAAAAAGTATGAAAAGACACATCTCACATATCGTGTCATTGGCGGCAATCTCTGGATTTCTTGCCATGGCACCCAACCTCACTCATGCCCAACCCGCCGACCCGCTGCTGGATGCCGCCGATCAAGCCCAATTCCCAATAGTCACGGTGCAACCGGTGGACCAGGTTGTTATCGCAGGATCGAATGTGGTCCTGTCGGTGCAAGCGATGTACGCCGATAATTATCAGTGGCAGTCCAATGGAGTGGACATGGTGGGACAAACCAACAGCACACTGGTTCTTCAGAACCTTGGTGTTGTAAATGCAGGCGCATACTCATGCAATGTGTCCCAAAGTGGCGGAGACCCGGTGCCAACGCGCGCGGCATCTGTGGAAGTTGAGACCACTGCCAGTCCGGCAATTGGCGGTGTGATGGCTGATGGCATTCTTGGCGGAGGACCCATTGTCGTGTCCGGCACACCCAAGGCCAGTAATGGCATCCAAGGCACCTGTCCGGGCAGTTATGCCGGTTATGTCATTTACAGTAAGACCATTTCCCAAGGCTGGGGTTGGACACCAGTATCCGGTGCTACGCCCCTGACAGCGTCTGATGGCAGTGGACGGACGGATACATTTGTTACTTATGCCGGAAAATATGGCGATAGCGGTTGCGGTCAGACAATGGTCACCATTCCCTATCCGGCCTATAGCCCCGCTTACAGATTCGGAATCTATTTTCCGAACAATGTGCCGACGACGAACTATCCGTTAAGCTTGACGAACTTTATTAATCAGTAAGAGTTGAAGAGATCTGCGGAATAGCCCGGACCAAGTTCGGTCCGGGTTTTTCATTTTTTGCTCTATACACCCAGTTCCGTCTGGTGGCCTTGCTTCTTCTTCGATTCCGGCGCTTTCTTGAATGTCTCGTCCAGGCTCGCGGCGCTGGAGGGACGCTCAATGCCTTTGCCTTCCATCAATTCCTTCACCGTGCGTAGCTGAAGGCGCGGATATTTTTGCTTGTTCGTCTTGTGCTCGTAAAACCCGGCGCTGGCGGCCTCGGTTTCCATCGGGCCGGTGGGCGGTTGCAGGGAAATCAAGATGCCGATGGCGGCTTTCTCGCGATCCAGCACGCCGCGCAAATCGCGCACGTCTTTCACGCCGGTCTTGCCGCCCTTGACTTGAATGATGATTTGCTCCGGCTTGGCGGCCTTTGGGTCGTCGCGGAAAAGAATTTTGCCGTCAATGCCGTGGTCGGCGCCTTTCTTTTGCTCGACGGGGCGCGCGCCGACAAGGCCGAGCGCCCACCATTGGAATTGATATTTGTCCTCCTCGGCCAGCGTGGCGGCTTCGTTGGGCGTGGTCGGTTCGCCGATGATGCGGACGAGGGAAATTTCGGGGAGCGCGGATTCTTTTGGATCGGGGAGCGCGACCGTCCCGGTCGCATCTTCCGGCGTCCCGCCGGAAGAAACAGCGGAAGTCTGCGGCGCAGCTTGGGACGCAGAAGCGTCCGGCGGGGACGCCGAACGCGGCGGGCGGGACGCCCGCGCTCCCCCGGAAATGAATTTTATCCGGCGGCTGTAGGTGTCTGACAGGCGGTTCTTGATGAGGGAAATGGCCAGTTGCGTCACGTCAATGCCGATCCAGTCGCGGCCGAGTTTCTCGGCGGCGTCAATGGTTGTGCCGCAGCCGCAGAACGGGTCCAGCACCACGTCGCCAGGATTGCTGCTGGCTTGGATGATCCGCTCCAGCAACGCCACGGGCTTTTGCGTCGGGTAGCCGAGACGTTCTTTGGCTTGTGAGTTGATTGGAAAAATATCGGACCATAAATTCCCCATGACGCTGCCAGACATTTCGTTCAAGTAGCGTTTGAGTCGGGGCCGTTTTGATTTGTCTTCCGGATACCAGATTCGTCCTTCGGTATCGAGTTTAGCCATCGTCTCTTTTGAATAACGCCAGCCTTTTTCCGGCGACTTATGCTCTTTCCACTCATACATCATATTCGGTCTTGGATTCGGGCTCGTCATGTTATCAAGCATGTATGGCCCACGTCCGTCTCCGTCATCACATCGGTATTTGTCAGCGACGTATTCCGGGTCGTATTCCTCGTGTTGAGGATTCCACGTGAAGTCGCCTGACTTTGTGAAGAACAAAATTGTGTCTGTGTTGTCAGACCACCTTTTTGAATCGTTATGAGTTGTTGTTCGCTTCCAGACAATTTCCGATTTGTAGTTGTTATGCCCAAACACTGCATCGCACAGCAGCTTGAGGTAATGCGAGGCGGTGGGGTCGCAGTGGAGGTAAGAGTGAGGCGGTGGGTTTAAGAACGCGGCGCAGCTCGACGAGGCGCGAGGACATCATGGTGAGGTAGGCCATCATGTCGTTGCCACCCAGAAAGGTGTAGAACGCCTGCATCACGTCGGAGACCTTGCCGGGCTGTTCGGTCATGGCGTCGTAGGCTTTCTTGGTCTCGATGTCCCAATGCCAGGTGTCCTCGAAGGCGTGAATCTGGCTGGCGGCGGCGGAGCCGTCCTTTTCCTGAAAGAAGGCGTTGTAGTTCTGGGCTGAGTTGAAGGGCGGATCGAGATAAACGAGATCAATTGTCTCGTCCTTGAGGTAACGCCGGAGGATGTCGAGGTTGTCGCCGTAGTAAAGCGTGCCCATGCGCCGACGATACCGATTTCAGGACCGGCATTCAACAGCCGTTTGGAGGCTGGAATAATCTCGGAACAGACCTTGCACGGCAGGTAATCCCCTGCCCGCCCACGGTGGGGCGAGCGTCCTCGCGAGCCGTCGTCGCCACGCTTTGACGCGCCCTGCCCAGTCCGCGCTAAAAATTCAATTGCAGGCTCACGAGCAGAGTGCGCGAGCGCGGAAGTTCGTTGTAAAGATTGAGCGGGTTGAGATTATAATTCTGGCCGGTGAGGTTGAGCAGGCCGAGCGTGACTTCGCCCCGGCGATGCAGAAAACGATAACCGGCATAGGCGTTCAACTGCCAGAAGTCGTCACCCGGCTCGGCAGGATTGTAGCCGCTGTTGCTTTGATCATACCAATCGGCCTCTCCCTGGGCATAGAAACCACAGGGAAGGTTGTAATCCGCCGTCAAGCTCATCTCTTGTAAAACACCCCTGGTCCGCTGACTTGGAATGATCGGATTCGCAATGGGACCGGAAGTGACCGGTACGTCGGGGAAATTGTCATGCAAGACGGCTTGACTGAGGCGGTAACGCGCGCCGACTGACCAGTCGCGGCCCAGCAACTGGTTGGCGGTGACCAAGAGCGTTTCCTCTGAATAATCCAAATTTTCGCGCAACGTGGATGGCAGAGGGTCATCAAAAAGGTCAGGATAATAATTGAAGACGCCATCAACCCGGTTGACAGTGGAGTTCAATAGCTCGCAGGAAATGCCCAGATAAGTTCCAGTGCTGAATTTTTGTTCCAGGGAAAGGTCGTACGTTTCAAATTTGGCCCCGGTATTATCTCCGGCGATGGATTCAGGAATAATGCTGCGGTAGTTTTGAATGAAACCCGCCACCTGCGAAGGCTCGATTTGGTAACTTTGATCCAGGCTCGCCCCACCCAGTGAGCGGGTATAGGCAAAACGGACGGTGGTTTTATCCAGCGGCGTCCAAATCAGGCCGGCTTTGGGTGAAAACTGATTGGCTGTTGTTTCATCCCCGGAATCGGCACGCTCTGAAAATCCTGCGGATAGGTGATGCGGTCGTAAGCCACGCCGCCAATCAATTGCAGGGGTTCAAAAATTTGCCATTGGTGGTACCCATAAAAACTGAAGCGCTTAAACAAGGAAGTGAAGTCCTCTGGCGGTATTGGGTAAGAAAATCAGGCGCAACGGAAGGGGACGGATTGTCCTGCAAAACCGTGGTGTGGAATTGGCCATACTGGATGCGGGTGCCGATGACGGTATTGTGGGAAGGCCCTTCCCATATTTGCTGCAATTCTCCCGAATAAATATCCAGCTTGCGCACATAATTCTCGTCCATGGTGATGTTCTGCGCGGATATAA
The DNA here is from genome assembly GCA_963786375.1 of uncultured Verrucomicrobiae bacterium. Taxonomy (GTDB): domain Bacteria; phylum Verrucomicrobiota; class Verrucomicrobiia; order Limisphaerales; family UBA11358; genus UBA11358. The sequence continues at coordinate 153,278 of CAWAYP010000014.1, forward strand.
ATGTCGGGGGAATGCCAGGAAAAGTTTGAAAGAGCTCAGGCTGCGTAAAATTGGTGAACGAATAAGTGTCATCGAAACGGCCCGCAAAAAATAAAGTGTGAATTCCCGGCCCCCATTCGTGGTGATAGCCAAGGCTTATGTTTGGGTTCTGATCTTCGTTAAAGTGATAAGTCGGGCTGGCCGAATTTTGGTCATAGTATTGTGTTAAATCACCGCCATCCGCGTTGTATTGTTTGACCTGCAAATAAACCGTGTCCCGCGGCGTGAATTGATATTTGAAAGCCCCGGACAATTGCCGTTGCTCGATGTCATTGTTCAGGCGCTGTCCGGGATCAGTGCGGTAAAGTCCCTCCACGTCATAGCCGAAGTTTTCAAAGGTGCCGTACTGCGCGCCCGCCTCCGTCCATGCGCCGCGGCTCAGGTATTCCGTGCTCGAAACCACGCCCAAACCGTCGCGCTCGAAGAGCGGGGAATACTCCTGTTGGGAAATCGTGGGCGACAGGGTGCCGGCGCTCACCGGGGACAGCAAATTTGCAACCAGATATTCGCTCTCGGCCGGAGTTCGTAACGGAGATTGATTTCGTTGGGATCGGTAAGGTTGGCAAAGCTGTTCGCCAGGAACAGGTGGGCGGAGTAATTCGCGTAATCGTAATTCACCGCGCGCGACGCCTCGTTCACGGCCCAGTCGTCCATGCCGTCGTCCTGATACATCGCGGCCAGATTCGCGCTGCGACCGCCTGGTCCTGGTCCAGCAGCAGTTGCGAACGATAAACACCCCGGTTGTCATTCAACACCTGCGATTTTTCCAAATCGCGAATTGAGTCGTTGATGCGGTTGTTTTGCTGGTCAAGCAAAGCGGAATAAAGCCACGCCGTCGGGTCGTTGGGGTCCAATTTTTTCGCCAGTTTAAGTTCCTTGGCGGCGCGTGTGTCGTTCCCCGCGTCGGTGTAAGCCTTGCCCAGATAGCTCCGCAACTCGGCGCGCTGCGGTTCCAATGCCGCGGCCACCAGCAGATCTTCGCGTCCGCCCTTCGCATCGCCGAGGCGGATACGGCAGATGCCGCGCCCGAGCCAGGCATTGGCGAGCGCGGAGTCCACCGCCAGCGCCTGGTCGAACCAGCCCATGGCCTCGACGGTGCGATTTTGTGCCGCGAGCAGAAATCCCTTCAACGCGAGCGCCTGGGCATTGCGCGGCGCCAGCGCCAGGCTTTTGTCCAGCGCGGCAAGCGCAGCACGGGTGTGGCCAAAACTGAATTCCAGTTCCGCCACGCGTTCCCAGGCGAAACC
>CAWAYP010000015.1:0-118863 GCA_963786375.1 uncultured Verrucomicrobiae bacterium
GGCACGCGCGTGCGCGACGACTACGGCAAGCTCTGGTTCAACATCCTCGACTACACCGGCACGGCCACGCGCAACTTCGCCGACCCGGCCTTCGACGGCGATCAAGCCTTCGCCACGCAGGAGGAAATTGATGAAGTGGGCAAAACCAAATCCGTAGAAGTCGAAACGCCGGAGCAGCCCGAAGATGAATCTGGCGAAATCAAAGAATCGCCTGGCGGCACGGTCATCAGCGACGACTTCGGTGTCAATCAGCGCAGAAAATTCTACTTTGACGGCGGCCAGGTGGAAATCGCCGCCGAACTCGTCCACGAACTAGACGCCGACGGCAAACAGTTGCGGGTGGTAAAACTGACGGATTACACGGGCGAAAAGGTGCGTTCCCTCTTTGCCCGACCGGAAGACCTGCGCGCCCGCTGGGCGGATGCCGGCCAGCGCGCCGACATCCTCCAGCAGCTGGCCGAGCGCGGGATAGATTTCCCGACCGTCGCGGCGCAGGCGGGCCAGCCGGAGGCCGACCCGTTCGACCTGCTGTGTCATCTGGCCTTCAACGCGCCGGTGCTCACCCGCCGCCAGCGCGCCGACCGCCTGAAGCAGCACCACGTTGCCTTCTTCAAATTCTTCGCGCCGGAAGCCCGGGAGATTTTGAATGAACTCCTCGAAAAATATGCGGCTGACGGGGAAGTTCAGTTTTCTCTGCCGGACATCCTCAAGGTGCCGCCGATATCACTGCACGGAACCGTTAGTGAGATTGCCGAGGTGTTTGGCGGGAATGACCAATTACGAAATGCCGTTACTGAACTCCAAACATTGCTCTACGCGAAATGAACACGCCTTTGCACCATTCAGCATTTAGCCTTCAGCCTTCAGCCTTTTTCCCATGATGACACTGCGTCAACTCGCCGCCGAACCGCCAACGCTGCCCACGCGCACGACGTGGTATTTGACCGATCTGGCCGAGGCGCGCGGCAAGCAAGAGCTGTTCACCCGCCAGTCGCCGCAAAAGCTCAAGGTGCTGCGCGAGCACGCCCTCATCGAAAGCGCCATTTCCTCCAACCGCATCGAGGGCGTGGAGGTGGACAAGTCCCGCGTGGCCACGCTGATTTTTGGCAAACCCGCGTTGCGCGACCGCGATGAGGAGGAAGTGCGCGGCTATCGCGACGCTCTGAAACTCATCCACGAATCCGGCGCACAGCTTACCATCTCCGAAGCCACCATAAAAAAATTGCACAAACTCTGTCGCGGCGACATTTGGGACGCCGGCAAATACAAAGAAAAGGACGTGGACATCATTCAAACCTACGCCGATGGTCGCAGCCGGGTGCGTTTCAAAACCGTTCCCGCCAGCAAGACGCCCAAGGCGATGGCCGGGATGATTGAGTTGTGGCAGCGCGGCACAAAAGAGAAATGGCTGCCGCCGCTGGGGCTCGCCGCCGCGCTGAATCTGGATTTCCTCTGCATCCATCCGTTCCGCGACGGCAATGGCCGCGTCTCGCGGCTGCTCTTTCTGCTCGCGAGCTATCACTGCGGCATCGAAGCCGGGCGTTACATCAGCCTGGAACGCCTCATCGAGCAGAACAAGGAGCGATACTACGAAGTGCTGGAGCAAAGTTCCCAACGCTGGCACGAGGGCAAACACGATCCCTGGCCCACGATGAATTTCCTGCTGTTCATCCTCACGCAGGCGTGCAAGGAATTTGAACAGCGCGTCGGGCAGCTTAAATCGCCGCGCGGCGAAAAGACCGCGCTGGTTGAAGCTGCCATCGCCCGGCAAACCGGATTATTCAGCCTGGCAGATTTGCAGAGCGCCTGTCCAAGCGTCAGCGTGGACCTCATTCGCAGCGTTCTGAAACGGCTCAAGGGCAAGTCCGTTGAATGCATGGGCCGGGGCCACACCGCAAAATGGAGGAAAACCGCCAAATAGGTATTACCCTTTTAATCGGGTAGTGAATTGGGTATTAATACAAAGGCTAAAATCTAAATGCTAAATGCTAAAAACAGAATGGACCGAAGAATGTGGCCGGCTTCAGCTTTCAGCCTTGAGCCGTTTGCTCTTGCTTGCCCTTCAGCCGTTGCCCTTCAGCCTTCAGCCTTTCCCCACGTCCGGCCCATTTCCGATCACGGCAACGTCAATGAAATCATCGGCAAATTCGGCGGCGCAGACCAGCTCCGCAACGCCGTTAACCAACTCCAATCGCTGCTGTATGCGATGTAAAGACAATAAATTATGAATGCCATCCAACTTAAACAAGCTCGCCTAAACGCAATTCAAGACGAGGTTAAGCAGTTACATCCCCTGCTAAGACTCCTCCTTCCAAAGCTCGCAAGGGTGCAGCACGTCGAATACACACATGGGACTGACGAAATGGGAGCAGATTTTGTTTTCTCAAGGTTAGACGAGATCTTTCATGATTTGGAGTATGTTGGGGTCATCGCGAAGATTGGTAAAATTGTTCAGGATTATTCTGCGGTGGAAAGGCAAATCAAAGAGTGTGAAATCGACCGATTTTTTGGGAACGGCCGGAAAAAGATATTTCTCAGTGAGGTCTGGGTTAGCTGAGGACACGCAACGGAACGTAGGTCATTGCCTTGGCTGGCGCGCTCCACTGCTGAATGTGGACACGGATTTTGAGTTGCGGCTTCGACTGCTCGTTCACGATGTCCCTCGGCGCATCGCGCAATCGCAAATCGTGTCCGCGCAGGATGACCGACCAGCCTTTGTTGCGCCGCAATTCGTCGAGCGTCACGGCCAGCCGTTCACGGGCTTCGTGATTGCGCGCTTTGGTTTCGAGCGCCAGTTCACTGCGGAACACGCCGTCATACACATTCGACAGTTTCAGTGACACCATTCGCAGACTCACCCGCCGTTGCCACGCCTCGCGCAGTAACCCGCGCAAGCGCCCGTAAACATCCGTTTCCAGGTCCGTTGGTTCGCGCAGGCTTTCAGCCCGCTGGTTTTCGTCGCGGTCGTTGTAACGCACCTTCACCGTCAGCGTCCGAACGCTTCGGCCTTCCTCGCGCACCGTGGCAAACAATTGGTCGGCCATGCGCCGAAGCACGGCTTCAACGTATTCCTCGTCCGTCACGTCCTCATTGAAAGTCTCCTGCTGGCTGTATGATTTCTGCGGCTCACGTGCGCGGGAATCAGCGGGCGCTCGTCAATGCCGTTGGCGAACTGCCGCATGACGGGCGCCTGGCTTGCCCAGCAGCAACGCGAGCATGTCAACCGGCGTCGCTGCGATCTGCCCGATGTTGCGCCAGTCCCGCCGCGTTCAATCGCACGGCGGTTTTCGGCCCGATGCCCGGCAACCAGCGATTCGGCAAGGGATGAAGGAATTGCTTTTCCTGTCCGCCCGGCACGGTTTGAAACGCGGCGGGCTTGTTCAACTTGGAAGCAATTTGACTGACGAGCTTATTTGCGCCGATGCCTTCGCTGACGGTGATTTTGAGTGATTGGCCGATGGCCTTGCGGATCGTCAGCGCGATTTCGACCGGCGGCTTTCGGTGGTTGGCCGTCAGGTCGAAATAGCCTTCGTCAATTGAAGTTTGCTCCACGTCCGGCGTGAAGTCGTAGGCGTAGCCAAACATCCAGTTGGAAAACTGCTCGTAGCGTTCATAGTCGCCGGGCAGGACAATGAGCTTGGGGCAAAGTTTTCGCGCCCGCGCCGTGGGCATGGGCGTGTAGATGCCGAACTTCCGGGCTTCGTAAGAGGCTGATGCAATGATGCCGCGACTCTCGCCGCCAACGGCAATCGGCTTTCCCCTCAACCGCTGTCGGCGGCCTGTTCAACGGACGCAAAGAAAGCATCCGCGTCGAGATGAACAATGGTGCGGGACATGGTTCATTCCTTCGCCTTTCGGATGAGCGCCTTGAACACGCCCTGAATCATCAATTCCTGCGCCGGGATGAGATTCGGGAAATTTCGGATTCTCGGCTTTCAGGTATGGTTTCCCGCTTTTCAGGACAAACGTTTTGAGCGTGCTTTCGCCGTCAATCAGCGCGGCCACAATCTGGCCGTTGCGCGGCTCCGGCCCGTGCTCCAAAACCACAATATCACCGTCGAGAATGTGCCGGCCAATCATCGAATCGCCCGTCACACGCAACGCGAACGTGTTCCGCGTCGGTTTGAAGCCGATGCTTTCCACGTCCACCGAAACGCAGCCCTCGGCGTCCTGCTCGCGGGTTTGGGGCATACCTGCCGGAATTGCGCCGAACAGCGGAATGTCCACGATGCGGCTTCGCAGCTTCGCCAGCGGGGAAGTGACGCGCAATGCTCGCGCCTTGCCGCGTTCGGATTCGATGAATCCCTTCCGTTTTAGCGCCTCCAAGTGACACGGCAGCGGCCCGTGAACTCTTGAAGCCAAAACGCGTGGCTATCTCTCGCAACGTCGGCGTGGGTTCGCCTGCCCGTTGAGTGGAAAGCACAAATTCCAGGATTTGGCGCTGTCTCTTGGTCAACCCGGTCATATACTACTCTAAAGAGTAGTATATCAAGGCCCCGTTGTCAATCCGTTTCCGCTTGACCGCGACGGGCGCATCTGCTACTGCCTTTCCTAGGATGATTGAAGCCGAAATGCAATCCTCTCTACCCGTGCAGCGTCAGTGGTTCAGCGGGGCACAATGAGCAATTTCTTGATTGCGTCAGTAGCAAACTTCCGAAAGGCATTCCTATCCCTGGCGGTCGCGCTGCTTGCCATCGTCCAAGGAGCATTCAACGCCCGTGCGATTATCTATACGACACCCATAATTGCCCAGCCGGAATCAACCACTCCCTTCACCTGGGGAGATGGGATACATGAACTGACAGAGACGTGGTCTGTGCAGAATCCCTCGTCTTCCGGCTTTGTCTATGGATCAAGTTATCAATTCGATGCTCCGGACGTTTACGATGCTGGCCATATCAACTTGGCGTCAGTAGCCGATGCGAGCGTATTCAGCTATTCGACTGACTACGTAAGTTTCACTGAAGGGGATACGATTTTCTTTCGCGGTGTAGATGGTTTTTACGGAGCATGGTATGTCGCCGACGTGTATCCCGCCAACAATGCACCCGGTGGTGCTGAGGCTTATCTGAACGGAACTGCTTACTTTCAGAGCGATGGCTCGGGGAATTTTACGTCGGTCCCTGAACCGTCGAATCTGCTCTTGCTCTTAGCCGGGTTGGGTCTGTTGTCTTACACAAGCCGATTCACCCGTGCCTTACCCGCGCAGTGTGAATAAATCAGCGGGGCGCACAGACCATTTTCCAAGGTGCCTGTCGTTTTCTTCTGAGAACATCGCGTCAATCGTTCCGAACGCATTACCCTCCAAGCGATTCTTCACATAAATGAACGTTTTGCGGTCCGGCCCTGCCTTTTTCCCATCGGCGATTAACGTCTTGGAGGCCTCGTGCGCGTGTGGGTTCGGCTCTTTCACTTTGTCCTATGGCTGTATGATTTCTGCGGCTCACTTGCGGGGACTAGCGGGCGCTCGTCAATCCCATTGGCGAATTGCCGCATAACAGGCGCCTGATGCCGTCCTCCGCCTTGCGGCCTTTGGGGACACCAGCCGCCGTGTGAAACACCATTGGTCAGCGCCCATTCCAAAGCTGCCCGGTCCACGCCGGTCTGCCCGCCGGACATGATTTTCAACGGCGACTTCATTCCTTCCCCTTTCGGATGAGCGCCTTGAACACGCCTTGAATCATCAATTCCTCCGCCGCAATCAGATTCGGATATTTCGGATTCTCCGCCCGCAACCACGGTTTGCCGTTCTTCACGACAAAGGTTTTTAGTGTGCTTTCGCCGTCAATCAGCGCGGCGACGATCTGCCCATTTCGCGGCTCCGGCCCGTGTTCCAAAACCACCACGTCGCCGTTGAGAATGTGTCGTCCTATCATGGAATCGCTCGCCACGCGCAAGGCGAACGTGTTCCGCGTCGGTTTGAAGCCGACGCTTTCCACATCCACCGTAACGCAGCCTACGGCGTCCTCTTCGCGGCTTTGGGGCGTGCCTGCGGGAATTGAACCAAAGACGGAAATGTCTACGATTCGGCTCCGCAGTTTCGCCAGCGGGGAAGTGACGCGCAAAGCCCGCGCCTTGCTAGGTTCAGATTCGATAAAACCCTTTCGCTTCAGAGCCTCAAGATGGCAAAAAGCTGCCCGGGGGCTACGAAACCCGAAGTGGCTGGCAATTTCACGCTGCGTGGGAACAGGCCGGCCAGCACCGTCTTCGGCCTTGATAAAATCAAACACACCCCATTGCGCTTTGGTCAAACCGGTCATATACTATTCATCTGAATAGTATATCGTACAAACCACACTGTCAATCCGGTTTGATGGCAGTCGCCGTAGGCTGCAGCGCGGGGTTTGGCACACTGGACTTTTGCACAATACTCGATTCACGTTGTTTTGGCCGATAAAATAAGCGTTTGGGGACATGAAAACCCATTTTTTGTCTGAACTGTAGGTGACGCCATTCGCGGCGCCCGCAAACAGGCTGGTTTGATACAGAAACAGCTCGCAGAACCGACGGGCATTCACTGGCAATGGGGTGATCGGTGGGAACGGGATTGCGATCTTCGCTCACCTCTCTATTGGGCCGGATTGTGAAGCATCTTGAAATTTCCCGCCTACATTGACAGCTGAAGTTTGTTACAAATTGGTAACATTTTAAAATGTGCTTGACCTGAGGACAAGAAATGCTGATTGGTAGCTATCGTTAGACATTCTGCGAGCCGTCAGGCTGGAGTCACAAGTGGAGTCTCTGCAGGAAGTCGAGCTTCGGTTAAAGGATCGCCATGCAAATTGCAGAAAGTTGTGCGGCTGTTCAAACAAGGCTAGAGCGTCACTCGGAGCGTGCGTATAGCTACGCGCTGGGGTACGACGCGATGAGTCACGACAACTGGGAGGTGACACGTTTCCAAACTCCAAATCAACCGCAATTTATCTCTCCGTGCGCCTTGACCTCACCTTGAAATCAAAACCTCGAATGGGAAATTATATGAAGAGAAAACCTCTAACCCTTTCTCGCTTACCGAGCGCGGTTGCATTAGCCGGAGCGGTCGCGCTGATGGTTGCCGGCGTGCCTATGCAGGCCCAAGTAAGCTTCTATGGAAACGATACGAACGCTCCTCCGCAGGGGGCGGCGGACGCCATCCCCCCCTTTGTAATCCTTGGCGAATATAGCCAGGAAGGACCGCTGGATGCTTCCCATTCTTCGGTAAGACTGCACGCTGGGAACGTCCAGGATGTGGATTTCTATGGGCAGGGTTGCCGTAGTAACTTCACCTTGTACGCGCTGGCCTACGTTGGGCCTGGACCCAACCTCAAAGAGCAGGTTTTTCGAGTGGAGGCCTCACAGAGCTTTCCGGACTTTGCCCTGGCAAACCCCACCAATATCAGCCTGCAAGTTACGAACTTCCCCGTGTATTGCGGCGAGCTGCTGGCCTTCGCCGGCATCGGGCCTTTTTATTCTAATTACACCAACCTCGACGGAATTAACAACGACGCGACTTATGAGAACTCAATTAGCTCAAGCGGTTATAAGGTTTACATGGCCACTCCGCCGGGCGGCCGGGGGACGGTGATCACCAACGGCGTCTATCCCGACCCGAGCGCTACCTACGAATACATCTTGAATAATTACAACAACCAAGGCCGGAATTATGCCATTGGCGTGGATGTCTTAAAAAACGGCGTTTGTACCAACGACTGCCTCAGCATTTCCTGCCCCGACGATAATACGTACTACACCTGCAGCAACAGCCTGACGGTTCCTTACCAAGTGGGGGGTGACGACATCTGCGCCCCCAATTTCACCCTGACTTCCGCCTCCCCTTCGGGAACTGTCATGAAGAACATATCCGGTTCGGGAACGATGACCGTCAATGGCGTTTTTGGCTTGGGACAGACCACCGTGGCCAACCTAGCAGTCGATTCCATGGGTAACGTCGAGTCATGCTCCTTCACGGTGACGATCCTTCCCGGATCCGGATGCACGAACACAACAAACGGTAACTGCCCAACCATAACTAACTTACCACCGACAGAGAGTTGCAGCACTGTGCCTTCCCCTTCAGAAACATTTACTGTAATCGTAAACGCCAATACATCTGTTAATATTACTTGGATTGTCTCCTCTCCCGGGGGAACGACTTACACGACTTCTTCAACTACAACAGGTCCTTCAGGCTCGCAGATCGCGACCGTTAGTACTGCAGCATCGGTATGGGATACCATTCCGGCTACCAGTTCCAGTGAGACAACAATTCCTCTAACGGCCGGAACCACTTACAATGTCAGCGCCTCGGCAAGCGGTATGGACATCCCTACGAATTGTTTGCCAAACTCAGTATCCTTTTCAGTTACCAATTGCCCGGCGACAAGTACGGCCGACTGCCCGGGAAGCAGTGTAATTGCCTACCCAACTTGCCCCGAGGGCACTGTCAGTGCCATGGTGTCTATACCCAGTCTTATCCAACAGCCAGGACCAGTCTATTTGACTCTCTACGATCCCAGCGGAACCCCTCACTATGCCACCGAATCGGGGGTTGGTTGGGCTGGGGTAGGAAATTTCAACCCCGTCACCGGGTGGTCTCCGCCCGTCGATCTTGGAGTGCCTGGCAATTACACACTCTGGGCTTCGACGGCCAATTGCACGAATGTGGCATCGTTCACCTTTACGAATTCGGGGTGCGTCCCTTGTACAATTACAGTTACCATAAAGTCTCTTGATAACCTAACATTCGGGCCTATCTATCAGTCTGGATTTAGCTTCAGTTCCGGTTGGTGCACTTACAGCAGCCCGTCACCATTCACGACCGCCGTTTACACGATACCAAATATTACCAACAACGCGGCGACTATTGCTGATTGGTTAGCGGGAGGGGAAATTGGTCTTCAGTTTGCGCTCCCCAACGGTACTACGATAGGGACTTCACAAACGATCCCACTGAATAATAACAATGTGACATTATTCGTGAAACAGAGCGGTGTATTAACACCAGTCGGCGAAAACGGCGGAGCGAATGCAGGACCACACGGCGGCGGTGGATTCGCTTTACTGACCTTCCTGGCGCTGGCCATTGCATATCAATTGCTTCGGGGCCTTAGGCGCAACCGGGCATGAGGTGGATCACTGCATTTGCCGAGAAATGGCATCTGCCGCCTTCATTGGTCTATCGGTTGCCGATGGTCGTGGTGGCAGTCCTTGTATGTTATTGCTTCGAATGGGGCGGTCTTCGCCATCTCACTTCGGAGATTTGCCTGCGTTTTGCGGAATGGCGCGGCTTATCAGTAAACCGACTTGGCCCCTATGTCATCTGCTGCAATGGCAGTGTGTTCCGATTCGACGTGGCCTGCACCTATGCCGATGTTTTCTGCGGTGCGATTCCTTTGATTTGGATTTGGCGTTTGGGAATGGTCCGCAATCTGACGAGGCTCGCAGGATTTGTGGCGGCACTTTTTGGATTCAACATTTTTCACCTCTGCTTAACTGATCTGATTTTTAGCGCGGGTGCGCCGTGGTTCGTCGCCGATCAAGTTATTGGAGGCATGGCATACTTCGCGGTGTGGGTTTATTTGATTCGGTCGCTTGAATTTTACGAGAATCACCCAGCACTCATGCTGTCTCCACACCTGCACCTCACGAGCCAACCATAGCAGGCGATGCCAAGGGAAATTATACCCCAGGCTAGCTTCTCGGCCGCGAACGCTTCTCAATTCGAAGCCAAGCTCGCCTACATCAAACTGTGCTGTCAAATGCCCTGCTTGCCTGGTGGCATTCTCCCGGTCAACATTGCATCAATCGTTTCGAGCGCGTTGCCCTCAAGCCGATTGTTCACATATATAAAAGTCTTCCGGTCTTTCCCCGCCTTTTTACCTTCGGTGATTAGCGCCGTACCCGCCTCCCGCTCCTCCAGGTTTGGTTCCTTCACCTTGTCATAAGGCTGAAACGTCTTCACCGCCTCTTCATATTTGCGTCCAGGTTTCAACAGGAAGCGCGCAGCGCACAGATTCGGATTTGTCTGGCTGCCCGGCATAGCCATTTGCTCTCTCACGGGTGGCATTGCATCCCATGAATTGAAAACGTGTGTGACACCGTGTTTGGTGAGACAGTCGAAATACTCACTTTGAAGCCAGTGCTTGTTCCGCACTTCAATCGCGTAGGGCCAGCCTTTAGGCAACTTGGCAAGAAACCCGTCCAAGTCGCTGACGAAATCGCGTCCATGTTGGTAATCGCTTGGCCAGAACTGCGAGAATTCAAACATGAGCACGCCAACTTTGGGGCGAAATTCTTCGCAAGGTTTAAGGAATGCTCCTGCAAACAATTCTGCGTTGAGGAAATTTGGATTTGGCTGCCCAGCCTGCGCGCCGAAACGCGCAAGGTTCGGAAACTTTTTGATCGTCACGGCGTCAGTCACTTTGAAGCCAAACTTGAAATCATTCGTCACGGCGTCGGCTAGTTTTTGCAGATACTCGCGGCGGGGAAAATCGTAGTAGGCCGCGTCCACGCTGACGGTCTTAAACACTTCCGCATACTCGGCCAAGCAATCCCGCTCAAACCGTGTCTTGGCAACTTTGCCGCGATATTCGTAACGTCCGGGCGCGTAGAGTTGACCAAGCCAGCCTTCGTATTTCCATGACGAGGTGCCGACATACACGCCATTGGCAGCAAGCTCCGCCGCCTTTTTTGTCACTTGATCGCGATCAAAGGCCATGTTCCCTGAAACTGTCGCTTCCCTTACCCTATGTCAACGCCCGTCGAACTCCAATTGGTCCCTTTGGACAAAATTCTGTTTTCACCAAACCCATCAAGTACATTCGATTCCACTGGCGCGAGGCACCCCCCCCGCCCCTTCGCAAGTTCCGTCTGACCATCGGCAACGGTTTCAAAAACCGTTATCTGGCGCGTGCAACAATATGCAACAACTTGGCTTCACGATAACGATACAACCGTGCGTGATGATCAAAACCGCATAAACATTGATTTGTGTAATGGTCATGCGGGAATGGTGCGTGTTCGTGCAAGGTCACGAAATGCCCGTAATGGTTTAGCAAACCGTCGCCTTCAGCCACTCGGCCATCTCTCCATTGCCTCCAATGAAACCTGCCCGCGCTTCACACTCAAGTAAATTCTCGCCACGCCGTCACTGATTTCAAGCTTGCGTTTTTGAGAGTAACGCGAAAGATTGTTGGTTTCTTATGCAAGCGCAAGACGTCGCCACGGCTTATTTTTTTAAATTATGGTCATGGGTTGAGGCCAATACGGTACGCGTCGCCATTGGTGCTGGAATTCTTGCCATCGCCATTGTTTTGACTTCGTATTATTTTTGGCGGCAAAACCAAATGGAAATCACCGCGGGGCAGGCGTTGACGCAGTTGCTCATTTCCACCCCGCCCAATGCCGATGCCGGACAACTAGCCGATGCCTATTTAAAAATCGCAGCGGATTATTCCCGCACCCCGACCGGGGAACGGGCGTTGATGCTGGGCGCGACAACGTTGTTTGAGAGCGGCAAATACACGGAAGCCCAGGCACAGTTTCAAAAATATCTCAGCACGCATCCCGCCGGCGCCTTTTCCGCGCAAGCTGCGCTCGGCGTGGCCGCCAGTCTTGACGCTCAAGGGAAAACCGATTCGGCTGCCAATGCCTACCGGCGGGTCATCGGCGCTTTTTCCGATCCCAACGCCCTGGATGCCGCAAAATTTGCGCTGGCAAAAATAGACGAGCAACGAGGCAAATCGACCGATGCCGAAAATCTTTACCTGGACGTCACCCACGACAACCCCAACAATTCCCTCGGTTCGGAGGCTGCGTTTCGCACGTATCAGTTAAAAAACAAGCTGTCACCCACCGCATCCCCAAACACTTCGTCAGCTCCATTAAGCCTGAACGCCAAGCCATGAAATTGACGATCATTGGCACCGGCTATGTGGGTCTGGTAACCGGCGCCTGCTTCGCCGAAGTTGGCCATCAGGTCGTGTGTGTGGACAACGATGAGACGAAAATAAAATTACTCAAGGCGGGTGGCATCCCAATCTACGAGCCAAATCTGGAGGCACTCGTAAAAAAGAACACTGCTACCGGACGGTTGTCCTTCACGACCAGTACCGCCGAAGGCGTTCAAAAATCCGACGTGATCTTTATTGCCGTGGCCACACCGCCGCAACCGGATGGTTCGGTGGATTTGAGTTTTATCGAACGGGTCGCCCGCGACATTGCCGCTGCCATGAGCGATTACAAAATTATCGTGGATAAAAGCACCGTGCCCGTCAAAACCGGTGAAAAAGTGGCCGAGACCATCAAACGTTATTGTCCCGCCAAAGTGGACTTTGACGTGGTGAGCAACCCGGAATTTCTCCGGGAAGGGTTTGCCGTTGACGATTTAATGAAGCCCGACCGCATCGTCATTGGAACGCGCTCGCCACGGCCGGTTGCGGCGATGAAGGAAATTTACGCTCCGTTCAACGCGCCAATTGTCGTGACGGACATTAATTCCGCCGAACTCATCAAGCACGCCTCGAATTCGTTCCTCGCGCTTAAAATTTCCTACATCAACGCCATTGCCACCATTTGTGAAACGACCGGCGCGAACGTGCAGGAAGTCGCCGCGGGCATGGGTCTGGATGAACGGATTGGCCGCCGGTTCCTCAACGCGGGCATTGGTTTCGGCGGCAGTTGCTTTCCCAAAGACCTCAGTGCGTTCATTAAAATCACCGAGCAGATCGGGTACGATTTTCGCCTGCTGAAGGAAGTGCAGCGCATCAATGCCGAACAGATGGACCGCTTCATAAAAAAAATCACCGACACGCTCTGGGTGCTCAAAGACAAAAAAGTCGGCGTGCTCGGTCTGGCCTTCAAACAAAACACCGACGACGTGCGCATGTCGCCGGCGATTGAACTGTGCCAGCGCCTGCAAAAGGAAGGCGCCGTGCTGCGCGTCCACGATCCCAAGGCCATGGACAAAGCCAGGGCGATCATGAAAGACGTGATCTACGTGGACGACATGAACGCCGTGGCAGACGGTTGTGACGCGCTGGTCGTGGCAACCGAATGGGACGAGTTCAAAAAACTGGACCTCGAACGCGCCCGCAAATCACTGACGCATCCCATCATGTTTGACGGCCGCAACCTTTTCGACCGCGGCGAAATGGAACGTTCGGGTTGGATTTACAAAAGTGTCGGACGGTAAAACACCGATTGACGTGGCCGCCGCGCTGGTTTTCCGGGACGGCAAAATTCTCATTACTCAACGCCACGCCGGCGTCGCATCTTGGCGGGCTTTGGGAATTCCCCGGCGGCAAGCGTGAGCCGGGCGAAACATTTGAGCAATGCCTGGTTCGCGAACTGCGCGAGGAACTTGGGGTCGAGGTTAAAGTCGGCGGATTGTTCGAGGAAATCATGCACGTTTATGCGGACAAGGCAGTTCATTTGAAATTCTTTCTTTGCGAATTGCCTGAGGGTGAACCGCAGCCGCTGGGCTGCGCGGCAGTCAAATGGGTGGGCAAACCGGAACTGACTGATTATGATTTTCCCGCCGCCGATGCGCGGCTGCTGGACAAATTGCGGGCTTACAGTTTCCCGTAAGCTGCCTCGATGATTTGCCGGAAGTTATTTTCGCCCGGATTGACGATGGCAATTTCGCGCTGGGCATTTTCCACGGAGTCGCTCGCGTGCGCGGCGTTGACCGTGATGTTTGAGCCGAATTCGCGGCGAATCGAACCGGGCGGCGCCTTGGAGGGATCGGTGGGGCCGAGCACGTCGCGGATTTTCCGGATGGCGTTCACGCCTTCATAAATCAGCGCAATGCACTTTTGCGTGCCCGGCTGTTGGCGTTCCGCCTCCGTCTTGCGCTCGGACGGCGTAAAGCCGGTCATGAACCGCATGATGTTTTCAAACTGGTTGTCGCCGTGCAGCGGGCCAAGGATGTCGCCGAGCGCCTGCTGCTGCTCCGGCGGAATTTTGAAACCAAGTTCCTTTTCGAGCAACAGTTTGGCGCGCTCAGCTGATGCCGTCCTTGAGCTTCGTGCGCAACACTTCGCGGACCGGGCCATAAAATTCCATCGCCTGCGCCAAGCTCATGTGCAGCACCTTGACGCCGACGATGTACAGTCCCGTGCGCGAGAAGAAATCAATCACGTTGCCGGGCCGGCCGGTGGGGAATTTGAAGTTGTCCGGTTTGATGAGCACCAGCGTGCGTTCGCCGATCTGGCCCGGGCGGATAAGCGATGACGTTTTCCAGAACTCCGCCATCCGCGTCGGAGAAACGCGCCCACAATTTCAATTTGGCTTCCGCTTCCTGCGCATTCGGGGCGGCCAGCACGGCCGGCTCGAAATAGCGGACCTGTCCGTCGTCATCCATGATCAAATCGCTGTAGGTGTCCCGGATGGTTTCGCCGCCGCGCCGGTCGGGGCTTAAATTGCCGACCACGGAACGGACTTTGCGCACCGCGTCATCGCCCTCGAAAAACCATCATCAAGACGCGCCGGCGCCGGCCGGTTTTGGGATCGGGGGAAAGATTGTGGAGGACGTATTCCCGGAGCAGTTCCTGGATTTTCCGGTCCTGGGGGTCCTGCGCGGAAACAATGGTTTCGGCGTATTGTTTTGCCAGTTCGGGACTGGGCGCAAACATCCGCATGGCGGCCAGGTCGAGACCGGTGCGGGAGATCAGCCGGCTTAGAATTCCGCCCGTGCGCGATTTGTAGAGCGAATAGGGGGTGACGATGACATAGGCGAGCTGGTGCGACATATCAGCTCGTGGCCGGCGGATTGACCGTTGACGCGCCTGGCGGGAGCCGCTTTGCCCCCCAAAATCTTGAACATGACCGTGCCGCAAGTCGGGCATTTGCCTTTGATGGCCTTGCGCCCGTTTTTCATGACTTCTTCAACGCCATTAGCGATTTCCTTCTTGGCCTTGCATTTAACGCAATATCCTTCAGCCATAAAATTGTTACCGTCCCGCACACCATGCGCCGGACAGTCACATCAGCTTACCGTTTTAATCCACTGCGTCAACCCGGAAAAGGCAACGATTGAAACCGATTGAATACCAACAAGTTGCGTTGTGCCGATTGTCAATTCAGTGGCTGTTGGCGCAAGGTGGTTTTGAGGATTTTGCCGGTCGTGTTGCGGGGCAATGACGGGCATGAAAATGACGCGCTTGGGCACTTTGTAATCGGCCAGTTTGCCGCGAATGAACTGTAGCAGTGCCTTTTCGTCCAGCGTCTGCCCTTCCACCGCCGCCACGAACGCCACCGGCTGCTCGCCTTTGCGCGGGTCGGGCAAACCGATGACCGCCGCTTCCTTCACGCCGGGAAATTGGTAAATGACTTCCTCAATCTCGCGCGGATAGACATTGATGCCGTTGACCAGCAGCATGTCCTTCTTTGCGGTCGGTGATAAAATAATAGCCGTCGGCGTCGCGATAGCCCACATCGCCGGTGTAAAGCCAGCCATCGCGCAAAACTTTCGCGGTTTCCTCCGGCTGATTCCAGTAGCCCAGCATGACATTGCCGCCGCGAATGCAAATTTCACCGATGCCGCCGACGGGCAATTCCTGGCCGGCCTCGTCGCGGATGCTTAACTCCACATTCGGGATCGGTTTGCCAATCGAGCCGGGTTTGTTGACGCCATAAATCGGATTCACCGTGGCCACCGGGCTGCTCTCGGTCGGGCCGTAGCCTTCGCGCAAGCGGAAATGGAAATTTCCGCGTGAACTCATTGAAAACCTCCACCGGCAACGGCGCGCCGCCGCTGACGCACAGGCGCAACGGCAGTCCGCCCGAATTCCGGCACCGCCAGCAGCACGCGGTAAAATGACGGCACCGCCGGCAGAATCGTGCCGCGATTCCGCGCGATTTCCTCCAGCACCGACTTAAATGGATGCAGTGTTTTCAGCAGCAGGATACTGCCGCCGCATATCATCGGCAGCAGCGTGCCCACCGTGAACATGAAGCTGTGAAATTGCGGCAACGCCACCACGACGCGTTCGTCCTCTCGCACTTCGAGCGCCTCCACGCAACTCGCCACGTTGTGGAGGAAATTACCGTGCGTGAGCATCGCGCCTTTCGGATGGCCGGTCGTGCCGGAGGTATAAAGCAGCGCCGCGAGGTCGGACTCCGTCTGATCCGACGACTGGCAAATGGCGATTGGCTGGTTTCCGTGGCGAATTCCTCAATGCGCAACATGTTCAAGCGTCGGTCGCGCGGCTTTCAACGTTTCAAAGTGCGCCGCCAGTTCCGCGTCGGTGATGAGCACGTTCGCGCCGGAATCGTTCAGGATGTAACCGACCTCGGCGGGCTTCAGAAAATTATTGATCGGCACGACCACGCCGCCGGCTGACAGGATGCCGAACACCGCCGGCACAAACTCCGGACAATTTTTCACCCACAACGCCACGCGGTCGCCGGGCTTCACGCCGAATTGCCCGGCCAGCGTCCGCCGCCACCGCGCATGTTTGCCCAAAGATGGCGGCATAACTGAACTCGCTCTCACCCCAATACAATGGCGATTTTCCCCGGCCGCTTTTGGACCGAAGGGGCAAAAGCACTGGCCAGATTCATCGGGAAAGGTTAGGAAAAACCAAAGGCGGATGGCAAGCGGCGATGCGGACACTCTTCGCCAACAGGCCGGAGCGGGAATTTACTGGCGGTCATTTTACCTGCCGCAGCAATTGATTCAGGAAAGTTCCCACCGGCGATGAGTTGCCGGACGCCGGTTGAGTAAGACTGTTCCCGACGGATTTAACCGCAATGCCGGCCAGTGCGAGTTTTTTGATCTCGGCCTTCGGGTCGCCAAGGGTTTGCTTCATCGTCAAAAATTGCGGCAATGGCACATACGCGGCGCCGGTCGTGGTATTGGCGGCAGCCAGATTGAGCTGGCTGGCTATGGACTGGCTGAGCGAAACGGTGATGGGAATGTTGATGGTGGAATTGGTCAATACCGGCGCCAGGTTAATGACGCCCGAGGCATCGGCTTCAAAGGCGGCGCTTTGCACAACGGCTGATTGCAAGTTGATTTGGCCATTACCCGCCCTGCCCTGCGCATTGATCGTCTCAATTGGAGCCTGTTGAAGCTGATTCATCAGCCCGCCGCTGCTCAAACCGGTTACCCGGCCCAACAGCGAGGCAATTGCGGTTTCCGGGTTGCTCAAAAGTTGCGGCACCGTCGCCACCACATTGATCAAGGTTTTGAGGATCGGGCTTCGGACATTGATGACGGACAAGTTCAAGTTGGTGGTATCCACCTCAAACTGGCCGGTGAGGTTCCTCTTCAAATTCGCGCCGGTTGTGCCCGCGCCGGCGATCTGCGTATACGCGGTCAATGTCCCTCCCAACTGGCCCTGACGATCGGGCGCGAACGTGTCCACCAGTGGCGCAAACGGAACCCGGTCGGCATCCAGGGCAAAATTGTATTTGTAGCCTGGCACGCTCAGGTCCAGGTCCACCGAGGCATTCACCGGCGCGCCGTTAAGCGCGAGTTGGAATGGTTTCACCCGCACGTGACCGCCATTCACGTTGATGGTCGTTTGAAAGTTGGTTATGGCGACTTCATGCAGATAAAGTTGTCCGATGTCCGCCATCAGCGTGAAGTTTTGCAACGGCAGGTTCATCGCCGGCGGTTCCTGACCGGCCGCGGCTGGAACCGGGCTGGCGGACGGGGTTGCCGGAGCTGTTTTTCCGGCGGTCTTTGCGCCGCCCGCAAACAGGTCGTAATAGCTCGTCAGGTCGAGCGAATCGGCCGCCAGCTTGAGCTGGCCTTGAATGGCGTTGTTTTTTGAAAAATCCACGTTCCCCTGCAATTGGACCTGATTTTGTGCGCGCTGGGTGGGAGTCAGCCCGATTTGGAATTCGTGAATGTCCGCCGTCTGTTTTTGCATGGCGACATCAATCTTCAATCCGGCCGCCAGCGGCGTCTTGGGAAACTGAAGTTTCTGGTCGTCCACCACCAGATTGGTCACCTGCAAGTCGGCCTGGACGGAAGCATTGTCGTCCGGTTCATATTGCACCGTCGCGTTGCCGTTCAGGAACACCGAAACCAGTTTCTTGTCCGCCAAAAGCGGCTCCAGGAACGGCCGCAGGCCATTTTCGTTGAAATCCGACAATTGGGCGGTCAACTGCGCTGATTTGTCCGAAAGGTCATAACTTCCAGCCAGATCAAAGGCGCCACCGTCGTTTCCGTCCTGAGTCAATTTGCCGGCGACTTTGTGGATTTGAATTTGATCCGTTGTTTTGGCCACGTTCAACGTCAGAGCGCTGCCGAAGTTGTGAAAGGCGTTCTTTCCGATCCGCCCCGTGAAATCGGCGAGCGCAAGGTCGCCGGTGACGGTTTGGGTGTTTTGTTTTTGCGTGACATGCCCGTTCAATTCAATCGTGCCTGAGGAAATGTTCACCTCCGGCGCGGAAAGGATTTGGCTTAGTGCCGGCAATGAAGCTTGCAATGCAACCTGCGTGTCCGCCGACGCCGACGCCAAGTCATACGCGCCGGAACCGGAAACGGCGACCAATGGTTGATTTTGCCGGGTGATTTGCAGCCGATATTTTTTCAGGTTGAATTGCTGGAAATTCACGGCCTGGCCTTGCGCCTGTAAACTGACTGCCACCTGAATTGTCCGATTGCTGTCGAGCGGGGCCGTGAAATTTGCGATTTGCGAATTCAACTCAAACGCAAGCCGCTTGCCATCCTGCTGTGAAAGCAGTTGCGCCTGTAAATTTACATCGCCTCCGGGCGCCTTCGCGCCAAAAAAGGGTTTCCAATCCGCAAGGTCCAGGTTGGTCACATTCAGGTCGAGAGCGGATTCCCCAACCCCGCCCGCGCCGGTCCCCCAGGCGACGCTCATCGGCCTGGTCAGGTGCGCGTCCAGCAGCGGGCGGCCGTTTTGCGTGCCGGTCAAAGTCAGTTCGTGGAGCACCGCATCCTGCTTCGTTCGATCCACCGTGACATTGTACCGGGCGTTGAAATCCAGCGCGGGCGTCGTCAGCCCCGCGCGTGTCAATTGGACCTTGTCCGCGGTGAAAAGGCCCGTGGCCGCCATGACCATGCCGGCATTTGCCAGGGTGATTTCGTTGGTGGAATTGATGGTCGTCGGGCCAAAATCAATCCCGCTGGTGGCGCCCGCCAGGTTCAACAGCCGGTTGTCAATGCCCGTCAATTCCACCCGCAACCGGCCGTCCATTGTTTCCAGGTCCAGCGGCCCGCTGACGGCCAGTTCGCCCATCGGCACGCCGTCATTTTGAAAATGCAACCGCACCTGTTTGATTTCCGCGGGCGTAATATCGCAATTCAACGCGGCGCTGAACCCGGAGAAATTTTGCAACGCACCGCCCGCGCTTGAAACAGCCAACTGCGCCGCGCCGGAAGTGGAAACGGGTTTTAAGTCTTCCGCCAATGCAACATTGAAATTTCCGGTGATGGCCGCCGCCAAAAATCCGTTTGTGCCGCCGGGCGGGTGGCTGTCAATCCGAAGATCAGCCGTCAGTTGCAGCGCGGCGGACTGCCCGTTTTTCACGTTCGACAGCGTGAGGTCCAGATTCGTCAATACCAGCACGCTGCTCCGGCCGCCGGCATAATTTTTAATTTCCACGATGCTCGCGTTGCGCAACGAAAGTTGACCCAGATCAATTCGCGGCGCTTTCGTTGGGGTGGCCAGTTTTGACGTCCCGGCTTCGGCCGGCTTTCCCTGCAACACCTTCAACAGCGGGTCCAGATTGCTGCTTCCGTCCGGGTCCTTGACCAGTTCAACCGCCGGCGAAATAAGCGCGATGTCATCCACGCGAAGGTGGCCGCGGAGAATGTCCCAGAGATGGTAACGGACGCTGACTTCCGAAACAGTGAGCACTGGCGCCCGCCCTTTCGCCCGCACCTTCAAATCGCGCAAAACGATTTGCTTGAATGGATTGAGGGAAACGTCGCTGACGGTGATGCTTGCGTGAAGCGCGCCGCCCAAACGCGGCAGGGCCACTCCCTTGATAAAGGCCGGACTCGTCAGGACAAAATACGCGCCGACGACCAGAATGATTATCCCCACGGCCAGCCACGCCAGAATCCGCAGCCAGCCGCGCCGTTTCATTTGCTCTTTAAAAACAATCGTTGTGCCCGCCATAAAAGTAAAACCTGCCAACTCGTTTGTGCCGGCATTGAGCGCGCGGCGTAATTCATCCCTTCCCGAAAATCAGCCAGGGGTTAGACAATGCCGCATCTGAAACATTCAACGCGAAATCAGCGCTACTGCTGTGCCGGATGCCAAGGCTGCGGCATCCTAATTTAATCTTCACGAAGCGACAATTTCATCTTTCGATTGTTTGCGGCGCAAATATCATTGGCGCGTGATTGACACTGACGAAACGCTGGCCGCCTTCCTGCCCGCCATCCAATCCGCCTCCTGGCTGGCGCTGGATACCGAAGCCGACAGCCTGCACGCCTATCCTGAAAAGGTCTGTCTCATCCAAATCAGCACCGCCGCCGGTGATGAATTGATTGATCCGCTCGCCCCAATCAATATTGATTCCCTGCTGGCCGCGCTGGCCGCCCATGAACTGATCATGCACGGCGCCGATTATGATTTGCGGCTGCTGCGCAAACATCACGAGTTTGTGCCGTCGGCCATTTTTGACACCATGCTGGCCGCCCGGCTTTTGGGCGAACGGCAATTCGGTTTGAGTTCACTGGCCGAAAAGTTTCTTGGCGTGAAACTGGACAAAGGTTCGCAGAAAGCCGACTGGGCGCGGCGGCCGCTTAGGGAACGGATGGAAATCTACGCGCGCAACGACACGCATTTCCTCAAACCACTTTCCGACAAGCTGAAACATGAACTTCAGCACAAAGGCCGGCTCGCCTGGCATCAGGAATCGTGTGCGCGGCTGATTGCGGAATGTTCCAAGCCGCCCCGGGCGGACGCGGATTCCGTCTGGCGCATTAAGGGCAGCCACAGGTTGAACCGCCACGCGCTCGCCGTTTTATGCCAGCTTTGGCATTGGCGCGAAACGGAAGCCGTGGCCGCCAATCGCCCGCCTTTTTTCATCCTCAACCATGAAAGACTCGTGGATATCGCCGCTGCCGCCGCCGCCCGCAAACCGGTCGGACACCTCTTGCCGCCGCGCATGTCACCTCGACGAGGCGAGGGTTTGCTCAAAGCCGTCAAGTCCGGGCTGGCACTTCCTCCCGGGCAACATCCGAAAATCCTGCGGCATAAAAATCATCGCCCGACCGAAACCGAAATGCAGCGTTATCGCGAACTGGAAAAGCTCCGCAACGCACGCGCCCACACGCTGGATCTCGACCCCACACTCATTGCCAGCCGCGCCACCCTGGGCGAGCTTGCCCACGATTGGGACCAACACGCGCCGGAATTGCTGAACTGGCAGCGGGAATTGCTCCAAGTTTAATAAATAGATTTTTACAGAATTCCGCAACGTGTTGGAGCGTGGGCGGCTTGCCCGTGTCCAAATTTTATCTCGCGTTCTGCAATACGGAAAGTCGTCTGTGCTCCTCCTTGTAAATATCTCAAAAAGTATTTCAAATTGACATTCAGAAAAACAATGTTTAAGATTAGACGTATTTTATGAAGGCAGCCATAAAATCGTGTTACTAGCCATTAGTGTTCATTTCTTTGATGTTTCTGGCCTTGAAGGCTTCGGCGGTGACTCTCCATGTGGACTTAAACAGTGCCAACCCCACGCCACCTTATGCCGGTTGGAGCACCGCCGCCACCAATATTCAAGATGCCATTGATGCCTCGTCGGACGGTGATTTAATCTTGGTGACAAACGGAGTTTATCAAACCGGCGGGCGGACCGTAAACGGATACTCATTAACCAACCGCGTGGTCATAAACAAAGCCATCACGATACAAAGTGTCAACGGTCCGGCGGTAACAGTGATCGGAGGTTATCAAATGCCGGGAACCACAAATGGTGACAGCGCCGTGCGCTGTGTTTATATGACCAACAATGCTGTGTTGATTGGGTTTACCTTGACTAACGGCGCTACCCGTCTGGCTCCTTATTATGCCGACCAAGCTCATGAATTATGCGGAGGCGGAATTTGGTGCGAGGACTCTAGCGCAGTTGTTTCAAACTGCGTACTTTCCGTCAATGTATCTGATAGTTTGGGAGGCGGTGCTTTTTCTGGCACACTCTATAATTGTACTTTAACCGGAAACTCAGCTGTAGCCGGCGGCGGTGCAGATGGCTGCACACTCAACAACTGTACGCTCAGTAACAACATCGCTTTTGCATCCACCGGAGGTGGCGCATACTCCAGCACACTAAATAATTGCGTACTGACTGGAAATTCTGCACCACGAGGCGGTGGGGCGAGTGGCTGTACACTGAACGGTTGCTCACTGACCAATAACGCGGCCACTGCGGATTATGGTGGAGGTGCAGATGGCTGCACACTGTCCAACTGCATTCTTTCCGGCAATTCAGCCATCTCGGGTGGCGGTGCTGCGTTGGGAACTTTAGGCAATTGCATTCTCATAAGCAACTTGGCAAGTAGTTTTGGCGGAGGTACCTATTCGTGTAATTTGAGTCTTTGTACGCTTTTAAGTAATTCGTCTTCCAATATTGGGGGCGGAACTTATTCATCCACCCTGACCAATTGCACACTGACCGGCAATTCGGCTGTTTTCGGCGGCGGTGCTGATCTGGGTACGCTGAATAATTGCATCCTTTCCTGTAACGCTGCCCTTGACACAGGCGGCGGCGCGAACTCTGCTACCATCAACAATTGTGCCCTGGTCGAAAATTCCGCCATCAATAATGGCGGTGGCACTGCGGGTTGCATTTTAGGGAGTTGCACATTAACTGGTAATTCGGCCTTTTCGGGCGGCGGCACTTATTCATCTTTGTCAACCAACTGCATTGTCTATTATAACAATGCTGTAATTGGGGTAAATTACGATGCAACGTGCAGCTTTGGTTATTCCTGCACAACGCCGCTTCCTGCCAATGGTTCAGGCAATATTACGGATGCACCGGAGTTAGCGGACCGCTTTCATCTGAGCGCCGGTTCTCCCTGTATTGGAGCCGGGAACTCGATATACGTTACAGGCGTTGATATTGATGGTGAACCATGGGCAAATCCGCCTGCGATCGGATGTGATGAATTTTATGCCGGTGCAGCAGATGGTCAATTGGATGTGGCAATTCAGGCGACCTTTACAAACTTGGCAACTGGATTTGCTGGTAATTTTGTCGCGCAAATCAACGGACATGCCACCATGTGTGTCTGGGATTTTGGCGATGGCATCCAAGCCACCAACCGACCCTATGTCTCCCACGCCTGGGCAACGGCAGGTGCTTACCCTGTTACTCTTTGGGCATTCAACGAAAGCAATCCTGCCGGGGTGAATGCGACGATCACAATACAGGTAACAAA
This sequence comes from uncultured Verrucomicrobiae bacterium, assembly GCA_963786375.1. Taxonomy (GTDB): domain Bacteria; phylum Verrucomicrobiota; class Verrucomicrobiia; order Limisphaerales; family UBA11358; genus UBA11358. The sequence goes on from CAWAYP010000015.1 coordinate 23,360, forward strand.
TCTACCGGTCCAATATGTTGACTTGGAAAATACCAATCCCATTCCTCCGTATTTGTCGTGGGCAACGGCGGCCACGAATATCCAAGACGCAGTGGATACCGCCTACGGTGGTGGTGTGATTCTGGTGAGCAACGGTGTTTATCAAACTGGCGGCCGGGTGGCGATCGGAATACTTACAAACCGCGTGGTGATATCCAGACCCGTAACAGTGGAAAGCGTCAATGGGCCGTCAGTGACCATGATTTTAGGCCACCAGATTCCCGGCAGCGTCAATGGTGACAGCGCCGTGCGCTGCGCGTACCTTACTGATGGCGCAAAATTGATTGGGTTTACCCTGGCCAATGGGGCCACGAGGAGTTTTGGCGCCACGTTTGTTCAGGATCAAAATGGTGGCGGCATTTGGTGCCAATCCACAAATGTTACTGTGTCCAACTGCATCATTGTAAGCAATTCATGTTTAGTTTACGGCGCAGGAGCTTATTCCGGCACGTTGGTTGGCTGCCAAATCAACAACAACACAAACCAAAATAGCGGCAGTTACGGCGGCGGCGGCGGCGCAGCCTACAGCGTGGTGTCAGACAGTACAATCAACAGCAATTATGTGAACTGCGCTGGTGGAAACGCCAGTGGCGGAGCCTTTTCCTGTGTTCTCAGCAATTGTGTCATTGACGGTAATTCAATGGGGGGAGTCTGTTATTGCACACTTAATGATTGTGCCATTGAAAACAACACCAACGCTGCCTCCGGAGGCGGTGCAAGTCAATCCATTTTGAACAACTGCGGAATTTTCAACAATCAAACGCGCTCATTCGGCGGTGGGGCATATGATTGTGAGCTTGACTCTTGCGTTGTCTCAAACAATCAAGCCATTGGTTATGGTGGCGGAGTTTGTGATGATAATTATGAAACAAACGCACCCGGGCAAAGCAACTATTTGGCGGGTAATTCAGCCGGCTATTTTGGGGGAGGGCTTTACTTTGCAGCCGGGTCGTTTCAGACCAACTGGAACATCATCAACTGGACGTTTTCCAGTAATTCTGCCGCGAGCGATGGGGGAGGATTATATTCAGTTTCATCCCGATCCAGCGTGAACACCTGCACATTTGTGGGGAATTCCTCCGGTGGCAACGGGGGTGGATGCAGCGGGGACGGGATAGAAACATTTATAGTCGTCTCAAATTCCACATTCACTGGCAATACGGCAGTCGGCGGCGGTGGTGGCGCTTACTTTGGAATTCTTAACGCCTGTTCTGCTGTTGGAAACAAAGCTGCCAACGGTGGCGGAATATATGGAATCAGCAGCAATTGCGTGATCAACAATAATGTCGCGACAACCGACGGCGGCGGGCTTTATTATTATGATCCCAGCTTTCTCCCAATTGCTAATTGCGCTTTTACAAACAATTTGGCCCTGAATGGCGGCGGCGCGTATACTGATTTGAGGGCCGTCTTCAGCAACTGCGTTTTTTCGGCGAACTCGGCGGTGGCCGAAGGTGGCGGCGTTGATGATGGAACCTTAGTAAATTGTCTATTGACTGGCAATTCAGCTGCTTATGGTGGTGGCGTTGGGCAAGGAGGTAATCTTAACAATTGCACTATTGTTGGAAATTCCGCGGTTACTGATGGCGGCGGCATATATGGGTTGCACCATGTGTACAATTCCATTATTTATTACAATACCGCGCCAACCGGCTCGAACTACCTTTCCGCAAACCTCACTGCCTGCTGTACAACACCTTTGAACCTTGGAACAGGTAACATCACCAACGCGCCTGCTTTTATAGATCAACCGACTGGAAACTATCGCCTACAGACTAATTCCCCATGTATCAATGCCGGGAACAACTCTTATGCTTTCGCCAGCGGTACCGATTTGGACGGTAATCCTCGCATCGTTGGCGGCACAGTGGACATCGGTGCCTATGAGTGTCAGTCACCTGCCCTGTTGGCCTACTACACTTGGCTGCAAAACTACAACCTGCCGACGAGCGCCTCGACAATTTACGCTGATTCCGACGGTGACGGCATGAACAACTACCAGGAATGGATTGCAGGGACTGATCCGACCAATCCTCTGTCATTACTGGAAATGCTAAATCCCACATCTACCAACAATCCGACAGGTCTTGTCGTAAGCTGGGAGAGTGTCAGCAACATCACCTATTTCCTGCAAAGCAGCACCAATCTGGGACTTCAACCGGCCTTTTCAACCATTCAGAGCAACATTCTTGGCCAAGCCGGCACAACCAGTTTTACAGATGCCAGCGCCACGAACGTAGGCCCATATTTCTATCGCGTAGGCGTGCAGCAATAAGTAGCAGCCGAGGTAACGAGGCTCATTTTGCTTCCGATTTTACAGATGGAACCTCCTCATGCCGGCTGCTACAGATTATCTGACCACTTCAAACGCAAATCCCTTCAGATATTCCGTCTCCGGAATCATTGGGATTATCGGATGATCAGGACTTTGCGAATAGGTCGCGACGCGGCGCAAAATCCGGCGCGTGTCATAGGCGGCGGAAAGAATTACATCTTGAAACGTCACTGCGTCCACGTGATGCGAACAACAGAATGTCGCCAGCGTGCCGCCGGCCCGCAGCAATTTCAACGCGCGCAAATGAATCTCCTTGTACCCGCGCAACGCATCCGGGACCGAGGCGCGATTGCGCGTGAACGACGGCGGGTCGAGCACGATCAGATCAAACCGCGGAATGACCTTTTCATGCGGTTTGACAGCGGTCTGCGCCTTGAGCCAGTCGAAAACGTTCACGGTTTCAAAAGAGCATTTGTCCGCCAGCCTGTTGGCTGCGGCGTTCCGTTGCGAGGCCGCCACCGCCTCCGCGCTCTGGTCGAGCAGATGAACGTGCGACGCGCCCGCGCGCGCCGTGTGCAGGCCGAAGCCGCCGAGAAAGCTGAAGCAGTCCAGGACTTGTGCGCCCTTGGCAAATTCCGCGACGCGCTGGTAGTTGACCTGCTGGTCGAGATACAGACCGGTCTTGTGCCCGCCGGCCAGATCGGTTTCAAATTTCAACCCATTCAAATCCACAAAAACTGGCCCGCTGAGTTCACCTGACAAAACTCCATCCGCTTCCGGCAACCCTTCAAATTTCCGCGACGCGATGTCGCCGCGCTCGAGAATCGCCAGTGGCGAGAAGATTTTTTGCAAGGCGGCGACAATTTGCGATTTGCGCTTGTCCATGCCGAGCGACGAAATTTGCACGACCAGCACATCCTCGTATTTGTCCACAATGAGGCCGCTGAGAAAATCGCTTTCGGCGTTGACGACGCGAAACGAGGTGGCCGCCGGCAAATGCCGTTGCCGGACGGCGAGCGCGCCCCGAATGCGTTCCTCGAAAAACCGCTCGTCTATTTCGACACGCTCCGGCGAAAGAACCCGCACGTTGATTTTGGACTTCGAGTTAAACAAGCCGATGCCGAGCAGCCGCTGGCGATGGTCCTTGACCTGGACGAGTTCGCCGTCAGCGGGTTGCACGCTAAACCGAAGAATTTCGCCATGATAAATCCACGGGTGGCCGGCCACGATGCGGTCGGCCTCGCCGGGTTTTAGTAAAACAGTTGGCAATGAGTCCATATCGTTTGTAAACAGTGCCGGATAATCCAGCACCCCTATAAGAGCAGAATGAGGCGGATGAAAAAAGAAAAGTTTTTGATGCGCTGAGCGATGGCTCCCGTTAATTTGGGCGGACGGCACTGGCATGGCATTTTTACTTGTTTTTCTCGGCAGCGGCACCTCGCAAGGCGTGCCGGTGATTGGGAAGGAATATCCGCCGGAATTTTTGGCAAACCCCAAAAACCACCGCACGCGGCCTTCCATCTATGTGGCCACCGACCAGGTGAAACTGGTGGTGGACACCACACCGGAATTCCGGATGCAAATCCTGCGGGAAAACATTCTCTGGCTCGACGCGGTGGTTTTTACCCATCCGCACGCCGATCATGTCATGGGCCTGGACGACTGCCGCCGCTTTTGCGACGTGCGCCAGGGCGCGCTGCCGATTTACGCCAACGCGGAAACAATGAAGGCCTTGCAGCGGGTTTTCATCTACGCGTTTGACGGGCGGCCAATTCCCAAGGGTTATTTTCATCCGGAACCACACGTGGTGGACGGGGTGTTTACGTTGGGCGACCTGGAAATCACTCCCCTGCCCTTGCCGCACGGCGCCACGACGACCAACGGTTATTTGTTCGTGCAAAATGGCAAAAAACGACTCGCGTATTTGAGCGATTGCAAGGAAGTCCCGCCCGCGGCTTTGGAAAAGGTCCGCGGCGTCGAGATTGCCGTGCTGGACGCGCTCCGGCCCAAACCGCATCCGACACACATGAGCCTTGACGAAGCGCTCACCGCCGCGCGGCGCATCGGCGCGGCCCGGACGTTTTTCACCCACTTGACCCACGATTACGACCATGACCAGGCGCAGGCTGAACTGCCGGACGGGGTCGCGTTTGCCTATGACGGCCTTAAAATCGCGTGTGATTCATGAATTTTAGAATGTTTTGTCTTAATCAAGGTCAAATGGCCAGCGTATGAAATTAATTGGGATTCGATTTGCGCTCCTATTTTTAATGCTGGCACCGTTGCGGGTCCGGGCGGACGGCAGCGAGGTGGTCGTGGTTTATAACACCCAAATGCCGGGATCCGAATCCGTGGCCGAATATTACGCCAGGGCGCGGCAGGTTCCCCAAGGGCAAATCTACGGATTTTCGATGACGACCAACGAGGTGATGTCGCGGGACGAATTTCGGGATTCGTTGCAATTGCCGCTGGCCCACCAGTTGGAGTCCGACGGTCTTTGGCAGTTTGGTTTCGTGACCAACGCCGCGACCAATGGTGAACCGCCGCGCATTGAACGTCGTGTGGTTGCCTCCCAAATCCGTTACGCCGTTTTATGTTACGGTGTCCCGCTGAAAATCGCGCCGGATCCAACTTTGAAGGAGTCCCTTCCCAAGGACGTGAATCCACAATTTGATCGGAACGAAGCCGCGGTGGATTCCGAACTGGCGTGGCTGCCCCTGGTGGAAACGCCCGTGGCGCTGGCTGGGCCCCTGCGAAATTGGGTTTACGGCGCCACCAACACCGCACAGTTGGATCCCACCAACGGCATTCTGCTGGTTGCGCGGCTGGACGGGCCGAGCGCCGACATTGCCAAGGGCCTGGTGGACAAGGCGCTTGAAGCCGAGCGCGACGGGTTGTGGGGCCGCGCCTATTTCGATGCGCGCGGTCTGGACAAAACGGACAGTTATTATCTGGGCGATGAATGGATTCACGAAGGAGCGAGACTTTGCCGGGAATTGGGATTTGAAACCACTGTGGACAACAAACCGGAGACATTCCCGGCGGATTTCCCGATGAGTCATATCGCCATTTACTGCGGCTGGTATGACGCAGATGTTTCAGGCCCGTTCACACTGCCCAAGGTGGAATTCATGCCCGGCGCGTTCGCGTACCACCTGCATTCGTTCAGTGCCGAGACACTGCGCAGCACAAGCCAGCATTGGTGCGGCCCGCTTCTGGCCAAGGGCGCAACGTGTACGATGGGTTGCGTGTACGAACCTTACCTTTCCTGCACGCCGAACATAGCCGCCTTTCTGGCGCGGTGGATGGCCAACGGTTTCACCTTTGGCGAAGCCGCGTGGGCGGCGCAGCCGGTAGTGTCATGGCAAACCACCGTCATCGGCGACCCGCTTTATCGGCCGTTCGGCAAGCCGCCGGCGCGCTTGTCGGTGGAATTGGCGCGCCGCCACAGTCCGCTCATCGAGTGGTCGTATTTGCGAGTCGCTGACCTGTCGCTCGCCCGCGGTGTGTCCATCTTCCCAGTGGCAAACTATCTCGAAAATATCAGCGCCACGACCAAAAGCGCCGTGCTCACCGAAAAACTCGCCGGCCTCTACGAACGGGAAGGCAAACCGTCCTCGGCCATAGACATGTACGAGCGCGCCTTGAAACTCGGCCCGTCGCCGGAACAGCGCATCCGCATCCGCCTGATGCTCGGCGAGAAACTGGAGCAACAAAATCAGGATCAGGAAGCCTACGATGATTATCAAAAGCTGCTCCAGGAATCGCCGGATTATCCCGGCCGAAGACGCATTTATCAAAAACTTCTGGCGCTGGCCCGGAAATTAAACAAACCGGACGAAGTGGCCAGATATGAAGCGCTGGCCAAATAACCGGCAGACTACATGGCGACGTTTTACGACACTCACGCGCATCTCGATTATCCCGATTACGCGAACGATTTGCCTGAAATCATTGCCCGCGCCCAGGCCGCCGGCATCGCTAAAATGATTTCCATCGGCACGAGCCTCAGCAGCAGTGAGCGCGCGATTCGGCTGGCGGAAAAATTCCCGCCCATTTATGCCGCCGTCGGCTGGCATCCGTCCGAGGCGATGAAGGCGCCAGCCGACCTGCGCCCGGCCCTGCGCGAATACGCCAGGCACCCCAAAGTCGTCGCCATCGGTGAGATCGGTTTGGATTATCACCATTTGCCAAGTTCGCAAGGCGGCAGCCCCGAAGACGACGCCCGCTACCAGCAACAGCAGGCCGGGATTTTCCAGCAACAGATTGAAGTCGCCATCGAAGCCGGATTGAATTGCATCATCCATCAACGCGATGCCTTTGAGGACACGCTCGCGCAACTCAAGCCGTTCGCCGGCCAAGTCCGGGGCGTGTTCCACTGTTTCGGCGAAAACGCCGACCGGATGCGCCGGGTGCTGGCAATGGGTTCGCTGGTCAGCTTCACCGGCATCGTCACCTTCAAGAATGGCCAGAACGTCCGCGACACCGTTTCCGCCACGCCGCTGGGCAAATTCATGCTGGAAACCGATTGCCCCTACCTCGCGCCCGTGCCGTATCGCGGCAAACGTTGCGAACCGGCCCATGTGAAGGAAATTTCCGAGGTCGTTGCCGGGGTCAAAGGTTGTTCGCTCGATGAATTGAGCGCCGCAACTTGCAAAACCGCGGCGGAGTTTTTCCCGAAACTGCAAATGCAGGAGCCGACGTGAGGAGGCGCCAACCCCTCAAAAAAATCAAAATGCAAAAACGGGCGCAAAACGCGCTGAAATGTTTTTTCCCCTCCTCCTTCTGCCTTCATCATTCAAAATGAGCCTCGTTGCCTTGGCCCCGACAATAATGGCTGAAAAACTGCAACTGCGCATCCACGGGGAGGCGTCGCGGCCGGCACTGATTTATCTGCCGGGCTTGCACGGAGATTGGACGCTCGTCGGTGGCTTCCGCCATGCCATCGGCAACAGGGTGCGTTTTGTTGAATTCACCTATCCGCGCACGCTGGCGTGGTCGCTGGATGATTATGCGGCGGCCATTGAAACCACGCTGGCGCAAAACGGTGTCTCCGGTGGCTGGCTGCTGGGAGAATCCTATGGTTCACAGGTTTTGTGGACGCTGGTCGCGCGCGGGAAATTTCCGGCGCAGGGTGTGATTTTGGCCGGCGGCTTCGTGAAATATCCCCTGCACCGGCAGATAAGGCTGGCGGAAAAGTTCACCGGAAGAATTTCAACGGCGCTCTTCGTCTGGATTATTTTTGGCTACGCCAAAGCAGCGCGCTTCCGGTATCGCCATTCACCGCAAACGCTGGCCGCGATTGACGAATTTGTCGCCCGCCGAACGGAACTGGACCGCCGGGCGGCGCAACATCGCCTGCATTTGGTTGCCAAAAACGATCCGCGCCCCATTGCCCGCCGGACCCGGTTGCCGGTGTTTGGCTTGAGCGGATTCTTTGATCCCATTGTGCCGTGGCCGTTGGTGCGACGCTGGCTTGGGAAAAATTGCCCGGCCCTGCGAGACTACAAAGTTATCCTCCATGCCGATCACAACGTGCTCGCCACGGCGCCGGTAAAATCCGCCGAACAGATCCTGGCGTGGATGAAACTGTAATCGTAGCTGTTGAAATCAGCCGGTGCTGATTTCCTGAGCGCCTGGGAAAGACTTTTGCGCCAGCTAAGGCTGGCTTATGCGGAAGAACAAATTTCCCGCCGGTTGCGTGAGATTCAGATAATTTGTGCCGTTGTTGGTGATCGTGAGACCGCCGCTCGCCGACCAGCCCGCGGGCGTGGCGAGGTTGCTGTTCTGCTGCAAGCTCCAGCCGGAAACATTCTGCCAATAGACCGTCACGGTATTGCCGGAATGGGTGATGTAAAGCGTCGGCGCGCCGGGCGTTTGCACCACCGAGATCAAGGCCCAAAATCCGCCGGTAAGCGAATAATCGCCGCCGACCATCGGTCCGCCGGCGTCATGCTGACCGATGGTGCCGCTGACGGTGTATTGGCCGTTGCTGCTGGCGCCGCCTCCACCCGCGATTTTGAACCAGTCAATCGAGTTGCTTTGGGCGTAAAGGCTGAAACCAACTGCCAACAGCAGCGCGTTTAGTAACAGAAGTTTTTTCATGACAGCCTTTAATACGCCCAAATGGTGCCCGCGGAACTCACAGGCATCCATTGGTTGTTGCCGATGTATTGCAGTTCCACCGCCGTGCCCTGGCTGCCGGAAATAGTGCTGTTGGTGCTGATGGTGCCGGGCATCGCATGGACAGCGTAGTTGTAAACGCCGCCGGAAGTACTGCCATGGGTACTGACCGTCGCGGCAAACTTGCTGCCGTCCTCCGACATCCAAGCACCGGACCAAACCTGATTGGAGGTGGTGATGGACGTCCAGGTCGCACCTAAATTCGCGGAGGCATAGAGCAGGCCGTTGGTGACGCCAGCCACGAGCCGGGTGCAATCACCGGAGACGGCCAGACAACTCAAATTGGCAGACGGGACGGGAACGTTAACGCTGTAACTGCCGCCGCTGTTGGTGGACACCAAAATGCTGCTGGTGGTGAACTCGGCGCGGTAGGTTCCGTTGCCGGAACAATCAACATTGGCGAAGTATTGGCTTCCATCTGCCGTGCAGGAAATGGCAGTGACGCCCGAGGGGATTATCTGTGTCCACGTCGCACCACTGTCGGTAGATTTATAAACAGCGTCGGCGGTTGTGACCGCATAAACAATTCTACCATTGGCTGAACAGGCAACAGACAGACAAGAAAGACTAAAAGATGCAGTCGCGTTGTTCCAAGTATGGCCAGCATCGGAAGAAACCTGAACTCCTGAGAAGCCGCCGCCCACTGCATACATCCGGGTGCCGTCCGCCGAGGCGGCAACATCTTGGTAATTACCACTGGTAGCGCTGGTCGGCAATGTTACGGGAGAACTATTGCTGTAGCTGGCAAAATTGCCGAGGATGGACTGGCCGGAACTTTCCTGGACCAGCCAGCCGCCCGCACCCGCGCCGGAAATGCGCACGATGTCGCCCACGCCGGGCGAGGCTGGCAGCGTCACCGTCACCAGTTGTGAGTTGGTCAAAAGGTAGCCCGTGTCTCTCGCGGCTTGGATCGCAGTGCCATTAGTGGGAATCCAGCCGACGAGGCCGTTGCCGAAAAAGCTGCCGGAAAAACTGTTGCCCAAATTGGTAAACGTGTCCACGCCGGTGAATGTATTTGCGCCGGTGAAAGTCTGGTTGCTGTTCACAAACGCGGTATTGGCGGGTAATTGATTGTCGGCCAGCACTCCGGTCAGATTGGTGACGTTCACGTTCGTCACGTTGCCGCCATTTCCATTAAAGGTGCCGTTAAAAGCCCCGCCAAATGTGCCGCTAAAGATTCCGCTGAAAGTTCCCGAAAACAGGTTGGCACTGTTGGTCAACGCGACTGTGTTGGTATAGCCCGTAAAGGCACTGGCGGGCAGCGTGCCCGCCAACTGCGCGGCAGGTAATGTACCAGAAAGATTGCTCGCGGTGTTGGCGAAGATTGCATAGGGCGCCGGGGTCAGCCCCTGCATCGGGCTGAGAATGGCAAACCCGTTCGTGTCGCCGTTGGTCCGCACGCCGATTTCCAGCCAGATCAGGTTGCCGTTAAAGACGCTGCCGCCGAAATCCAGCGTCGTGGTGAACAATCCGTTTGTCACACTCACGGCACTATCGGTAAACGGCCCGGCAGCTATCGTGTACGACAGGTTGGTACCAACGTAGTAAAGGGTAAATTGCATGTCGTAAGAACCATTCGCCGGACTTCCTCCGTCGTTCAGTCTTCCTTGGTAAGTGAACGCAGTCCAAGAAGGCAATGCCCAGCCCACCACGAGCAAAACGGCACATAAAAGCAGCGTCAACAAGGCCAGTTTCTGTTTCACGATGTGGTATGTTAAACCGATACTCACAAATGTTCAATCTTGAAGCATTAGGAAATTCCCTTTGGGTAGGAACATCGCGCAGCCGTCTTCGACAGCGAAAAAAACAGGATATTCCGGGAATTTCGTGGCTACCAAAGCGGCGGCATTTAGCTGAAACCTAAATGAGCGATGTGGTTTCAAGTTGTCGGCGGGTTGATTAGAGTTGGGGAAAATCGCTTCGCGTCGGATAACGCTCCGCTCCGCTGCGCTCTACCGGGCAGACGTTTTTGGGTTGACGTTGGTGGCACTGTTGAGCGAATCGTAGATTGTAAAGGTGAGGTCATAACTGCCGTTAGAGAATTTTCTATTTAGATAGACGCATATCGGGCATGACGAAAGAAGCCCCGGCAATGTTGAGCTGAGAAGGAGTCCAGGGCCGTGGCCAAGGCTGAATGAAGCTCACCCAAGGTCCGCGCCGCTGCGTGGCGCAGGTGTGCCTTGAGTTTGGCGAAAGCTAGTTCAATGGGATTGAGATCAGGGCTGTAAGGCGGCAGGTAGCGAATGCCAACTCCGCGAGCCGAGAGCAACGGGCCGATCTTTTGGATTTTGTGAGTGGAAAGGTTGTCGAGGATGAGCGTGTCGCCTGCACGCAGTTGCGGACCAAGCACCTGCTCAAGATAAACCGTGAACACCTCGGCATCGACGGGGCCTTCGACCAAAAAGGGGGCTTCAACGCTTTCCTGGCGCAAAGCGGCAATGAAGGTGGAGCTTTGCCAGTGACCGTGCGGGATGGTGCTGAGGCAACGTTGGCCAATCGGACAGCGCCCGTAACCGCGGGCCAGCTTGGTGTTCAGGCCGGTCTCATCGATAAACACCAGTTGGCGAACATCCCAGTCGGGCTGTTGTCTGCGCCAAAGTCTCCGAGCGGCTTTAACGTCCGGCCGATCTTGCTCGGCGGCGCGCGTCGTTTTTTTTATAGCTCAAGCCCAGTTGCTCTAGCCGATGCCACAAAGCGGTGATGCCAATGGAAACATGCAACTGCTCCAGACACCGCTTTTGGAGTTCGTTGAGCGTCAGATCGGCCTGGGCTGCAATCCAGCGGCGCAGCGTTCGGTCATGCTTTTCCAAGCGGGAGCGCCGGTAACCGCCGATCTTTTGGGGTCGGCACTGGCCCGTTAGATGGTGCTGCTTCCAAAAACGCTCCACGCTTTTGCGGCTGACGCCAAAACGCTGGCAAACGTCGCCGGTGCCCTCCCCGCGCTCTCGCGCGGCGATGATCCGCTGTCGTAAGTCCTGGCTCAAAGGCCGCATAGTTCCCTTTTCATGAAAAGAGAATAGCACCAATGGCCAAATGCGTCTATCTAAATAGAAAATACTTTAGCCGGAGCACCGCCACTGTTCAACCGGCCTTGGTAGGTAAACGCCGTACCCTGCCCTAAAAGCGGTTTGACTTGGGAAAACACCAAAGCCGCACACAATCAAAAGAAGACAATCCTGAATCTCATAACATCCTTTTTAAGGCATAACGAGAAAAATTCAATCTGGAATTTATTAAGACTTTTAAGTTCCAGGACGAAGAATTTGCCGGGCTGAATTGCGGACGGCTTCGATCAGCTCCCTGGGGCGAATCACTTTCGCGTCGCCGCCCCAGCTCAAAATCCAGCGCTCGACTTCGACGAGACTTGACAGTTTCATCCGCAACTCGACTCCCCCGCCCTTCAATTCGCGCAATTGTTGAGACTCATGCCATTTCTTTTCGCGGATGTAATCGGCGGAGCGCGCGTTGAAACGAATCACAACGCCGTATTCGCCTTCGCCGGAATGAACGCCAAAACTGTCGCGCAACCGCTTCTCCAGTGAAAATTTTTGCGGACGTTCAAATGTCTTTCCAGTCGGCTGAAGGGACCGGATTCGCGCGGGCACAAAGGTGCGAATATCCTTGCGCGCATGGTCGTAGGCGAACAGAAACCATTCGCCATTGATGTTCGCCAGATGATACGGATCCACGACGCGTGGCTCGTTTTTGGGCTGGCCGGGTTTGCGGTAGGTCAATTCGAGCTGTTGGCGTTGCGCCACGGCCTTGGCGAGCGCATCAAAAACTCCCAGATTCAAAACCGGCTTGGCGCGCGTGCGGAAGGAAATCGTCTGCCCAAGGCCGGCGAGATTGAGCGAAATGGTGTCGGGCAGCGCCTGCTCCATTTTTTTGATGGCGCTCAAAAGCGGCTTCTCAAAACTCGTGCCACGATATTGCTGAAGCGCCTTTTCGGCGATAATGAGCGCGAAGAGTTCGCCTTCGGTGATCTGCATCGTGGGGAAGGCGCTGACCTCCTCGGTGTAAAAATAGCCGTGGCGGCGCGGGTCGAATTCAAGCGGCAGTCCAAGCCGGTCGCGCATGAACTCGATGTCGCGGTGAATGGTCTTGGTGGCAACTTCGATCTCGCGAGCGAGCGTGGAGGCGTTGGGACATTGGCCGGACGAAACCGCCTGATGAATGCGCACCATTCGCTCCAGTGGCGGACGCGAATGGAGCGACGGATTCACCGCGGAAGAGCTACGAACCCTTGTCGAGCTTGGCCAGCAACTCGTCGTTGGTCTTGTGCTTCTTGAGCGCGGCGGTGAGTGTCTCCATCGCTTCAATCGGATTCAGGTCCACCATCGTCCGGCGGAGCTTGCGCACGGCCTCGATTTGCTTGGCTGGAAAAAGTTTTTCCTCCTTCCGCGTCCCGCTCTTGGGGATGTCAATGGCCGGAAACAGGCGGCGGTCGGAGAGCTTGCGGTCAAGAATCAGCTCCATGTTGCCGGTGCCCTTGAACTCCTGGAAAATCAGTTCATCCATGCGCGAGCCGGTGTCAATCAGCGCCGTGGCCAGAATCGTGAGCGAGCCGCCATGCTCGATTTTGCGGGCGGAGGCGAACATCTTGCGCGGGATTTCCAGGGCGCGCGCGTCCACGCCGCCGGTCATCGTGCGCCCGCTGCCGCCGTGGACGCTGTTGTAGGCGCGGGCGATGCGCGTCAGCGAATCCATCAACACAAAAACGTCCTTGCCGCTTTCCACAATGCGCCGGCAACGCTCAATCATGAAACGCGAAAGGCGGACGTGCGTTTCCAAATCCTGATCGTTTGACGAAGCGACCACCTCGGCCTTGACCGAGCGTTGAAAATCGGTGACTTCCTCCGGCCGTTCGTCAATCAGCAGGACGAGCGCGTGAACTTCAGGATGGTTCGTGGTAATGGCGTTGCAGATTTGCTTGAGAATGGTGGTCTTGCCGCTGCGGGGCGGGGACACAATCAGACCGCGTGTGCCCTTGCCAACCGGGGTGACGAGATCTATCACGCGCGTCTCGATCAAATCGGGGTCCGTTTCCAGTTTAAATTTTTCAATCGGGTCAATCGTCGTGAGATTTTCAAACCGGACGGCTTTGACGTAATCCTCAAACGGCATGTCATTGACCTTTTCAACGGCTTTGAGTTGCGGGCTGGTGCCGCGGTGCGGCGGCTGCGTGGGGCCGACGATATGACTGCCTTCGCGCAGGAAATTGCGCCGGATGGTGTCCGGCGTGACAAATATGTCGGTCGGCTTCGGGTGAAAGTGATTCTGGGAAGTGCGCAGGAAACCGAATCCCTTTTCAGATATTTCCAGAAAGCCGGAACCGAGTTCCTGCGTTTTTTCACCATTATTCTTTGTGTCGCTCATAAATGCGTTTTGTGCTTGAAGGCCAAAAGTTATCCCGAAAAAACCGGTCTTGAATTTTGAACTTTGGGAAATTTCTTGGCGGCCTCTATCCTACAAACCCGCCAGACCACGCTTCATTTGGTCTTCACCATCATGTATTACGGGCAAAGCGCAAGCAGCGCAACAACTTTTTTCAGGCAAAACTTAGTTCGGGGGCGCAAGGGTTCTTATGCAAAAACGCAAACGACAGTCGTGCCGGGGATTAAAATGATTTTGACACCCAAAACCTTTACGAAAAGGTTGCCTCGATGAGGCAATGATGTCCTCAACGAAGGCCTCCGGCAGTCCCAATGGGCCGGCCCTTATTTTTCGCACGACTCTTGAACGCCAAAATGAAAACCGGTTTCATCCTGATAACCGAACGGGATGTGGTTTTCGATGGTAGCGCGCAACCGCGCCAGGATGCCCACGAGCAGTAAATTCACCACAATGAAATGCAACCACGATTTATGCATGCCATTTTGTCAGCATTGGCAGTGCCAGTTTGGGTTCCAACTTTGTCGTTAAACCCAATGTTATCGCGGGTTTGAGAATTCGTTTCCAGGCAGTACAGGCAAACCGCCTGTGCCGTCCAGCGACTCGCCGGCAGATTGGCTTTAACGGGTCAAGTCAGGCGGGAGGGGTTTTTTCGCAACATTGTTAGTCGCAATTCCAGCCGGCGGATGCCGGCCGGTGCGGGCGAGTCGCCGGCACCACCTTTTTCAGACACACGCTTATGCAAATGATCCGCAACGCGTGCCCGCGCAACAGATTGACTGGCAAATAAAATAATAGAGCGATAAGAGAGCGGCGTAGTTGTGCAACTGTTCCTGCTCAAAGAAAAAATAACTGTCTTAAATGGAAAACTGCCGTTCCCTTTTTGGGCATTCACGCAAGGCCAACCGCTCTCCCGCGTGGATTTAAAAGGCAAAAATAGCGTTGGCAATGATTTTGCTAAAAGGAGGTGCCGATAGTTGTAAAGAAAGTCGTAAAATGGATTTTTGTAAAGAAAGTCGTAAAAGTTGTGCTTCTACAGGACGAGGTGGGGGGTGGGGAATGGTTCTGCTGGCAGCGGTTCTTCTTTGTAACAATGCCCAGGGCGATCAAAACGTGAGTCTGGCGTGGAATCCCCCGCAAGGTTCGACAGTCGCC
Organism: uncultured Verrucomicrobiae bacterium; assembly: GCA_963786375.1. Classification (GTDB taxonomy): domain Bacteria; phylum Verrucomicrobiota; class Verrucomicrobiia; order Limisphaerales; family UBA11358; genus UBA11358. Next base: position 38,403 of record CAWAYP010000015.1, read on the forward strand.
GGTTATTTTCTATACTGTGGCCCGGAAGCGGGGCTCTATACCAATCGGATTAACATTGGAAACAATACGACTACCTCCGTCTCGGGCCTGCGAGAAGGACAAACCTATCACTTCGCGGTTACGGCCTACAATTCGGCTGGAATCGAAAGTACTCCCTCCAGCGATATTTCATACATCACGCCGGGAGCGCTCATGTTGCTTGGCCCGACGAACTTCAATTCGATGAGCATGAAATTTCCGGTGGCTCCAAACCATTGGTACGAGGTCCAGGCTTCCGCGGACATGCAGTCTTGGACGACCATTGGCCAGACAGCCGTGGCAACCTCCAACGTGTGGTCTCAATTTACCGACCCGCAAGCGGGCCAATTCCCAACACGCTTTTACCGGCTGGTGCTTCACTGAAAACTGTGCCGGGAAAATCAGACCGGGATGAAGTATTTTTACACCGCAAGGTTCAATATTTAGCTCCGCGCCAATTTTTCGCCGAGTTCCAACAATCTGTGCACGTCGGCGTCCGATTTGGCCTCGGCATAAATTCGCAGAATCGGTTCCGTGCCCGACCCGCGCAGCATGAGCCATGAAGCATCTTCCGCAACCAACTTCACGCCATCAAATGTTTTCATGTGTGCCAGCGGCGAGCGCAGCAGCTTCGCCGGCGGATGATTCTTCAGGCGTTCCATCAGCGACGCGCGTTTCCCCAGCGGATAGTGAGTGTCAATCCTTCCGTAACGATGCGGGCCAAATTGCCGCTCCAGCTTCGCCAGAATTCGATCAACCGGCACGCGCTCCGTCGCGAGCAATTCGAGCAACATCAAACCGGCGGCCACGCCGTCGCGTTCGGGAATGTGCCCCGGAAAACCAATGCCGCCGCTTTCCTCCGCGCCGAGCAGCACGTCGCCCTTGAGCATTTCCGCGCAGATGTATTTGAAACCGACGCCGGTTTCGACCAGCGGCAGGCCGTAAGCGGCGCACATTTTGTCCACCATTGAAGTGGTCGTGAGCGCCTTGACGACGCGTCCCCTGCCCTTGCGATTCACGACCAGATGATACAGCAGCAAACAAATGATTTGGTGCGTCGTGAGCGCCCGGCCGTGGCCATTCATGCCGCCCACGCGGTCGGCATCGCCATCGGTCACCAGACAAATATCATGCGGATGCCGGCGGAGAAAATTCCGGCTGCGCGCGTAGTTCTGGTCAATCGGTTCGGGATTGATGCCGCCGAACAGCACGTCGTGCTCCGCGTTAAGGGTGGTGACTTTGCAGGTGGTGCCCGCCAGCAACCGCTCAAAGCAGCCCGCGCCAACGCCGAACAGGGCGTCGTGGGCGAAACGCAACCTTGATTTCGCGATCAATCTGAAATCCACGAGCTTTTTCAGCGCGGCGAAATGCGCCGGGCGGACGTCGCGGATTAAAATTTGTCCGGCGCGAACACCCTCGTCGAATTTCAAAGAGCGAACGGGATTTCGGTCGAGGAAACCTTCAACGGCCTTGCAGGTTTCGGAATCGCTGGAACCGCCGTAGGATGATTTGAGCTTGAAGCCGTTGAAAATCGGCGGGTTATGACTGGCGGTAATCATCACGCCGCCCACGGCATTCAGGTCTTTGACGGCGAATGAGACGGAAGGCGTCGGCGCCGGCCCCGGCGTGAGCACAACCTGAAAATTGTTTCCGGCAAATATTTCAGCGGCGGCGCGCGCGAACCGGTCCGAGAAAAATCTGCGATCAAAACCAATAACAACTTTCCGGCCGCATCCGAAAACTTCGGACTCCGGATTTCGGACTTCGGACATCCAGTAGTCCGCCGCGGCCTGCGCAACACGCGCAACGTTAGCGAAGGTGAAGCCTTCCGCGATGACCGCGCGCCAGCCGTCTGTGCCGAATTTGATGTTCATCCCGTGCAAATCATAATTTCAAATCCGCGAGCGCCGGATCTTGGGCGTTGACGACTTGACGCATCTTTTTTACGGCGGCGCGCAGGTTGCGCGCGCGAAACAGCGTCGTCCCGCTCACGAACGTGTCCGCGCCGGCGCGCGCGCATTCGCCGGCGGTTTGAAAATTGACGCCGCCGTCCACGCTGATGCGGTAGGACAATTTTCTTTCGCGCCGCCAGGCCTCGGCCTGTTGAATTTTGGGCAGCATTTCGTGAATGAATTCCTGTCCGCCGAAACCGGGATTGACGGTCATGACCAGCAGCAGATCAATTTTGTCCAAAAACGGCTGGACCAGCGAAATCGGCGTGGGCGGGTTGATGGCGAGGCCGACCTTTTTGTTGAGCGATTTGATTTTCCAAATGAGCGGCGCGGCCTGATCGCCCAGTTCGACGTGAATGATGAGTTCATCCGCGCCGGCTTCGGCAAAAGGTTCCAGCAAGATTTCCGGGCGCGCACACATCAGGTGAACGTCAAAAAAAAGTTTTGTCAGCGGACGAATTGCGCGGACGACTCCCGGACCAAAGGAAAGGTTCGGCACAAAATGGCCGTCCATGATGTCAAGATGCAGCCAGTCGGCGCCGGAGCGGCCGGCGCGCTCCGCCTCCTGGCCGAAGCGGGCATGGTCGGCGGCCAGCAGTGAAGGCGCAATGATCATGCCCGAAGTTTAAGCGAAGCGTGCTGCGAAAGAAAAGCGTGAAGACGCCGCGGCTCAATGTGGTTTGCCGTCGAGGCAGCGGCGCACCGTCCGGGCCAGCGTTTGCGGCTGATAAGGCTTTTGCAAAAAGTTCAACTCCGGTTCGAGTTTGAAATCCTTGCCCACGATGTCGGCGCTGTATCCGCTGGTGAAAATGACTTTAAGGTCCGGCCGTTCAGCCCATAATTTTTCGGCCAGTTCGCGGCCGTTCATGTGGTTGGGCATGACCAGATCGGTGAGCAATAGAGCTATTTGGTTCTTGTTGTTTCGCCATATTTCCATGGCCTCGCCGGCGTTGTTTGCGGGCAAAACCCTGTAACCATATTTGCCCAGCACGCGCGCGACGAGTTCGCAAACGGGCGGTTCATCCTCAACGAGCAAAATGGTTTCACTCCCGCCCCGGACCGTTATCTGCGTGGTGGGTTTTTCAGCCGCAGCCTGGCCGGTTCCGGTGTAGGGAAGGTAAATCCGAAAGGTCGCGCCCTTGCCCGCCTGGCTCTCCACCTCAATCCAGCCCTGATGCTGTTTCACAATGCCGTAGGCCGTCGCCAAACCCAAACCGGTGCCTTTGCCAATTTCCTTGGTGGTAAAAAATGGCTCGAAAACCCGGTTCAAGTTCTCCGGCGAAATGCCCGTGCCGGTGTCCGTGACGCTCAAGCAAACAAATCGCCCGGCTCGGGCTTCAGGCCGTCTCCGACGGTAATTCTCATCCACTTCCGTGATGGCGATGCGGATGGCCAGTTGGCCGCCTTTGGGCATGGCATCGCGCGCGTTGACGGCCAGATTCATCAACACCTGTTCCAACATGCCAGTGTCGGCCTCCACCATCGGCGGCGTCTGGCAATAATTCAACTGCAACGCCACGTCCTCGCCCAAAAGCCGGCCGAGCATGTTCGTCATGTTGCCGACGACCTTGTTCACGTCCAGCTGTTTGGGTTGGATAATCTGGCGGCGGCTGAAAGTGAGCAACTGGCGCGTCAAGCCGGCGGCGCGTTCGGCAGCCTGGACGATTTGCTCGGCGGATTTTCCCGCCGACTCGCCAAGATTGGCCGCCACGAGCAGCGAGGCGTGTCCCTGAATGACGGTGAGGATGTTGTTGAAATCGTGGGCCACGCCCCCGGCCAGCTGGCCGATGGCTTCCATTTTTTGTGATTGCCGCAACTGCTCCTCCAGTTGGCGCTGGGTCGTGACGTCGCGAAACAGGCTCAACATCAGCAATGGCCGCTCGTGGAGTTGAATGAACGAGTCAATAATCTCCAGCGTCACGGATTTTCCATTGTGCAAAACATACTGGCGCTCGGGCTTGCGGTGGAAGTCGCGGGCATGAAATGCCTCCCTGTGCTGTTCCAGCATTTTTTCCCGATCCTCGGACGCGGCATAAGTCACCATGAACGGCTGGCCTTCCAGGTCCTGCGCTTCCATGCCGACCAACCGGCAAAACGCTTCATTGACGGCCACCATCGCGCCTGCTTCATTGACCAGTCGCAAGCCGGTGACGGAATTTTGCCAGACGGAGCGGAAAAGGGTCTCCGAACTTTGCAAGGCGGCTTCGGCTTCGCGGCGTTCGGTGATGTCGCGCACATGCAGCAACAAGGCGGGCCGGCCCCGGTATTCAATGCGGCTGGCGCGGACCTCCACCGGCGTAGCCTGGCCTTCAGCGGTCAGACTTTCGCTCTCAAAGCGCGACCATTTGCCACTCGCCATTTTTTCAAAATCACGGCGGACGTCCTCGCGGCGGGCCTCGGGAACGAGGTCCGTGAAAAAGTTTTTGCCAACCAGTTGTTCGCGGGTCAGACCGTGCAATACGCTGCTGGCAAGATTTACATCCAGCACCACGCCATTCAAGTCCACGACAAAAATGGCGTCCGGCGAATTTTCAAACAGATCACGGAATCGCCGCTGGCTTTCGCGCAACGCCTCCTCGGCGTGGACCCGTTCCAGCGCGCCGCCGCATTGATCGGCCAGCGTTTGGAGCGTTTCCAAATCCCGCTCGGCATAGGCGCCGGCCACGCGTCTTTGCACAAAAAGCACCCCAATGACCCGGCTGCCTCTGCGCACGGGCACAAGCATGGTTTCGGCGGCATGACCTTTGGGACCGGGGGTGTGTACCAATTCCGCTCCTTTGGTAATGACCCGCCGGATCAGGGTGTTGGCGCTCGTAGGCTGCGCGGACGCCGGAATCTGCACGCGCCGCCCATCCACCGCGGTGATGTTCATCAGTGAAAAAACTTCGTCCTTCTCCGCCGAATACAAATCGAGGGCAAAGTCGTCCCAATTGAACAGCGCGTCGGACGCCTCACAGATAATGGTGGCCGCCTCGGCGGCGGTGATGGCCGAACTCAGGCGATGGCTGAGTTTGGAAAATACCTGATTGCGATGCTCCTCGCGGCGGCGTTGGGTCACGTCGGTGACCATGGTCAATGCCGCAAAACGGTTGCGAAAAACCATCGGGACCCAGACCACTTCCACGTCAATTATCGAGCCATCTTTCCGGCGGTGTTTCCATAGGTGGCCATCTTCGGCATCACTTAAAGGGACGCCTCCGGGTTGAACGCCCTTTTCCGCCAGGCGAAGGTCTGACATTTTCATCGCCTGAAATTCCTCGCGCGAATAGCCGTAGTGCTGGACGGCGCTTTCATTGACCTCCAGAAACGCGAGGGTTTCCAGATCGAAAACCCACATGGAATTGGGGTTGTCCTGGAACAGCAGCCGATATTGTTTCTCACTTCGGCGCAATTCCTCCTCGGCGCGCCAGCGATCGGTCACGTCCCGCCAATTGGTGACCAGGCCGCGGGTATCCGGGTCGTCCAGGCGGTTTTGGCCGATGAGTTCCAAACGCATCCACGTCCCATCCTTTTTCTGATAACGAAACTCGATTTTTACAGTGCGGTCCGGATGTTCAACCGCATCCCAAAGCGTCTCGCGGACCGGCGCCAGATCTTCGGGCAGCACATGGGCAAAGGCGTCCGTTCCCTGCAATTCCTCCGGGGTATAGCCCAGCACACGCCCGATCGAAGGACTGGCGTAAAGGAAACGCCCTTCCCGGCTCAAAATGCAAAGAATATCGAGCGAATTTTCCGTGAGCGTGCGGAAATACCTTTCCCGGCGGGCCAACTCCGTCTCCACCTCCCGCCGCTTGGCGTGTTCGCGGGCTTCCTGCGCCGCGCGGCGGACCGCTGACGCCAGCCGTTCGGGATTCTGTTTGAGCACATAGTCCGTCGCGCCCGCCTTGAGACTCTCAATCGCGGCATGTTCGCCGATGGTGCCGGAAAGGAGGATGAACGGCACACCCGGATGTTCCTGGTGGACAAACGCCAGCGCCTCCAGCCCCGTGAAGTTGGGCAGCCGGAAATCGGACAAAATGACATCAAACTTCCCGCTGTCCAGCGCCGCCTCAAATTCGGCGCGGCTGGTCACGCGCTCCACGTCAGCGTTCAAATCACCCTGCTGCAGGAGTGCCCGGACCAACTCGGCAAAATCCGGGTCGTCTTCCAGGTGAAGAATGTGCAGGGGCTTGTTCATTTTCCATTTGCCGGGCTGTGCTGACTCATTGGACAAACATCGCGCGTTTTTTCATAACAATAAACGTGCCAAAGTAAAGCGCGCAGGATGGTTTCGCGTTGACATTCAAGCGGGTTTGCCTAAAGTCACGTGCTTTCAAGCGAAACAAAAACCTAATCTATGCCGAATACGAAGTCAGCCGCGCGGCGCATGCGCGCCAACGAACGCAAGCACCAACACAACCGCAGCGTCAAATCACGCCTGCGGCGTCTGGAAAAGGATTACCGCACGCTCCTCACCGCCGGCAAAAAGGACGAGGCCGCCAAACTGTTGCCCGGCGTCCACGCCGCGTTTGACAAGGCCGCCAAGTCCGGTGTGCTGCCCCGTCCCACGGTCAACCGGAAGAAATCGCGCCTCGCCGCGGCTTTGTCTTGAACCGCCCCGACCGCAACCATCCCATTTTCGCCAGCCGGAATTGCAGCCCGACCGCGAGGCATTGAAAGCCATACTTGAGACTGCGGCGAAAATTGATCGAAGACGCCTCGGCAAAGTACTTGGTTGGGCAGCTCACCTCGGCAATCGTGAAACCGTGCCAGAGAATTTGCGCGAGCATCTGGTTGTCAAAAACGAAATCGTCGGAATTTCCCGTCACATCCAGCGTCTCCAGAATTTCGCGTGAAAACGCGCGGTAACCGGTGTGATATTCGGAAAGTTTCGCGCCGAGCAGGACGTTCTCCATGAACGTCAGAAAACGGTTGGAAACATATTTCCACCACGGCATTCCGCCCGTCAGCGCATAACCGCCCAAAACCCGGCTGCCCAGCACGCACGGATGCAATTCGTTTGCAACGATTGACACCATTGCCGGAAGCAGCTTGGGCGTATACTGGTAATCCGGGTGGATCATGACGATGATGTCCGCGCCGGCCTCCAGTGCTAGCCGGTAACACGTTTTTTGATTGCCGCCGTAACCCTTGTTGGCCTCGTGTTCATGCACGTGGACGCCTGCAAGTGAATGCGCCACCGCCACCGTGTCGTCGCGGCTATGGTCATCCACAAGAATGATTTCATCCACCATGCCCTGCTCCCGCACTTCATTGTAGGTTTGCGACAGCGTTCGCGCCGCATTGTAGGCCGGCATCACCACGACGATTTTTTTCCCACGGTACATTGTGAATTTATTCCTTTATGCTGCACGAACCGGCAGGGGCTCGAAAGTGAAAAATAAGGCGAAATTGAACAAATGAGCGGCAATTTCATCTATCGGAGTGGCGTTTTTTTGTGGACAAACGGAATTATTTCCTTCCAACTATGCGACACTTTGTCGCCCGCAGCGAAATAACTGCGAAATCTTATACAAATTGGGCGTGGCCGGTGTCTATGGGTTAAAACCGTGAGCGTTGAGGTGAAATTCAACTGGTGTCTGCGGCTTTATGAAAGGAAGGCTGCGGAATTGATTCTCTATGGCCGGGCGCTGGGCTTGAGCCACGGCGAGGCGGAGGATGTGCTGCAGGAAACCTTTCTTGCCCTGATGCAAAAGCCCCAGCTTCCCCTCCAACCGGAACATTACTGCGTGCGCAGCTTCAGAAATCGTGCGTTGAATTATCAGCGCTCGTTGTGGCGGCGCCTGACGCGCGAGTTGGAAGCCTGGCACTGGTTTGAAAAACCGGCCCCGGAAGGCCCGGCGGAGCGCGCCGCCATGCGGTGTCTCGCCGAATTGCCACTGGAACAGCGCGAAGTGATTGTCCTGAAAATCTGGCACCGCTGTACTTTCGAGGAAATCGGCGAACTGCTGGACATTTCACCGAACACGGCAGCCGGCCGATATCGTTATGGCTTGCAAAAAATAAAACTCCAACTGGAAGGAGCGACTTATGAAAGAGATGAATTCACTGGAGACGCGGTTGCATTCCTGGCAACCGCGACACCCATCGGCCGGGCTTAAGCGGCGCCTTTTTGCCACGCCCGCCAGCCTCATGCCGAAAATGGCGTGGTTTGTGGGCTGGCTGGTGCCGGCGACCGCCTGCGCCCTGCTCACGTTCTCCGTTTTTACCTCAGGGAATGTTATTACCGCACGGACGGCCCGCCACGAGCCAAAGGTGGCCACGATGTTGAGCAATCAAAGTTATCTGGTGTCAGCGCCGGACATCCTTCGGCCAGGGCAGAACATTCTGTCTTGCGTTACTTTTGATTTGACCAACCGGAGCGGTTCCCCTTCCAGCATTACCGCTTTTCCGCGCAGCCGGATGAATTGATTACCATTTATAAATGAACGCCGACAAACGTAAAAACCAGAACGCCAAAACCCCGCCACCGCCCAAGGTTGTCCCCCGTCCTGCCGCCGCGCCGCCGCCGCGCGTGCCGCCGTTGTTTCGTCCGGTGGACTGGCTGGCCTTGGGCTTTACTGCCGCTGTCGTTTTCCTCGTGTTTTTCCTAACCCTGGCGCCGGACGTGACGCTGGAAGATTCCGGCGAAATGGCCACTGCCTCCCTTTATGGCGGTATTCCGCACGCGCCAGGTTATCCCTTTTGGACGATTTATACCTGGCTGTGGACGCATATTCCCTATGGCAGCATCGCTTGGCGCGTGGAGCTGGGCAACGCCTTTGCCGGTGCCATCGCCGCCGGACTGTTGGCATTGGTGGTTTCGCGGAGCAGCAGCATGATTATTGAAAGCATTGATGCATTCAAAGACATCAACCGCCGCTGGGAAAGTGTGATTTGTTTCGTCGCCGGCTTTGTCGCCGGCGGTTTGAGCGACTTCAACAGTTACATGTGGAGTCAGGCGGTGATCGTGGACAAACATACCCTGAGCATCGCCTCACTTTTGGGGGTGGTGGTTTTTCTGTTGCGCTGGGTCTATGCCCCCCACCAACACCGGTATCTTTATGCCGCCTTTTACATGTATGGCATTTGTTTCACCAACCATCAATCGCTGCTGCCCATCATCATGGGCATGCAGGTGCTGATGTGGCTGGCGGAACCGAAACTGGGACGGGAATTCTTCTTCGGCAACACGATGATTTTCCTGGTTTGCGAATTTTTTATCAAGCCCGGCGTACTCATCCATAATCCGACCGTCCTGGTCGTTTACAACATCATTGGCATTAGCTCGGCTGTGCTCTGGATCTGGTTGGTCATCAAAACCAAAAAAACGGCCATCGAATTTGCCCGCGACGCGGCGATGCTCGCGCTTATCGGCTGCCTGGGGCTGCTCTTCCTCGGCTTCACCGATTACCTGCCCGCTTTCAACAACGGCCAGAAGCTGTTCCTGGTTCTTATGGCCACCATCGCAGCGGCGGGAATTTTTGCCTACCTTGTCAGAAAAACCATGCACCTGTCCAAGGAATGGTTCATGGTTCTGGTATGCGGCTTGTTCTGGCTGCTGGGCGCGGCATTTTACTTTTACGAAGCCATCGCCTGCATGACCGATCCGCCCATGGAGTGGGCTTATCCTCGCACGGTCGAAGGTTTTATTCACGCCATCACCCGCGGTCAATACTCACCCATTAATCCCACCGCCGGCACCGGAAACAACGCCTTTCAAATCGTCACCAGCTTTTTTGCCACCTATGGGCTGCAACTCTGGCGCTATCTCGAAGGCATGGCCGTTCAATTCAACCTGTTCTTTTTGCTGCTCGCCCTGGTGGTTTTTCTGGTCTATCGCAAGCTGAAACGGCGCGAACGGGTATGGATGATCGGAATGGTTGCCATCTATATTTGCCTTGGGCCATTTCTGGTCTTGCTGCTCAACTTTGCCCCCGATCGCCAATCCATTTCCATCGCCGCGCCGCTTTTCGCTGTCGGGCACGTGTTTATCTCCATGTTCGTTGCCTATGGTTTGACGATTGCCTGCGCGTACATGGCCACACAATATGAAACGATGCGCCCCTGGCTGCTGGTGGGCGGCCTTTGCGCCCTGGACTTCGCGTTGTTCACGGTGGCGTGGAATTGCCAGACGCTGATCGGAAACTTGGATGACGAAATCGCCACACGCTATGGATTCTTGAAAATGGTGTGTTGGATGCTTGCCGTTGCCACGATCATGATCATTCGGAAATACCGGTTACAGGACGACCGTTTGTTGTCCTTCGGCCTTCCGGGTTTGTTTGTGCTCTGCTCGTTTGGCTTGACCGTCGCCACCATCTTCCAAGACCGGCTTAATCCAAACAGTTTTCCCGCTTTCTTCCACAACCTCGCCCAAGCCTTTCGTCCGCACCAATACGGCCTGCCGGTTTACGCCGCATTGATTTTATTGGGCATGGCCCTGATTTATCTTGTTGCGGTGTGGATCCTCCGTCAAAGAGCCTCGCTGGCCATCGCCCTGGTCGCCTTCGCTACGATTCCGGGTTATTCCGCGCTGACGCACTGGTCTCACAGTGAGCAGCGCAACCACTGGTTCGGCTACTGGTTCGGTCACGACATGTTCACGCCGCCCTATGGCATTTATCCGGACATGGCCCGCGACGCGATCCTGTTTGGCGGCACCGATCCCGGACGCTTCGTCCCGACTTACATGATCTTCTGCGAAAGTTTCATGCCGCCGGGTTGCAAGCCGCTGGACCCGACTTTCAACCGCCGCGATGTTTATCTCATCACACAAAATGCGCTCGCCGACGGAACCTATTTGCAATATCTTCGCGCCCAATACTTTCGTAGCGCCCAAAAGGACCCGTTATTTTTTCAGGAACTCCTTCGCGGACCAGATGAGCAGGTGGATAATTACTACACAAACTTTCTGGCTCGTCTCGCGGGCACCGTTTTAGACGGGCCGTTTGAAAGGCGCGGCGCCAGAATCGAAGCTCGCTGGCGCAAGGAAGGGGTTTATCCCCCCAACGAAATTTACATCCCATCGTCGGATGATTTGCAGAATTCCTTCACTGAATACACCCAGGACGTCCAACACCGCGCGCAACTCGGCGAGCTTCAGCCGGGCGAAGACATAAACGCGGTTACCAATGCGGATGGCCGGGTGAGCATCCAGGTCGGCGGCCAGGTGGCGGTGATGAAAATCAACGGGTTGTTGTGCAAAGTCATTTTCGATCACAACCCCGGCAATGAGTTTTACGTGGAGGAAAGTTTCCCGCTGGATTGGATGTTCCCCTATGAAACGCCGTTCGGTGTCATCATGAAAATCAACCGGCACGTCGTGCCGTCTTACTCCCCGGCGGTTTTTAAAAATGACCACGAGTTTTGGAGCCAATACTCCGCCCGACTCATTGGCAACTGGATTACTTATGACACCACCGTCAAACAAATTGCCGACTTTGCGGAAAAGGTTTACCTGCACCGCGATACCAGCGGTTTCAAAGGCAGCCAGAAATTCGTCCGCGATGATCACGCGCAACAGGCGTTCTCCAAACTGCGCAGTTCCATTGCCGGCCTTTACGCGTGGCGGCTGGGCTGGTTGACCTCAGTCCCCACCCCGCCCGAATATCTGCCCAAGAACGATACCGAACGGCAAGAGTTGATCAAAGAAGCGGATTTTGCCTTCAAACAGGCATTTGCCTTTTGTCCCTACAGTCCGGAAGTGGTTTTTCGTTACATCACCCTTTTGGTCAATCTCAACCGCTTTGACGACGCCATTATGGTGGCGCAAACCTGCTCGGATTTCGACCCGTACAACACTCAAGTGGCAAATCTGGTCAAGGAATTGGTGGCCATGAAAAAACAGTCCGCCGGCCGGGCCCAATTCGACACCGAACTGCAACGCATGGAAAATGAGGCGCGCACCAATCCGACCAATTTCCAAAACATTTTTTCCCTCGCCAGCGTTTATTTTCAAATGCGGCAAACGGACCGCGTCAGCGAGTTGTTTGACCAGGCCTTGGCCAGCCCGCATATTTCCCCAGCCGACATTGGCGCCATCGCCCAGTTCTATGCGCAAACGGGCAATTTGCCCAAACTCGAGAGCGCGCTGGAAAAAATGGTGGCCATCGCCCCCAACGAGCCTGAACCGTGGTGCGATCTTGCAGCCATAAAAATTGCGCTGGGCAAAACCAGCGAATCCCTCCAGGACCTGCGCGTCTCGCTCGAGTTGAGCGCCAAACGCCTGAAACAAAACCCCAAGGCGCGCGATCTGCTTGACGAAGTGCGCAAAGACCATCGCTTCGACGCGTTACGCAGTCTGCCGGAATTCCAAAAAATGGTTTCGCCCAATTAAACTGCGTCCAGACCTCCCAACCCCAGGTGCCACGGTGCTTTTAAAACGCGTCGTCATCCGCAGCACATCCCTGTTGCCGGTCGCCGGCCAATGAGTTAAGGTATTGGTTTTATAACGATTTTTGCACCAAAACGACAGCATGAAGAAGGCAGATTCACACACGAAAAAAACGGACACGAATCCGGCCATCATCGGTCCGCCGGACGCAGTCGCCCACGACCCGGCAGACAGGGGCGCGACCACGGCCGAAATCACGCCGGAACAGCTGGCCGAAATCAAGGCGCGCGCGGCCAAGGCTGATGAGTATTGGGATCGCCTGTTGCGCACCACCGCCGATTTTGAAAATTTCAAGAAGCGCGCCGCGCGCGAACGCAACGAAGCCGCGCTATCGGCCGCCGCCACGCTGATTCACAAACTATTGCCCGTGCTCGACCACTTTGAAATGGCGCAAACCGCCGCGCAAACCGCGCAAGGCGACAAACTGGCGGCGCTCCAGGACGGCATTGCCATGATTCAACAGCAGCTTAAAGGCATCCTGGCCGAAACGGGCCTCGAAGACGTGGACGCCAACGGCCAGACGTTTGACCCGATGCTGCACGAGGCCGTTTCGCAATTGGAAACCGCCGACGCGCCCGAAGGCCAGGTGGTTCAACAAATCCGCAAGGGCTATAAAATGCGCGAACGTTTATTGCGGCCGGCCACGGTGGTGGTTGCCAAAAAACCCGCCGCGCCTCCCGCTACCCCACCCGCCGCCTGAGCCATGGCCAAACGCGATTACTATGAAGTCCTCGGCGTTGACCACGCCGCCAGCGACGAGGAAATCAAGAAGGCTTACCGCAAGCTGGCCTTGAAGTTTCACCCGGACAAAAATCCGGGAGTCGAAACCGCGGAGGAAAAATTCAAGGAAATCGGCGAGGCCTACGAAGCCTTGAGCGACCCGCAAAAGCGCGCCGCCTACGATCAATACGGCCATGCGGCATTCGATCCCCGCGCCCGCGCCGGCCGCGCGGGCAGCGGTTTTCATGATCCGTTTGAAATTTTCCGCGACGTCTTCGGCGGCGGCAGCATTTTTGAGGAATTTTTCGGCGGCCGGCACGACCCTTCCCGGCCGCAGCGCGGCGACGATTTGCGCTACGATCTGGAAATTACCCTCGAAGAAGCGGCGCTCGGTTGTGAAAAGACAATTTCCGATCACGAAATCCGACCCGCTGCGGGACGTGTGACGGAACAGGCATGGAACATGGCTCGAAAACGCGCACCTGTCCGACCTGCGGCGGGCATGGCGTGGTGCTCACTGCGCGCGGGATTTATCAGCCTGCGACAGACCTGCCCGCATTGCCACGGCTCCGGGCAGATTTTGGAAAAACCATGCAAAACCTGCCATGGCGATGGCCGGCATGAACATCATTCGGAAATCAAACTGCGCATCCCGCCGGGCGTGGACACCGGTTCGCGCCTGCGCTCTTCCGGCAATGGCGAAGCCGGTTTTCGCGGCGGACCGGCGGGTGATCTGTACGTGATTCTGCATGCCAAACCGCATGAATTCTTCCAGCGCGACGGCGATGATTTGCTCTGTGAAGCGCCGGTCAGTTTTGCCCAGGCGGCGCTGGGCGCGGAAATTGAAGTCCCGACGCTGGACGGCAACGTGACCATCAAAATCCCCGCCGGCACACAACCCGGCGCTGCGTTCCGGGTGAGAGGCAAAGGCATAAAGAATTTGCAAGGCTATGGCCACGGCGATTTGCACGTGCGCATCCAGGTGGAAGTGCCGACCCATCTGAACGCGGAGCAAAAGGCGAAACTGCGGGAGTTCGCCGGGTTGAGCGGCGGAGACGGCACCCTGCCCGGCAAAGGCCTTTTTGGAAAAGCCAAGAATTTGTTTCGGTGACAGGTTAATGCATGAAACGTGACAAGTTTTTTCCTTGTCACCCGTCACTCGTCACCTGTCACTTTATTCATGCACCGTTTTTATCTGCCGCCCGAACGTTGCACCGGCACCGCGCTCCGACTCGACGAGCGCGAGGCGCACCATGCGTTGCATGTGCTCCGCGTGAAACGCGGCGAACCGGTGGTCGTGCTGGACGGCGTCGGACATGAATTCCTCTGTGAAATCGCCGATTGCTCTCCGAAAAATGTGACATTAAGCGTGAAACAGAAAAACGTTGTCCCGCCTCCACGCTGCCCCATCACACTGCTGCAAGCCGTTCCCAAAGGGAAAATCATTGAATCCATCATCCAAAAATCCGTGGAGCTTGGGGCGCATCGCATCGTGCCGCTGCTGACCGACCGCGTTGTCACCGAGCTTGGTGAAAAGGATAAGGCAAATAAACAGGTGAAGTGGCAACAGGTCGCCATCGAAGCCATCAAGCAATGCGGCGCCGCCTGGCTGCCGAAAATTGAAACACCAACGACGATTCAACAATTCCTCGCGGGAAAGGAAAAATTTGACCTCTCACTCGTCGGCTCGCTGCAAACCGACCGCCGCCATCCGCGTGAATGTTTTCAGGAATTCCGGGTGAAGCACGGACGCTTGCCGGAAAGGGTTGCTGTTTGGATTGGCCCGGAAGGCGACTTCACGCTCGACGAACTGAAAGCCATCCAAACCAGCGGCGCGCAGCCAATTTCGCTCGGCCGGCTGGTCCTGCGCGTCGAAACCGCCGCGATTTACTGTCTTGCGATCATTAGCTACGAGTTGCAGGCGGCTTCTTGAATTGAACCAAAATCCGAAAGGCGCGGCCCAGATGTTCCGGGTGCGTGAGGGTTTGAAACTGGCGGGTGCGGGAAAGGTTCCATCCGTCTCTGCCTCCGCCTCCTTCAGACTTCGGCGAGACAAGTTCACCAAAGGATTTGTCCTTCACGGCCCTTTCCAGAATCCGCGTCAGGAATTGCGCCTGGGTCGAAAAACTTTCCGTGGTCAGCCCGGCGGATTCACCAACAGCTTGAATGGCGGAAAAATTGACGTGCGCGGTGATGTCCTGTTCGCCGGCATTGGCCAGAATGTCATCCGCAACATGATGCCGGAAATAGGCGCGCAGCGTGCCACGCGGGCGGCTCGCTGAAAATAACTCGCCGGCGTCGAAGCCATAGTCAATGGTCAGCAATCGGCCGCGCTCCAAAATGCCCGCGGCTTCACGCCACCAATTTTCGGCGGCGGAAGAAACTTCGACGGTGTAGCCGTCGGGCAAAACATCCAGCAGAGCAGATGGAGCCGTCTCCGCTTCGCTTCGCCGCGCCAAGAGATGGAGGCCGGAGGATGGATTAAAACCCCTCTCCCCGCTTTGCGGGGCGAGGAAATCAGCACAGCGCGCCCAGACGATTTTTTCGCCGGCGAGGGCGACGCCCCATTCAAACCATTTTTTTGCAGCGGCGTCCCAGCCAAGGCGATGCACGGGCATGGCGTCGAGCAGCTCATTGGAGAAGATGATTCCGGTCAGTTTAAAGTTTCGAGTTTTAAGTTTTAAGTTCTCAAAATCGGCGAACCACTCCACTCGTGGCGCGAATTTTTCCAGTTTTTCCCTTTGCCACGCCTGCCGGCGAAGCGACGGCTCAATGATGCCATACTGGATTTGCTCAAAAAGTTTCGGACGCGACAATTGCAGCCAGTTCAGAATGTCATTGGCCAGGGTCCCATCGTGCGCGCCGGCTTCAATCAAGTTGAGGGTTGAGGGTTGAGGGTTGAGGGATTTAAGTTCGTCAAGCCATCCGGCAAATTGAAAGGCGAGCAGTTGTCCGAACAGTTCACCGACGCTGACGCTGGTAAAAAAATCGCCGCGCCGTCCGGGATTGTCTTTTTTTGTTTGGTAATATCCATAATCTGGACAATACAGGGCGAGCTCCATAAACCGCGCAAAAGGTAAAACACCGCGCGCGGCAATTTCACGCCGGATAAGGTCAATTAGCGGTTGCATTTTTCATTTTTGGCGCGGCTCTAGCTTTATTCGCGCGCAAGAAGAGAAAATATATGGCCAAAATAGATGCGTTTTTCAACTTGATGTTTGAACAGAAGGCGTCCGACCTGCACATGGCCTCCGGCAACCCGCCCATGCTGCGCATCAACGGCGAGCTTCAGCGCGTGGATTATCCCCCGCTCGAAAGCGACGCGCTCAAGACCATGCTCTACGAAATCGCGCCGGATTACAAAATCAAACTTTTCGAGGAAACCGGCGACGTGGACTTCGGCTACGAGATCCCCAACGTTTCGCGTTTCCGTGTCAACTTCTTAAATCAGAAAAACGGCGTTGGCGCGGTGTTCCGCCAGATTCCCAGCCGCGTCCTGTCCTTTGAGGATTTTGAAAAGCTCGAGGCGCCGCTGCCCCCCGTGCTGAAAAAATTTTGCATGCTGAACCGCGGGCTGATTCTCGTCACCGGCCCGACCGGCTCCGGCAAATCCACGACCCTGGCGGCCATGATGGATTACTGCAATGCCAATCGGAAAGACCACATTATCACGCTGGAAGACCCGATTGAATTCGTTCATGAAAGCAAGAACTGCCTGGTCAACCACCGTGAAATCGGGCTGCACACCAAGTCGTTTGCGTCGGGATTGCGCGGCGCCTTGCGCGAAGACCCGGACATTATCCTGGTCGGTGAAATGCGCGACCTGGAAACCATCGAGCTGGCCATCACCGCGGCGGCCACCGGCCACCTGGTTTTCGGCACCCTGCACACGCAAAGCGCCGCCAAAACGGTGGACCGCGTGATTGACGTTTTCCCGGCCGAACAGCAGAACAAAATCCGCCAGACGCTCTCCGAAGCGTTGAAGGGTGTCGTGGCACAAACGCTGTTCCGGCGCACGGACAAAAAGGGCCGTCTGGCCGCATTCGAGATTCTGGTTTTCAACACCGCCGTCGCCAACCTCGTACGCGAAGGCAAGACACATCAAATCAACGGCATGATCCAGGTGGGCAAACGGATCGGCAACCAACCATTGGATGACCACATCATGGAACACGTGCGCATGAAGCGCATCTCGCCGGAAGAAGCTTACGAGAAGGCGCTGGATAAAAAGAAATTCCGTCCGCTGCTGGCCCATCCCCCGGATGATGACGACGCCATGTAACTATGCGACGTGCCGAACTGGATCAAATGTTGACCGCCATGCTGGCCTCCCAGCCGGAGGTGTCGGACTTGTTGTTCACGGTGGACCGCCCGCCCCAGGTGGAAGCCTATGGCGAACTCAAGCCCGTGACACTCGACCCGCCGATTGACCGGCTCACCCCCTATCAGGTGGAAATCATCGCGCTGAATATCATCGGGGACAACCTCTGGCACATTGAAGATTTGCTGCGACATGGTTCCTGCGACGCTTCCTACGCCCTTTCGGACCAGGCCCGCTTCCGGGTCAACATTTTTTCGCAACGTGGAAATTTTTCCATCGTTTGCCGCCAGTTAAACGCGGTGATTCCGACACTGGAACAATTGAAACTTCCGGAAATATTCAAGGAGATTCCCAAGGAAAAAACCGGCCTGGTGTTGGTGACCGGCGCGACCGGTTCCGGAAAATCCACGACCTTGGCTGCCATTCTTCACGAGGTCAACCTCGCCAAACCCGTCCACATCGTCACTTTGGAAGACCCGGTCGAATACGTCCACAAACACGAAATGGCAACCTTTAATCAACGCGAGTTGGGCATTGACTTTGACAGTTACGCCAACGGCTTGCGGGCCGCGTTGCGCCAGGCGCCCAAGGTCATTCTCGTCGGGGAAATGCGCGACCAGGAGACCGTGAAAATCGCCTTGAGCGCGGCGGAAACCGGCCATTTGGTCCTCAGCACGCTCCACACCATCAACGCCGGCGAAACCGTCAACCGCATTCTCGGCATGTTCGATCCGGAGGAGCAGGAACAAATTCGCATCCGCCTGGCCGATTCGTTGCGCTGGGTGGTAAGCCAGCGGCTGGTGCCCAAAACCGGCGGTGGACGGTTTCCGCTCATCGAAATGATGGGCTCCAATCTCCGCACCCAGGAGGCGATTCGCCTCGGCGAAAGCGAGGGCAAAACCTTTTACGAAATCATCGAGGCCAGCGCCCCCTTCGGCTGGCGCACATTCGATCAAGCTTGTTTGGAGGCCTATGAGCTGGGAAATGTCACCGAGGAAACCGCCCTGCTCTATTGCACCAAGCGCAGCGTGGTGACGCGCGGCATAGACAACATCAAAAAAACGCGGGGAGACATGAGCACCACCGCCGGCATGCTGCGCATGAAATCACTCGAACACTCGGCGCCACCGGTGCTCAAACTGAAATGACCTATGGCAGGCTCTTTTGACTTCATCAGCACCGAGGACAAACCGGCTTTGATCGCCTTTTCCACGCCCGAATGGCTGGAGACCGCCAAAGTTGCGCTGGGCGAATTGGGCTACAAAGTCCATACCGCCGCCACGCACAGCGATTTTCTGGTCCGTTTTACCCAGGTTCATTACCAGGTCGTCGTCATCGAGGAACTTTTCGGCGCGAACACCATTGAAGAAAACCTGACCTTGCAGGCGCTTCAAAACATGCCCGTCAACCAGCGTCGACACGCCACGTTCATTTTACTCGGCAACTCGTTCCAGACGTTCATGCCCATGGAAGCCTTCAAGCACAGTGTGCATGCCGTCATCAATAGTTCCGAAATGTTCCTCCTGAAACAACTCGTTGAAAAGGCCATGGCCGACAACGCGCTTTTCTACTACAGCTTCCGCGAGGTACAGAATCGTCTTTACACCAGCGGCAACCGCTTGTGATGCCCGCGGGCTTTTGATAAATTTCCCGCCGCGTCCTTCATGACTCGCCTTGACCAAGCCTTGGTTGACCGCGGCCTTTGCCCAAGCCGTGAACGCGCCCAACGCGCCATCCTCGCCGGACAGGTCCGCGTCAATGCCCAACGGGCACACAAACCCAGCGATTCCGTCCAGCCGGACGACGCCCTCGCGCTGGCCGCCGGCGAAAAATACGTCAGCCGCGGCGGCCACAAACTCGAACACGCCCTGAGCCATTTTCGACTGGACGTTGCCGGACTCGTCGCGCTTGACCTCGGCGCGTCCACCGGCGGCTTCACCGATTGCCTACTCCAGCACGGCGC
Source organism: uncultured Verrucomicrobiae bacterium (assembly GCA_963786375.1). Lineage (GTDB taxonomy): Bacteria > Verrucomicrobiota > Verrucomicrobiia > Limisphaerales > UBA11358 > UBA11358. Next base: position 57,752 of record CAWAYP010000015.1, read on the forward strand.
CGCCAAAGTCTTTGCCGTGGACGTTGGCCGGGGCCAGCTTGCCTGGAAACTCCGGCAGGACCGCCGGGTCGTGGTCATGGAAAAAACCAACGCGCGCCATTTGACCGCCGCCCAGTTTCCCCAACCATTCGCCCCCGCCGATCTGGCGGTGATGGATTGCTCCTTTATTTCGTTACGAAAAATTTTGCCCCCCGCCATTGCTTTATTGAAGCCAAACGGCAAAATTGTCGCGTTAATCAAACCGCAGTTTGAAGCCGGCAAGGCCGAGGCCGACAAGGGCCGCGGCGTCATCAACGACCCGGCGGTGCATGAACGGGTATTGAAGGAACTGCGTGAATTCGTCGCCGCGCAATCCGGTTTGCACTGGCGTGACGTGGTTGAATCACCGTTGCTCGGCCCCGCCGGCAACAAGGAATTTTTGGCGCTGATTGAAAAAACAAGCTGACAAAATCAAACGCATCGGCCTCATCGGTAATTCTGAAAAGGCCGCCTGCGCCAGCATGGTGCGCAAAGCCGCGCGCTTGATTGCGCGCGCCGGACGCAAGGTGGTCATCAACCCGGACACCGCCGCGCTGGCGCGCGAAGCGGATTTGCTGCTCGTGTTCGGCGGCGACGGCACCATGCTGCGCGCGGCGCGCGACATCGCCGGTTCCGCCACTCCCCTGCTCGGCATCAACATCGGCGGCCTCGGCTTTCTCACCGCCGTGCCTTCGGACGAACTGCCCCGCGCGCTCAACCACGTTTGGAGCGGTGAATTCAAATATGAATCCCGCGCCTTGATTGAAGTGAGCGGACGCTGCCACCGCCAGTCCGTCTGTGAAATGGCGCTGAACGACATCGTCGTCAGCCGCGGCGCGGTTTCGCGCCTCATCGGGCTGGACGTGAGCGTGGACGGCGAACTCGTTACCCATTATCGCTGCGACGGCCTGATCATCAGCTCGCCGACCGGTTCCACGGCGTATTCCTTGTCGGCGGGCGGCGCCGTGGTATTCCCGACGGCGGAAGTGTTTGCGCTCACGCCAATTTGTCCGCACGCGCTCTCCAACCGCTCCATCATTTTGCCGCTGGCCTCGATGGTTCGCGTCAAGGCCGCCAACCCGGCGCCGGCTACGATTTTGAGCGTGGACGGCCAGGTCGTGGCCGAACTGGACGCGGGCGACAAGTGACGATCCGCCGCAGCCGCCGCGCCGTCCGTCTGATGCACCTGGCGGACAGTTCATTTCTGGAAACCTTGCGCCGCAAACTGCAATGGCGTGGAGCCTATGTTTGAACCAGAGGAAGAATGAAGAATGAAGAATGAAGAAACATTCAGAACGATTTACCGAATCTGTTTTAATTCCGCCTTCCGCCTTCCGCCTTCCGCCTTCTGATTATGGTTCGCCTCAAAGACATAGCCCGGCACGCCGGCGTTTCCGTGATGACCGTCTCGAAGGCGCTGCGCGACGCGCCGGACGTTTCCGCCGCGACCAAGGCGCGCATCAAGCAACTGGCGCAGCAAATGGGTTACGTGCCCGATTCCACCGCGCAGGGCCTGCGCAACCGCACCACCAAGCTCTTCGGCCTCGTCATCCCCTCCATCACCAACCCCATTTACGCGCGCATCGTTTTTGCCATCGAAGAACGCGCGCATGAACTCGGCTACGACGTCCTGCTCGCGCACACGCACAATCAGCCAGCGCGCGAGGAAACCTGCATCCGCCGGTTGCTGTCGCGGCGCGTGGACGGATTTTTTATTTCGCCGGTTTATCGTTTTGAAGCCGAGGCGCGGATTTATCTGGAACTGGCCGCGCGCAAAATCCCGACCATTCTGCTCGGTCCGCCCGCGCCGTTCTGCAAGACGTTTCCCAGCGTGGAAATCGAGGAACTCATCGCCAGCTCCAACGCCACGCAACATTTGCTCAAACTCGGCCACAAACGCATCGCCTATCTCACCGGCCCGCAGTCCGCGCCGTGGGCGCATGAACGGTTTGAAGGCTACCGCCGCGCGCTGCGCGAAGCCAGCCTGGACGTGGACGACCGGCTGGTATTTCAAGCCGGCAGCACGATTGAAGACGGCACCAAGGCCGCGTTGCAAATGCTCAACGAATCCTGCAACGCCACCGCCGTGCAGGCCGTCAACGACCTCGTCGCCATCGGCTGCGCCGAAACGCTGCTTTCCCAGGGCCTGCGGATTCCCGAGGACATTTCCCTCGTGGGCTTTGGCAACGTGCTGACGTCGGAGTATTTCCGCGTGCCGCTGACGACCATCCGCCAGCCCAAATTCCGGCTCGCCATCGCCGCGATGGACATGATGGCCAGTCTGCTTCGCGGCCAACCCGTTGAAACCAAACGTTTGGTCGCCGAACTCATCGAACGCAAAAGCACCGCGCCACCGAAAGACGTTGCTCCTGCCACCGCGCCAAAGAGCCACCCATAAACGCCACTTCGTCCAGCTTCAAAAACCCGGTCAAATACCCGCGACGACTGATGTTACGGTTCTTATGATTGGCCTCACGGCTCGAACTTGACGGGCACAGAAAGATCGAAACCGGTCCGCTCCAACTGTTTGGCATTTCGAACCACCGCGCCGTTGACGATGACGTGCTTGAACAGAATCGGAGCGACATTGCGCCCCATCATCAGGCTGGGCTTGAACGGTTTGTAAAAGGTGCAGTTCTCGAAAACAAAGTTCGTCAGCGGATTGTCACCGCCGTCAATGTAGATTTGCCCGCCGTCGTTCTCGAACGTGCAGTTAACGAATTTGAAATCGTCCAGGGCCGCGTTCCGGCTGAACCGGGCGCCCGGGGAATAACCACGTCCGGTGAAGTACGCCGGCGTCAGTTGAATCCAAATGGCGAACTTGTTGTGGTTGGCAACGAAGTTCACGTCCTCGAGACGCACGTGCTTGACGGGCGGAGCGCCGCCATAGCCGAGGACCAGCGAGGAAGTGTAGGAATAATTAACGAATCCTTTCACGACAAAATCTTCAATGCTGCTGGGCGCGTTCGTCCCGTTGCTGCGGCCGCCATAAAAAGCCCAGGTGTCGTCCATGGTCATGGCGAACCCGTCTTCAATCAGGATATGTTTGTCGGAGCTGAAATCGTAGGCATCATCGTGGTATTGCTGTTTGCGGTTGATAATTTTGAGGTTGCGGGTGGTGAAATTCTCGGTGCCCATGACGTATATGGTCCAATAGGCGGACCGGAGGAGGCACAAATCCTGAAAGGTAATGTTGCGGCAGTCGTTCACCACGTAGCCCCGGATTCCGGTGCCATGAGGGTCGTTCACCTTTCCATCCGCGTCTCTGGCGGTTCCGTCCGGGGTGTCGGGTTGAAAGTCATGCCACAACCACGGGTAGCCTTGCATGTCAATGGTGCCGCGACCCATCAAGCCGGCGTTCTCAACATGGTCAAAGACGAAAAAAGCCCGGAGCGACCTTCCCCCGGCCGGCCTTGGCGCCCCTATATAATCCGCACTCCGGCGCGAGCCAAGAATCAAGGCGCCCGCATCCACGTAAAGCTGCACATTGCTCTTCACGAACACGGTGCCCGTCAGGTAAACGCCGGGTGGAAAATAAAGCACGCCGCCGCCGGGCCGGGCGGAGACATCGCTGATGGCCTGATTGATGTTCGTGGTTTCCAGGGTCTTGCCCGTGTTGTCAACGTGGTAGTCCATGACGTTGACCACGTTGGTATCGCCAGGCTTGGGAGGATTCTGCTCCGGCGGATCGGCAAACAGCATCAGCCCGGTGCTGTAGAACAGCGGCTCGTCGTTGAAGAACAGAATCAGCTTGCGCGGCTGGTCGAGGTCGAAGCTGACCGTATTACCGTTAATCTTCGGATGGATGCCATAGGCGAGCGGCCTTACATCGCAGGTAATCACCTTTCGCTCGCTGATCAGGTGGGTGATTTCAACATGGACCTTTCCGGTCATGGCGAACCGGGCATAATCCATCCAATTGAACTGGTCGTAAGTGAGAAAACGATTCACAAACACCGGCTGGCCGTTGACGGTCACCTTGTAAGATTCACTCGGCACCGCGCCCGGGTACGGCGGGTAAAGGATGACATCGGCGGAGGTTGCCAATGGCAGGAACATCAAAAGCCATCCCATCAAACGGGTCAACGATTTTGAAATCATGGCCAGACGGTAAACCCAGTCAAAGCGCAAAGAAAAGGCTAAAGGTTGAAGCCGAAATTACAAACATCGAACTCCGAACTCCGGATTCCGAATCTTACCGGAGCTTGACTTCCGGCCACAGTCGCACAGCTTGGAAAAACGAATGACCATCAGAACGGCAACCGTGCAGGATGTTGCGGCAATTGCCCGGCTCTCGGCTGAGCTGGGTTATCCGGGTAACCCGGCATCCATGGAGGCCCGCGTCCGGAAGGTCACCGTCCAAAAACACCATTTGCTCCTCGTCGCCCAAGATGACCACGGCAAGGTGTACGGCTGGCTGCACGCCTTCGGTGCCGATTACATTGAGTCGGGGTTCCGGGTGGAGATTGCCGGGTTGGTGGTATCGAAGACGGTGCAGCGATCCGGGATTGGCAGCCGCCTGGTCGAGGCGGCTGAGCGATGGGCCAGGGACATCGGGGCGGAATTCGTCAGCGTGCGCAGCAACATCCATCGCGAGGAAAGCCACCCGTTTTACCGAAAGCTCGGATATGAACTGAAAAAGACGCAGCAGGTGTATCGCAAGCGCCTCTGAATGCGGCCCATATCTGGTTATCCGCGAAATCTGCGGTTAAACCAGTTGCAACGGCTCGAATTGGCGGCCCAGAATCGGCGCGCTTTTAGTCTTCAGCCAGCTTTCCAGCACACCGGCATAGACACTGCGGAAATCCACGTTGTATTTGATGTCGCCCTCGAACAAATCCTGCGGCGCCAAACTCGGATAACGCCCGAGCAATCCTGCCTTTACCTTGTCGCCGATGATGAATAGCGGGGCCGCCGCACCGTGATCCGTGCCGCCGTTGGCGTTTTCGGCGACGCGCCGGCCGAATTCGCTGAAGGTCATCACCAGCACGCGCTGCAAATTGCCCTGCGCCTTCAAGTCGTCGACGAAGGCGTTGACGGCGTCGCCGAGTTCCTTGAGCAGCCGCTCCTGTGTGCCGGCTTGATTGGCGTGCGTGTCGTAACCGCCCTGCGACACGTAATAAATCCGCGTGGGCAGGCCGCCGACGATGAGCTGCGCGACGAGCTTGAGGATTGTCGCCGAGCTTCGTGGCGGGATAGGTCGCCTTGATTCTTCACGCGCGCGACGATGGCGCGGATTTTGTCCGAACTGATCTGCGCATCGAGCGCCGTGCGTTCGATGAAGTCCAGCGCGGAACCGCCGGATTGCGGCACGCCGGCGGCCAGCGCGCCGATGCTGCCGCCGGAATTCATCGTCGGGCGCGGCGTCCGGTCGATTTCATTCAATTTTTCGTAGGATTCCTCCAGCAAATCCGCCTGTCCGGGCCGGAAGCGTCCGGGCGAAATGAACCGGTAGCTCTGCGGATTCTCGAGGCTGATGCCGGTGGGTGTTTGGGCAAAAAACGCCTGCGGCATCTGCCCGCCGATGTCCACGCCGACGGTCGGGTCGCAGCCGGCGCAGGCGTTGTCGAAATAACGCCCCAGCCAGCCGTATTTTTCGACCTGGTCCGAATCGCTGGCGGTCTGCCAGATTTCGGTGGAGCGGAAATGCGAGCGGTTCGGGTTCGGATAGCCGACGCCCTGCACCACGGCCAGATTGCCCGGCATCGTAAAGATTTTTGAACCCGGTCAGCGCGTCGTGAAGGCCGATTTCGCCATTCAGCTTCAAGACCTGTTGTGCCGTCAGGCCGATTTTCGGGCGCGCGTTGTGATAATAATCGTTGCTGTAGGGCACGACGGTGTTGATGCCGTCGTTGCCGCCGGCCATTTGCAGCACCACCAGAATGGTGGCGTCCTTGCCGGTGACGATTTGCGTGGCGGAATCGGCGGCTTCGCCGTGCAAGGCGGCAAAGGTGTTGGCGAGAAACGCCGGGACCGTCCAGGACAGCGCGCTGCCCAGCACGGTGGTGCGCAAAAATTCGCGGCGGGTTTGGAGGGTGATTTCGTTTTTCATAACTTTTAATCGTTCTCGTCGTCGTCCTCGTCCTCGTAATCGAATCCCACAATTCGAGGACGAGGAGGAGAACGAGGACGAATTGGTTTCATGTCACCTGATATTCCGGCGTACACATCACCAGGCGGATGGCTGCGCGAATCTCGTTGTCGTTCAACCGGCCCCGCGCATCGAGAAAGTCGCGCAACGCTTTTTCCTGATCGTCCTTGAGCGCCGATTGCAACAGCCGGTGTTGCAACGCAGCCACCAGCCGGTCCTTGTCCGCGCGTTCGTCCGGTGAAAGGATTTTATCCACGTTAACGCCGCCGACGTGTACCCGCTCGTCCTGCGGTTCCGATTTGGCCGCCATTTGATTCATTTGCTGCATGGCCTCCAAACGCGCCTTGGGCACCTCCGCGCCCTGCACCAGAATGGCCGCGGTGTTGTAGCGGTCCAGCAACGTGGTGGTGGTGATCCAGGAGAGGCCGCCGTCCCAGCCCTTGACGTTCGGCGGCGCGAACAAATCCTGCCCCAGCCGTCGCGTGATGCCCTCGCACATCAGCGTCGGCGGCAAATCACATTCCAGCACGCGTGCGGTGCCGACGAGCCATTGCACCGGGCTTTTGACCTGGTTGCGAACAATGGCGGGGTCGTAAAATTCCTCGCTGCGGAACATGACGCGCAGGAACGGTTTGAAATTGTTTCCGTTCTCCCGGAAAACGTCGGCCAGCGCGCCGTTTAATTCATCGGACGGCGCCTGCCCCGCAAAATAATTCCACAGCTTGGCCGTGATGAATCGCGCGGCCTGCGGTTGCTCCACAATGATCCGAATCACGCCGTCGCCGTTGAGATTGCCGGTTTGGCCGAGGAAAGTTTTGACACCGTTGTCGTGGAAAAACGGGCGATAGACATATTCCTGATTCAACCGGTCCAGCGACCAGCCCGTCAACGCGCGCGCGCCCTCGGTCACGTCTTTTTCAGTGTAATGACCTTCGCCGAGCGTGAACAGCTCCATGACTTCGCGGGCGAAATTCTCGTTCGCGTGCGGCCGGCGGCTTTCCGCCTGGTCCAGCCAGATGAGCATGGCCGGGTCCTTGCCGGCAAACGTCAGCATCTCCTGCCAGTTGCCCGTCGCCAGCCGGCGGAACAGTTCGTTCTGCCGCCACATGTAATAGGCGTTGCGAACCTTGACGAAGCTGGTGGCGAAATGGCCGTGCCAGAACAGCACCATTTTTTCCTGAAACGGCCGCGGTCCCCTGGCCAAGCGATTGAGCCACCAGCCGCGCAATTCCATCAGACGCTGGTATTGAACGCGCATTTCCTCCTGGTACAACTTGCGGCGTTCATCCGGCGACGCGTTCTTCGCGGCATCGCGCAACTGCCGCACCCCTTCCGGGTCGGGTTTCGCCCAGACCGGGTCGGGTGTCGGGTCGGGAATGCGTTCGTAATCGAGCAGAGTGGAAAGCGCATCATCGGGATTAAGGCCGGCTAGTTTTTCAATCACCGTCGGCGGGCCGCCGAATCCGGCCCGGTTCAAAAAATGCGCCGCCGCGTCATAATCCCACCGGCCCGCTGAAAGCGCCTTTAGCATACGTTTTGATAGACGTTAGTGAGACTGAAAATGTTTCAAGAAGGTTCAATCCCCGCGCCCAATCGAATCACTGCGAGAGACGTGTAACGCGCTCCGGCCGATGACAATTCGCTCCGGATGATTTCGATTTCCCGCGCCGTCCATTCGCCAAAGGCCCGGTCTTTCATTGTTTCCGCGTGTGACGTTAATGACCTTATTTCTAGCCACTTAGGCGATTTAAAGCGCCCCATTGTTACATGTCCGGCAAAACGTTCACTACCCTGCCCCGTTGTGAACGGACAAACCGCACTTTCAATTTTCTTTTGCAGTTCCACCAAACGGTCGTCGCTGTCGGTGATTCCGACCCAAATAACACGCGGTGCGCGGGCATTGGGGAAAAAGCTGACGCCTTGCGCGCGCAAAGGCAACGCTGGCGCGCCAGAACAAACCGTGCGAACGGCTTCTTGTAAAGCCGCCACGCGGTCGGATGGAACATCGCCGAGAAACCGGAGCGTGAGGTGAAACTGCTCCGGCGTGGCCCAACGGACTGCACCGCGCGGCGCCAGTGGCTGCAATTCGCGTTGAACGCGGATCATTTCATCCCGAACCGCGTCGGAAACTGGAATCGCCACAAACAGCCGGAATCGTCCGGTTGAATCGTTGCCCGTCATTGTTCGTATTCAACACTTGAAACTTGAAACTTGAAACTTGAAACTCAGCGCATGTCGTTGCCTGCCGATTACCACATGCACACGCCGCTTTGCCGCCACGCGCGCGGCGAACCGGAGGAATACGTCAAGCACGCGCTGGCGCTCGGATTCAAGGAGATTGGCTTCTCCGATCACGCCCCGATGCCGCGGGATGATTTCGACAACTGGCGGATGAACGCCGACAAACTCGACGAATACGTCGCCCAAGTCCGCAAAGTGCAGAAGGATTTTCCGCAATTGACCATCCGCCTGGCGCTGGAAGTGGATTATCTGCCCGGTTACGAAGACTGGATTCGCGGCCTCGCGGCGCGGCATCCGTGGGATTATTTCATCGGCTCGGTGCATTATGTCTCCGATTCGTGGGCCATTGATGATCCGCAGAAATTGTCCGAGTGGAAACATCGCGACGCGGGCGAAGTCTGGACGATTTATTTCGAGCGACTGACCAAGGCGGCGGAGACCGGCCTTTTTGAAATCATCGGCCACGCCGATTTGCCGAAAAAATTCGGGCATCGACCGCCACCGGACAGCACTCCCCTTTACCAAAGGTTTTTGGACGCGGCGAAGAAGCACGACTGTGCCATTGAACTCAACACCGCCGGTCTGCGGAAGGATTGCCGGGAAATCTATCCGAGCCGCGAAATCCTCCAGCTTGCGTTTAAAACCGGCGTGCCCATCACCTTTGGTTCCGACGCCCACGCGCCGGAAGAAGTGGGAATGAACTTCACTGAAGCCGTCCAACTGGCGCGCAGCGTTGGTTACCAGGAATGTTGCCAGTTTGCCCAACGCCAGAAACAAACGGTAATGTTTTGACTTCCATGCCTACGGACGACTTGAAGCAAAAATCCAGGCATCGGTTCATTTGTCTCCTGCTGGTTCTGCTTACATTGGCCTTGTATTGGCCGATGATGAATCACGCGTTTATCAATTTCGATGACGACCAATACGTCACGGACAATTACCATGTAAAACCGGGGCTGACCTGGCCGGGCATCGTTTGGGCCTTTCAAAGCGGCTACGCGGACAATTGGCATCCGTTGACCTGGATTTCGCACATGTTGGATTGCCAGTTGTACGGCTTGAATCCCGCCGGGCATCACTTCACCAATCTGCTGTTTCACATCGCCAACACGCTGTTGCTCTTTCTGTTTTTGAGCCGGACCACGGGAACGACCTGGCGCAGCGGATTGGTGGCGGCATTGTTCGCCTGCCACCCGTTGCACGTGGAATCGGTGGAGTGGGTGGCGGAACGCAAGGACGTGTTGAGCACGTTCTTCTGGCTGCTGGCCCTGCTGGCTTACGCGCGCTTTGTCGAACAGTCCAAAGATCAAAGTCCAAAGTCCAAAGTTTTTTATGTTTTGGCGCTGTTCCTGTTCGCGTGCGGCTTGATGTCCAAACCCATGGTCGTGACGCTGCCGTTTGTTTTGTTGTTGCTGGATTTCTGGCCGCTCAACCGGCTCTCAAAAAATGCCCCGTGGACAACCAAAGCCATTGGCGGTTTGATCATTGAAAAAGTGCCCTTTTTGGCGCTGTCGCTGGCGGCCAGTTTAACAACCTTTCTGGTGCAACGGGCGGGCGGAGCGGTTTCATCACTGGAAACCGTCCCGTTCCCCTTTCGCATCGCAAACGCGGCGGTGTCATATCTCCGTTACGTTGCCAAAGCTTTCTGGCCGGTGGACCTCGCGGTTTTTTATCCGCCCCCGGCACATTGGCCGTTGGGATTGGTGATGACTTCGGTGCTGTTCCTATTGGTGTGTTCGGTTTTGTTCGCCTGGTTTGCCCGGCGGCTTCCTTATCTGTTGGTCGGCTGGTTTTGGTATCTGGGCACCTTGATACCCGTGATTGGCCTGGTGCAAGTGGGACGGCAGGCCATGGCGGACCGGTACATGTATATTCCCAGCATCGGGCTGTTCATTGCCGTGGTATGGGGGTTTCATGCGCTTTGGGGTGCGCGGCCGCATAGGAAGTGGATGGCGGCCGGTGTGGGAATCGCCGTACTGGCGGTTTGCGGGGCGGATACCTGGACGCAGTTGAAGTATTGGCAAAACAGCCTGACGCTGTTTTCCCATGCCAAGGCAGTCACGACGGACAATTATGTCGCGGATTGCCATTTGGGCGCGGTGTTCGATCAAATGGGACAATTCGACAAAGCAGTCGCTTTATTGAAAGCGGCATCGCAAATCAATTCCCATTACGCCCGGGGAGAATCCGAATTGGGCGTGGCTTTGGCGGATCAAGGGAAATTGCCGGAAGCCCTTGAATGTTTTCGCCAGGCCGTCCAACTTCGGCCCAAGGATGGCGAATTGCAATACAACCTGGGCACGGCCCTGTTCATCAATGGCAATCTGGCGGAAGCCGCATCACAATTCTCAAAGGCCTTGCAGCTATATCCCGGCCTTGCCGCCGCGCACCGCAGTCTGGCGGTTGTCCTGCTCAAACAAGACAAAATCGCCGAAGCCCTCGGCCAGCTTTCCGAGGCGGTCAGGCTTAATCCGGATGATGCGGAAGCGCACCTTGATTACGGCCTCGCGCTGCTGGACAACAACCAGCCGGCGCAGGCGGCGGCTCAATTTTCCCAAGAGCTGGCCTTGGCGCCTGATCAACCAGAAGGCCATTATCGCCTGGCGGAAGCTTTGTTCCGTCAAAACAAATCCAGGGAAGCGATGGCGGAGTTTTGGAAAACATTGCGGCTGGCCCCGAATTTTCCGGATGCGCTCAGTGAACTGGCCTGGATTCTCGCAACCGACCCGGACCCAAGCCTTCGTTCCGGCACGGTGGCCGTCCACCTGGCGGAACGCGCCTGCGACCTCACGCATCATCAAGCGGCGGCCATGCTGACGACCCTCGGCGCCGCTTATGCTGAAGCGGGCCGCTTCCCGGAAGCGATTGCGACCGCGCAAAAGGCACGGGATTTGGCACTGGCGGCGGGCCGGCAGGACCTTGCGGATAAAAACGAACAGTTCCTGAAACTATTTCAATCCCATCACCCGTACCGGCAGGGATTGTGAACTTTCCACCCGAATCGCTGGACAGGAGAAGCACAATTTGAAAAATTCTGGCCAATCGTGAAACAATCAATTGTCACTTTGGACATGGAAGGCGTGTTGACGCCGGAAATCTGGATCGCCGTCGCCGAAAAGACCAAAATCCCGGAACTGCGCCGCACCACGCGCGACGAGCCGGATTACGACAAGCTCATGCGCGGCCGCCTTGCCCTGCTGGACCGGCATGGATTGAAATTGTCCGACATCCAGAACGTCATCGGCGCGCTGCGTCCCTTGTCCGGTGCAAAGGAATTTCTGGACGAACTGCGTTCGCTCGTCCAGGTTGTCATTTTGTCTGACACGTTTGAACAGTTCGCCACCCCCCTGCTCCGCCAGCTCGGCTGGCCAACGCTGCTCTGTCACCGGCTCGTCGTGGAGAATGACCGCATCGTGAATTACCAACTGCGCGTGCCCGACCAGAAGAAAAAGGCCGTCGCCGCGTTCAAGTCACTGAATTACCACGTCATTTCCGCCGGCGATTCCTACAACGACACCGCGATGCTGCTTGAAGCGAACGTTGGTTTTTTGATTCACGCGCCGGAAAATGTGAAACGGCAATTCCCGCAGTTCAAGGCCGTCGAGTCACATGCCAACTTGTTGAAGCTGATCAAACAAGCATTAGCTTGAGCCACAGCTGGGCACAGATGAAACACAGATAAGGATCCGAAAATTCCTTGAAGCACACATATTGTACCTTCTTGAATTAAACCAATGAAGATTTGCGCAACTGGTGGAGACAAATCTGCGTTTCATCTGTGCCCATCTGTGGCTGATTTAATCCTCGGCCTTAAAGGCCCGCGAAATCAAATCACGCACCGCCTTCTTCGGATCCTTGCCCTCGTAAAGCAGCGCATGGACTTCGTCAATGATTGGCGTCGGCACCTTTTTCTCGCGCGCCAGCCGATGGGCGGAACGCGCCGTGGGATAGCCTTCGGCCAGTTTGGGATGCGACGCCTGGATCGCCGCCATCGTTTCGCCGCGACCCAACCGTTCGCCCAAATCACGATTGCGGCTCTGTTTCGAGAAACACGTCAACATCAGGTCGCCCAGACCGCTCAGGCCGGAGAAGGTTTCCGCCTGCGCGCCGCACGCCACGCCGAGCCGGCGCATTTCGGACAGCGCCCGCGTAACAAGACCGGCCTTGGTGTTGTCACCGTAACCGAGGCCGTCGCTCACGCCCGCCGCAATGGCGATGATGTTTTTGAGCGCGCCACCGTATTCCACGCCCAGGATGTCCGTGCTGCGGTAGATGCGAAACTCCGGGCGATGAAACAGTCCCTGCACGGTGCGCGCCGTGGCGTCGCTTTCGCAGGCGCAAACCACCGTGGTCGGAATGCCGAGCGCCACTTCCCGGGCAAAACTGGGACCGGAAAGCGCGGCGACGCGGCTGGCCGGCGCCTGCTCGCGCAAAATCCGGCTCATGGTTTCGCCCGTCTCAAATTCAATGCCCTTGGTCACGCTCACCAGGATGGCCGGGTGCCCTTTCAACTGCGCGGCCACCTGCCGGAACGATTGTGATGGAATGGCGATGACCAGACACTCCACGCCGCCCACCGCCTTTTCAAAGCCCGTTTCAATTTTCCAGCCGGTCGGCAAGTTGACACCGGGCAAATAACGTTCGCTGCGTCCGCGCCGGAGTTCCGCCAATGTTTCGGCGTTGATGTCCCAAAGCGCCACGGCATTGCCGTTTTCGTGCAGCACCTTGGCCAGCGCCGTTCCCCAGGCGCCCGCGCCGAGCACCGTGATTTTCATGTCGTTTCCTTTTTTTTGAATTGCAACCGGTTTTCGGTTCCGGCGGCGAGACGCCGGAGGTTGCCCTTGTGTTTGTAAATGGCCATCAAGCCGAGCACCGTCGTGACGATGCCGAGCAATAGATTGTGCGGCGGCAGAATCCAGACTGCGGCGGGCAATGCCGTTGCCGCCGCAAGGGAACCGACCGAAACGTATCGGGTCGTCAGCAACGCCAGAATAAAAACCCCCAGCGCGATCAACAGCGGCCAGGGCGCGAGCGCGAGATAAACCCCGGCGCTCGTGGCAATGCCCTTCCCGCCCTTGAACCGCAGCCAGCACGGGTAATTGTGTCCGAGCACGGCGAAAATTCCGGCCACGACATAATATCGGGTCTGGAGTTCAACCGGCTCATTTTGAAAATAAACCGCCAGCCCGGAAAGATGAGGGGCAAGCTGGTTGAAAATCAGCGGGGGAACAAAAGCGCAGGCGATATAACCTTTCAACGCATCCATCAGCAGCACAAAAATCCCCGCCGGTTTGCCCAGCACGCGCATTGCGTTCGTCGCGCCAATATTGCCGCTGCCAACGGTGCGGATGTCAATGCCCCTGGCCCGCGCCACCAGAAAGCCGGTTGGAATCGAGCCGAGCAAATACGCCGCCACCGCGATTATGACGTAACCCAGAATTGGCACGCGACATTTTAAGAGTCTAAAGTCCAGAGTTCGAGTCCAAAGTTGGGGAGGTCGCGCGAAGACCGCGAAGGCGGCGAAGGAGATTTGAAGGTTTTTGCCTTCGTTTCCTTCGCGTCCTTCGCGCGAGATTTCTCATTTCAGTTTTCAGTTTTCACTGGCAAACTCGGCGCGTGGCAACTTCAATCCCCAAAATCCGGGTGGCCGTTCTCGGCGTCGGCTCGCTGGGACAAAATCATGCGCGCCTTTACGCCGAACTCGCCAAGGCGGGCCAGGTCGAGTTTGCCGGAATCTTCGACGTCAACGCCGACACGGCCCGTAAAATCGCCGCCAAATACAACACCCGCATTTTTAATTCCGTTGCCGAAGCCGCCGCCGCCAGCGACGCCGTCAACGTTGTCACACCCACCAGCACGCATTTCGAACTGGCGAAACAACTGCTCGCCCAGGGCAAACACGTCCTCGTCGAGAAACCGATGACCGACGACACCGCGCAGGCCGCCGAATTGGTGCAGCTTGCGCAGCAGAATAATTGCGTCCTGCAGGTCGGCCACGTCGAGCGGTTCAATCCTGTTTTCAAATATCTGGAAAGCGCCGCGCCGGAACCGCGCTTCATCGAATGTCACCGGCTGTCGCCCTACCCTGCCCGCTCAACCGACATCGGCGTCGTGCTTGACCTCATGATTCACGATCTCGATGTCGTGCTCGCCTTCGTGATATCGCCCGTCACGAGCGTGGATGCCGTGGGCATTCCGGTTTTGAGCAAGAGCGAGGACATCGCGAATGCGCGGCTGCGTTTCGCCAACGGCTGCGTCGCCAACCTTACCGCCAGCCGGGTCAGCCCCGAGCAGATGCGGAAAATTCGCGTGTTCAGCGGCGGCAAGACCACCCCCAGCTACATTTCGCTCGATTACCGGGCGCAGGAAGGATTCATCTATCGCATCGCCCGCGAAGGTGAGCAGGAAACTCCGTTGCTGAAAAAGGTTTTGGCCGCAAAACTCGGCGTCGGCAAGGATTCCACGATTGTCAGCGAATTTGCCGGGAAACGCATCGTGCGCGAACCGGTGCCGATTGCGAAGGACGAACCGCTCAAGCTGGAGCTGCAACATTTTGTGAACTGCGTGTGCGAGAAACAAACGCCCGCCGTCAGCGGCGAATCCGCCAAACGCGCCCTGGATTTGGCCTTTGAAATCACGCGGCAAATCCAAAACCAAAAAATTTAACGCAGGGACACAAAGGCTCCGACAAATGGAAGAATATCTCGCATTGCGGCGCTACTCGCGGAAATGAAGTCCACCGCAATCACAATGGCGCGCCCCGGCCCATCCATCTTTCAGCGCAGCCGGCATTAGCTGCCGTAAATTTCAGATTTCTTCAGTTCGCCACCGGCTTGGTTTCCGAATTAGATTTGCCCTGCGGCCAGAATGGCTTGCGGAAGGCTTCCGTAAAATCGTAGCCGTTTTGGAAGTCGTCGCGCGTGTCCTTGTCGGTTTTGGCGAGCAGGCCGATTTCTACCATGTTGAAAACAATTTCGCCGAAATCGCGGCAGTGGCGAACGCCCCATTCCTCAAACACGGTCACGACCATCGGGCCGAATTGCTGGAGCGCATACTGCCGGATGCCGTCGAGCAATTCCTGCCCGCTGACATGGCGGATCTGGCCGCGGGTTTCCTTGCCAATGACTTTCTGCGTGTAATCGAGCGCCTCGCGGACGAAGGTGTAGGCGTCGCGCGAAAAGCGCGGGTCCCGGGTGAGAATCAATTCCACCGCTTCGTCAAAGTTGATTTCTTGCATCTTTAAGGTTTGGCCTGTTGAGCCACTGCCGCTGCGGGCCTCGTTCCCGCGGGATGCGCGGTACGATATGTTTTGACGGCCCAGCCGGTCAGCAACAACCCCAAAACGACACAGAGAACCAGTTGTTCCTGTTTCGTCAGGCGATTCACGTTGCTAATATAACGGAAACCGGCCGAACGGCAACAATGTCATTTACGATTTATGATTTGCGATTTACGATTGAAAAAACGTTGCCCGGCGCGCAAATCATAAATTTCCATGGCAGCCATTGGACGATTTCAGAAAGACGGCGAAATCTTTTACGCCAAGGTCGTGGACGGCGAATTGTTCCGGCTGCGCGGCGACGTGTTTGGTTCGCCGTCATTCGAACGCAAGCCAATTTCCCGGAAAGGCATTAAAACGCTGGTCCCGGTCGTGCCGTCCAAAATCATTGCTGTGGGACTTAATTACGCCGATCACGCGCGTGAAACGGGCAAGCCGCTGCCGTGCGAGCCGTTGTTCTGGCTCAAGGCCACCACATCATTGATTCCCGACGGCGGGAAGATCGAAATTCCCTTTCCGCATCATCGCACGGACTACGAAGCGGAACTGGCCATCGTCATCGGCCGCAAAATCCGCAACGTCACGCCCGCGTCGGCGGCCCGCTACATTTTCGGCTACACCGCCGCGCAGGACATCAGCGACCGCACGATTCAAAACGCCGAGAGCCAGTGGACGCGCTGCAAATCGTTCGACACCTTCACGCCGCTGGGGCCGTTCGTGGAAACGAAGCTGGACCCGCGCGATTTGACGATTCAACTTTTTCAAAACGGCCATTTGCGCCAGAACTCGAACACGAGCCAGCTCATCTTCAAACCCGCTGAACTCGTGAGCTTCATCTCGACGAACCTGACGCTATTGCCCGGCGACGTGATTCTGACCGGCACACCCAGCGGCATCGGCCCGATTCAAAGCGGCGACAAGCTGGAAGTGCGGATTCAGGGACTCGCGCCGCTGATAAACACTGCGAAATAACACCAACGCAGAGACGCAAAGGGGCGGAGAACGAATAAGATTTTTCTCTGCGTCTCTGCGTCTCTGCGTTAAAGTTTTCCCATGCTTTGGACCAAAACGTTGATTCCAACCTTGCGCGAAGCCCCGGCTGACGCGGAAATCTTGTCGCACAAACTGCTGCTGCGAGCCGGACTGATTCGCAAGCTGGCCGGGGGCGTTTATACCTTTCTGCCGCTCGGCCTGCGCGCGTTGCGCAAGGTCGAGCAGATCGTCCGCGAGGAAATGGACCGTGCCGGGGCCATCGAAGTGCTCATGCCCGCGCTCCAGCCGCCGGAAATCTGGCAGCAAAGCGGCCGGTACGAAACCGCGCGCGACGTGCTGTTCAAGGTCAAGGACAGCGCCAATCGCGAATGGGTGCTCAGCGCGACGGCCGAGGAGGTCATCACCACGCTGGCCGCGGGGGAAATTAATTCCTACCGGCAGTTGCCGAAGAATTTTTATCAGATCAGCGTGAAGTTCCGGGATGAAATCCGTCCGCGTTTCGGGCTGATGCGCGCCCGCGAGTTCATCATGAAGGACGCCTACAGTTTTGACGTGAGCGATGAGGCGTCGCAAATCACCTATCAGAAAATGTATGACGCCTACGCGCGGATTTTTGCGCGGTGCGGTCTGAAGGCATTCCCAGTCGAGGCCGACACGGGCGTCATCGGTGGCAAATTTTCGCACGAATTCATGGTGCCGGCGGAGACCGGCGAGAACGAGGTCGTGTTTTGCGAAGCCTGCGGTTATGCCGCGAACATTGAGAAAGCCACCAGCGGCATTCCCAAAACCGCCGCGCGCGAAGTTGGCGCGGCCGTTGAGAAATTTGCCACGCCCGGCGTCGTCACCATCGAGGCGCTGACCAAGGCGCCTTACAGCGTTCCGGCCAATCGCCAGATCAAAACGCTGGTTTATATCGCCGACAGCACAACGATCATTGTTCTGGTTCGGGGTGACGATCAGTTGAATGAAGCCAAACTGGCGGGCGTTATTGGCACCCCGGTTTTCCGCCCGGCCACCGCCGAGGACATTTTTACCGCCCTCGGCGCGCATCCCGGAAGTTTGGGCGCGATTGGCTTGAAAGAAATCTCCGTTTTTGCCGACGAACGTCTGCGCGGCGCAAACGGCATGACCACCGGCGCGAACGAGGACGGTTTTCATTTTCGCAATGTCTCCATGGAACGTGACACTGGTCGTGACCAAATGGTTCGATTTACGCACCGTCACCGCCGGCGAACCCTGCGCCAAGTGCGGCAAGCCGTTGAAAATCCGGCGAGCGATTGAAGTTGGCCACGTTTTCAAGCTCGGCACGAAATACAGCGAGAAGTTTGGCGCGGAATATCTGGATGAATCCGGCGCGCGCAAGCTCTCCGTGATGGGCTGCTACGGCATTGGTGTGACCCGCACGTTGCAGGCGGTGATCGAGCAGTGCAATGACAAGGACGGCATCATCTGGCCGTTGAGCGTCGCGCCCTGCCGGGTTTGCATCACGCCGCTCAATGTCGCGCCCGATAGCGAGGCGATGAAGCTGGCGGAGAAATTTTACGCTGAACTGACCGCGCGGGGCGTGGATGTGATTCTGGACGACCGCGACGAGCGGCCCGGCGTGAAATTCAAGGACGCGGATTTGGTGGGTTTTCCCATCCGGCTCGCCATCGGCGAAAAATCCCTGGCCAAGGGCGAAGTGGAAATCAAACCGCGCGGCGGAACATTGCAATCGGTCAAGGCTGAGGCGGCGGTGGAAGCCGTGATGAAGCTGGTTTCAAATTCGTAGCCGCGGATGCAAGTCCGCCCTAATTTTCCGCGAAATTCATTAAGAAATGAGCCGACTCACATCGGCTGCTGCAATGAGAGGCGTGAGAAAAGATTTTACCTCGACAAGGGATGGAAGATAAATTTCGCAGGCCGGCTGGCCGCCGGATCAATTTGCATCGTGTAATAGCCGCCATCGTTCAGCAGTTCAATGCCCGAAAGGGCCGGGCACAGCCGCACGCGAAATGGCCGCCAGTAATGGGCTTCGTGTAGGGCGGCGGTCATGCGGCCGATGGCGTGTCCCAGAAATCGGATGGGCGGGATGCCGGACAGCATCCGGCTTTTCCACAAGATCAGTTGTGTGTGCAGGTGTCCGATGATGGTTTGTTCGATTTGCGGCAAACGGCGGCGAACCGGCTCCTCGCGCCAAAGGAACGGCAGCGCCGTTGGATCGTGGCAGAACAAAATCACGCGCTGGTTCGATGGCATCGCGTCGAACGTGGCGCGGATTTCAGCCAAATGCGCCTCCCGCAGCCGCAGCCATTCCGGCCATTCCTCCGGCACCGTGTCCGGCTGATATGCGGGGAGTGCGATCAAAGTCGAGGTCATTCCCATGAGCGTATAATGCCCGATGTCGAGTTGCCAGAATGGCGGCAGGCCAAGGGTTTCCGTCGCGGTGCGCCAACTGGCCAGGCGCATTTCACCGCCGCCAAACAAGGCTTTTTTGCCCAATTCGTGGTCGCCCATCGTGAACCGCGCGCGTTCGCCGAATTTCGCGCGTAGTTTGCCCAGACATTCCAGTGCGCTTTCGCCGGACGCCGGATCGCTCACGCCCACAAAGCCGGAGTTGCAGGAGTAATCGCCGTTGGCCACGACGTAATCCGCCGGTCCCGCTTCGGCGAGGAAACGGTCCAGTTGCCGTCCCTGCTCGAGCGGATGGCGCATCCAGATAATATGGCGATACGCGCGAGCCGCGGCGCGAAGAAAAGGATTGGCAATGGTGCGTAATTCGTAGTCCTCGCCGCGGGCGCGCTCGGCGGCACCGGCGTAGTGAAGGTCGCTCAGAATGGCGACCGTGACATCGCCTGACGCGTTCGTTTCCATTCGGCGTCAGAGTGGGACGAACACCGTGGCGGTGTCGTCGGTTTTATCAAAGCATTCACGGACGGTCCTGGCCAGGTCGGCGTGGGAATAGGGTTTTTGCAGATAACGCGCACTCATTTTGACCAGCATCCCGGTGTTGACCTCATTGGCGGTGTAACCGCTGGTAAAAATAATTTTCAGGCCTGGGTGATTGAGGCGCAATTGCCTGGCGAGTTCCGCGCCGGAAACGCCTTCGGGCATCACCATGTCGGTCAAAAGCAAATCTATTTCGTTCGTCTTGTCCTGCCACGTGTTGAGCGCTTCCCGGCCTGACGACGCCTCGAAGATGCGATAGCCGTATCCGGCCAGAATGTCGCGCGCCATTTCGCGGAGAATCGGCTCGTCTTCGACGATGAGAACGGTCTCGGTGCCGCCGACGGTGGATGCCACCGGCACAATTTTTTCCACCTTGGGCGCCATGGTTTTGTCGCTGGCGGGGAAAAACACGTCGAACGTCGCGCCTCGCTTGGGTTCACTGTTGACCTCAAGCCAGCCGTCGTGCTGTTTGACAATGCCATAGACGGTCGCCAAGCCGAGGCCGGTGCCTTTGCCGACTTCCTTGGTTGTGAAAAACGGCTCAAAAATGCGGCGCAACGTGGCGGCATCCATGCCGATGCCCGTGTCGGTGACACGCAACCGAATATGCCGGCCCGCATGCGCGTCGGCGTGGGATTTCACGTAATCGCCATCAATGGTCACGGAATCAAGACCGATGGTGAGCTTGCCACCAAGGGGCATGGCGTCGCGAGCATTGACGGAAAGATTCATGATGACCTGTTCGATCATGCCGATGTCGCCTTCCATCGCCGGCAATTCCGGCGGCGGCCGAAATTCGAGCCGGATGGTTTCACCGAGCAGACGTTCCAGCATCCGGGACATGTTGCCGACCACTTCACGCAAATCGAGCAGGTCAGGCTGAATCACATTTTTGCGGCTGAACATCAGCAGTTGGCGCGTCAAGCCCGCTGCGCGTTCGGCGGCAAAATAAATGGCCTGAAGCGGGTCAAGCACTTCCGCCGGCAGCACCGGCCTGGCC
Source organism: uncultured Verrucomicrobiae bacterium (assembly GCA_963786375.1). Lineage (GTDB taxonomy): Bacteria > Verrucomicrobiota > Verrucomicrobiia > Limisphaerales > UBA11358 > UBA11358. The sequence goes on from CAWAYP010000015.1 coordinate 78,302, forward strand.
AGCAGCGCGCTGGAATGCCCCTGGATGATGGTGAGCATGTTGTTGAAATCGTGCGCGACCCCGGCGGCCAACTGTCCGACCGACTCCATTTTTTGCGACTGACGCAGTTGCTCCTCGAGACTCAACCGGTCGGTGATATCATCCACGTAGCAATGCACGACGCGGCTCGGCAGCACGGGATGAAACAGCCACGAAAAAGTGCGGCCGTTCATTTCCGTTTCCAAGCGCACCCGGCTTTGGCCGGTGGCCAGGCAGTCGCGGATAATGTTGCCGATTTCGGGAGGCAGCACATCGCGGGGATGATCTTTTTGGACGGACGACGCAAGCTGCCGCGCGGCGTCGTTGAAATAACTGATGGTTCCGTCCTCGGTGAATTCCATGGTCGCCGCCGGGTTCAATTTCGCAAACGAGGCGACCTTTTCGATTTCGCGCTCCGCGCGCCGGCGTTCAACGGCCATGCCCAGCACGGTGGCCACGGCCATGAGAAATTGCATTTCGTCGGGCGTGAAGTCGCGCCGCTGCGTCGCGTGGGCGCCAATGACGCCAAAGGGCCGGCCGCGGGTCGGAATTGCCACCGTGACGCCGCTGACAATGCCATGCTCGGCAAACATCGGCGGCACGGCAAACTGGGGTTCGGTTTTGAAATCCGGAACGACAATCATTTCGCCGGAGGTCAAGGTAAGGCCGGTCTGCGAATGATTGTCCGCGGATATTTTGGTTTCGCCAACGCAGCCGCGTTTCCAGCCCGCGCCCGCCAGCAGGAGCAACTGGCCGTCGGGCAACCGCTCCCAAACGGCGCTGTATTCCAGTTCCAGGGTATGGGCGACCAGCAGGCCGGCCTGATTCAACAGCGGCGCCAGGTCGTTTTCGGTCAGCGCGAACTGGCCCAGAGCGGCGATGGCGGTTTGCTGGAGCGCCCGATTGAGCAGGATTTTTTCCGCCTTTTCGCGCTCGTTCATGCGCTGTTGCAGCGACTCGGCCATGCTGTCGAAAACTTTCGCAAGCTGGCCGAATTCGTCTTCGGTCGGCTCCAATCCGGTGCGGGCATTCAGGTCGCCCTTGGCAAAACGCTGCGCGGCGGCGGACAGCGCGCGCACCTGGCGCAAAATGAAATGTTCACCGCCGAACCACGCCGCGACCAGTGCCAGAAAACCGACGATGAAACTGGCCCACGGCACATCCAGCGCATACTGCCTTAACCAATGCGGCGCGAATTGCCAGAACCAGGTCTGGTTGACCAGATACGTCAAGGCCAGCGCCGGCGCGATGGCCACAAACACGCTGGCGACCAACTGCATTCGCACCGTGGAGAATTTTTGTAAGGTTTTCTTGATCATTTACCGGGTTCCGAAGCTGTTTGGACAGCATATTGCAAACCAATTTTGCGTCATGCTTAAACTTGGCCTGCCAATGCGGCGGCCCGGCCTTTGGGCAACCGGCCCAGATGAAAAATCAAAAATCCGTGCAAAAACTCCCGCAGTTCGGTGATTTGGGCACTGGTCAATTTCAATCGCGCAATTGCCGGCCAATCGCCGTGTGCCAGAACCTGGCTGATTTGTCGCGCGCCCGCGGAAAGTCTGATTTTTCCCCAATCCGGGCCCAAGCCGAGTTCACGGAGTAATTTCAGTTCGAAAGCAAAGACGGTCTGTGGCTGGGCGGGTTGTTCACAAAGATGACACAGAAAACCAAGCATCAGATCGTAAATCGCGGGCAGCGGCGTCTCGGTTTCCGTCGCTTGTTCGATAAACGCGGTGGCGTAAGTCGCCTGGCGCAGGCGCGAGAGATTTTGGCGGAGTGCGGCATGGAGTTCGCGCAAACCGACTTCCCGGAGGACATGCAAATCGGAGCGCCGGCTGCGGCTGAAGGAAAGGTCGGCAACATAAAACAAATCGAGCTTGCCGAGGAACGGTGATTTCGACCGCCGCGCGCCCTTGGCGACGGTGGCGATGCGCCCGAAATCGGGCGTGAGCCACTGAATGATGAGACTGGTTTCCGTGAGCGGCCGCGTGCGCAGAATCAAGCCGGTGGCGGATTGAATCATTTGATTGCCAGCGGCGGCGCCGGCTCATTCGCCAGCGCGCCGATGCTGATGATGTATTTGAACCCGTCCGCCACGGACATGTCGAGTTTGATGATTTTTTCCTCCGGCACGATGATCAAAAAACCGCCCGGTGGGAATCGGCGTCGTCGGGATGAAGACGCAGACGCATTTTTTCCCGGTTTTTTCCTGCACTTCATCCGCCTGTTCGCTGGTGATGAAGCCGACTGAATAAATTCCCTCGCGCGGATATTCAACGAGCACGACGGTCTTGAAGGAGCTTTTTTTCCCGGACGTGAACGCCTCGTCCACCTGTTTGATGGTGCCGTAAATTTTGTTCAGCACCGGCACGCGCAGCATCAGGCTGTCCGCCCACGCAATCAGCCGTTTGCCGAAATAATATCGCGCCAGCACGCCGATGACGGACACCATGACGACCGCCAGTAACAACGCCAGCAGGCTCCAATACCAGAACATCGGGCCGGATACGCCGTCCTGATAAATCTCTTTGGGGTCGAGCCAGTACGGCAGGAAAAACAGCAGGGTGTCCGTAAAGCTGGAAATGGTGCCGAAAAGCCATTTGACCACCGCCAGCGTGATGACGCCGGGCAGAACGACGGCGAGACCGGTAAAAAAACTGGCGCGCCAGCGCGCAAAAAGCGATTTTCTCACGCGGGAAAGTTTAACGTGGCGCCGCCAGTTGCGCGAGCAAAAATTGCCGGGATAGTTTCGCGCACCAGCCGGTTTTCCTCGCGCTTCATTTTCCGCCGTTCGGCGGCGCGTGAATCATCGTGGCCGAGCAAATGCAAAACGCCGTGGACGAGGTAGCGCACGATTTCCGACTGCCAGCTCGTGCTAAATTTGCGCGCCTGCAAAACCGCCTCGCTCCACGCAAATGAAGATTTCACCGCGCAAGCTGGCGTCTGGGTCCCGGGTCCGGGGTTCGCGGTCCGGGTCCGAGTAGTCAAAGGTGATGACATCCGTGGGGCCTTCATGCCGGAGAAAGGTTTCGTTGAGCAGGTCATTTCCGGCGCGGCGACCAGATTGAATGCCGAGTTCCGCGTCTTCAATTTTCAAATCGGCAAGCAACGCGCCCGCAATTTGTTTCAGCAGGCGCAAATTGATTTTCCGCGTGCGCTGGCGGTTGGCGAGGACGATGTTCATCCGTCACGTCTTCGCGTTGCCGCGATGCTCCTCGTAGGCCGTGATGATGCGCTGCACGAGCGGATGGCGGACCACGTCGCGCTTGGAAAATTCAATGATGGCGATGCCTTCCATGTGTTTCAGGGCCCGGTGCGCCTCCAGCAGGCCGGAATGTTTGTGCGGCGGCAAATCAATCTGGGTTTCGTCGCCGGTGATGACCGCTTTCGAACCGTGGCCGAGCCGGGTGAGGAACATCAACATCTGCTCCGTGGTCGAATTTTGCGCCTCGTCCAGAATGATGAAGGCGTTGTTCAGCGTCCGCCCGCGCATGTAGGCCAGCGGCGCGATTTCAATCGTGCCGCGCTCGGTGTGCTTCTGGATTTCCTCGGCGGGCAGCATGTCGTGCAACGCGTCGTGCAGCGGGCGCAGGTACGGCGTGATTTTTTCGTAAAGGTCGCCCGGCAGAAAGCCCAGCGCCTCGCCGGCCTCGACCGCCGGGCGGGTCAGGATGATCCGCGAAACTTTTCCGTCGCGCAACGCGGCGAGCGCCATGGCCACGGCCAGATAGGTCTTGCCCGTGCCCGCCGGCCCGACGCCGAACGTCACGTCGTGGTTGCGGATGGCGTCGAGATATTTTTTCTGGCCGACGGTTTTGGCGGTGACGCCGGGTTTCTTGTCGTGCGTCTTCACGCGGTCGCTCACCAGATCTTTGAGGGTCTCCGCGCCTTCGTGCTTCACGACGTTCAGGGCGTGGGCGAACTCGCGGTTGCGGACTGGCGTGCCGGCCTTGAGCAGCGTTTCGAGCGAGACAAACAGGTGCTTGGCGCGCTCGATGGCGTCGGCCTCGCCTTCCAGTTTGATCCAGCCTTCGCGGGCGGTGGCCTTGACGCCGAGTTCGGTTTCGAGCGATTGCAGGTTGCGCGGTTCGTTGTTGAAAAGCTGCTGCGCCACCCGCGCGTTTTCAAAATGAAGGGTTTCGGTGGCCATTGAGAATTATTTCGCCAGTTCCGCGCGCAGTTTCGCGGCCAGTTCGCTCAAAGCTTGGGGCAAAACGCTGGTGTTGGCCAGCACCGGCATGAAGTTGGTGTCGCCATGCCAGCGCGGCACGACGTGAATGTGCAGATGTTCGGCAACGCCCGCTCCCGCGACCTTGCCGAGATTGATGCCGATGTTGAACCCGTCCGGCTTCATCAAACTCGTCAGCGCATTGACGCAGCGGCGCGTCAGTTTCCACAAATCGGCGAGTTCTTCATCGGTCAGGCCGTTCAAATCCGCGACCTCCTTGTAAGGCACGGCCATCAGATGGCCGCCGACGTAAGGATAACGGTTTAGCAGGGCGAAGCAGGTGCGGTCGCGAACGAGCACGTAATTGGCTTCGTCATCGCTGGATTGCGCGATGCGCGTGAACAGGCTCGCGTCCAATTGCGGCTTGGGCGCGAGAATGTATTCAATCCGCCACGGGGCATGCAGCGATTCCATGGGGAAACGTTAAAACTCGCGGCCAATAAGGAAAGCAGGAAATGAGGAATCTTTTCCCGCCTTCCTGCTTTCAATATTCAAATCCACTCGTCATTGGAACAAACTCAAAATTGCCGTTGCCGCGCGTTCGCTGGCGCCGGGAGCACCCAGTGACGAAACAATCTTCGCCAGTTGCGACTTGATTTGTGTGCGCGCCGGCTCGTTCCGTAAAAGTTCCAGTGCGGCCCCGGCCAGGCTTTCCGGCGTGGCGTCGTTTTGAACAAATTCGGGGAAAACCACCTCGTCCGCCAGAATGTTCGGCATGGTCAGCCAATTCACATTCACAATGAACCTGCCGATCTGGTAGGTGCTCCACGACGTTTTGTAGAGGGTCACCGTCGGCACGCCGAAAAACGCGCATTCCATCGTCACCGTGCCCGTCGAGGCAAGGGCGACATCGGCCCGCGCCAGCGCGTCCGACAGATTGCCAACCTGGATTTCGACGTTTGATTCGAGCGCGGACAGCGTGTCCGCGAGTTTCTTCAACGCCGGGGTCGGCAGAACCATTCTCGCGCGGACCGCGGGTAATGTTTCCCGGATCAACCTCAGCGCGCCCAGCATCGGGGGAAGATGTCTTTTTAATTCGCCCGTCCGGCTGCCGGGGAGCAAAAGAATTTCCGGCGAAGCCGCCAACGCTTCCGACTTCCGACTTCCGACTTCCGACTTCTGCATTCGCTCGACCATCGGGTGCCCGACAAACTCCACGCGCAATTTCGGCGCGTGCTGCGCGTACCAGTCCTTCTCAAACGGGAAAATGCTCAGAAGCAGATCGTAATCCGCCGCCAGCAGTTTCGCGCGGCCCGGACGCGAGGCCCAGACCTGCGGCGAGACAAACTGGATGATTTTGGGGTTCCATTTCGCAAAGGGATTGTTGCGGATGTATTCCCTGATTGCGTGACCGAAGCGCAGGTTGAACCCGCCGTAATCCACGCCGATGAGGGCGTCCGGCTGACGTTCAATCGCCAGCGCGAGCAGTTGGTGGAAGAGCCGCCGGAATTTGATATAATTTTTCAGCACATCGGACATGCCGATGACCGCGTGTTGCGTCAAGTCAAGCGCCAGTTCGACGCCGGCGCCGGCCATGTTCGGTCCGCCCGCGCCGAAAAACCTTGCCTCCGGCAATTTGCCGCGCAACGCGGAAACCAGTTCTGCCGCGAGCAGATCGCCGCTCGTCTCGCCGGCGATAAGCATGAAGGATTTTGGCTTCACGGGCTTATTTCAACACAAAGCGGCAAAGTTGCAAAGGGGCAAAGAAAATCTTGCCGGAGTTGCGCATGCAATTTCGCTGAAGGCTGCCATGTTGATGTTGCATTTGCCGCTTCTTGATGGGTCAAGATTGGGCGGAACCAAATTCATTTGCCCAAAACGCATTTCCGAATATCTTTCCTCTCCATTTTTGTATGAGTGACACGGCCTTTTCAGTTAGAATTTTGGCGATGCAAACCCCATCGCCGCCCGCCGGCGTCAAACTCACCACGCTCGACAACGGCCTGGTCATCATCGTGCGCGAGGACCACAGCGCGCCGGTCGTCTCGGCGCAGGCGTGGTGCATGGCCGGCAGCATCCACGAGGGCCGCTGGCTGGGCGCCGGCCTGTCGCACGTGCTGGAGCACATGCTCTTCAAGGGCACCACCACGCGCCCCGGCAGCCGGATTGACCAGGAGGTGCAGGAGGCCGGCGGTTACATGAACGCCTACACGAGCTTCGACCGCACGGTGTTTCACATTGACGTGCCGAACACCGGCGCGCGCACGGCCATTGACATCCTGTGCGACATCATGCAGCACGCGACGTTGCCGCCGGATGAACTGGCCAAGGAGATGGACGTCATCCGCCGCGAAATGGACATGAACGTGGACGATCCCGGGCGCCGCGCCAGCCGCCGGCTGTTTGAAACGGCCTACACGCGCAGCCCGTATCGCTTCACCGTCATCGGTTATCCGGACATTTTCAACGAGCTGAAGCCGGACGACATCCGCGGTTATTACCACGAGAAATACGCGCCGAACAACGTGTTCTACGTCGTCGCCGGCGACGTGAAGAACGACGAGGTGGTCGCGCAAATCCGCGAGGCTTACGCGCAAAGCAAGGCCCGGGCGATGCCGCCGGTGGTTTTGCCCGAGGAACCGAGACAGACCGCGCCGCGCGAAATCGTCGAGGAAGCGCCCATTGAACTCGGCCATTTGCATTTCGCGTGGCACATCCCCGAACTCCGCCATCCCGACGTGCCGGCGCTGGACGTGCTGGCCGTGCTGCTCGGGCAGCGGGCGCAGCTCGCGGCTGTTCCAGCAAGTGCGCGAGCGGCAGGGCGTGGTGCATCACGTGGACGCGTGGACTTACAGCCCCGGCAATCCCGGCTTGTTCGGCATCAGCGCCATCGTGGACGCGGACAAATTTTCCGCCGCGCGCGACGCGATTCTCGCCGAAATCGAAAAGGTAAAGGCGCATGTCGGTCTCCGCCGGCGAAGTGGGCAAGGCGGCCAAACAATTCATCTCCGCCACGCTGGCCACGCGCAAAACGATGGACGGCCAGGCGGGCGACCTCGGCGGAAACTGGCTCGCGGCCAACAATCTCGCATTTTCCGAACGCTACCTCGCCGCCGTCAAGCGCGTGACGCCCGCGGACGTCCAGCGCGTCGCCCGCGAATATCTCACGCGCGGAAAACCGCACGCTTTACGCGCTGCTGCCCGAGCGGCAGCGCGCCCAAAGCTACAGCGGGAATTGAAACGGACAGCGACCAGCCGATTCAAGAAATTTGAACTGCCGAACGGCCTGCGCCTGCTGGTGAAGGAAGACCACCGGCTGCCGTTCGTGGAATTTCGCGCCGCGTTCAAGGGCGGCGTGCTGGCCGAAACCGACCGACGAACAACGGCATCACCCAGTTGCTGGCCAAGACGCTGCTCAAGGGCACGCCAACGCCGCACCGCGGAACAGATCGCCACGGAAATCGAATCCGTCGGCGGCGGCCATTGACAGCTACGGCGGCAACAACAGCTTTGGCGTGAACGCGGAGGTGTTGAGCGGCGATTTCGCCACCGGGCTGGATTTGCTCGCCGATGTCCTGCTGAACCCGATTTTTCCCGCCGAGGAACTGGAACGCGAACGCGAGGTGCAGATCGCCGGCATCCACGCGCCGCAAGGACGATTTGCTCAAGAGCGCGAGCCGTCGCCATGCGCCGCGCTTTGTTCGGCGACACCGGCTACGGACTGGATTCGCTCGGCACGGAGGAATCGGTCGGCAAAATTTCCAGCCGCCGATCTGAAATCGTTTCACCAGACAGCTCGCCGTGCCGAACAATTGCGTGCTGGCCATTTACGGCGACGTAAAGGCGGACGAAGTCAAAGCCGCCGTGGAAAAGGCGTTTGCGAAAATGGAAAACGAATCCGGGCGCGAAGAATCGCTTCGACCTCGCCGCCTCTGACATCCGCCTCCCGACTTCGCCCAAGCGCGTTGCGGAGACGCGCGACAAAAAACAGGCCGTGCTGGTCATCGGTTTCCCGGCACGACGATGTACAGCGACGACCGTTACGCGCTGGAATTGATTCAGGAATCGTTGCAGCGACCTCGGCTCGCGGCTGTTCCTGCGCATCCGCGAAGAACTTGGACTGGCCTATTACGTCGGCGCGCAGAATCTGGCCGGACTCGTGCCCGGTTACTTCGCGTTTTACACCGGCACCGAACCGGCCAAGGCCGGGCTGGTCGAAACAGGAATTGCTCAAGGAAGCCGAATTGCTCCGCACCGAAGGTTTGACCGCCGAGGAACTCAAACGCGCCAAGGCCAAAATCATCGGCCAGAAGAAAATCGCGCGCCAGGAACTCGGCAATCTCGCCTCCACTCACCGCGCTGGACGAACTTTACGGCCTCGGCTACCAGCGCACGGAACTGGACGACGCGAAATACGAAGCCGTCACGCTGGAACAAATCAAAGCCGCCGCGCAAAAATATCTCAAGCCGGACGCGTTCGTGGTTTCGATCGTGAAGCCGGAGAAGGTTTAGTTACGCCCTCGCCAGCAACTGCCGCAACACAAAAGGCAAAATGCCGCCGTGCTGGTAGTAATCAATCTCGATGGGCGTATCAATGCGGCAACGGACCGGCACGTTCTCCACCTTGCCGTCCTGGCGCGTGATGCGCAGCGTGAGGTCTTGTTGCGGCTTGAGGTTCGCGCCGAGGCCGACAATGTCGTAGGTCTCCGTGCCGTCGAGTTTCAAGCTCTGTGCGTTAGCGCCTTCCTTGAATTGCAAGGGCAGCACGCCCATGCCGACCAGGTTGCTGCGGTGAATCCGCTCGAAGCTCTGCGCCACGACGGCCTTGACGCCGAGCAGATTCGTTCCTTTCGCCGCCCAATCGCGCGAGGAACCGGTGCCGTATTCCTGTCCGGCCAGGACGACGAGCGGCATGCCGGCCTGCTGATATTTGATGGCAGCGTCGTAGATGGACATTTGTTCTCCGGGGAGCGCGGGCGTCCCGCCCGCAGCCGTCGGCGTCGCGCCGACGGCCTCCGTTGCACGCGAGGACGCGCGCGCTCCCAAAAATTTCGTCACGCCGCCTTCAACACCCGGCACCATCAGATTCTTGATGCGCACATTGGCAAACGTGCCGCGCGTCATGATGCGGTCGTTGCCGCGACGCGAACCGTAGCTGTTGAAATCAGCCGGTTCGACGCCGTGTTCCATCAGATATTTTCCGGCCGGTGACGTTTTCTTGATGGAACCGGCCGGCGAAATGTGGTCGGTCGTCACGCTGTCGCCAAAAATCGCCAGCGCGCGCGCGCCCTTGATTTCATGGATTTCGCCCGGCTGCATCGAAAAATTTTCAAAGAATGGCGGTTCCTGGATGTAGGTGGACTTCCGGTCCCATTCGTACACGTTGCCGGTACTGGACGGGATTTCATTCCACTTGGGATTTTGTGCGGCGAAATCCTTGTATAACCTCCGGAAAACGTCCGGCTGGAGCGCGGTCTGCATCAGATCGCGGATTTCGCGCAGCGACGGCCAGAGATCCTTCAACATCACCGGCCGGCCGTCCTTGCCGGTGCCGAGCGGTTCGGTGTTCAGATTAATATCCACGCGTCCCGCCAGGGCAAAGGCAACCACGAGCGGCGGCGACATAAGAAAATTCGCCTTGATGTTCTGGTGCACGCGCGCCTCGAAATTACGGTTCCCCGACAGCACCGACGCCGCCACCAGATTGTGTTTCTGAATGGCTTCCTCGACCGGCGCCGCGAGCGGACCGGAATTGCCGATGCACGTCGTGCAGCCGTAACCGACAAGGTTGAAGCCGAGCTGGTCGAGATAAGGCTGCAAGCCGGTCTTGTTCAAATAATCGCTCACGACGCGCGAGCCGGGGGCGAGCGAGGCCTTGACGACCGGATTCACCGTCAGGCCGCTTTCGACGGCCTTCTTCGCCAGCAACCCGGCGGCGAGCATCACGCTGGGATTGGACGTGTTGGTGCAACTGGTGATGGCGGCAATCAGGACCGAGCCGTGGCCGATGACGGATTTGCCGTGGCCATTGAGCGCAACTTCGGCTTTGGTGGTGGAAAATTCCTCCGGCTTCATGCCAAAACCGCTTTCGGTGACCGGTTTGCTGAAGCTGCTGATAAAACTTTCCTTCAACTTCGGCAATTCAATCCGGTCTTGCGGCCGTTTCGGGCCGGCCACGCTCGGCTGTACCATGCCGAGGTCGAGTTCCAATTCCTGGGAATAGGCAATGTCACCCTGCTTCGGAATGCCCCAGAGTCCCTGGGCCTGGTAATAATTTTCGTAGGCGCGGCAATGCTCCTCGCTGCGGCCGGTCGCGCGCAGGTAATTCACACATTCCTCGTCCATCGGGAAGAATCCCATCGTCGCGCCGTATTCGGGTGCCATGTTCGCAATCGTGGCGCGGTCCACCACCGGCAGCGCCGATGCGCCCGGCCCGAAAAATTCCACAAATTTGCCGACCACTTTCGCCTTGCGCAGCAGCTGCGTGACCGTCAGCGCCAGGTCCGTGGCGGTGACGCCTTCGCGCAACGCGCCAGTCAGATGCACGCCAACCACGTCGGGCGTGAGAAAATAGACCGGCTGGCCCAACATGCCCGCCTCGGCTTCGATGCCGCCCACGCCCCAGCCGACAATGCCCAGACCGTTGATCATTGTCGTGTGCGAATCCGTGCCAACCAGGGTGTCGGGGTAATACAGTGGCTGCGACGGCCCCGTCGCAGGAGCTTTGGACGGCGACGAGGCGTCGCCGCCACTCAGCACGCCCTTGGCGAGGTATTCCAGATTGACCTGATGGACGATGCCGATGCCAGGCGGCACGACCTTGAACGTTTCGAAGGCCTGCATGCCCCACTTGAGAAATTGATAGCGTTCGCGGTTGCGCTGGAATTCGATTTCCAGGTTGCGCGCGAAGGCATCCGGCGAGCCGTTCACGTCCACCTGCACCGAATGGTCCACCACCAAATCCACCGGCACCAATGGCTCGATAATTTTTGGATTTTTGCCCAGGCGCGCGACGGCGGAGCGCATCGCCGCCAGATCCACCAGCAACGGCACGCCGGTGAAATCCTGCAACACAATCCGCGCGACAATGAAGGGAATTTCCTCCGTGCGTTCAGCGTTCGGCTGCCAGTTGGCCAGCGCGCGGACGTTGTGCTCGGTGACTTTTTTGCCGTCGCAATTGCGCAGGACGGATTCGAGCACGAGCCGGATGGAAACGGGCAGCCGGGAAACCGGGCCGACCCCGGTTTTTTCAAGCGCCGGCAACGAGTAAAGTTTTCCCCGTTGACCGTTGCCGAGTTCAAACGTTTGCAGGGTCTCTGACAATGGATGCTGGATGCTCATGTAATACCTTCAATTAAGATTAAAAATGAAGGTTGAGCGCGGGCGTGTCAAGCGGACGCACACAATCCAAGGTGGCAGGTTATCTTCATTGGTAGGGACGCCGCGCCGCGGCGTCCGGACAGCGCAGCGCGCTGTCCCTACCTTCAAAATCGTTCACGACCCAATCCGGGCAATTTGACCGGCGGAATTTATTCCCGCGAGGTTTCCACGCCATTCACCGGCGAAGACCCAGGCTGCAACAAGTCAGCAATCCGGCGTTCCAGGCGCGCCAAGTCGAGGGGTTTGGTGAAGAAATCCTCGGCATGCATGGCCACGCTGCGTTTGGTCACGTCGCCAGACAGCGCGCTCATGAAAATGACGGGGATCTTTTTTGTGGCCGGCTGGCGGCGCAGGATTTCGCAGACGGACAGGCCGTCCAGATCGGGCAGCAGAATGTCGAGCAGGATGAGATTCGGCTTGAACTGCCGCGCCTGGCTGAGCGCCTGCACGCCGTCGGCGGCCACGATGAGTTCATAGCCCAGCCCGGCGAGGCGAAATTGCACCAATTCGACAAAATCCTGCTCGTCGTCCACGATCAAAATGCGAGGCACCACATTCTTAAACTAAGCCGGTTTCACGCCAGGCACAATGGCGGCCGGGTTAAGGCTGGGTCACGAAATGGAAACGAAAACCGGCTAAAAAACTTGTTCCGCCCGTTCTGTTTTGGTAGGCCTGCCATAGATGCCAACGAAACAAGGCTCCATTCATCTATTCCGGCTTTTCGGAATTGACGTGTACCTGCACTGGGCCTGGTTCTTGGCGGTCGTGTATTTCGTCAATGGCGCCAGAGGCTACTCTTCCACAATTTGGAGTGTGCTGGAATGTCTGGCGCTGTTCCTGATCGTGCTGATGCACGAATTCGGCCATCAACTGGCCTGCCGCCAGGTGGGCGGAAAAACGCATGACATCATCCTCTGGCCGCTTGGCGGCGTGGCTTACGTATCGCCGCCACAACGCCCCGGCGCCCAACTGTGGAGCATTGCCGCCGGACCGCTGGTCAATGTGGCGCTGTTCCCCGTCTTTTCCATCATCTGGTGGGTGGGATACTCGGCGGATTGGATGGGTATCATCCCGAATGTTTACGTTTTTGTGGTGACGCTTTGGTATATCAACGCCGTTTTGCTCGTCTTCAACATGCTGCCGATTTTTCCGCTCGACGGCGGGCAAATTTTACGTTCGCTGCTCTGGTATGTGTTTGGCCGGGCGCGCAGCCTGATGATTGCAACCGTCCTCGGCTTTGTGGGCATTGCCGCTTTCATTCCGGTTCTCATCATGTCCAACCACCTGTGGTATTACCTCCTGGCTGGTTTCGCCCTGATGAACTGCTGGAGCGGGCTGATGCAGGCGCGCGCCCTGGCGCGCGTGGCCAGAATGCCGCGCCGGGAAGGTTATACCTGCCACGTTTGCAAAACCGCGCCGCCACAGGGAGCGCTCTGGGTATGCGGCAAATGCCGGAAACCTTTTGATACGTTTGAAACCCAAGGCGTCTGCCCCCATTGCGGGGTTCAGTATTCCGCCACGTCGTGCCCGGAATGCGGAAGCCTGCGGCCGTTCAGCGAGTGGATGACTTCATCATCGGTTCCGCCGCCATTGTAAATGGCGCCGGCGACCCGAAGTTCAGGGACGGCGACCCGCCGTCGCTCCCTGAGGATTTACTTCAACTTCGCCAGCGCCGCCTTGATGGCGTCGAAATTCGGCAAATCCTTCGGCGTCGGCGTCTGTTCGCTGTATTGCACGACGCCGCTCTTATCAATCACGAACGCCGCGCGCGCCGCCGTGTCGCCCACGCCGGCCAGCATCGGAAACACCGCGTTGTAGGCCTTGATGGTCGTCTTGTTCAAATCACTGGCCAGCGTGATGCCGATTTTTTCCTGCTTCGCCCACGCCTCCTGCGCAAACGGGCTGTCCACGCTCACGCCGATGACGTCGGCGTTCAGGCCGGCATAGGCACCCAGACCGGCGGTGAGGTCGCACATTTCCTTCGTGCAGACACTCGTGAAGGCGAGCGGAAAGAAGAGCAGCACCGTGTTTTTCTTGCCGAGGTTGTCGCTGAGTTTCACGTCCACGAGACCGGACGCCTGTTTGGATTTCAAGGTGAAATCGGGGGCCTTGGTGCCAACGGATATTGCCATAATCTTTTTTGGTTTTGAGTTTAACTTTTTCTTGTGCGGATAGTTTGGAAATTCGCCGGGCGCGTGTCAAAATCTTTCAACTCAATTCCGCCAGCACTTCCGCCGCGTGCTCTTCCGGTTTGACCTGAGGCCAGATTTTCTTGATGCGGCCGTCCGGGCCGATGAGAAACGTCACCCGATGCGTGCCCAGATATTTCCGGCCCATGAAGGTTTTTTCGCCCCACACGCCGTAAGCCTCGACAATCTTCTTGTCCTCGTCGGCCAGCAACGTGAACGGCAGCTTGAATTTCTCCACAAACTTGTCGTGCGACTTCACCGGATCGGTGCTGACGCCCAGAACGACCGCGCCGCGCTTTTTGAATTCGGCGAAATGGTCGCGAAAGCCGCAAGCCTCCTTCGTGCAGCCCGGCGTGTCGTCCTTGGGATAAAAATAGAGGATGACGTTTTTGCCCTTGAAATCGGCGAGCGAAACTCTGCCGCCGCCGCTGGTTGCCGCGGAAAATTCCGGCGCCACATCGCCTTCCTTGAGTTTGAGTTCAATTTCCTTGGCCATAATTCGTCGGCCACATGATGAACACAGATTGACACCGAATGAAAGCCAAAAAGACGCCGCGGGTTTATTTTTATCGGTGGTTCATCCGGATGTCGTCGGCGAACTGGCCGGGTGCGAGCCGAGTTGTTTCACGCCGTCCCAGACGTAAAGCAGACCCGAAACGCCGGTGAACAGCGCCGCGCCAAGGATCCAAACCTTGAACCAGCGGACATTCAAATCGCCGTCCCAATCCAGCAAAATCCAGATGACAACGACCATTTGACACACCGTGGCGATCTTGCCAACGATGCGCGGATGCACGGTGACCTTGCCCACGGTGAAATGAATCACGACAGTGCCGATGAGGATCAACAAATCGCGTCCGATGATGGTGCCGGTGAGCCAAAGCGGAATTTGCCCGAAGATAGGGACATGTGATTGAAGCTCAGAGGACGACTGCCGACACCAGCAACAGCTTGTCCGCCAGCGGATCGAGAATCGCGCCCAGCTCGCTCTTCTGGTTGTAATGCCGGGCGATGTAGCCGTCCACGCCGTCCAGAATCGCCGTGACCGCAAAGGAAAGAATCGCCAGCAGCCGGTGGACTTCGTTGCCGGTTTCGACGTAATAAATCATTTCGACAACAAAAAACGGAATCAGCAGGATCCGCAGAATCGTGATTTTATTGGCGGTCGTCATGAACGGATTTCAGCCCGAAGATTTAACGCAAAGGCGCCAAATCGCCAAGCCGCAAAGCAAGGATTCATCCCCTGCTTCGCGACTTTGCGACTTTGCGTTAAAGCCGATGTTACGACGCGTTTTACTTTACTCCTTGCCAAACGCGCGATTTCTTCGCTCAATTTTCCCGGCAAATGAGCAATTCAAAATCTCTAAACCGCTCGTCGGCATTTTGATGGGCAGCGATTCCGACTGGCCGACCATGAAGGCTGGCCGCCGATGCGCTGGCGGAATTTGGCATCGCCTGCGAGGCCAAGGTCATTTCCGCGCATCGCGACTCCGCACGGGCTTGGAGCAATACGCCAGTCGGCGCGGCCAAACGCGGTCTGCGCGTCATCATCGCCGGCGCGGGCGGCGCGGCGCATCTGCCGGGCGTCACCGCGGCTTTCACCACCCTGCCCGTCATCGGCGTGCCGATCGAAAGCAAATCGCTCAAGGGCCTCGACTCGCTGCTGTCCATCGTGCAAATGCCGCCCGGGCGTGCCGGTGGCCACCGTCGGCATCGGCGCGGCCCGCAACGCCGGGCTGCTCGCCGTGCAAATTCTCGCCGTCGGCGACGCGCGTCTGCAAAAGCGCGCTGGCCGAGTTCAAAAAGAAACTCGCCGAGGAATCGCGCGCAAAAAACAAAACGCTCGCTGTTTGACCCGCCTGCGGATGGTTCCAAGGCAATCTGTCTTTGACGAAGACACCCGTACGGTCCAGCCCATTGCCGTCACAATGGTTTGCTTCTAACGCCTCCACTGGCCAGTCATTTTTCCCGGTCTTCTGGCATAAAGCCTGCTAATCGCGTGCGTCGAAACCGACCGGCCTTGATGGCCGGATAATAATAATACCCTTAACCATATGACCAAATATTGTCTAAAACGCACGGGCAAACTATTGTTCCCGCATCTGGCGCGTGATCAACGCAAACGCCAGATGCGTGTCATCCTGCTGGTCGCGTTGACCACCCTGTCCAGCTCCGGAGGAATGTCAGCATGGATGGCTGCAGCCGCCATTCCTGCAAGTCACGCGGTCATGTTCCACGACATGTCCCTCTGACAGAAATCGCGGACCCATAAACGAAAAGCATTGCCGATTGGGAAAAAGGGGGACGCGTATCACGCGCCCCCGGTGCTTTCCCACGGTAGGGCTTTATGCCTTGGCTTGGACAATCGCGCCATTGTCTGTTAGTCTCCGCGCGATTTTATGAGCTTGGAAAACAAAGACCCGCCGCCCCCGCGCCGTCCGATTTCATCCGCGACATCGTCGCCAAACACGTCGCGAGAAGAAATATCCGCAGATTCACACGCGCTTTCCGCCGGAGCCAAACGGCTATCTCCACATCGGCCACGCCAAAAGCATCTGCCTGAACTTCGGCATCGCGCACGAATTCGGCGGCATCTGCAACCTGCGCATGGACGACACCAACCCGACCAAGGAGGACGTCGAGTACGTGGATTCCATTCAGGAGGACGTGAACTGGCTCATCGCCGGCTGGGCCGAAAACAATCTCGGTTTGAAACCGGCGGGTAAAACGCCCGAAACCATTACGAGCAATGGCAAACCCGATTTCCATCTCGCGCCCTCGACCCTCGAACCTCGACCCTCGACTGGCGTAGAACCGTTCTACGCCAGCGATTATTTCGACCAGATTTACGAATACGCCGTCGCGCTGATCAAAAAAGGCAAGGCTTACGTCTGCGATTTGACGCCGGACGAAACCGACGAATACCGCCGCAACGCCAAGGAAAGCCCGTTCCGCAACCGCAGCGTCGAGGAAAATCTCGACCTGTTCACGCGCATGAAGAACGGCGAGTTCCCCGACGGCAAACGTTCGCTCCGCGCCAAGATTGACGTGGCCTCGCCGAACATCTGGATGCGCGATCCCCTGCTCTACCGCATCCGCCACGCCGACCATCATCACACCGGCGGCAAATGGTGCATCTATCCGATGTACGATTTCGCCCATTGCCTGAGCGATTACATCGAAGGCATCACCCACAGCATCTGCACGCTGGAGTTCGAAGTTCATCGCCCGCTCTACGATTGGATTCTGGAAAACCTCGGCCTGCCGCGTCCGCTGCCCCATCAATACGAGTTCGCCCGGCTCAGCCTCGGTTACACCGTGATGAGCAAACGCAAGCTCATGCAACTCGTGAACGAAAAACTCGTCACCGGCTGGGACGACCCGCGCATGCCGACAATTTGCGGCATCCGCCGCCGCGGGGTAACAGCGGACGCCCTCAGGGCGTTTGCCTACAACATCGGCATCACGAAATACAACGGCATCACCGACGTGGCCGTGCTCGAACACGCCATCCGCGAGGACTTGAACCAACGCGCCTTGCGCCGGCTCGCCGTGTTGCGCCCCATCAAGGTCGTCCTCACGAATTATCCCGAAGGCAAGACCGAGGAACTGGACGCCGTCAACAATCCCGAGGACGAAAACGCGGGCAAACGGAAGATTCCCTTCAGCCGCGAACTTTACATCGAACAGGACGATTTCAAGGAAGTTGCCGTGCCGAAATTTTTCCGGCTCAAACCCGGCGGCGAAGTCCGGTTGAAATACGCCTACATCATCAAATGCGACGAAGTGGTGAAGGATGCCAGCGGCAAGGTTGTGGAACTGCGCTGCACCGCCGATCTCGACAGCAAGACCGGCGGCGCGACGGCCAACCGCAAGGTGAAAGGCACGATTCATTGGGTGAGCGCCACGCACGCGATTGACGCCGAATGCCGCCTCTACGACCGGCTCTTCACCGAAGCCGAGCCTGAGAAGGACGGATCCGCCGCCGCTGAAAGCTCCGGCACGACGAAGCGCGATTTCAAATCCGTGCTCAACCCGCACTCGCTCGAAGTGGTGACGGCCAAATGCGAGCCGAGCCTGAAAGACGCCAAGCCGGAGCTGCGCTATCAATTCGAGCGCCTTGCCTATTTCGCCCTGGACCCAGACGCCAGACTCCAGACCCCGGACGCTAAACTCGTCTTCAATCGAACGATTACCTTGAAAGACACCTGGGCGAAAGAAGCGCAGAAAAGTTAGGCTGGACCCGCACACTGCCGGCAAGGAAAGTGGAACCACGCTGCAATCTCTTCAACGGGGGAGAAAACCGGGTTTTGGAGAAGTTCCTCGCACTCTCCCACGCAAAGCCGAAGGCGCGCACGCCGGCCACGCCGGGCCGGGCAATAACGGGCGAAAGTATTTTGGCATCACATCCGGCAACCGGACGCGACAAAAAATCCATGTTTATTCGTGTTGATCTGTGGTTAAAATCCATTCGTGGACTTTGCAGAAAACCTGAATTCAATCAAGCAACGGATTAGCGCGGCGTGCGACCGCTCCGACCGCGAACCCAATTCGGTCACCCTGCTGGCGGTGACCAAAAGCCAGCCGCCGGAAATCGTGCGGGCGGCGGCGGATTTAGGTTTGACGTTGTTTGGCGAAAACAAAGTGCAGGAGGCCAAGGCGAAAATCCCGTTGTGCCCGGGCCGGTTGCGCTGGCATTTCATCGGGCATTTGCAGTCGAACAAATGCCGCGACGCGGTGGCGCTGTTCGAAATGATTCAGAGCGTGGACAGCCTGTCACTCGCGCAGGAAATCAACCAACGCGCTGACCAGGCGGCCAGAACCATGGCGGTCCTGCTGGAGGTCAACGCGGCGGGCGAAGCGAGCAAGTTCGGTTACCAGCCGGAAACATTGCTGACGGAGTTGACGGCCATCAACGCGCTGCCGCGAATTGTAATCCACGGACTGATGACCGTGCCGCCATGGTCGGAGGAACCGGAAAAGGCGCGGCCACATTTCCAGCGGCTGCGGGAACTCAAAATTCAATGCGAACAAATCCTTGGCGCCCCGCTGCCCCATTTAAGCATGGGCATGAGCGGCGATTTTGAGGTCGCGATTGAAGAAGGCGCGACGATGGTCCGCATCGGCACCGCGCTGTTCGGTCCGCGGCCCGCAGTTAGAAACCGCGCAACTACGGAATGAATTTTGCTGCAATTTCTCCTGAAGGCCTTATCTTAACCACAATGACTATCGAGACGTACAAACGGGAGATCGCCGAGGCCGTCAAGGCTTACGACCGGTACATTGTGTGCATTGACAAGACGCCGCAGGATTTCGAGGTGTCGCTCATGTCGCTGATGACCAAAGCCATCAAGGCCTACGAAAATCGCGGGGAAGGATTGCGTCACGGCATCGCGCTCGACAAGCAGGTAACCATTATTTTGAGCCAAAGCGACGAAGCCCGCCCGTTGTGCGGCATTTATTTCAACCTCCATTCGCCTTACCGGAAAACCGCGCTGCCGAAAACGGTGAAGTCGTTCAGCGACAAATCACAGGATTAAGCTCCGCGTTTGATGCTTACTGGTCGCGCACTGCATCGCCGACTTGGGCCGTACCGGCGACGAGGTCGGCCACGACGTCATTGTCGCGTTGCGGCCCGGTGATTCTGACCTCTCCCACTTTCAAACCGTTGCGATACAGAAAAAAGGTTTGATCCATGTTCGGCATCTGGCCGACGGGAAAACTGAGGACGACAAAGCGCCCGGCGGCATTATAGGAAGCAACCCTGGCGGCAAGCGAATTATCCGGCGTTACAATGGGATTAAGCGCAGGCGCGGGAATATCGGACGTCGCGGGCGCCAAATAGCCACTGGCCGGGGCCGGTTGAACCGGCTTCGTTCGGTCGTGGAAAAGGGCGCAACCATTCGCCAGCATCGCAACCAACAACAAACCCCAAAGAGTCGAAAATTTCATGACGACAGTTAAGCGCGCGGCGGCACACAGGTCAATTCACGATTCACACATCCGGTGAAGCCAGCGTTCCCGTAGCCAACCGGGAGCGCGGTGACACGTCACCGCCTTGGGAAGCACCGACGTGTCGGCGCACTCCGCAAATTCTTGTTCAACGGCGGGTTTGCACGAGCGATGATTTCATACACTTTCAGTAATGACGGTATCGTCGTGCTCGTAAGCCGGCGCGCAGCAGCACAGCAAGCGCAGCGTTTCGCTGCCGGTGTTCCAGAGTTTGTGCTTTCGACCGGGTAAAATTGCAATCGCATCACCGGTCTTGACCTCACGGGTTTCGCCATCAATCCGAATCCGCCCCGCGCCATGCGTGATGTAATAGATTTCCTCGGTTTTGATGTGATAATGCTCCTGGGTGCTGCCGCCGGCGGGCAGCCGCGCTTCCGCGAGACTTTGATTGCGAATGGCTGAATTGCGGCACGCGAGCAATTCGCGGATTTCCGAGCCGTCCTTGGTGATGAACGGCGGGACTTCATTCATATTTTTTACGTCCATGCCATCATTGAATCATTTTGCCAACCACCGGAAAACGAAATTTGTTGCCCATTGCCGAGTGCAACTTAGTCTGACGGGATGGATCATTCGCCCGGCTTTCTTAAACTTGTCAACGACGCCAGGACGCGCGTCCACGAAGTCACCGTTGAACAGGCGCGCGAACGGCTGAAACAAAATCCCAAGGCGGTTTTACTGGACGTGCGCGAGGATCACGAATGGCAGAAGGAACACGCCGCCAAGGCCATCCATCTCGGCAAGGGGATTCTGGAGCGCGACTGGGAGAAAATGTTTCCCGATCCGGACACGGAAATTATCATGTATTGTGGCGGCGGGTTCCGGTCGGCGCTCACCTGCGACGCGGCACAAAAAATGGGTTATTACAACGTTCACTCGATTGCTGGCGGTTACAAGGCAATGATCCAATCCGGCTGGCCGATGAAAGGCATTCAACTCCTTCAATAATGGGTTCAAGTTATTGACAATTTTGTTCCTGGCCCAGGCTGGTTTGAACAAAGTAAAAGGTGCTTTGCAATAAATCTGAATCAGAATTGAACCGTTTGGCTCTCGCCCTGGTAGGATATGGCTTTGTCCGGATCGTTCGCAAGCTCTACACCGGTGCCATGGTCTTTTCCCACGATGACGACGTTGAACGTGCGTTCCTTCAACATCCCGGGGAATGAGCCTTGCCGACCATCAATGGTGAGCCGGCGGTTGGCGTCGTCCCAGTGAAAAGCGATGGTGGCATAAACACCTTTTTCGTAATCGTAATTGTCGTTCTCGTCTTCGTACAGCGTGAAGCTGCCATCCGCGCCGGGATAAATGCGCAACTCGATGGGGTCAGCCGGTTTTTCGGTGGCGTATTGAATGAATGGCCCCATGGGAATGATGGAACCGGCCCGGACCAGCAACGGAATTTTATCAATGGGCGCATCGGCGGTGATGGTCTGGCCACCGGGAAGAGTCTGTCCGGTCCAGAAGTCCACCCATTGCGTTCCGGCCGGCAGATAAACCGGCCGGGTTGGCGGTCGCGGCTCGACAACTTTTTCGCGGGCAAAAATTTCCGGGGTCTTCCAGAAAAGCTGTGCCCGGAAAGCGCCCAGGGTGTAATTGGCGGTTTCGCAGGCAAAGTCGTATTCCCGGCCGGCCTGAAGTTCCACCGGAACGGTCCACGCTTCCGTTGAAACGCAGTTGTTGGTCAGTTCCTTCCCGTCCAGAAAAACCCGTTTGGGCCCGAAGCTTTTGAAATGGAAGCGATAGGTGCCGGTTTCCGTCGGAACCAATTTGCCGTCCCAGCGCATGGAAAATTTTGGGCCGGTGATGTATTTCGGCCAGCCGGTGTACCAGAACAGATTGATGTTGGTCTCGACCTGTTCCTGCACCAGCTTGTTGAAATCCGAGCCGGCATAGTATCTGGCGGTCAGGCCCGGCCGGCCGTCTTTGGCCCTAAAGTATTCCGGCCTAATGAGGATGCTGTTTTCCGGCGGCCGATGGAGCATGTATTCCGTGACCGGACAAACCATGATGGCCGGGCCGAACATGAACTGATCATCAATCCCGTAGGTTTTTTTGTCGGCGCTGAAATCCATCGGCAGGCCGCGCATGATGGTGTAGCCGTGGTCCGTCACCTGCCAGGCCAGCGAATAGATGTAGGGCATCAGGCGGTAGCGCAGGTTGTCGAATTTGACGAGGACGTTGGTAAAATCGCCGAACTCCCAGATTTCACGCGGGGTTTCTGAGCCGTGCGAACGGAAGATGGGGGAAAAGGCGCCCAGTTGGAACATGCGGGTGTAAAATTCCTGGTACGCGGGATCCTTGCCGCCGTTGGAAAACACCCCTTCGTAGCTGCTGATGTTGAAAGCGCCGATGTCGAATGTCCAATACGGAATCCCGGACATGCAATGATTGATGCCGGCGGCGATTTGTCTTTTATAAACATCCCAGTTCGCGCCGATGTCGCCCGACCACGTGGTGGCGGCGGCGCGCTGCTGGCCGGCAAAGGTTGAGCGCGTGAGGATATAAACGCGTTTCCGGTCGGTTTCGGCGCGCTGATGATTATAAACCGCTTCGGTGGCGAGCAACGAATAGGTGTTGAGATAACGGGCGAAGGAACCCAGGTGATTGTTCTCGACGCGTTTCATCTCGTATTCCTCGCTGTCCTTGGTCAGGGCGTTGACGATGTCCGGCTCGGTCGAGTCCATCCACCAGCCGTCAATGCCCTTGGAAAACAGGTCTTTATTCACATACTTCCAGTACAAATCGTTCGCCGCCGGATTATAGACATCGTAATACCGGAAACCGGCCCAGCCGACCGGCGAGTAAAGAAAGCCATGCTTTTCCATGTCTTTGTAAATTGCCGTGGCCGGCCCGAGTCCATCCCAGATGGAAATCATCAGGTGAAAGTCCTCGTGGTGAAGAATACCAATCATTCCCTTCGGATCCGGATAGGTGACTGGATCAAAAAACATGCTGCTCCAATTGGTGTTGCCGCCCCAGTAATCCCAATCCTGGACGAGGCCATCAATGGGGATTTGCAGCGCGCGGTATTTCCGCGCGATGCTCAGCAGCTCGGTGCGATTCGTGTAATGTTCCTTGCTTTGCCAGTAGCCGTAAGCCCATTTGCCATACATCGGCGCCTGCCCCGTGAGATTTCGGTAGCCGGCGATGACGTCGTCCATGGTGCTGCCGGCGATAAAATAATAATCCAGGTTGTCGCCCACCTCGGACCAGAGCGACATGTGATCCGGGTTGTCGGCAAAAATGGTTTTGGAATAGTTGTCCCAAAGAATTCCGTAGCCGGCGGTGGAAATCAGAAACGGGGTGACCGCGTCGGTGTTGGCCTGCACCAGTTTGACTGTGCGTCCGCGATAATTCATATAACCATTTTGGTTCTGGCCCAGGCCGTAGATGCCTTCGTCCGGCGTCAGTTTGAAATTCTGCTGAACATTGAACGCCCTCTTTTCATGCTTGATCCTGGCCGGCGTGATGATGGCCCCGCCTTGTTCCATCAAAATGTTCTGGTGGTCGCGGGTCAGATATTGAATGGCACCGTCGCTCTTGGACAACTGCACGGTGACTTTTTCTGAAGCAAGGGTGATGGTCCCGGCATTTTCCTGAAATTTGAGGTTCACATCCGGCAGGTTCGTTTCAATGACCACCAAACTCGTTTTCGCGGACGTTCCCCGCGGTGTCCATTTGAGCACCCGCACCAGGTCGTCCGCGTAAAACTGCACCTTGATTTTCAGCTTGCCGGTGTTCAATTCGACGCCGTTTTGAATGCGCTGGACCGTGGGCTTGGCCGGAACGAACGGACACTGGGTCCGACAGGAGGTTAGGCCGAAACTCAGACACATGACGCTGAAAAAAACAGTTGCCCGCAGGGCGAAAATATTTGCTTTCATCGGTTCGTTATTCCTTTCTTGGTTTGCTGGCTTTTAACCCTCGAGCACGGCGACGACCTGGATGGGTTTTGACTGCGGCGGACGCACGGGCAGGACATTGCCCGCAATTTCCTTTCCGTCCACCAGCAGCTTTTTCACGCCGCGTTGTTTGCCCTTCGGGTTCCGCACTTCGATGATGTAGGTGTTGCCGCGGAAACGGCGCGTGGCGGTGAAACCTTTCCATTTCGCGGGAATCACGGGATCAACCCGCAGGCCGTCGTAATCCGTCCGGATGCCGAAAATCCATTGCGTGACGGTGTAGTAGGTCCAGGCGGCGGTGCCGGTAAGCCAGGAATTCTTGGCTTCGCCATGCGTGGGCGCGTCCTTGCCGGCAATCATCTGCGCAAACACGTACGGTTCGCAGCGGTGCCGGTCGCCGATTTTCTCGCGTGCGGAGGGATTGATGCGGGTGTAATAGTCGAAGGCGCGGTCGCCGTTGCCGACCATGGTTTCGGAGATGATGATCCACGGGTTGTTGTGGCAGAAGATGCCGGCGTTTTCCTTGTAGCCCGGCGGATACGAGGAGATTTCGCCCATGCTGATGTAATACTTCGTCAACGCCGGCTGCAAAAGGACAATGCCGTGTTTGGTGGCGAGGTGCTTGTTCACCGAGTCCAGGGCCAGTTTCGCCTTGCCGTCCTTGAGGCCGATGCCGGCCATGACGCACATGCCCTGCGATTCGATGAAAATCTTGCCTTCTTTGCAGACCTTCGAACCGATGGGTTTGCCGAAATCGTCATAGGCGCGCACGAACCATCCACCGTCCCAGCCGTGCTGATAAATGACCTTTTCCATTTTGGCCGCCTCGGCCAGGCAACGTTCAGCTTCTGCATTCTGCCGGTGCTTTTTGGCGATGGCGGCGAGTTCCTTCCCCGCCATGACAAACAAGCCGGCAATGAAGACCGACTCGGCGACTTTTCCGTCCTTGTTGGTCGTGGTCTGGAACGATTGTCCCGGGGTGTCGGAAAAGCAGTTGAGGTTCAGGCAGTCATTCCAATCGGCGCGGCCGATGAGCGGCAGGCCGTGGGGGCCGATGCGTTCGAGTGTGTAATTGAAACTGCGGCGCAGGTGTTCGTAAAGCGGCTGCTCGGAACCGGGTTCGTTCTCGAACTGCACTGGCTCGTCGAGAATGCCCCAGTCGCCGGTTTCCTTGAGATAAGCCGCAACGCCGAGGATGAGCCAGTGCGGGTCGTCGTTGAAACCACTGCCGATGTCGTTGTTGCCGCGTTTGGTCAGCGGTTGATATTGGTGGAACGCGCCGCCGCTCTTAAGCTGGGTGGCGGCGATGTCGAGGATGCGTTCGCGGGCGCGGGCGGGGACCATCTGGACGAAGCCGAGCAGGTCCTGGTTGGAATCGCGGAAGCCAAGGCCGCGGCCAATGCCGGATTCGAAGAACGACGCCGAACGCGACATGTTAAATGTGGCCATGCACTGGTAGGCGTTCCAGATGTTGACCATGCGGTTGGCATGAACGTCGGGCGATTGCACCTGATAAACGCCGAGCAAGGCATCCCAGTTCCGGCGCAACGCCTCGAAGGCGATGGTGACATTTTTGCCGTCGAGATATTTCGCGATGACCGGTTTGACGGTCTTTTTGTTGATGATCTGGGAGTCCGGCGGGTCGAACTTGTTGTCCACCGGATTTTCATGGTAGCCGAGAATAAAAATAATTTCCTTCGTCTCGCCGGGCTTCAAGTTCACCTTGATGTGATGCGAGCCGTGCGGCGCCCAGCCGTGCGCGATGGAGTTGAACGACCTGCCGCGTTCGACCGCCGCCGGGTTGTCCCAACCGCGGTAAGTGCCGAGGAACGTGTCGCGTTGCGTGTCGAAGCCGGCGAGTTTTTCCGAGCAGGCGAAATACGCGAAATGGTTGCGGCGCTCGCGATACTCGGTCTTGTGGTAGATGACGCCATCCACGACTTCGACCTGGCCGATGTTGAAGTTGCGCTGGAAGTTGGTGGCGTCGTCCTGCGCGTCCCAAAGACAGAACTCGATGCTGGAGAAAAGCGACAGCTTCGCGGGTTGGTTGCGGCGGTTGGTCACGGAACATTTCCAGATTTCGAGCGTTTCACCGAGCGGCACAAAATAGGTGGTCTGCGCCTCGATCCTGCCGTAGCTCGAACGGATGGTGGTATAGCCCATGCCGTGGCGGCATTCGTATTGGTCCAGCTTGGTGCGCGTGGGCTGCCACGATGGCGACCAGAACTTGCCGGTGTCGTTGTCGCGAATATAGAGATAGCGCCCGCCGAGATCGAACGGGGCGTTGTTGTAGCGGTAGCGCGTGAGACGGCGCAGGCGGGCGTCCCGGTAAAAGGAGTAGCCGCCGGCGGTGTTGGAGATGAGGCCGAAATAGGATTCGCACCCGAGATAATTGATCCACGGCAGCGGGGTGTCGGGCTGGGTGATGACGTATTCCCGTTTGTTGTCGTCAAAATGTCCGTAACGCATAATTGTTGCAGATTGTATTTTTAAAAGTTAACCGGTGACTGGTTTGGCTTCTTCCGGGTGTGCATCAGGGTCGGCCGCCGGCATGGGTGACGGCGGAGGCAACCGGTCGTACCAGGTTTTTTTCAAGATGAGACAGGTGCCGGCGAGCACCACCAGGGTGATGATGGCGTTGCGCCAACTGCGGATGACCAGGCACATGGCCACCAGGATAAAACAGGTTTGCCAGACCGTGCCAACTCCGATGTTGAACATGTCGCGGAAGAAATCCTTGTTCGGCTGAAAGGCCGGGTCTGCCTTCACTACCTTGTCGCGGATCGGCCCCCAGAATCCCCACGGCCGCACCCGGCGATAGAAATCCATGAGCACGGCGTCTTCCTCCGGTTTGTTCAAATAAGTTCCGGCCAGCGCGCCAGTCAAGGAGATGACCAAAATCAGGGGGAACGAAGTGATGGGATGACCGAGCAACACCATGGTGGCGGCGGCATCGTTCCCCAGCAGGGACTGGACGGTGGGTTCGAGCAGCGGAACAACCCGTGGCATGACCAGCGGCAATACCAACGCCGACCCCAGGCCGGTGACCATGCCCCAGAAGTATCCCCAACCATTAAAGCGCCACCAGTACCATTTGAGCACATTGGAAACCATGTAACCGCCCCACAGGCTGGACACAATCCATTGCACGGCCGAATTGATGGACTGCGTGATATAGCCAAAGCTCACGCCAATGATCACCACGCCAAACGAAACGAGGTAGCTCAACATGACATAACGTTTGGCTGAAGCGTTCGGGTTGATGAACCGTTTGTAAATGTCATTGACCAGGTATGCGGGCGCCGCGTTGACCGTCGCGGCAAAATTGGACATGAAAGCCGCCAGCAAACCCGCAATCACCAGCCCCACCATTCCCACGGGAACAAACCGCGCCAACGATTCCGGCAACACCTCTTCCGGGTCCAATTTTGTTCCCATGGCCGCGAGATGCGGCGTGAAAAATGCCAGGGCAAGAATGGTCAGGCCCATGATCATCATGTACCGGGAAAAGAACAGCACCACGTTGACGGTGGAACTCATGAGCGCGGCTTCGCGCGGACCGCGCGTGGAAAGAATGCGCTGCATGTCATAGTTGGGGGCCGGACCGGCCGCGCTCACCAGAATGCCCTTGAACAGCATCATCATGAAGAAGATGCCGAACAGCGAGTACCCGTCGGTCGCGATGATTTTGTTGATGTCCGGAATGGATTTGCTCCAGTCCATGTTGGTGAGGTGCCAGCCAAAGAACAGGTGATACCAGCCGGACGGCACCACGGCCTGGAGCGTTTCGGGAGAA
The DNA here is from genome assembly GCA_963786375.1 of uncultured Verrucomicrobiae bacterium. Classification (GTDB taxonomy): domain Bacteria; phylum Verrucomicrobiota; class Verrucomicrobiia; order Limisphaerales; family UBA11358; genus UBA11358. Next base: position 105,767 of record CAWAYP010000015.1, read on the forward strand.
ACCTTGACCATGGCAATGATGCCGATGGCAATGGAAGCGACGGTCAGAATGACAAACTGAATTACTTCGGTGAACACCACGCTGAACATGCCGCCTTTCACGACATAAAAGGTCGTGATGCCCATGATGATCAGGGCGTAGGTGTCCGGCGAAATGCTTTTCCAGGGCATGAACGGATAGGCGAATTTGCCGACGCCCTTGGCGCCGTACGCCAGAAATCCGATGACGCTGATCATCGCGAAACAAACGACGCTGATGTGCGATGCGGTGGAGCCGGCATTTTTACCAAACCGCGTTTGAATCCATTCCGCGCCGGTCATGACATTGGAACGCCGCAACCAGATGGACATATAGACCATGAGAAAAATCTGGTTGAACACCGGCCAAATCCACGGCAGCCACACGCTTTTCAGGCCGTAAACCGTCGCGATATAAACCAGCCACATCGTCCCGGCGATATCAAACATGCCGGAGGCATTCGAGACCCCCAGCAAGTACCACGGCAATTGGTTTCCGCCGAGGAAGTAGTGCCTCATGCTTTGGGAAGCCCGCTTGGACACCCAGAACCCAACAAAGACGGTGGCGATCAGGTACAGTCCAATGATGCCAAGATCGATCCAGGAAAGTTGCATGTTCGTTGGTTGCCGCTTGGGTGGTCTGGGTTGGCTGGAAGGAAAAGGTTGGGCTGGAGTTAAATGGGTTGAGGAGAAAGCGTTGTCAGCCAGTGCATGGCCCGAAATCATAATTTTATCCGGCCAGCCGTCAAGGCGGAACACCATCAGGCCGTGTCTTAATTTAAAATTCAAACTGCTGACTCGGAGCGCGACCAATCCAGTTGTTGCGGATTAAAGACAATCCGCGCTCCGGGCCAAAATCTTACACCGCCAATTGGCGGGTTGCCTTGCTTCGTTTGCTTGATTACGCTCAACGCACTATTTTATGAAACTTTTAAAATATTTCCTCTGGTTGCTCCTGGGCACTTCGCTCGTCGCGTCCGTCGCATTCGGCGAGAATCCGCTGGTCACAAACATTTTCACCGCCGACCCATCGGCCCGGGTCTTTAACGGGCGGCTTTACGTTTATACCTCGCACGATTTGCCGGACGCCACCTATTGGGACATGGTGGATTGGCGCCTGCTCTCGACCACCGACCTGGTTACTTGGAAAGACTGCGGCTCGATATTTCGCGTGAAAGATTTCGCCTGGGCAACCCATTGGGCATGGGCGCCGGATTGCGTTGAAGCACATGGCAGGTATTACCTCTTCCTGCCGGTGGATCGCAGCCAGATCGGCGTGGCGGTGGGCGACACTCCGGAGGGGCCGTTCAAGGATGCCATCGGGAAACCGCTGATTGACAACGCAAAGATGCCGGACGCGGGGCCGGAGCCGATTGATCCCGCCGTGCTTCAGGACGACGACGGCCAAACCTATCTGTATTTCGGCTGCCGCAAACCGGAGGTGGTGAAGCTCCGTCCCTCCCTCACCGAACTGGCCGGCAGCCTCCACACCGTTTCGCTCCTCGATACGCAAGGCAAACCGATTCCGCTGGCGGCGCCGGGCAAGGACCCCGTTTTACCCGAAGGCTACGCTGAGGCGCCCTTTGTCTTCAAACGGGCGGGAAAATACTATTTTGTGTATTCCGATGGCTGGGCGCCAACGGCCACGCTGGTCTATGCCATCGGCGATCACCCGATGGGACCGTTCACTTATGCTGGCAAAGTGATGGAACATGCCGCTTCCGTCACGCAACACGGCTCCGTCGTCGAGTTCAAAGGCAAATGGTATGTCCTCTATCACAGGAGCGAACTCTCGAATGGAAACGCCTTCCGCCGCTCAGTCTGCATTGATGAATTGACCTTCGACACAAACGGACTGATCAACACCGTCACGCCAACAAAGCACGGGCCCCCGCCTGCGAACGGCGACACGGGTTCCAAATAGCGGTTCTTGACGAAACCATGGCTGGTTCTTGTGATGAATTTCGTTGAACCCTCTATCGGGTGGCGGTGCTGAATGCCATCGTCGCTGGCGGTTACAAGGCGATGGCCAAATCCGGCTGGCCGATGAAAAGCATTTAATTCCCTTCACTTATCGGAAATTGAAGGCACCGTATAGGCGGCATCATTGCGAACGAGTCAGCCTTAGACCACCAGCAGCGAGCCAGTGTCCTTCTCCTTTCTTCCCGTCAAAGCCTTCAAAGCCTGAGCCGCTTGTGTTGACTCCGCCGGCAAACGAGCCGGCGCTGAAGTTGAGCGGCATCTTTACGCTGGAGCGCGTGATGTCCTCCGACGCCTACAATGGCAATTTCATTTTTCTGCCGCCAGCACTGCGGGTTGAGCGTTACGATGGTGAAAGCAAACACGGTTCAGCGCGTTGGCGAGGGCAACCACTTTTTCGCGGGTGCATTCGCCCATCAGACAGACCTGAATCCAGTTTTTTCGGCGCAGATACTCGCTATTACAACTGAGGAGATAGCCGGCTTCCTGCATCGCTTCACCGGTTTTCGACGAATTCATTTCCGGCGGCAGCGCAATCGTAATGACCGCCGGTGATATCAGCGCGCCGTTGCCAATCAAATGGAAGCCCATTTCCGTCAGCCGTTCGCGCAGCCACGTTGACCATTCGGCGGTTTCGGCGAACCGCCTTTCCCAGTTCACACGTTTCACAGCGGCGTGCAGCGCGTGCAGCAGGTTCGATGAAAACGTAAACGGCGTGCCGTCCTGCTCCGCGGAATAACCGAGATCGAGATAACGCGACAGCCGGTCCGGCGCGGCGGTCGCGGCGTGATGGTAAAACACCATCGAAAGTCCCGGATAAGCGCGCAGCCCCTTGCCGCTGGAGCAGGACGCCAGATAAACGCCCGTCAAATCCACGGGCAATGTTCCGATGGTGCTGATGCAATCGAGGCACAATTTTGTTCCATGCCGCGCGCACAGTTCTTTAAGCGCGGCCAGGTCGGCCAGAATCCCCGTCGAAGTTTCACAATGCGCACACCAGAGCCAGTCAATTTCCGATTGCCGATTGCCGATTGCCGATTCTTCAGAATGAACGGGCGTAAGCCCGTCTCCGCGAAGCCTCTTTTCAACAGCTGCCAAGTCCAATGGTTCGCCCCACGGGAACTCGAGGGCTTCAAATTTCAAATTAAACCGCCGCGCGTGGTCCACGAGCCGCGCGCCAAATTCGCCGTTGCTCAAAACCAGGCCGCGCCCGCCCAGCAGCGACAATTGCCCGGCAACCACGTCGTTGGCCAAGGTGCCGGAGCCCATGAACAGCTCGACATTTTTTGCATGGACGAGTTCGCAGAGGATTTGTCTGGCCGACGTAAAATCCTTTTTAAAGCTTTGGCCGCGATGCGACTCCGGCGCCTGCTCAAACGCCCGGCGCACCTCGCGGCGAATCGCCACCGGACCGGGAAGAAAATTCACCGCGTTGGGATGAAACGACCGCGCCGGCGACGAGCGCAGAAATTCGCGCGCCGTGACCTCGAACGTTTCCAGCGTGACATACATCGGCTGGAATTGGGCATCACCGGCGCCCACGAGCGGACCGAACGGCACAAAGCCGAGATGCTGATACAATTTCTGCTGGCGTGTCGTGCCGGAAATAATGGCCAGATCGTAACCCTTCTCGACGCCGTGCTGCCAAAGCAGCGCCAGGATTCCCTGCAAAATCTGTCCGCTCCGCGTTCCGCGAAATTTCTTCTCGATGGCGAGCAGCCGGATTTCGCAAATGGTCCGGCCCGCCGGCAGATGCGAATCAAGATTGGGCAATTTTTGATCGAGCGAAAACGGCCGGTGGCCGCGCACGGCCAGCATGCCGGCGAGTTTTTGATTTTGCAGACAAATCAAATACGTGTTTTCGGCATGGAATTTGTCCACCAGCCGCGGCGATGCCGAGGGCTGGTGTTGGGGGATTTCCTCGACGAAAGTTTTGTAATTGAGCCGGTGAATCTGCTCGAATTCCCAATCTTCCGTCGCCAACTTGAAAGTCAGCGGTTCTGGTGCGCTCATAATTTAGGCGGTTCAGGTTTCGGCGTTGCGGCCCGGCGGGCGGCCAGTGCGGTAAATTCTTCGGTCAAATTCCTCCGGTGCGCAAACAAAATCACCGCCGTTAACATTGCCAGCAGCGCCACGGTGAAATTGCCGCAGCCCAAAAACCAGGCGGCCATTGGCAGACCCGCAAAGGCAAACATCGCCGGCAGGAGGGATTTTCGCATCAGCGCGAACCCGATCAGAAACAGCACTGGAAACACCAGCGCGATTCGATAATCAAAAACCAGCAGCGCGCCGAGGAACGTGGCCACGCCTTTGCCGCCGTGAAAACGCAGTTGCACGGGCCAAATGTGGCCCAGGACGACCGCCAGCAGGGCGAGCAGGGCAACGCGATTATCTTCGGTCCATTCCCGCGCCAGCCAGACGGCCAGCGCGCCCTTGCCAAAATCACCCAACAACGTGGCCGCAAAGCCAATCGGACCGAGAACGCGTCCGGCATTGCGCGCGCCGACGGTGCCGCTTTCAATTTGCCGGATGTCTCTGCCCGTGCGGGCGCGAACAAGGTAGTAACCCGTGGCGAAACAGCCGAGCAGATAGGCTGCCAGCGCGCAGCCGGTCGCCCGGTGCCAGTTTGCGGACTGTAATTGTTGGATCCAGTCCATGTGGGCAGTCGCGTCTGACGTTTCGCCGATTCTACTTCAAACCTTGGCTTTGAGGAAATCAAAAATGATTTGCCTGACATGAATTCATTCAATGCGTGGAATACCCTATCTTCCGGGCGATTTGCGGCCTGAATTTCATTTTTTGGGCGTTCGGAGGAAATGGGCCGGAGCATTTCTTCTTGAAGCCATACTTTTCCTGACGCACACTCCCGTTGCCAGGGCCCATGGAATGTGGACTTACGAACCCCGCCAGGGCCGGAAGGCAGCAACGGTAGTCTGCTCGACATCTGCCGTGGTCACCCTGGCCTTTCTTTAATTTTTAATTTTGAGTTTTTAGTTTTGAGTTCAAGCGGTTTTCAACTTAAAATTCAAAACTTAAAACTTAGAATTTTGTGGCATACCAGGTCATAGCCCGAAAATACCGCCCGCAGCGTTTCGCCGACGTGGTCGGCCAGGAACACGTCACCCAGACGCTGACCAACGCCATCGAGCAGAAACGCATCGCGCACGCCTACCTGTTTTGCGGGCCGCGCGGCACGGGCAAAACCACCATTGCCCGCATCTTTGCCAAAAGCCTGAATTGCGAAGGCGGCCCGAAAATTGATTTCAGCGACAAGGACCCGCGCTGCATCGAAATCGCCGAGGGCCGGTCGCTCGACGTGCTGGAAATTGACGGCGCGAGCAACAACGGCGTCGAGCAGGTGCGTGAGCTGCGCGAAACCTGCAAATACGCGCCCGCCAATTCACCGTTCAAAATCTACATCATTGACGAAGTCCACATGCTCTCGACGGCGGCGTTCAACGCGCTGCTCAAGACGCTGGAAGAGCCGCCCGCGCACGTGAAATTCATGTTCGCAACGACCGACCCGGAAAAGGTTTTGCCGACGATTCTTTCCCGGTGCCAGCGGTTCGATTTGCGCCGGATTCCCGCCGCGCTCATCATCAAGCACCTCACGCACATCGCCAAACTGGAGAAGGTAAAGATTGACGAACCCGCGCTCTACGCCATCGCGCGCGGCGCCGACGGCGGGATGCGCGACGCCGAATCCACGCTTGACCAGCTTATCAGTTTCTGCGGTGACAAAATCGAGGAAGCCGACGTGCTCTCCATGTTCGGCCTCGCCGCGCAAGGCCAGATTCTCGGTTTGAGCCAGGCCGTTCTCGCCGGCGAAATCCAAGCCGCGCTTGGGCTGTTGAACGAACTCGCGCAAAACGGCAAAGACTTCGGACGGTTGCTGGCCAATTTGCTGGGTCATTTCCGCAATCTGCTTATTTTTCAGGTTTCGCGCGGCGACTTGAACCTGCTGGAAACTTCCGAGGCCGAAGTCGCGACGTTGAAGGAACAGTCGGCGCTCGCCAATACGGAATCGTTCACGCGAATTCTTGAGGTCCTGACGGATGCCGAGTTGCGCCTGCGTGATGCCGCTTCCAAAAAAATTCTAATGGAAGTCACCTTGCTCAAGGCCATTGAAGCCCGCAACGCGGTCAGCCTGGATTCGGTCCTGAAACAACTCAACCAACTGCGCGGCCAGGGCGGCGCGGGCGGGCCAACGGCCGCTTCTTCCGCTTCGTCCGTGTCTCGTTCCACCGCGGCTCCCGCCGCGCCGCATCAGGAAACCGGAACGCGGAAAGCTGCCGCCTTGCCGGCGCCGGAACCAGCCGCAACGGCTTTGGCTGAAACAATTCCCGTCTCCGCCGATTTGGCGGAACTTTGGACCAGGCTCATTGAAGCTGTTGGACGCGTCAGTCCGTTTACCCGCAGTTATCTGGTGGATGCCAATCCCGTTTCATTCGGGAACAACATTTTGACCATCGGTTTCGATCCGGAATTTGAGGACCACCTTGGCCTTGTGGACAACGCCCGCAACCACACCCTGCTCCAGACCAAACTGGCGGAGCTTGGTCACGCCAGCACGCAAATCAAATTCGTCAAAGTCGAAACGCCGGCCGTCCGCGCGCCCCGGCCTGCCGATGCCACACCGCCCGTTCCGGTTGCCACGGCAAAATCCGCCGTTCCCCCCCCGTCTGCCGCCAGGGAAAAAACGTCAGCCATGCCTTTCAACCAAAACGATTTCAAAAACGACCCGTTGATTCAAAAGGCGCTGGAAATTTTCAGAGGCCAGATTGTCGAAGTCCGCGCCTGAAATTGCCCCAGCCCCGAAACCCCGGAACCCAGAACCAATTTTATGTCCAGCATCGGCAAACTCATGAAACAGGCTGCGCGCATGCAGCAGCAGATGGAACAGGTCCAGGCGCAACTCGCCGCCCGCACCGTTGAGGCGACCAGCGGCGGCGGCGCGGTCAAGGTCGTGGCGAAATGTGACGGCACCATGGCGTCCATTAAAATTGATCCGCAGGCGCTCAATCCCGCCGACGCGCAACTGCTCGAAGACATGATCGTGACCGCCGCCAACCAGGCGCTTGGCCAGGCCAAGGAAATTGCCAACGCCGAGATGGGCAAGGTCACCTCCGGCTTGAGCCTGCCGGGGTTTGGATGATTTGGAGGGCACTGCTTTGTCAGTGCCCAAACCTTTGTGCGGCACAAAGTGCCGCCCTCCACACACAAATGCCCATGCTTCCCGACTCCCTCACCGCGCTGATTTCCGCCCTGGGCAAACTGCCCGGTGTCGGCCCGCGCTCCGCCGAGCGCATCGCGCTGCATCTGGTGCAAACCGATTCGGCGGCGGTGAAACAACTGGCCGACGCCATTCTTCATGCGCGCGACACAATCCGTTTTTGCGACGTTTGCGGCGCGTTGACGGAACAATCCCCCTGCCCCATCTGTGCCGACACACGCCGCGATGCCTCGCTGGTCTGTGTGGTCGAACGCGCGGTGGACATTTTGAGCATCGAAAAATCCGGCGCGTTTCGCGGCAAATTCCATGTGCTCGGCGGAAAAATCTCGCCCCTCGATGGCGTGGAACCGGAAGATCTGCGGATTGCCGAACTGGAAAAACGCCTCGCGCACGAGCCGATCCAGGAAGTGGTCATCGCCCTGGGCACGGATGTGGAAGGCGATGCCACGAGCCATTATCTCGCGAAACGGCTCGCCCGCAAAGGGCTTAAAATCTCGCGCATTGCCTACGGCCTGCCCGCCGGCAGCGGATTGGAGTTTGCCGACGAATTGACGTTGAGCCGCGCATTGGAAGGCCGCCGGGAGATGTTGTGAACACCGTCGTCGTCTTCGATCTTGGCAAGGTGCTGGTGGATTTCGATTACTCGATTGCCGCCCGGAAGATTGCCGCCCGATGCAAAAAAACCCTGCCCGAAATTACCGCCGTGATTGCGCAGTCCCGTTTCATAACAGATTACGAAGCCGGAAAATTGACGCGGCCGGAATTTTTCAAGCACGTGCAGGGAGTGACTGGATTTGGCGGCACGCTGGATGAATTCGGGGAATTCTTTGCGGACATTTTCACCGAAATTCCGCCGATGATTGAACTGCACGCGGAACTGCGGCGGCGCGCGTACCAGACGTATATTTTCTCAAATACCAACGATCTGGCGGTCGAACATATCCAGCGAAATTTTCCATTTTTCAAAAACTTTGACGGCTACATTTATTCGTACGCAGTGGGGGCCATGAAACCAGAGGCTAAAATTTATGAATCGCTCGAAAAGCTTGCCCGGCGGCGCGGCGGGGAAATTGTCTATCTGGACGACCGGCCGGAAAACGTGGCGGCGGGGGCAATGCGCGGCTGGCAGAGCATTTTGCACGAGACGCCGGAAAAATCGTGCCAGGCATTGGCGACCTTGGGAATTCTGTGAAAAGCGCCAGAGGGCTGGCGCAGCCCAACACGCTTCGCGGACCAAGCACGCTTTGAAATGCGCCTGCGTTTTGGGCTGCGGCGGCCCGCTATTTATCCCTGGGGCGGCCTGGCTTGTGCCGTTTCAAGCCAACTTCATGGGCGATGTCGTCGAATTCCTCCCGGCTGACCTCTTCGAGCTGTTTCCCGCGCTCCTTCAATTTCTCATTGATCTTGATGGCTTTCTCGGTCATGCGCTCGTGAGTCTCCTCCGTGCCGCCGACGAGCGCAAAGTTGTCGCCGGTCGTAATGCGTTTGTGGCCGTCGGAATCCAATCCGACACCGAGAATGACGGCCTTGCGTCTTTTCTTTTTGGGCGCGTTTGACATCAGTCCAGCCTAAAGCCCGCGCCCAATCCGGTCAAGCCGCCGGCGCAAACCGCGTGACACCGGTGATGAGAACGGTTTTCATAATTGCGGCACGGACGCCGTGCCACAGCGTCCGGGCAGCGCGGCGCGCTGCCCCCGCCTTTAACTCCGTGGATTGAATTTGGATTCGCGGGCGAGTTGTTCCCATAACTTTTTTTCCGCGTCGGAAACCTTCGCCGGAACGGCGATTTGGGTGACGACCATCAGATCGCCGCGGCCGCCTCCGTGTTCCGGCAGCCCGCGACCGCGAACGCGCAGCTTCTGGCCGTTCTGCGTTCCGGCCGGAATTTTTATGTTCACACGCCCGTCGGGCGTTGGCACGGAAAGGTTCGTCCCCAGCACGGCCTCCCACGGCGCCAGTTCAGCTTCGTAAATCAAATTGTGATCTTCCACCTCGAAGTCGGGATGTTTGGCCAGCCGCACGCGCAGGTATAAATCTCCCGCCCCGCCCCCGCCGCTGCCCGCTTCGCCGCGGCCGGCAATCCGCAAACGCTGGCCTTCGGTGACCCCGGGCGGAATTTTGACCTGGTGCGTTTCGGTTTTGATGGAGCGTCCGACAGTATGGCGCACGTTGACGGTGCGCACCGAGCCGTGCATCGCCTCCTCCAATGTCACCATGATGTCGCCTTCGATGTCGCGGCCGCGTTCAGCCAAATCCTCTCCTTCAAAATTTGAAAAACGGCCAAAGCCGCCGCGTCTCGCGCCCGTCGAACCGAAAAGCTGCTCAAAGAAATCGCTGAAACCGGTGCCTCCGAAGCGGAATTCAAATTCCTCGCCGCCCGGCTGCCGGCCGCGGAAGGGCTGGCCGCCGCCGAAACCCTCCCAGCCCGGTGGCGGACGAAATTCAGCGCCGGATTTCCAGTTGGCGCCAAGTTCGTCATACTTTTTGCGTTTGGCCGGATCGCCCAGAACTTCGTAGGCTTCGTTGAGTTCCTTGAATTTTTCCTCGGCCTTCTTTTTATCCTTGGCCACATCGGGGTGAAATTCCCGCGCAAGCCTGCGAAAGGCCTTTTTGATTTCGCTGTCGGTTGCGCTTCGCGCGACACCGAGGATTTCGTAGTAATCTTTGTATTGAACGGGCATAGGACGAGCAAGAATTTGCCCGTTGTGCAAGGTTTGTCAAAAGAACTTCAACGTCCCAAACCCGGAAAACAATCTCAAAAGGCAGAAGGATGAAACCAGATCATTTCTGCCTGCTCACTTATTCATGGTTCTTTGGTGTTATTCACGCTCAGATAGGTCGTGCCGGCATAGTCGCCGCTGCGACGCCATACCCGCAACAGAATGCGATCTCCCCTGGCCTGGGTGTAAAGCTTGACCGCCGCCTCGGCGTTGTTCACCGGCTGATGATTGATTTCCACGACGACGTCGCCTTGCTGCAGGCCGGCTTCGGCGGAATTCGAGTCCGGCCCAACGTCCGTCACCAGGGCGCCTTGAATACTATCGGGGATTTTCAATTCCTGGCGGGTCTGCTGGTCCAAATCCAAGACCGTTACCCCATCGAGCGCATCCGGGGTTGAATTGACTGAGCGGTTGTTCTTGCTGTTTTCATTTTGCCCGATATGACCCGGCAGCTCGGCCAATTTGACGGTGAACGTCTTTTCATGGCCGTTGCGAATCACTTTTACCGCGGCCTCGGCTTCCGGCGAACAATCGGAAATCATCAATTGCAGGCTGGACGCATCGGCAACATCCTTTCCGTTGAATTCAACAATCACGTCGCCAGATTCAATGCCGGCCTTTTGCGCCGGGGTTCCAGGATACACGTCGTCAACCAACGCACCGTTTTGGGCGGTCAAACCAAAACTTTCCGCCAAACCCGCCGTGATGTCTTCGAGCTTGATGCCGAGGTAGCCGCGCGTGACCTTGCCGCCGTGAATCAAACGCTCCATGACGTGACGCGCCAGATTGACCGGCACGGCGAAGCCGATGCCCTGATTGCCGCCGTTGTCATTGGGAATAATGGCCGTATTGATGCCCACCAGCCGGCCCTCGGTGTCCACCAGCGCGCCGCCGGAGTTGCCGGGGTTGATGGCGGCGTCGGTCTGGATGAAATCCTGATACTTGTTGACCTGGCCGAACGGGAGTTCCTGCCGGCCCAGCCCGCTGACAATGCCCATGGTCACGGTCTGGCCGACCTGAAACGGATCGCCGATGGCCAGCACAATATCACCCACTTCAAGTTGATCACTGTCTCCCAAGGTAACGGCGGGCAGATCGTGGGCGTCAATTTTAAGCACCGCCACGTCAGTGGGCGGGTCGGTGCCGACGACTCTGGCGGTGTACTCCTTTTTATCACCCGGAATGGCAACCCGGATTTTGTCGGCGCCATCCACCACATGGTTGGCCGTCAAAATATATCCATCCGGCGAAACAATGACGCCGGAGCCAAGGCTTTCCTCGCGGCGCGTGATTTCGCGGCTGCCACCCTGGCCTAATTGATCGCCGAAAAACTGCCGGAAAAACGGGTCATTGTTGAACGGGTTCCAGTATCGCTGCCGCATGTGCACAATCGTGGTGGAGAAAATGTTAACAACACTCGGCGCAGCTTTTTTGACCACGGGCGCATAGCTGGCAAACGGCTGGGTTGAACGGTTGATGGACGTCGTGTCAACATGGATTGCCGGGCCGGGGTCCTGGCCCCACAAGGTGAAATGGGATAGAAGCAGAATGGCGGCCGCGCCTGACACCGCCGCAAAAAAACCAATCAACGGTTTGGAAAAACTTCGCATAAAAGAAGCACCCGTGCTGTGGTATTGACACCACCGGCCTTCAAATGTTCAAACCGAAGCCGTTACTTCCCGGTTTGCGACTGAGACTGTTGTTCCTGAACTTTTTTCACGTCCTCGGGCTTTATAATTTCCACCTTCGCGCCTTTTTTCATCTCTTCGGCTGAAGGCACCTTGATGATGTCACTGGTGGCTGGCTGGGGATGCTCGATGGAAAGCAGTTCGATCGTGAAAATCAAAACAGATTCGGGCCCAATTCGCGGCGGCCGGCCATACGGGCCGTAGGCAAGGTCCGAGGGAATGAACAACTGCCACTTGGAGCCGGCTTGCATGTGGGTAAGCGCTTCGGTCCAACCGCGGATGACGCCCCCCACGCGAAATTGCGCCTTGTCCGAACTGTCAAACTTCGTCCCGTCAATAAGCGTGCCTTCATAATTTACCGTCACCGTGTCGCCGGCCGCGGGCGACGGCCCGGTTCCTGCGGTGATGACTTTGTATTGCAGGCCGTCGGGCAGTGTGACGACCCCATTCTTTTCCTTGTTCTGGGCCAGAAATGCCTCACCCGCCTGCCGGTTTTTTTCAGCCAATTCCTGGCGCCGCTTCTCCGCCTTCGCGGCCAGTCCCCGCTGAAATTCACTCAAAGTTTCGCCCATCTCCTTCTCGGTCAGCAGGGTAGTGCGGCCCGCTTGAACATCGTTCAGGGCGCGCAGCACCATTTCGTTGCTTACGTCAATTCCATCCTGTTTCCAGCGCGTACCGAGCATCATGCCGATGGCGTAGCTGACCCGCGATTTGTCATCGGCCAACACGTTCGTGACGGTGTTCGTGACGGCCGGCGTATGAGTTGCCTGGGAATGTGGCACGGCGCAACCGGTAAGGCCGGCGACGTTTAAAGCAAATATCACAATCAGTGCGGTCTTTTTCATAACTTTGATTTTCGGCCAGTCATTGTGGGATTCTGCTGTAAAAAGGCAATCAAATTTTGGAACCCCCATTAAACCAGCGCGTAAAAAGGGTTTCCTTCTAAACAAATTACGCTACCTTTGTGCGAAGCTCTGCCATTTTAATGAGTTGCTTTAAAATAAAATTTTGCGTGGCCAGCACGTTTGCGTTAGCGCTTGGCCTGTTCATCGCCGCCGGATACGCGGCCCCCAAAACCACCCCGTCCACCGTAACGGCACCGAAAGCCGCGGCGCCCCTTGCGCCCGGCACCAACGACGGCCGCATTGCTTACGTTACGGCACGGTTGCTGGAGGAGTATCATTACTCGCAGCATCCCCTGGACCAGGAGATGTCGGAGAAATTTTTTGACGGCTACCTGGACACGCTTGACCCGCAGCATATCTATTTTCTGAAATCGGACCTGGCGGAATTCGCGCACTATCGCACCAACCTCAATACCCTCACCATCAATAACCACGGTGCGGCCAACCTGACTCCGGCCTACCAGATTTTCGAACGTTTTCTGGAACGCCTGAACCAGCGGGTTGCTTGCGTGGACAAGTTGTTGAAGCATGACAAGTTCAAATTAGATGCGTAA
>CAWAYP010000016.1:0-46461 GCA_963786375.1 uncultured Verrucomicrobiae bacterium
TTTTAAGTCCTGTGCGTCTGCCATTTCGCCACACCGGCGGCTTCCCAAAACGCTAATCCTGATTTCCAACGATGAAAAGCGTGAACTTCACGGCGTGGCCATGTTCAGCGCCAGCAAGGCGCATAAACGCAAGGATGGAACTGGCGTGTTTGTGAAAAGGCTCAATCCCCGGAAATTTGCCGTGTTAATTCTTGAAACCAGGGCTGGCAGCTGTTTTGCCTCAGGCTGTTGATGGGGAGAACACCCCATGGTGGTTTCGGCGTTGTATTAAATATGCTCACAACATTGATTAAGTGCCAACTGCGTATCATGCTTATTGGGGTGGCGTTTTGCGGGGCAGTTTATGCGGCCAGTCCGGTTTATCCGGTCAAGATCAGCGCCAACGGCCGTTACCTAATGGATCAAAACAATGTTCCGTTTTTGATGGTTGGCGATGCGCCGCATTCCCTGGTTGTGAACCTGTCGTCGTCGAATGCGGCAATTTATCTGGCCGACCGGGCGACGAACGGATTCAACACGCTGTGGGTGGAGGCGTTGTGCAATACCTATACGGGCGGGCGGGCCAATCGGCGATCTGTTTGAACGGGACATTGCCATTTACCAATACCATCCCGAGCACCAGTTCGTACGATCTGACCACCCCGAACGAGGCATACTTCGCGTACGTGGATCAGATTGTGAGAATGGCGGCAACGAACGGAATTCAGGTGATGCTCGATCCGATCGAAACAGGCGGCTGGCTGACCACAATGCTGGCCAACGGCACGACCCGATGCCGGACCTACGGCCAATATCTGGGGAACCGCTACAAGAATTTCCCGAACATCATCTGGATCAGCGGGAATGATTTTCAGAACTGGAGTACTGCAACCAATGATGCCGTGGTAACGGCGGTGGCGTTGGGCATCAGGACTATGATACAAATCATTTTCAAACCATCGAGCTGAACTACAATGTGAGCAGTTCACTGGACGACCCGAACTGGGCACCCATCGTCCGGTTGAATGCGGCTTATACGTATTACCCGACATACGACGAGCTGCTGGACGCATAGTAAATCCACAAACCGGCCGGTGTTCATGGAGGAAGCCAACTACGAGTATGAGGCTTTGATTGCGGGTGAGCCGGTGACGACGGCGCCGATCTTGCGTCAGCAGGAGTATTGGACACTGTTGAGTGGTGGGGCGGGGCAGTTGTATGGGAACCATTACATCTGGCCGTTTTTGAGCGGGTGGCAGACGCACCTGGATACGCCGGGAGCGTTGGAGATGAGATATCTGACGGCGTTGTTCACGCCGCGGGCGTGGTATAACCTGGTGCCGGACACCAATCACGTGGTGGTGACGGCGGGGTACGGGACGTATTCGAGCAGCGGATACGTGTCGGCCAATAGTTATATCACGGCGGCCAGCACCCCCGATGGGACGTTGGCCATTGCCTACATGCCGACCGTGCGAACCATTACCGTCAATCTGGCAAAATTCGGCGGGGCGGTGACGGCGCGCTGGTACGATCCGAGCAGTGGGAATTACTCTTCGATCACCGGCTCGCCTTTCGCGAACACGGGCACGCAAAATTTTACGCCAACCGGGAATAATGCGGATGGAGACGGAGGCTGGGTGCTGGTGATGGAGACGAGTGCCACCGCTCCCATTCCTCTGAACATTCAGGTGGCCGGTGGCAAGGTGGTTTTAAGCTGGAGCAATCCGATATTTGTCCTGCAAGCCGCACCCTCTATGACCGGCACCTACTCCAACGTTGCCGGCGCAACCAGTCCCTACACAAATAACCTTACCGGCTCCCAAATGGTCTTCCGGCTTCAGGCGGGGAATTAACGCATCTGTTATCTGCCGGTCGGCAGCCGCCAGCCGGAATCCTTGAATTTCCCAATTCGAATTCAACTGACCGCAATGTTCACCAGCTTTTTCGGCACGACGATGACTTTCTTGATCGTCTTGCCGGCAATGAACGGTTGAACTTTCTCTGACGCCTTCGCGGCGGCTTCGAGCACGGCGTAATCGGCATTGGCCGGGACCTTGATGACGTCGCGCAGCTTGCCGTTCACCTGCACGGGGATTTCCATTTCGCTTTCGACGAGCAACGCGGGGTCGAACTTCGGCCAAGGCGCATAAGGCAAAGAGTCCCAAGTCCGAAGTCCCAAGTCCACAGTCGGATCGCCCGCGGATGTTCTGGCGACGGACTGTGGACTATGGACTGTGGACAGTTTCTCCCAGAGTTCTTCGGCGATATGCGGCGCAAAGGGCTGGAGCAAAATCAGGAATTCGCGCAGCGCGGAAACCGGCTTGGTTTCCCAGGTCATGGCTTCGTTCACCAAAACCATCATCGCCGAAATGGCCGTGTTGAAGCGCAGGCCGTCCAAATCTTCCGTCACCTTTTTGATGCAGGCGTGCAGCGCCTTCAATTGCGCCGGCGTTGCCGCGACGTCTTTGATGGCCGCGTTAAGTTTGATTAAATTCAACAACTCCTGGCCGCCTGGCGTCTTGGCGGTGGTCTCCGCCTGCTCAAATTCCGTTTCGCTCTTTTCATCCACAAACAGCCGCCAGACGCGGCCCAGAAAACGATAGACACCCTCGACGCCCTTGGTGTTCCACGGCTTCACCATTTCGAGCGGGCCCATGAACATTTCGTAAAGCCGGAACGCATCCGCGCCGTGTTCCACGAGAATGTCGTCGGGATTCACGACGTTGCCGCGCGATTTCGACATCTTTTGTCCGTCTTCGCCGAGAATCAGTCCCTGATTGACGAGCTTGAAAAACGGTTCCGGCGTCGAGACGTAACCGAGATCGTAGAGCACCTTGTGCCAGAACCGGGCGTAAAGCAGGTGCAGGACGGCGTGTTCGGTGCCGCCAACGTATAAATCCACACCCGGGGTTTGTAGCGGCGGTCTGTGACCGTCGCTGACTTTTTCCGGAGAATGGCGGCGGTCGCAGACCGCCGCTACAGAACCCATCCAATAATTTTCCGCGTCCTTGCCGACGAACGCACCGGAGTTTTTCGCGTCAAGAAAGCGGAGATAATACCAGCAACTGCCGGCCCATTGGGGCATGGTGTTCGTTTCGCGCTGTGAACCATCAGGTAGATTTACCCAATCCCGGGCGCGGGCGAGTGGCGGCTGACCGTCCGGCGTGGGCTTGTAATCGTCCAGCGGCGGCGGCAAGACCGGAAGCGCCGATTCCGGCAACGCTTCGTGGTAAAGATTTCCAGCCGCATCGCGCTTCCAGACAATCGGGAATGGCTCGCCCCAGTAGCGTTGCCGGCTAAACAACCAATCCCGGAGTTTGTAATTGACGGTTTTCTTGCCAAGTCCTTTAACTTCGAGCCAGTCGGTGATTTTCTTTTTGGCTTCGGGGGCAGACATTCCATTAAAGGAGATGTCTCCACTTGTGGAATTTATCAATTCAGTTGCTTCGCCAAAATAATTGAATGCTTTTCCTTCGTCCCAACGGAACTGCGGTTTGCCATTTTTGTCAAACAAGTCAGAGTCAATTCGAGATTCTTCCGATCGAATTATTGCTCCGACAGTTTCCGGTCGGCGATAGCGCCGCCAATAATAGTTTGGCGTATCAGAAGGTTCGATGACCTTGCGAATTTCCAACCCAAATTTTGTGGCAAACTCAAAATCTCGCTCATCATGCGCTGGTACGGCCATGATTGCGCCTGTGCCGTAACTCGCGAGCACATAGTCAGCCATGAATATAGGTATCCGCTCATTGTTGACAGGATTGATGGCAAATAGCCCCGTAAAGACCCCAGTCTTCTCTTTCGCGAATTCCGTGCGTTCAAGATCACTCTTTCTGGCAACCCAAGCTCTGTAAGTCTCAACGGCAGCCAACGGAGGCAAATGGTAAATTTCATCAGGCTTAAATCCATGATGTGTCTGGGTATTTGCCCAACTCTGACCGAATCCTTTCCAAATTTCTGGTGTGTTTTCTGGCCAACGCCCATCTTTCATCAACTCATTTAAAAACTGATGCTCTGGGGCAAGAACCAAGTAAGTTGCGCCAAACAACGTATCTGGCCGCGTTGTGAATACTCTAATTGAATAGCGAAACGAAGCTTTAACATCGATTCCAAATTCGACAGTCGCACCTTCGCTTCGCCCAATCCAATTTCTCTGCATTTCTTTAAGCGAGTCGGTCCAATCGATCGTTTCAAGATCGGTGAGCAAACGTTCTGCAAAGGCACTAATTCGAAGCATCCACTGGCGCATAGGTTTCCGAACAACCGGAAAATCTCCAACCTCACTTTTGCCGTCCACCACTTCTTCGTTTGCCAATACTGTGCCGAGCGCTTCGCACCACCAGACAGGTTGTTCGCTCACATAAGCGAGGCGATGTTTATTGATTTGCTCGTGTCTGAATTCCATCCGATGTTCGACTGGAGTTGACACATATCCATTCCGCAATCCTGATAAGTGTTCACCATACTCTCCTTTCGTAAATTCCCGTTTTGGATTTTCCGACAAGATGTCCTCAAGAATTTCAATTGATTCCGCCTTGTTCGCATCAGGATTGAACCACGAGTTGTAGAGCTTCAGAAAAATCCACTGGGTCCATTTGAAATAATCCGGGTCGGTGGTGGCGAGTTCGCGCGACCAGTCGTAGCTGAAACCGAGCGATTGAATCTGCCGTTTGAACGTGGCGATGTTTTGCTCCGTGGTTTTGCGCGGATGCCGGCCGGTCTTGACGGCGTATTGCTCGGCGGGCAGGCCAAAGGCGTCCCAGCCCATCGGATGCAGCACGTTGAAACCCTGCGCGCGCTTGTAGCGCGCCAGAATGTCGGTGGCGGTGTAGCCTTCCGGGTGGCCGACGTGCAATCCCGCGCCGCTCGGATAGGGAAACATGTCGAGAATGTAAAATTTCGGCGGGGCCTTGCGGCCGGCCACCATGGAATCGCCGCCGTGCCGCCGGGCGAAGGGATGGTTCTCCGGGATTTTTTCACCGGGATTCCAGGCGCGAAAAGCCCGTTGTTCGCCCCAAATTTTCTGCCATTTGAGTTCGATCAAATGAAACGGATACTGCCTGCGACTGCTCGACATAAAAGTTGAGTCTAAAGTCCAAAGCCCAAAGTCTAAAGTCCAAACTCGCGCATTGACCGCCTTTCGCATCAAACTCCGGACATAAAAACCAGCCGCAACCCTTCGAGCGTGAGGTTGGGTTCGATGGCGGAAATCTCCGGCAGCTTGGAGGCCATCAAGCGCGCGTAGCCGCCCGTGGCAACGACCGGCAGATTCTTCGCCCTCAACTCGCGCTTCAATTCGGCGATCAATTCGCGCACCAAACCGCGATAGCCATGCACCGCGCCAATCAGCATCGCCTGTTCGGTGTTCTTGCCGACCACGGCCCTGACTTCGCGGATTTTGATTCGCGGCAGCAACGCCGTTTTCTCATGCAGATAATCCGTCATTGCCGCCAGGCCCGGCGCGATGATGCCGCCGGCGTAATTGCCCGCGCGATTCACGACATCGAACGTCACTGCCGTGCCGAAATCCACCACCACCACCGGCGCGCCAAAGTGGTGCCGCGCGGCGACGGCGTTGGCCAGCCGGTCCGGGCCGATGGTGTATGGCTTGGGATAATCAATGCCCAGGCCGCGCAAGGTTTTCGGCGTGAGTTCCAGCACGGGCAATTTCCAAAGCCGGCGGATGGCCTTGCGGACAAACGGCGTCGTGCGCGGCACGACACTGCATAAAGCCACGCCCTCAATTTCTTTTGCGCTGGCAAATGCAGCCACGACCGTTTTCGCGGTTTCCCCCAGCCATTCACCCGTGGGAACATTGATTTGCCGCAACACGCGCCGGTGGTTCGCCAGACCGACGTGCGTGTGCGTGTTGCCGATGTCGAACAGTAAAAGCATAAATCCGCGAATTGCGCTAATTCACGCGAAAGCAACTTCGGTTTCAAGAAATTCGTTTCCCTTCGCGAAATTAGCGGACTCATTCATTTCTCCAGTGTCACGTCGCCGCCGCTGATGCGTTCCAGATGGCCGTGCTCGGTCCGCAGCAACAATTCGCCGCTCTCGCCGAGGGATTCGGCCCGGCCCTGCACGCGGCGGCCGCCGATTTGAATCGCCACGTTGCGGCCAATCGTCTGGCAACGCGCCTCCCACTCATCGGCCACGGCGGCGAATTGTCCGGCGCAAACGCGCCCGTAATCGTTGTCCAATTCGCGCAAAATGGCCGCGGCCAGGTCGGCGCGCGAAACAGCCCGGCCCGCCTCGATTTTCAGCGAGGTCGCCTGTTTGCGCAGCTCCGCCGGCAATTCGCCCGCGCCTAGATTCACGTCCACGCCGATGCCAAGAATGACATGTTTGACGCGGTCCAGTTCCGCGCTGAGTTCGGTCAGGACGCCCGCAACTTTTCTGCCGCCCACCAAAATGTCATTTGGCCATTTGATTTCCGGGTTCAAGCCGGTTTCAGATTGGATGGCGCGGCGCAGGGCCGTCGCGGCAGCGACTGTCAATTGCGTCGCTTCCTGCGGCCGCAAATCCGGCCGCAGCAATACCGAAAACCAAAGTCCCTTGTAGGCGGGCGAAATCCATTTCCGCCCGAGCCGGCCGCGTCCTTTTGTTTGCGATTCGGCGAACACGACCACTCCTTCCTTCACTCCGTCGCGCGCGAGTTTTTCCATCACGTCATTGGTCGAGGTCGTCTGCTCAAACACGCGGATGTCCCGGCCAATGATTTTGGCCTTGTACAGGCGGGCCAGCAAATCGTCCGCGTGCAGCACGTCCGGCACGCTGACGAGGCGGTAACCCAGGTGCGGGCCGGCCTCGATGTCGTAGCCCAACCCGCGCAATTCCTCGATGTGCGCCCAGATGGCCGCGCGGCTGATGCGCAATTGCCCGGCCAGGTCCGCGCCCGATGCGCCGTCGGGATTCGCGCGCAGGGCGGAAAGAATTTTTGCGTCGGTGGTCATCAATTTTAACCCTCAAAATCCAGGCCAATGTCCACCGCGCGGGCGGAATGGGTGAGCGCGCCGACGGAGATGAAATCCACACCGCTTCCGGCAATGGCCTGGATGTTCCCCGGATTCACGCCGCCGCTGGCCTCGGTTTGCGCGCGGCCCTTGACTTTTTGCACGGCCAGCCGCAGTTGAACCGGGTTCATGTTGTCGAGCAGAATGATGTCCGCGCCCGCGTCGGCGGCCTGCTCGGCCTGTTCCACGGTGTCGGCTTCGACTTCGATTTTCAAGTTGGGAAATTTTTCGCGCGCGCGCGCCACGGCGGCGGCGATGGCGCTGGGTTTTTCCGTTTGCAGGGCGACCAGGTGATTGTCCTTGATGAGAATCATGTCGAACAGGCCGAGGCGATGGTTTTTTCCGCCGCCGCACCCGACCGCGTATTTTTCAAACCGCCGCCAGCCGGGCGTGGTTTTGCGCGTGTCGAGGACTTGTGCGTGAGTTTCCCTGACGGCGTCCACGAATTGCGCGGTGAGCGTGGCAATGCCGGAAAGCCGTTGAACGAAATTCAGGGCGACGCGTTCGGCGCTCAAAATCGCGCGCGCCGGGCCGGAAACCCGCAGCAAAATTTCGCCGGCGTTGACGCGCTGGCCTTCTTGGACGGGCCGTTCGGTTCGTATCGCGGATGAAAGTTCGGCAAACGCAGTTTCGGCGATGCCGAGTCCGGCAACGACCAGCGGTTCGCGCGTGCGCATAACCGCCTTGGCCGTCGCGGGTTCCGGCACTACGGCAAGGGTGGTCGCGTCGCCGGCGCCAATGTCCTCGGCGAGGGCGTTTTGGACGGCTTGACGGATTTCGGCGGCGGACAATTTCACCCAGTTAGAATGGAGGCGAATTGCAAAGTGGAAAAGTAAAAAGTACGGTTGGAGTTTTCGGGCGGCCTGCCGGAATCAACTGCCGGCGGGGAGCGCGAAAAATTCTTCGGCCAACTGATCCACATTTTCCGCCACATCGGTATTGGGCCGGATGGCCACAGCCAGCAAAGCGCCGTCCGGTCGCGGGATCAGGCAGATTTGGCCCTGATCAAATGTCCAGATCAGCCGGCGGGGAGCCAGTCCGTGGCCGGCCAGCAACGTGACGGTCTCCGCCAGTTGATGCAGCACTTGATCCAGATGTTCGCGGGGATACGACTCGTTGAAACTATAACTCAGGCAGGTGGAGTCGGGCAGGCGTATGCCGCACCCTAACATGCCGGCCGCAATCGCGCCGGTGGCCAGTCTTTCCTGCAAGGTGTCGTTCATGGGATTTCGGTTGCGGGATTTTCCGCGCTGGTCGAAACGCGCACAAAGATCATGCGGTCGGCCTTCGCCTGGGCTACCGCCCGGCTGTTGGCAAGTTGAATTTCCAGCCGGTCAAAATTGCCCAATGGCATCAATTGGCCGAGAAACGCCGCCTGTTGCGCCACGGTTTGCAGCAGGGCCACCCGGGCAGGCGCCTCCGGGCATTGCCAGACATAAAGCGGGTCGCCCTGGCCGGAACAAATCAAAGTCTCTTCCACTTGCGCGGCCAAATGAAATGCCGTGGTGGATGTTTCGATCACCGGTCCCGGCTCCGGTTTGGCAGCCAGGCCGGTGGGCGGCGTTTGAGCGGCCATTTCATCGCGCACCCGCGCGGCTTCCATGAGCAAAAATTCCCATTGACCTTCAATGGTGCGCTTGGCCGGCAGTTCGAACGGATGCAATTGAAACTCGCCGCTGGGAAGGGACAACAGCTTGTAGAAGGCATTTTCGCCAGCCTCGTCGCCGGCCTGCGCGTGAATAATCCGGCCGGCTTCGATATAAACCCGGCCGCGCAACTGCTGGTTGTGGATTTCCAGGATGGACGAGTTACGGCCGAGGCATTCCATTTGAATGACATCCTGCAGACCGACGCGGCGCAACACCCCCTGAAAGCCTTCTTGGGGCGTCCAGGTAATCAACTCCTCCAGCATGATGAAGATGGACTTCAACCCTTCGGGCGAACGCGGCTTCTCGATGAACAATTCAGCACCCTCAGCGAGGCAGGCGGAACGCTTCTCCTCGGTGGCGTCGGAGGTAATCACCGCCTTTTTCAGATCAGGATGACGACGGTTGAGGATGTGAAGGAATTGGATGCCATCGAGCATTGGCATGTTAATATCCGACACCACGAGATCCAGCTTGCGGGTTTTGAGCATCTCCAGCGCCTGGTCCGCGGAGGTCGCGCAGTGGATTTGCCAGATTTTTTCGCCCAGCGTGTCAAAGAAATCCCGGATCATGGTGAGAAAATCGCCATCGTCGTCCACGAACAGGAGTTGATATTGTTTTGTCGGCGCTTTCACTTTTTACTCGAAAACTTTCAAATCATACCGCAATTCCCGTACCGGAAGTTGTTCCCGCCGGGTGCCAAATCCCGCCGTTTGCCGGCGGCTTTCAATTCAACGCCGCCAAGGCGTTTTGTGCGGCTTGTTGCACGAGAAAATCGCCATCTTGAACCGCTTCCGTCAGAATGGATTTTGCGTTCTTTTCCCGCAAGTGCCCGAATGCCACCGCCGCTGCCAGCCGCAGGTCGCGGTCGTTATCGCGGAGCAGGTCGGCAAGAATGGTAAAAACCGCGGCCGGGGAACGGTCCGGTGGTTGTGCCGTGGAGCCGGCCGCCGGCAGAATATCCGGTGTGTCAGCAACGATGTTATTGAGCTGTTCGAGCAATTTGGTGGCGCTGTGCCGGATCCAGTATTCCCGGTGATTCAAGGCCGTTTTAATTTCGGGCAAGGCCTGGCGGGCGGCCCCGGTTTTCAACCATTGACGGTCAATCAACTGGAGTGAATTGTTCGCGGCGTTACGCACCGTGGTTTCAGCGTCCAGCGACGCAAGTACCAGGGAATAAATCCCGCGCGCGTCGCCAATCCGGCCCAAAGCCGCCGCCGCCCCCTCGCGCACGTCACGGTCCTTGTCGCGCAACGCCTGGCAAAGTCCGTCCACGGCCGCCGGTTCGCCGAGCGTGCCCAAGGCTTTGACCGCCGCCTGGCGCGCCTCCCACGAGGAATCCCTCAGGGCGCGGATCAATCCGGGCACGGCGCGACTGCCATCGCATTTGATGACTGTTTCCACGGCAGCGGAACGGACGCTGGGATTGTGGTCTTTGAGCAGACGTTCCACGGCTTCGAAAGCGGCGGGATCGGCGAAACGCTCCAAGGCTTCCAAGGCGGCGATGCGCACGGCCGGCAAGCTTTTCCGGAGCGCCTCCAACAAGGGTTTGATGACGCTCCGGTCCTCCATTTCGCCCAGCGCCTTGACCGCCTCCAATTGTTTGTCCGGCGGACCGTGCCTGAGCATCTCGACCAGTGGCTCGATGGCCTCGGCGCCCAACGCGGCGACCTGACGGAGCGTGCCTGTGGCCATGAGTTGCAGCGCGCGTTCGGTGTCGCTGTCCGGTTGCCAGCCCAATTGCTTTAAGCTCTGGGAAGCGCGCGACCTGACGGTTGGCTCGACATCCCGAAGCAAACGGACCAGCCAGTTCACCGCCTGTGAATCTCCCAGTTGCCCCAAGGCCTCCGCCGCCGCGGCGCGCGCCAATGGAGCGGGGTCACGCAACATTTGCATCAGGGGGCTGACCGCCCGCCGGTCTTGAAATCTGCCCAGTCCCCGCGCGGCGGCGCTGCGGACGGCGGTATCCCCATCCTTTAAGGCGAAAAGCAGCGGCTCGACCGAATCGGAGTGCTCGGATTGCGCCAGTTTTTCGACCGTCGCCAGCCGGGTCTTTGGATTGCTTACGCGAAGCTGCTGATACGTCCACCACAACATATTTTCTGGCTGAAATGACAGCGATTTCTGCGCCAACCGGCTTTGAAAAAGCGCGAAATAACCCGCAAAGGCTCTGTCTTGGGCAATTTCAAGCCGGCCAAATCAGGGCGAACAGAAAAGCCGCCGGGAAAGTATTTGAACTTCGCAATCACACACGCGCCGGTGCCGGGGTGCGATAGTTGCTCGACTCCACCGCCGTGGTGTGGCAGTTTGCCGTTATGGATGCGGACGAGCGTGAGATTTATCAATTCCTCAAGTCATGGGGAAGTGAGTATATTGCGGCGCGCGAGATTTGCCGGCGCGCGGGCGGGCGGCGGCGATATAATGAAGAGCCGGAATGGGCCAAACCGGTTTTGCTCCGCATGGCGGAACGCGGCATTCTCGAATCGAACACCACGGGACATTTTCGCATCAAGCCGGTTAAAAAAAGCAAAGAACAAAGCAAGCAATGGGTCTCGCCGGACATCGCTAACATACTCAAGGAAGGCGGCGTGGAAGTCGAAAGCGCCGGCGAGGAAAGCGGCATCGCTCCCGACGAGTATTACGATCAATTGTAATCGCTCCCGCGGGTTCCATGCTCGCCGCGCTTTTAACCACACTGTTGTTTGCCGTCTCCGCGATCTGCGGCCACCGCACGGCCCGGCAAATCGGCGGCGTGGAGGCCAATTTCTGGCGCGCCTTCCTGGCGACGGTTTTTCTGGCGATCTGGGCGAATGCGTTTGGCACGGGCTTTGCCGGCGACGCGTTTCCACTTTTTGTGTTGAGCGGCCTGGCCGGTATCGGGCTGGGCGACAGCGGCTATTTTCAGGCACTCACGCGGCTGGGCAGCCGCCTGACGGTTTTGCTCACGCAATGCCTCACCGCGCCGGTCGCGGTGGTAATTGAATGGCTGTGGCTCGGCACCACGCTGAACGTGCCCGAATTGTTTTGCATCGCGATCATTTTGACGGGCGTGGCCATTGCGCTCGCGCCGGGTGAACATTTGAAAATCCCGCCGCGCCAGTTGTGGGCGGGTGCGCTGGCCAGCGTGGTTGCTGCTGTCGGCGGCGCGCTGGGCGCGGTGCTCAGCCGCAAAGCCTACGCCGTTGCGCACGCGGCGGGACAACATCCCGATCCCGGCACCACCGGCTACCAGCGCGTCATCGGCGGCGCCATTGCGCTGGGCATCATTTTGCTGGTGGTGAAATGGCGCGCCGCCCATACGCAGGGTGGCACGCTCGAAACGGGAAGTTTTCAGGTCTCGCGTGAAAAATGGCGCCGGCTCTGGCCGTGGGTCGTGGCCAACAGTCTGGCCGGCCAGACGGTCGGCGTGAGCTGTATGCAATGGGCGCTCGAAAACACGTCGGCGGGCGTCGTCACCGCCGTCATCGCCACGACGCCCATCGTCATGCTGCCGCTGACGCGTGTGTTCGAAGGCGAAAAAATTACCGCGCGTTCGCTCGCCGGCGGGGCGACCGCCGTCGCCGGTGTGATCGGCCTGGCGTTTTCGCGTTGAACGATCCGGCATCTTATTCTCGCTGGAGATTGCGATTCAGGTTAGGTTTGGGAACATGAAAATGGAGTTGCAAAGCGCCGTTGAAACGCTCGGTCTGGAGAAATTCCACCGGCACATTTTTTTGTGCGCCGGCCAGACCGAGCCGAAATGTTGCACGCGCGAAGCGGGTTTGGCGGCGTGGGAATTTCTGAAGCGCCGGCTCAAGGAGTTGAATCTCGCCGGGCCACAGCCGCTGGTCTATCGCACCAAGGCCAACTGCCTGCGCGTTTGCGCGCACGGGCCGATTGCGGTCGTTTATCCCGAAGGCGTCTGGTACCATTCCTGCACCCCGGAAACACTGGAACGCATCATCCAGGGACATTTGATCGGCGGAAAAATCGTGGGGGAATTTGCCTTCGCCCAAAACCCGCTGGGTGATGCCGGCGGCGCAATTGGAGCGCGATTTTCCTAATCCATGGCGACGGCGCGGCGCGCGGCTTTCTTGTCGGCGTGGTGGGATTTGTCGGCGAGCATCCGCGCCTTGGCGCGCCGGGAGCGTTTCCGCTTTTGCCGGCGGATTTTTTCAATCTCGGCGCGGCGTGCAGCCACGAACCCCTTCTGCTTTTCTTCAATCTTGTCGAGCAGCAAACGCCGGGCGATGAAGCGGTTAAGCCCCTGCTGGCGCGTGGCCTGGCATTTGACCTGCAAGCCGGTGGGGCGGTGAAGCAGCATCACGCAGGTCGAAGTTTTGTTGACGTTCTGGCCGCCGTGGCCTCCGGACCGGACGAAACTTTCGTCAATATCGGCTTCCCGCACGCCCAGCGCGGTCATGCGTTGTGCGAGCAGGGTTTCCTTTTCGAGACTGACGGGGAATGCGCTCATGCGACTGTCGGCGGGCTGTGTCGGACGCCCTTGGGCGCAAAGAACAACGTGCCAGTGGGGCAGGTCTTGCCGGGCTGCCAGCCTTTGTCCCTGGTCAATGCGACAGGCGGAAACATGTGTTCATCCAAGCGCATTACGTCCGATTTGCAAGCGCGGATTCACAAAAGTGAAGACTGTTTTTCACCGGTTCGAGGGCCGATTTGCATTTTCCCGACAACCACCGCGCCGTCCTCAACGACCAAGTCGTTGGCGTCCACGTTGCCAAATAGTCGCGCGGTGGCTTGCAAAACCACCGTGCCTTGGGCGTGCAGACTGGCTGCCAGTTCGCCCGCAATTTCCGCCGAGCCGACCTTGATTGGGTCCGGCCAGCGAAAGTGATTTTCCGCCGGAATGATCAGATGCGCGGCGGTCAGACTGCCTTTGAGGTCGGCGGTCGAGTAAATCGTCAGGGAACCTTTGGCGACCAGTTTGCCGTGAAATTTCCCCTTGATGACGGCGTCACCGACGATGCTTTCGGTGTTGAAAACGTAGCCTTTGAGCTCAACGGTGAAGGCGCCCTTGGTTTTGAAATTTTTGGCCAGGGCGCTGGTGATGTGGTAATCGTGCAGGTCCACGTACTGGCTGCAGCGTTTGCACATGGTGGATTCGGCGGAAGCCGGGATGACCAGTTCGGCGCCGCACTCGAAACAGGTGATGTTTTTTTGGTCGGGCGCGGGTGCCGCCGCCTTCCGCGGCGGGTGCAGAATTTCCTGAACGCGCAGGTGTTGCCCGCATTGCTTGCAGATGGTGGAAAAGGCCGCGCGCGGCTCCGCTTGCTGATGGCCGCAATGGGGGCAGGTCAGCAGGACCTTGTCCTGTTTCTTCGCCGGCATTCAATCGTCGGTCTGCGTGGGAGATGTCGGCGGATCAACGGACCGGCCTGGCTGGCTCCGACGGCTTGGGCGCTTCGGCGGGGCGCGCCGTCGGCGCGGTGGGTGTAACCTTGTTCGGGTTCACTTCCGTTTTGCCGACGAAGGTGACGCCCTCCTCAATCACCAGTTTGCTCGCGCGAATGTCGCCGAACAATTCGGCCTTCGCCTTGATGTCAATTTTTTCCTTGGCGTTGATGTTGCCGTGGACCTTGCCGCGGACCACCACCGATTGGGCGTTGATGTTGCCGTTGACGACCGCGCTGTCGCCGAGGTTCAGGGCGCCGTCGGTGTGAATTTCCCCGTCCAACTTCCCGTCCAGTGAGAGTTCGCCGGAAAACTTGATGTTGCCTTTGATTTCAACATCCGAGTTCAATACATTTTTTGATGAGGCTGTGGTGTTCATTTTATCGTCCATCGCTTTTTCCTTTGTTCAGTTCGAACGCCCATTAACGCATTGCCGGGACAAGGCGTCAAAAGGTTAATTCGCCATTTTGCCGGTCGGGCAACGGCTGGGAATTCAACCGCACCATCGGTTTGGTTTTAATGCGGCACCGGGCCTTGGATCACCTCGACGAGATCGTCCGGGCGGAGCCATTTGGCGTAAGCGGCTTTGACCTCGCGCGCCTGGAGTTTGACGTAAACCTGCGCCGCACGGGTGGGTTCATCGAGCGGCAGGCCGAGCACGGAACGCGAGAGCCAGCCTTCGGCAATAGAGTTCACGCTGGATTCCGACAGGGGAATGTCCCGCAACAGCATCAGTTTGGCCTGATGCAATTCCTGCGAAGTGACTTTTTTCGCCTGGATGTCCTTCAAATCACCCAGAATGACGGCGCGCGCCCTGGCCACGTTCGGCGGGTCACAGGCGTATTCAACCTGATAAACGCCGCGCGTCAGGCCGATGTTGAACGAGGAATCCACGAAATAAACCAAGCCACTTTTCTCGCGCAGATCACGATACAGGCGGGTGGCGTAAAATCCGCCGCCCAGCACGTGATTGCCCAGTTGCAACGCGTAGTAATCGGCATTGGTGCGGGTCAGCGTCAGCGTTTCCGCCAGTGTAACCTTGTCCTGCACCCGGCTGGAATCCGGCACATGCGTGGTGGCAGGCGCATTCGCCGGCGCCGGTGGGAACAGTGTGTTGGGTTGCGGACCTTCCGCTTTCCAGTCGTTGAAATATTTTGAAATAACCGTCACGGCATTTTCCGGCGTCACGTTGCCGATGACGACGAGGGTCGTCAGGTCGGGCCGGAACACATAATGATAATAATCCCGCACATTTTGAATGGTGAGTGCTTTGACGGTGGCGGGCGTGGTTTCCCGTTGCACCGGATCGCTCCTGGGAAACAGTGCCGCCCGCAGCGCGCGTCCGGCCAGATGGTCCGGGCTTTGCAGTTCGCCGGCCACGGACGCCGCCAGTTGCGGCTGGATGATTTTGAAGTCGTTTTCGGGCAGCGCGGGCGAAAGTTCGTTGTCGGCGAGCAGTTGCACCCCGCGTTCAAACTGGTCGGTCAGCACCTGCAACGAAAAGTCCGCGCCCGCCGATTCATTCGCGCCAATGTCGTCCAGCGCCTTCTGGAATGCCAGCCGGTCCAGCGATTTCGTGCCGTAGGAGAACAACTGGTCCAGCGCCTGATCCACGCCGCCCTGGCCGTCCGGCGTTTCGACCTTGGCGTTGCTTTTGATCCGGCCCAAAACGCTGACGGTGTCGCTGATGGTTTCCGGCTGCACGATGAGTTTGATGCCGTTGGGCAGATTGGTCACAAACGGATTCAACGTGGAAGGTGGAATTTCAATCTGCTCTGTTATTTTCCTGGCCCATTCGGGCAGTTTGACCCCCGTGGTTTTGGACGCGGCGAAGGATTCCTTGCCGCCGAAACTTTTTGAAGAAATGGGCTTGCCGGAAGGTTGCGGGGTGAGAATGGCCAAGATGGCGTGATCAAAATCCAGATATTGCTGCGCAACGCGGTTGACATCCGCGACCGTGACCTGACGGATGGCGGCGATGTCGTCGTCCGGTGATTGCCGGCCTTCAATGGCCACCGCGTCCGACCACGCCGACGCCAGCCCGGACACGGAATTTTTTTGAAGCTCGGCGCTGGCCAATTCGCGCCGTTTGGCGGCTTCAACCAGGTCTGCCATCACCCCATTCGTCACTTCCGCCGCCAGAATGCCCCGCACCTGTTCCAGCAGATCGGTCGAATCGCCGCCCGCGGGAAATCCGGCGACGGCAAACCCCAAACCGGCCTTCGGCAGGCTGTCGTAGTCGAATGACGCGAACAGCGCGTTGCCTTCGGGCACCAACCCGTAAAGTTTGCCGCGCTGGCTGCTCAACACGTCCGACAGGATTTGCGCGGCGGCATAATCGGGACTGTCCGAGCCGGGCAGGCGAAACGTGACGGCGACCAAGCCATACGGCAAATCGGTGTCCTGCTTGAGTGTTTCCGGTTGTACCGGCTCAAAATGGAACTCCGGTCGTGCAGGAAGTTTCGCTGACGGAATGCCGCCGAAAATTTTCTTCACCTGCTCCAGCGCCGGTTCCGGTTGCACATCACCGACGATGATCAGGATGGCGTTGTTGGGCGCATACCAGGTGTTGTGAAATTTGCGGAGCATGGCATCGGTGGTTTTGTTGAAGGATGGTCGCGTGCCCAATCCTGTGTCCGCGTACGGCGTGCCCTGGAACATGGCCGCCAGCAGTTTGATGTAGAAAACGTATTCGGGATTGGACAAATCCTGCGCCACCTCCTGCTCGATGGCGCCGCGCTCCTTGTCCCACAACTCTTCGCTTGGCAACAGGTCCCGCATCCGGGTGGCCTCGACGTGCAGGGCCACGTCCAAATCGCCGGCCGGCGCGCTGAAAATGTACTGCGTGACCGGATGCTGGGTGTCCGCGTCGAAATCACCACCAAGCGCCGCCGAAATATCCGCCAGTTGATCCGCCGACAATCCCGGACTGCCGCGAAACATCATATGTTCGGTGGCATGGGCCATGCCGGGAAATCCCGGGGGGCACTCGTCCGCACCGACGCGGTAATTGATCATTGTGGTGACCACCGGCGCGAGGGTGTTGCGGACAATGATGACCTGCAGGCCATTTGTGAGCGTGGCGCGCAACACGTCCGGGGCGGCGGAAATGTCGTTGGTGGCCGCGCGACTGGCTGACGACCAGGTCAGCGTGAGGAGAAGAATGGAAACGAGCAAGAGAGAACGGGGTGTTTGGTTTTGGGCCGTCATAAATTTGAGGTTCAGACAACCATATTACTGTGCCGTTCAAGCGCGGGCGAAAAGTTAATTCAACCACGGAGGGACATGGATAAACACGCATGAAGAATCTGCGCTGCCGGCAAATCGCGCCAGTGTCTTGTAAAGTGGCAGGCGGCTGCCGCGCGCCAAACCTTGCGGACAATTCGCCTCGAATTTGAATCGGTGTCCCGCAAACCAGCAATGGCAACTGTGAAAGCCATGGCGAGCAAAGCCATGGGCAAAAAGCACAACCACCGGGCCTGAGCGAGGACATTTGCCCGCGCATTTCGCGCTTTTTTCGCTTCCGGCCGTCGTTTAGAGTTAGGCATGTTTTGGGTGCGCCGTTGGTGGTTGATTGTTTTCGCGCTGCTGTTGAGCGGTGAGCAGGTGCTGCTCGCCAGTACGCGGGAGGAACGCGCTTACGCCGCCGCGGCCAGCGCGTATCAGGACGGCATGTGGAGCCGCGCGGAAGTGGAGTTCGCCGAGTTCGCCGAAAAATATCCCAAATCCGAACGGGTTGCCGAGGCGGTGTTGCTGCAGGCCGAGGCGGATTTCAAGCAGCAGAAATTTTTGCCGGCCATTGATCTGCTGGCCGCGCATGAACCGCAGGCGGGCAAACTGACCGACCAGTACGTTTACTGGCTCGGCGAGGCGCAATTTCAGAACGAGGATTATGCCGCCGCCGCGGCGACGCTTGCCCGGCTGGCACACGATTTTCCCAACTCGCGGTGGCGGCTGGACGCCGTGGTGAATGAGGCGGCGGCGTGCGCCAAGCTTGGTCAATGGCCGCAGGTGATCATTTTGTTGCAGGAGCCGGGCGGGGTGTTTGAAACGGCCGCTAAAAAAAGTCCCGCCGACGAACGGGTGGTGCGCGGCCAATTGCTGCTGGCCGAGGCGTTGCTCCGGCAAGACAAACTGAGCGAGGCGGCGGCGGTTTTGCATTCGCTGGCGGCGCGGACACTCACGCCGGAATTGAGCTGGCAACGGACCCAACTGCTTTGCCATGTGCAACTCGCCGGCGGCGATACGAACGCGGCGCTGGCCTCGACGACGAATTTGATCCGGCTGGCGGACTTGACCGGCCAGTCCGGCATGCGCGCCGCGAGCGTGGTCGAACAGGGCAGCGTCCTGGAACGGATGGGGCGAACCGGGGAAGCCATGGCGGCGTACCAGGAAAATCTTTCGACCAACGCGCCCGCCGCCTGGCAACGGCAGGCAATTTTGAAAATCGCGGAACTGGCCGCCGCGCAAACGGACTTTTCAGCCGCCGAACAATCGCTTGAAAAGTTTCTCACGCAGTTCCCCGACTCGCCTTCGGCGGACATTGCGCGATTGTCGCTGGGCGAATTGCATTTGAAGGAATACATCGCGCAGCCGGCGGCGGCGACGAACAGCCTGGCGGAAGCGGGGGCGCAATTTGACCAGTTCCTGAACACCTGCACCAACAGCCCGCTCATCGGCAAGGCGCACCTGGACGAAGGCTGGTATTACTGGGAGGCGGGAAAAAAATCCGAGAGTCTGGCGGCTTTCAAGACCGCCGCGCAATTGCTGCCACCGTCAGTGGATCTGGCTGTGGCGCGCTTCAAAATCGGGGACGCATTGTTCGCACAACAGGATTACGCGGGCGCGCGGGACAATTACGAAGCGGTGTGGCAAAATTTTACGAATTTTCCCGGCGTGAACAAAACCCTCGCTCCCCAGGCGCTTTACCAAACGGTGCGCGCCTGCATGGAATTGGGTGACATGTCGGGCACCACCAATGCACTGGCTCAAATCCTGACCGTGTATCCGACGAGCACTCTGGCAGGCAACAGTGTGTTGCTGGCGGGTGAAGAACTGTCGGATTTGCAACAGCCGGCGGCGGCGCGCGCGCTGTTTGAGAAATTTGAGGAACTTTATCCCGATTCGTCGTTGCGGCCGGAGGCGGAATTGGCGCTCGCCCGCACCTACGAGCAGGAAACCAACTGGCCCGCCGCCATCGGCATCTATGACCGCTGGGTGAAGCAGTACCCCAACCACACGCCGCTGCTCCCGGAGGTGGAGTATGCCCGGGCGTGGGCGAATTTCCAGGCCGGGAATGAGGCGAACGCCTTCCGGCTGTTCACGAATTTCGTCGCGCAATTTTCAACCAACAGTTGGGCGCCCGTTGCCCAATGGTGGATTGGTGGTTATTTCTATAACACCGGAACCAATTACGTTGACGCGGAAAAAAACTACGAACTGCTTTTCCAAAACTGGCCCAACTCAACGAACCTGGCGTATGCGGCGTGCATGATGGCCGGGCGCGCGGCCCTGGCACGACAGGGTTATTCCGATGCCATCGGGTATTTCACGAAATTGACCGGTGACACAAACTGCCCGGCGAACTTGTATGTGCAGGCGCTGTTTGCCTACGGCGGGGCGCTGATGCAAGAGCCTTCGTCAGACACCAACAATCCGCTGGCGAATTTTGAGAAGGCCATCCAGGTGTTCAAGGCCATTGACCAGACGTATCCGCAGTCCGAGCAGGCCGCGCTCGCCTGGGGCGAAATCGGCGATTGCTATTTGCAACTCGCCGGGCAGCCGCAGGGCGCGCATTTTTATGACGACGCGACCAACGCCTACGCGCAGGTCATCAACTCGCCGTTGGCGGACGCCGCCGCGCGCAGCCAGGCGCAAATGGGCATCGGGCTCGTGTTCGAAAAACGCGCCGCGCCGGCGACGGGCCCGGACCAGGCCGCGTTGCTGCAACTGGCGCTGCAGAATTATCTCGATGTGCTCTACGGAAAAAATCTGCGCGAGGGCGAATCGGCGAATCCGTTTTGGGTGAAAAAGGCCGGCCTTCAGGCGGCGGGCGTGGCCGAGACGCTGGGCGAATGGCCACAGGCGGTGAATGTGTATCGGCGGCTGGAGGAGTTGCTGCCGCCCTTGCACGACCTGCTCGAAAAGAAAATTGCCAACGCCCAGGAACACATCGCGCCGGGCCAGAATTAACGCCGTTTGACACCCGCCTGCGCCGAGTTTAGCTTCCACTGGAAACCATGAGTGAAATCGTCACAGCCGGACCGGTCGTCTCGCTCACCCACCGTGCGGCGGAGGAAACAAAATCCTTGCTCGCGAAACCGGAAAATGCCGGCAAAACGCTGCGCATTTTTGTGGAGCAAGGCGGTTGTTCCGGCATGCAATACGGCATGGTCTTTGATGAAAAACGCGACGGCGACCAGGTCGCCGAGCAGCACGGCGTGACCCTCCTCGTGGACGCCTTCAGCGCGCCCTATCTGCGCGGCACCGTGGTGGATTTCAGCGACTCGCTGACGGGCGGCGGTTTCAAAATTTCCAATCCCAACGCGAAACAAAATTGCGGCTGCGGAAAATCCTTTGAGGCTTGAGCGGGGCCGATCAACCCGCGCAAGCCGGTTAATGCCGTCCCGTGTGATGCGGGACGGCTTTTTGTTTCACCCGCAAAGTCAGCCATCAAATCCAGTTTTTCCGGACCATCCAACTCTTGATGATCTGTGTCAGGCCGACGTAGCAGAGCAGCGTCAGCGCCAGCAGCGGCCAGAATTGCCACGGCAGCGGCACGAAACCCAACGGTCTGGCCAAGGGTGAATAAGGCAGGACCGCGCCGATGAGCATGATGAGGATCGTGGTCATCGTGAGTTGCCAGCTTGCCCGCGATTGGATGAAAGGAATCAGGCTCGTTCGGATGACGTGGATGATAAGCGTTTGCGTCATGATGGATTCGACAAACCAGCCGGTGTTGAAAAGCGCGGCGTAGTAGGTGTGGTTGGCCGCGTCGTTGGCACCAAAACGCGCTATCAAATCCGGCGTCAGCCCCACGCGATTGCACTTGAAGAAAAACCACATCACAAAAAAAGTGGTGTAATCAAAAATCGAACTGATGGGGCCGATGAAAATAATAAACTTGGCGATTTCCCCCATGTTCCAAGGGCGCGGTTTGGCGATGTATTGCGCACCGACGTTGTCCGTTGGAATCGGCACCTGGGAAAAATCGTAAAGCAGATTGTTGGTGAGGATCTGAAGCGGTTGCATCGGCAGAAAGGGAAACAGCGCGCTCGCGCCGACCCAACTGAACATGTTTCCGAAATTGGAACTCGCGCCCATGCGGATGTATTTGACGATGTTCGCAAACACTTTGCGGCCTTCGAGCACGCCTTCCTCCAGCACCATCAGGTTCTTTTCCAGGAGAATCATGTCGGCGGATTCCTTGGCGATGTCCACCGCGTTGTCCACGGAAATGCCCACGTCGGCGGCGCGGAGCGCGGGCGCATCATTGATGCCGTCGCCCATGAAGCCAACGACATGCCGGTTGCGTTGCAGCGCCTGCACGACGCGCTTTTTGTGCGCCGGCGAGAGGCGTGCGAAAACATCCGTGGCTTCCACCTCTTGGGCGAGCTGTTCATCGGTCAAATTTTCCACCTGGCTGCCGAGCAGGATTTTTTCAGCTTGAATGCCGACTTCACTGCAAACCTTCCGGGTGACCAGATCGTTGTCGCCGGTCAATACCTTGACCGTCACGCCGTGCTGCCGCAAGGCGGTGATGGCTTTGGAGGCGGTGTCCTTGGGCGGATCGAGGAACGCGAGGTAGCCGGTCAGCACCAGGTCGCATTCGTCGGCTTTGGAAAAGGTGTTTTGTTGGCCGAGTTTCTTTGTGGCCACCGCCAGCACGCGAAAACCGTCCTCGCTCAATTCATTCACCTGCTGTACCAGATCGCCAACCAATACCGGTTCCATCGGGAAAATTTCACCGTCGCTCTCAAAGTGCGTGCATTTGGTGAAGACCGCCTCCGGCGCGCCTTTGGTCAGCAATTGCCGCTCGCCGTCCGGACATTCGACGGCTACGGACATCATCCGGCGCGAGAAATCGAACGGGATTTCATCCACCATTTTGTATTTTTCGATGCCGAGTTCGCTGTGCAATTCCTTGTAGCGCAGCACGGCGCGGTCGAGGACATTTTTCAGACCGGTCTGGAAATGGCTGATGAGATAGGCATCGCGCAATACGGCCTCGCTTTCGTTTTTGAACACGTCGCAGTGCAGCTCGAGGATGACGTGGTCTATGGTGAGCGTGCCGGTCTTGTCCGTGCAGAGCACGTCCATGGCGCCGAAGTTCTGGATGGAATTGAGCCGTTTGACGATGACCTTCTTTTTCGACATCGCCAGCGCGCCTTTGGACAAACAAACGGAAACAATCATCGGCAGCATTTCCGGCGTTAACCCGACGGCGATGGCGAGCGCGCACAGAAAAGTGTCCTTGCCCCAACTGTGTTTGGTGAGACCGTTGATAAAAAACACCAACGGTGACAGCACCACCATGAAACCAATCATCAGCCAGGTGAATTTTTTCACGCCCCTGTCAAACGCCGTTTCGACTTGCTGGCCGGCGAGACTGCTGGCCATCTTGCCGAAATACGTTTGCGCGCCGGTGGCGACAACAGCCGCCGTGGCCGCGCCGCTTTCCACGCTTGTGCCCAGAAAACAAATGTTCGTGTGTTCAATGATCGAAACGTTCGTGCGCGGGTCACGCGCATCGGTTTTCTCGACCGGCAACGATTCCCCGGTGAGCGTGGCCTGGATGATGAACAAATCCTTGGCGGCAATCAGCCGCACATCGCCAGGAATCATGTCGCCGGCGGAGAGTTTTACAATGTCACCGGGAACGAGTTCTTTGAGCGGAATTTCCTTTGGTCCGCCATCGCGGATGACCGTCGCAGTGACTTTGATCATCGCCTTGAGTTTGGCGGCCGCGTTGTCGGCCTTCGTCTCCTGAATAAGCCGCAGCGACAGCGCCAGCAGCACCATCGCCACCATCACGAAGCCGCCGACATAATCGCTTGCGTCTCCCGCCGTCGCGAAAGTGAAGATGGCGAGAATCATCAGCAAAATCACCAGCGGGTTGCGCGACGCAATCCAGAGCCGACGCAGCCAGCCATGCTGTTTTTCCTGCGCAACCTCATTGGGGCCGTATTGCTCCAGCCGTGCGGCGGCTTCCTCTTCACTCAAACCGGAAAGCGAGGTGTTGAGCCGTTGAAGTGTCGCGGTCGCTTCCTGCACCGCGGCCTCCTGCAAAACATCAGGTCCTGGCCGCGTGTTTGGATTTTTGAGACTCGCCATAAATTTACCCACCAACCGGCGGCCGGGATTCAAAATCGCCCGGCGGCCGAACCTCGGGAAAATACAACAAGTCGGATTAATTTGACCAGCTTCAGCTGCGTCAGTCTTCAAAATGTCACGAACACCGCTGGCCGTGCATTGCGCCGGAGCGCCTGCCTGATTATCGTGTGCGGGTGATCACGCTGCTTATCGCCACGCGCAATCCACACAAAGCCGGGGAAATCCGCGCCATGCTGGGCGGGCAGTTCCGGCTTCTCACGCTCAATGATTTTCCCAACGCGCCGGCCGTGGTCGAGGACGCCGCCACGTTTGCAGGCAACGCGACCAAAAAGGCCGCGGAACTTGCCCATTGGCTGGCTGGCTCTCAACCCCCGACCCTCTACTCTCAACTCCTGTTTGTTCTGGCCGACGATTCCGGGCTGGAAGTGGACGCGCTGAACGGCGCGCCGGGCGTGCATTCGGCGCGGTTTGCCGCCCTGGATTCGGCAAAATCCGGCAACACTCCCGACGCCGACAACAACGCGAAATTATTGCGCCT
This sequence comes from uncultured Verrucomicrobiae bacterium, assembly GCA_963786375.1. GTDB lineage: Bacteria > Verrucomicrobiota > Verrucomicrobiia > Limisphaerales > UBA11358 > UBA11358. The sequence continues at coordinate 23,904 of CAWAYP010000016.1, forward strand.
GCTCCAGGACGTCGCGCGGGAAAAGCGCACGGCACGTTTTCACTGTGTCATTGCGCTGGTTGCGGTGCCAACTGGGAAAATCGAGGTCGCCTCGCCGGTCTGTTATGCGGACGAGTTTGAACCGCAAACATTTGACGGCGTCTGCGAAGGCCGGATTATTTTCGCGCCGCGCGGAAAAAACGGCTTTGGCTACGACCCGCTGTTTGTGCCGGCCGGTTTTGAGCAGACCTTTGCCGAACTGGGCGACGAGGTGAAAAACCAATTGAGCCACCGCGCGCAGGCGCTGGCGAAATTGAAGCTAAACCTGGATGCTGCCGCGGCCGGCAAGCCTGCCGTTTAATGGGAAATTGCCCGATCTAATAAACGACCCGCACCCGGTAAAACCGGCTGGGCACCGCGGCGTTGTCCGTCACGGTCATCCGCGCGCCGGTCCCGTTGGTGGTGACCAGCGTGTTCCAGACGGGCGGAAGATTGGTGGTGTACTCGACAATGTTCGTCAGGCCCGTGGCGCTGTTCCAAGAAATCTGTTCGCCGCCGCCGCCAACCGGCTGGAGGGCAATTTGCAGGAGCGAGATGTCCACGAAGACGAAGTGGTTTGGGCCAGACTCGGATAAAGCAACGGCAGATTGTCAAAAGGTGATCCCCCGTTATAGACTAGGTTGCTGGTTTGTGTCCCATTCCAGTACTGAAATTGGTTCATCACGTTGAGCACATTCGTTCCGGCAATGACATGGCCGAACACCACAAAGAAATCATTCGTATTCGCCGCATCAAGGGATGGATTGTTCGTCAGGTTGAAATACCACTGTGAGGTCGCGGAGTTGGTGTCGCCGCCGAGCTTGGCCATGGCAATCGTGCCGAAGACATTGCTGAACTGCTGGCCAACACCAAATTCATTGGTGATTGGAGGATAAGTGGGAATCGCGACGACTTGCCAGTTGGTTGCGCCGCGATTAGTGACAGTAAATCCACCACCTTGCACTACGAAGCCCGGCACCAAGCGATGCACAAATTCGTTTTCGTAGCGCCCGCTTTTGACATAATTCAGGAAATTTTGCACCGTCACCGGCTTGTCCTGGTCGTACAACTCCACTTCGATGTCCCCAAATACAGTGCGAAATTGCACGAGGGTTCCCGCCTGGGCTGAATGGAAAAGCGCCGTGAAAACGATTAAACAACAAATCGTCCGAAGATGTGACATCCCCTGAAAAATACCTGGTTTCCGTCAAATTTCAAGGTTATTGTGGCGCCGGCAGTTTGCGGTGAATCAAACCGTTGCTGGCCTTGAGGCGGAATTTTTTGCCCGGCGCGATGCGCTCAAACCAGAATTTTCCGCCGGCGCATTCCACGATCAATCCGCCGGCGGCAATGTCCCAGAGGTGGATGCTGCGTTCGAGGTAGGCATCGAAACGTCCGGTGGCCACGTAGGTCAGGGCGAGCGCGGCGGCGCCCATCATGCGGATTTTTCGCACGCGCCGGGAGAGCCAGGCAAAATACGGCAGGGCCGTTTCCAGGCTGGCGCGGCTTTTGGCAAAGCCGATGGAAACCACGGCCTCGCCAAGTTTGCGCCGGCGGCTGGCGTGAATCACCCTGCCGTTCAACCGGGCGGGCCGGCCGCGAACCGCCGTCCACAATTCGTTGCAAAATGGATCATAAACCACCCCGATGACCGTGGCATAACCGTCGTCATAATCCGCACGCTTTGCGTGCGCGGCTTTCTGTTGCAGCGCGATGGAAACACAGGCGTGTGGTATGCCGTACGCGTAATTCACCGTGCCGTCGATCGGGTCCACCACCCAGCGGTGTTCGGCGGTCACGTCGCCGGAATCACCCTCCTCGCCGAGCAGCGGGATTTGCGGAAATACGGTGCGAAGAATTTTTTCAATAAGCTTCTGGCTGCGCACGTCGAGTTCGAGTTTGATGTCGTGGGCGTCAACGGTTTTCACGCGCTTGGGCAAGTGCCGGTTGGCGCGCATGAGCCGGCCGGCGGCGCGCGCGGCTTTCACGGCGCCCGCCAGGGCTTTGTCCAACGGCACGTCTTTCATGGGAAAATCATTCAACATTGCATCGCGGTGAGCGCGGCTTTCACGTGCTCGCGTTTGCCGTGCCACTCAACCAGACGCTGCCTGTGTTCCTCCAAAACATTCGCCGGAACTTTTTGCGTGAAATGGGGATTGGCGAGCTTTTGTTCAACCTTGGAAATTTCGGCCTCGATTTTTTGAAGCTCTTTCGTCAGGCGGGATTTTTCCGCTTCCACGTCAATCAAACCTTCGGTTGGCAGGAATAAATCGCCCAATTCCGCGCGCACAGTCAGCGTTCCCTTTGCCGGCTGACGGTTGGCGCCAATCTCCACAGCTTCGGCGTTGAGCAACAGCTTGAGCACTTCCAGGTCATGCGATGCCAGTTCCCGGGCCGGTTTGAGGATGAATTTGACTTTCTTGTTCGCGGCGATGTTTGCCGTGCGGCGCAGGTTGCGGCCTTGCGAAACCAGTTCGTTTCGCGCCTCAATCCGTTTCTCATCGTCTCCGGTCAGGCCGTAATGCGTCTTGAAATCGTCGTCGAGCGGCTTCGGCCAGGGCGCGAACATGATGGTTTGGCCGCCCTGGTTTTCCGGCATGTCGTCGGCGTAACCCATCCCGTGCCAGAGTTCCTCCGATATGAACGGCAGAAACGGATGAAACAGCCGCAGCGTGTGCGAAAGCACGAAATCAATCACCGCCAGCGTGTTTGCCTTCCTGGCGGCAAAATTTTCCGGGAGCGCGACCGTCCCGGTCGCTGCGTCGGGCGTCGCGCCCGACGCTCCATGGTCAGAAGATTCCGGCGTCTCGCCGGAATCGGCGCGCGGGACGCGCGCGCTCCCCAATGCCGCCTTGCTGGTTTCAACGTACCAATCGCAATACTCGCTCCAGAAAAAGCGGTAGAGCGTGGCGGTGGCGTCGCTGAACTTGTATTCGGCGAACGCCGTGTTCATCTCGCGAATCGCCTGGTCCAGCTTCAGCAAAATCCATTTGTCGTCGGACGTCAAAAGTTTTGGATCAATCTCCCCCTGAATTGGGAAGTCGGCGCTGCCGACCATCTGCCGGAAGCGGCAGGCGTTCCAGAGTTTGTTGCAGAAGTTGCGGCCCAGTTCGACGTTCTGTTCGTCGAACAAAATGTCCTGGCCGAGCGGTGCGCTGCGCATCGTGCCGAACCGGAGCGCGTCCGCGCCGTATTTGCCGATCAGATCGAGCGGGTCGGGCGAATTGCCGAGGCTCTTGGACATCTTGCGCCCCTGCTTGTCGCGGATGATGCCGGTGAAATAAACGTTCTGGAACGGCTTCTCGCCGGTGAATTCCAAACCGCCCATGATCATCCGTGCAACCCACAGGAAAATGATGTCCGGACCGGTAACGAGGTCGGTGGTCGGGTAAAATTTTGCGAGCGTGTCGGTTTTTTCCGGCCAGCCCATCGTCACAAACGGCCAGAGCCACGAACTGAACCACGTATCGAGCACGTCGGGATCTTGTTTCCAATTTTCGGCATCGCGCGGAGGTTCGAGATCGCAGTGAACTTCGCCGCTGGTTTTGTGATACCAGACCGGAAGGCGATGTCCCCACCATAGTTGGCGGCTGAGACACCAATCGATGTTGGTGTCGATCCAGTGTTGATAAACACGCACCCAGCGATCAGGACGAAAACGAATCGTGCCGCTTTGCACGAGTGCCAGCGATTCGTGGAGCTGGGGATAACGCAGCCACCATTGTTCGCTCAAGCGCGGCTCAATCGGCACGTCGGCACGCTCGCTGAAACCGACGTTGTTGGTGTACGGCTCCTCCTTTTCCAGCGCGCCAAGCTCCGTGAGCTTTTCCACGGCCACCTTGCGCGCCTTGAACCGGTCCAGGCTATCCAAATCCTTTCCGGCCAGATCGTTCATGTGGCCAGTCGCGTCAATGACCTCAATGTGCGCCAGCTTGTGGCGCTGGCCGATTTCAAAGTCCGCCTTGTCGTGCGCGGGCGTCACTTTGAGCACGCCGGTGCCGAATTCAAAATCCACATGCTCATCACCAATGATGGGAATGAGCTTCTGTTCGCGCGGAAATTCAGCAGGCAACGGTCGGATGACATGCTTGCCGATGAATTTCGCATAGCGCGGGTCCTTCGGATTCACGGCCACGGCGGTATCGCCGGGAATCGTTTCCGGCCGCGTCGTCGCAATCGTCAAAAAAGTTCCCGGAATTTCCGCAATCTCCACCTTGAAATAATAGAGCGAGCCTTTCTGCTCTTTCATGATGACTTCTTCGTCGGACAGCGCGGTGAGCGACGCGGGACACCAGTTCACCATGCGTTTGCCGCGATAGATGAGGCCTTTTTTGTAAAGCTCCACGAACACCTTCTGGACGCAGCGCGAATAGGCTTCGTCCATCGTGAACCGTTCGCGTGTCCAGTCGCACGACGCACCAAGCTTTTTCAATTGCTGGATGATGATGCCGCCGTGCTTTTCCTTCCATGACCAGACGCGTTCGAGAAATTTCTCACGGCCCAAATCGTCGCGGTGCCGGATTTCGCCGGATTTTTTCAACGTTTTCTCGACGACGGTCTGCGTGGCGATGCCGGCGTGGTCGGTGCCGGGCAGCCAGAGGACTTCCTTGCCGTCCATGCGCGCCTTGCGGGCGAGGATGTCCTGGATGGTGTTGTTGAGGACGTGGCCCAGGGTGAGCACGCCGGTGACATTTGGCGGCGGGATGACGATGGAATACGCCGGTCGTTTGGCGGTCACGCGCGCCGGGTTGGCGACGAAGCACTTCTGGTCGAGCCAGAACTGGTACCATTTGTCCTCGACGGACCGCGGTTCGTAGGCTTTGGAAATTTCAGACATGGCGGGTTTTGACGCGAATTGCGCGAATTTTCGCAAATTGTTTCAGAGACGAAAATCTTTGGGTAATTGTTTCGGTTTGCTTTTTCGGCTTAACACGATGCGTTTCCACTCCAGCGAATCCGCGCCGAAATTGACAAGCAAGCCGAGTTCGAGTTTCGCAGCCGCCAGATAATTCAAAACCTGTTTAACGTGGGCTTCGGTCAGCATTTCGACGGCCTTGGCCTCAAAAAGGATCTTCTGCCACACCACGAAGTCCGCGCGATAATGGTGTGGCAGGATCACGCCTTTGTAACTCACCTCATACTTCAATTCGCGATCGAAAGGAATTTTCGCGCGTTGCAATTCGATGACCAACGCGTCCTTATAGATCACTTCGTCATGACCTTTGCCCAGTTCGCGATGGATCTCCATGCAAAAACCAACGAGCCTGAAAACCTCTTCCTTGTAAAGCAGGTCGCTCATCATATTTTTTGGCCTGAAAATTAGCGGTAATTCGCGCAATTCGCGTCAAAGCTTCGCGGCTCATTTCTTTAACAGCGCGTATTCCATGCTGTCCAAGAGCGCCTGAAGGCTGGCTTCGATGATGTTTTCATTGACGCCCACGGTGCCCCACTCGTGCTGGCCGTCGCTGGACTGGATCAGCACGCGCGTTTTCGCCGCGGTGCCGGTGGCGGAATCGAGAATGCGCACCTTGTAATCAGTCAGCGTCACCTTTTTCAGCCGGGGAAACGATTTGGCCAGCGCGGCGCGCAAGGCGCCGTCGAGCGCGTTGACCGGGCCGTCGCCTTCCGCCACTTCATGATGAACGGTTTTGCCGACGCGCACGCGCACGGTGGCTTCGCAAACCGATTCCTTCGAGTCGCGCCGCATCGAGACATGATACGTCTCCACGGTGAACGGCACTTCGCGGGGCCGGAGGGTTTTGCCGATGAGCAGGGCGAGCGAGCCTTCCGCGGCTTCATATTCGCAGCCCTGGTTTTCCAGTTCCTTGACCCGATTGAGAATGGCCTTCAATTCCGGCGTGTCGTTCGTGATTTTGAAGCCGAGTTCCTGCGCCTTGATGACGATGTTGCTGCGGCCCGCCAGGTCGCTGATGAGCACGGTGCGTTGGTTGCCGACGAGCGCCGGTTCAATGTGTTCATAACTCGCCGCCAGCTTTTGCACGGCGTTGACGTGCGTGCCGCCCTTGTGCGCGAACGCCGACGAACCGACCCACGGCTGGCGCGGGTTGTGGCGCAGGTTGGCGATTTCGTCCACAAACTGCGACAACTCCTTCAGCTTGGGCAATGATGCCGCCGGCACGCAGGTTTTTTTCAGCTTCAACGCAATGCACGGGATGACGCTGGTCAGATTGCAGTTGCCGGTGCGTTCGCCGTAACCGTTGATGGTGCCTTGCACATGCAGCGCGCCGACCTCGAGCGCGGCCAGGGCGTTGGCGACGCCCAGGCCGATGTCGTCGTGGGTGTGGATGCCGACTTTGCAATTCAATTTGCCGATGGCGGTCCTGGTGATGGCGGCGATTTCCTCCGGCAGACAGCCGCCGTTTGTGTCGCAAAGCACGACGAAATCCGCGCCTGCCTTCTCGGCGGCCTGCCAGGTGGCGAGTGCATATTCGGGGTCGAGCTTGTAGCCGTCAAAGCAATGCTCGGCGTCGTAGATGACGAATTTGCCGTGGTCTTTGAGAAAGCGCACGGTGTCGCCGATCATCGCGAGATTTTCCTCCGGCGTGCAGCGCAGGACTTCCCGGACGTGCAACATCGAGGTTTTGCCGTAGATGGTCACGACCGGCGTGGCGGCGTCAATCAGCAGGCGCACCTGGTCGTCGCGTTCGACGGGCACGCCCTTTTTGCGCGTGGAACCAAACGCCGCGAGCCGCGCGTTTTTGAATTTCTTCCGTTTTGCCTCGGCAAAAAACCCGATGTCCTTGGGGTTGCTGCCCGGCCAGCCGCCTTCGATGTAATGCACCCCGAACGCGTCCAGCTTCTCGGCGATGCGGAGTTTGTCCGCGACCGAGAAATTGATGCCTTCGCCCTGCGAACCGTCGCGCAGGGTCGTATCGTAAATTTCGACTTGGGGTTTCATAAATGGCCCGTGAAAAAACGGCGGACATTATCACTGAATTCGGGGGGACTGGCAAATCCCAAAACGGGGATTGGGCTTTCCAGTCATACAATGGTTGTTTCCCCACGGCAAAAATGATAACCTGTGTCAGCGATCCGGGCTGGAAAATCCAATGGCAGGTTTACCCCAAAGAACCGTATCGCCCGCACAACGAGGGCAAATATGCAAAAACCAGGCAACTGGCTAAGGCAGCGTTTCGAAGCTGTTGTGGAAATGCTTGTCTCCCTCCCGGCCGTTGCGAGCGCGATTGTTGACTACCGCGCCATTCCCCATGTCAATGGGCGGGATCTGACCCGCCGGCTGAAACGATCTTCTGAAGCCGTTGTCAGCGTGGTCTGCCTCTGCCTGACCGTTCTGGTTGCCATTATTAATTACGAATCCGCTTCGCGGGTCAGTTTTACCCTGTTTTACCTGTTGATCGCAGCCTTTGCCGCCTGGAGCGGGAGCCGAAGGGCCGGCATTCTCATCGCCCTGGCAAGTTCGCTCGCCGCGTTTGTGGACGAGGCCATCCGCAATTCACAACTGGGGGTCCTGTTTTGGAACCTGGGAGTGCAGACCGGGATTTCCGTATTCGTGGTTTTGCTGGTGTCCGCAGTCCGCAACCTGACCCAGCATCTGGAGCAGCGGGTGAAGGAACGCACCATGGCGCTGGAGCGTGAAATCGGCGACCACCGGCAAACCGAGGAACAATTGCGCAAGACCATGCAACAGTTGCGCCAGCTGGCGGAAAACATCACCGATGCCTTCTGGATGAGGGACTCGGAGGAAACCCGCATGGTCTATGTCAGTCCGGCGTACGAAAAAATCTGGGGGCGGAGCTGCAAGGACCTGTACCAGTCTCCGCACGCATGGCTGGAGGCCGTTCACCCGGCAGACCGCGAGACGGTTGCCGAAGCGATGCTCACGAAACAAGCCAGCGGCGAGTACAACCAGGAATATCGCATTGTCAGACCCGATGGCACGCTGCGGTGGATCCGGGACCGCGCCTTCCCGATTCGCGACCGGTCCGGCAAAGTCATCCGCATTGTCGGCATCGCGGAAGATACGACCGACCGGCACCGGCTGGAGCGCGAGATTTTGGAAATCAGCGACCGGGAACAGGCGCGCATTGGCCAGGACTTGCATGACGGGCTGTGTCAACAGCTGGTCAGTCTTGGCTTCGACAATCAATCCCTCGAGCAGCAACTCGCCGTCCGCGCGCTGCCCGAGACGGCCGCCGCCCAAAAAATGGGCAAGGTGCTGGATGACGCGATCACGGAAGCCCGTGCCTTGTCCCGCGGACTGTTCCCCGTGCAACTGGAGTCGGACGGCTTGAACCTCGCCTTGCAGCAACTGGCGGCGAACACGCGCGCCCGCGCCCGGGTCAATTGTCAGATGGATTGTCCGCAACCCGTGCTGGTTCGCGACAATACCGTGGCGACGCACCTATACCGGATCGCGCAGGAAGCGGTGAACAATGCGGTCAAACACAGCCGGGCCGGTTCGATTTTAATTCAGTTGAAAGCCGGCCAAAACCGGGTTGAATTGAAAATCAGCGACAATGGCGTCGGCATCGCCCTTCCGCTTCCTTCGGCGCGCGGCATGGGGATGCACATCATGCATTACCGCGCGCGGACGATTGGCGCCACGCTGAACATCGAGCGCGGGCCGGAGGGCGGGACGGTGGTTTCGTGCTTCGCTCCGCGGCAATCCGCTTGAATTCAGTTTATGGCAACCGACAATAAATCGCCGGCGGCGCCGGAAAAAATGCGCATCCTGCTGGTGGATGATCATCCCATGGTTCGTGAGCGTCTGACGGAAGTCATCCAACGCGAGCCGGACCTGGCCGTTTGCGGCGAAGCGGAAGACCGCTTCCGGGCCCTGGAATTGATTGCCGCCACCCGTCCGCATCTGGCCATCGTGGACCTCACGCTCCGGCGTTCGCAGGGAATGGAATTGATCAAGGACATTCGCAGCCGGTATCCGGCTTTGGCGGTGCTGGTCGTTTCGATGCACGATGAAATGCTCCATGCGGAACGGGTGATTCGCGCCGGCGCCCGTGGCTACATCACCAAGCAGGAGGCCACGCGGAAAATCATGCTGGCCATTCGCACGGTATTGAACGGCGGCGTTTATTTGAGCGAGAAAATGGCCACGCAAATTGCCGCCAGCGCGGTCGGTCGCCCGCAAACCGGACCCAGCCTGCCCGTCAACAGTCTTTCGGATCGTGAACTGTACGTTTTTGAGATGATTGGACAAGGGCGCAGCACGCGCCAGATTGCCGACGAGCTTCATCTGGACATGCGGACGATTGAAACCTACCGCGCCCGCATCAAGGAGAAACTGAATCTCAAGGATGCCAACGACCTCCTGCAACACGCCATCCACTGGATGCAGGTTGAAGGCTCGCTCTAGAAATCGGACCACTTGACTGAACTGATCAGGCTTCGTTTTAGTTGTGCCAATCTGATTTACCTTCGCGTTTTAAGTCGTTTTGCGGGAAGCGTCCCGGGGTAGGCGGGAGATAATCCGCTGACGCGGGCGAATGGATTGAATGACTTTATCTTGTTTTTGTTTATACATTTCTGGCCATTTGGCCATTATTGGGTGACAAGCCGTTCGGTGGCGCGTAATAATAGTTATCATCCAACATCCCATTTGGCATCATGAGCACGAAAATCAGTTTTGCCCTGCGTGAGCAGGACATTCCCACCCATTGGTACAATCTGCTGGCCGATTTTCCCGAGCCGCTGCCGCCGCCGTTGCATCCGGGCACCAAACAACCGATCCCGCCGGAGGCGTTGCTGGCCATTTTCCCGGAAAATCTCGTGCAACAGGAAATGAGTCCGGAGCGATGGGTGGAAATTCCCGAGCCCGTCCGCGAAATTTACGCGCGCTGGCGGCCTTCGCCGCTGATCCGCGCCGTGCGGCTGGAAAAGGCGCTGCAAACCCCGGCGCACATCTATTACAAGTACGAAGGCGTCAGCCCCGCCGGCAGCCATAAACCCAACACGGCGGTCGCCCAGGCTTATTACAACCAGGTCGCCGGCACCCGGCGCCTCGCCACCGAGACCGGCGCGGGCCAGTGGGGTTCGTCGCTCGCCTTTGCGTGCAGCCAGTTCGGGCTGGAATGCAACGTCTATATGGTCAAGGTGAGTTACCAGCACAAACCATATCGCCGGATGTTGATGCACACCTGGGGCGCCACCGTGCATCCGAGCCCCAGCGACCAGACCGAATACGGCCGCAAATTGCTGCACGACGACCCGGACTGCCCCGGCAGTCTCGGCATTGCCATCAGCGAAGCCATCGAGGACACGGTCAAACATCCGAACACGAAATACTCGCTGGGCAGCGTGCTCAACCACGTCTGCCTGCACCAGACGGTCATCGGCCAGGAAGCCATCAAACAGATGGAGCTCGCGGACGAGGAGCCGGATGCCATCATCGCCTGCTGCGGCGGCGGCAGCAATTTTGCCGGCATCGCGTTTCCGTTCATTCACAAAAAAATCACGGAGAAAAAGAAATACCGCATCGTGGCCGTGGAACCCTCGGCCTGTCCGTCCATGACCAAGGGCGAGTTGCGCTACGACTTCGGCGACACGGCGGAGATGACGCCGTTGCTGATGATGTACACGCTGGGCCATAAATTCATGCCGCCGCCCATTCACGCGGGCGGGCTGCGTTACCACGGCATGTCGCCGATGGTCAGCCACGCGATCAAACTCGGCCTGGTTGAAGCCGAGGCGTATCACCAGACGAAAATTTTTGAAGCCGCGATCCAGTTTGCGCGCACGGAAGGCATCGTGGTCGCGCCGGAATCCGCGCACGCGATCGCCGCGGTGATCAAGGAAGCCAACGCCGCCCGCGAGGCCGGGAAGAAACGCGTGATTCTGTTCAATCTCTCCGGCCACGGACTGCTCGACTTGAGCGCGTATGAAACTTATCTGAGCGGCAAATTGCAGGATGCTTAAACCTGAAACCCGAACCCAACCCAACCCGGAATCATGAAACTCAAACCCACAGGACTCCTCCTGGGCGCGGCTTTGTTGAGCCTGCCCGGTTTGCTCCAGGCCCAACCCAGTGCGCATTACACGCCTGGCGTTGAAGGCATCAAAGGCGCCTCGCTGCCGCCGCCGGGATGGTATGTGCGCGACTACAACGTGGCCTATTACGCCTCGCGGGACAACAACGCGTTGGGCGACAACGCCAATGTTCCCGGCTTCAGAGCGTTCACTTATGCCAACGTACCGCGCGTCATCTGGATTACGGACACGAAATTCCTCGGCGGCAATATCGGAGTGGACGCGCTGCTGCCGTTGCTTTACCAAGATCTCAGAGTTCCCGGTTATGACGACGGTACGTTTGGAATCGGCGATTTGTTTGCGGAATCCACGCTCTCCTGGCATCCCAAGCAATTCGACTTTTCCGCTGGCGTCGGCGTCTGGGCGCCCACGGGCAATTCTCCAACCCAGCTTGGTCCTTCGACGCGCGCCGGTCTGGGTTATTGGACGCCCATGCTTACCGCCGGAGCCACCTGGTATATTGACGACGAAAAAACCTGGGCGGTGTCGGCGTTGAACCGGTACGAGTTCAACACCGAACAGCGCGACACGCACGTTACGCCCGGAGACGCCTACACGCTGGAATGGGGCGCAAGCAAGACCGTGGCGAAGGTCGTTGATCTGGGCGCCGTCGGCTATTATCAGCAGCAGGTCACCGGTGACAGCAACGGGTCGCCCCTCAACCGCGTGGCGGCGGTCGGCCCGGAGGTCAACGTGGTCTTTCCGAAGCAGATGCTGTTCGTCTCGCTCCGCTATAACTATGAATTCATGGCGGAATCCCGCGCGCAGGGCAGCGCCGTCACCTTGACGCTCACGAAACGGTTTTAGGCCGGGTCGGGAAAACATTGTTTTGCGATTGGCGGGCACGGGACTAAATTGCCGGATGGAAGTCTCGGAAAAAATTCAGTGCCCGATCTGTGGCCAGACGTTCGAGCTGGTGGTGGACACCACCGTGCCGTTCCAGCGGTTCACGACCGACTGTGAGGTGTGTTGCCGTCCATTTGAAGTCGCGGCCGAGTGCGTGCCGGGCGAAATTCTGAGCTTGGACGCGGTGGCGAATTGAGGCAGCCTGCGGGCGATGCACAACTTTGCGAACACGGTTCTCTGGGTTTATGTTGTCCTGCTGCTGGTCGGCGGGTTGATTGGTTTTTTCAAGGCCCGGAGCAAGGTGTCGCTCATCACGTCGGCGGTGTTCGCGGCGATATTGGTTTTAACGGTCTTGCCGGGTGTGTTTCAACCGGCGTTCGCCCGCAATCTGGCAAACATGGTCCTGGCGGTGTTGCTCGTGGTATTTGCCATCCGGCTGGCCAAAACGAAAAAATTCATGCCCAGCGGCCTGATGCTGGCGGTGACGATTCTGGCGCTGGTGCTGCAAAACCTGAATTTTCATTGAGCCGGTCGTGGAGCCGTGGAGCCGGGGAGCTGGGAATCGGACCGGGATTTTCCAGCTTCGTTTTGCGGTTGCAAAATCTCCGGGAAATAAGTTGCGCGCGCGCAGCGCGGCCCGTAAGTTTGCCCGCCTTTGGGCGCACCCATAGCTCAATTGGATAGAGCGTCTGACTACGGATCAGAAGGTTGTAGGTTCAACTCCTACTGGGTGCGCCAGTTGGGGCCGGCGCGCCGGCGGAAGATGGGATTTGAACTTCGCTTTCAGGGGCTGGCTTTGCCGGCAACCCACGTGGCCAATTTCCGGCGGCGGCGAACGAGGAACGCGGTTGCGCCGATGGCCAGAAACTCCAATACTGAAGGCTCAGGCGCGGCCTGGAAGGCCAGCCCATCAGGCACCTCGAGCTCGGAGGCAAAAGTGCTTCTGGTTCCGTCCGGGGTATATTCATAAATGTTGCCGCTGAGGTCGGACACAAACAGATCACCCGCGCTGTCCAGGGCGAGCGCGTCAGGATCATCCAACCCGGAGGCAAAGGTGCTTTTGGCCCGGCCCGGGGTAAATTCATAAACGTTGCCGCTCCCGCCGTCCGCCTCAAACAGGTTGCCGGTGCTGTTAACGGCCAGTCCATAAAGACCATCCAACCCGGAGGCAAAGGTGCTTTTGGTTCCGCCCGGGGTAAATTCATAAATGTTGCCGCTGCCTTGGTCCGCCTCAAACAAATCGCCCGCGCGGTTGAAGGCCAGTGCCATGGGAGCATCCAACCCGGAGGCAAAGGTGCTTTTGGCCCCGCCCGGGGTAAATTCATAAATGTTGCCGCTGTAGTAGTCCGCCTCAAACAGGTCGTCGGCGCTGTTAAGGGTCAGTGCCACCGGAACATCCAACCCGGAGGCAAAGATGCTCCGGGTTCCATCCGGTGTGAACTCATAAATGTTGCCGCTGTAGTAATCCGCCTGAAACAGATTTCCCGCGCTGTCAAGGGCCAGGCCCATGGGGTCAGCCAACCCGGAGGCAAAGATGCTTTGCACTCCGCCGGCGGTAATCTTGGTGATGGTGCCGGAGGGAGGGGAGGGAATGTTGTAGTTGCAAACCGACACAAACAGATTTTGCGCCGGCGCGCTGGTGGAAATTTGCAGGACTGCTCCGGCACAGACTATTCCGCCGAGTGAGCGACACCCGGCCCGAATGGAGGATATGAACGACTTCCCCATGGTACGACTTTGGATGAATTATTGGTATTATTAGAGATCCGGGTGGTAATCATTTTTAGATTTGCGCGACTGTTGGATTTTTTTGCAAACGTCGGGACGATGCTGCCGCAGATTTGCTTTTTCAAAACTTTTCATGTTACAACCAGGCAGTTTTGAATTGAAAGCAGCATTCATGCCCGCAACGTTTGAGTGGGGAATGGTTTGTTAAATGGCGCTTTTGGCGGGTGTGGCCGGCACGACCCCGCTTTTTTAGACATGAATGAGTCAAACGGGACGCGAAAACAAGCCACTGAGATGGTGTTGAAATCGGTCCGGCGCGGACCGGTCCAACCGTGGGAAAAAGTGGCAAAAAATTTCACGATAAAAGTGCCTGCCCGGAAGTCAAAATCCTTGTGTCCATTTTTGTGTCAATGTAATAGTATTCCTTCGTGATTGTTCGCGCTGGCTTCAGGTTCAAGTCCTGATGAGTGCGCCAGTTTGGGTGGTGCGTTGCATTGACAATGCCGTGCGCTCCCAAACTCAACCGCAACACATTGTGAAACACCCGGAAAACCGTGGCTGAAAAAGACGATTATTTGGCGGACGTGCTGGTGGACTTGGGCATTGTGAATGCCGAACAGGTCGCCCAAACGCGCCGGGAAGCCGCGACTTCCGGCGTGGGCGTGGTGGACTTGTTGCTGGCCAACAAGCTCGTCCGCCCGGCGGATGTCACCCAGGCCAAGGCCGCGCAGTTCGGCGCGGAAGTCATTCAACTCGGCGGGTTGCGGATTCCCGACGACGTCGTTTCCATCATCCCGCGCCACATCGCCAAAAAATACCGCGTCGTTCCCGTTTTCAAAAGCGACGGCAAGGTCACCGTGGCCATCGCCGACCCGTCCGATCTGAACACCATTGACACGCTCACGCATTTGCTCAACGCGGAGATTGAGCTGCGCGTGGCGTCGGAGCCGGACATCGAAGCCGCGTTGAACAAGTATTACGGCGGCACGGGCCAGACGGTGGTGGACAAGGCGATCCAGGAACTCACCGAAAGCGAGGTCGAAGTGCCCCAGGGCGGGCTGGATGACGACAGCGCGGTGGTGGATGCGGACGCGCCGCTCATCCGGCTCGTCAATCAGATCATCGTGGACGCCTTCAAGATGCGCGCTTCGGACATTCACCTGGAACCGTTGAGCAAACGTTTCCGGCTGCGCTACCGTGTTGACGGTGTTCTGCACGAGATGAAGGCCCCGCCCAAGCGGTTGCAGGCGGCCATCATTACCCGGCTGAAGATTCAGTCGAACATGTCCATTTCCGAACATCGCATTCCGCAGGACGGACGCATTCAGAGCAAGGTGGGGAACAAGCTCATTGATCTGCGCGTGTCGTGCCTGCCGACCTATCACGGCGAAAGCGTCGTCATGCGTATCCTCGACAAGGAAAGCCTGCGGCTCGGCCTGCCGGAACTGGGTTTTTTCACGGACGACCAGCAGACCTTCGAGCGCATGATCGGCCTGCCCGACGGCATTCTGCTCGTGACCGGCCCGACCGGTTCCGGCAAGACCACCACCCTGTATTCCTGCCTGCACTTCATCAACCGGCCCGACCGCAAAATCATCACGGTCGAGGACCCGGTGGAATATATTCTGGCCGGCATCAACCAGGTGCAGGTGAATGAACCCGTCGGCCTGACGTTTGCCGCCGCGTTGCGTTCGATCCTGCGCCAGGCGCCCAACGTGGTGATGATCGGTGAAATCCGCGACCTGGAGACGGCGTCCATCGCCATCAATGCGTCGTTGACCGGCCACCTGGTTTTCTCCACCCTGCACACCAACGACGCGCCGAGCTGCCGTCACCCGTTTGGTGGACATCGGCGTGAAACCGTTTTTGGTCGCCTCGTCCACGCGCTGTCTGATGGCCCAGCGCCTGGTGCGCAAGGTCTGCCGCCGCTGCGCGCAGCCGTACCAGGCAACGGAGCAGGAGTCGCGCGCGTTGAACCTCACGCCGGCCGATCTGCAAAGTGCGACGATGCAAAAAGGCCGCGGTTGCAGCGATTGTTCGAACACCGGTTGCCGCGGGCGCATGGGCATTTTTGAAATTTTCATCATTGATGATGAGGCGCGGAAGCTGATTTACGACAAGGCGTCGTCGTCCGTCCTGCGCGCCCGCGCCCGGGAGATGGGCATGCGCACGCTGCGCGAGGACGGCATTCGCAAGGTGCTCGCCGGCCTGACCACGCCCGAAGAAGTCATCCGGGCGACCATTGGCGATGAATCGTGATTGAATGAAGAAGGCACAATGAAGCATGAAGAAACATCCTGCCGGTCCGCCGTTTTTGTTTTCGTTTCCGCAGTTTGCCTTCCGCATTCTGCCGTCAAAAAGAATTCCCCCGTGCCGTTTCCCATGTTAAACTGTCCAAACCGAAAATAGGCAAGCATGTCCTACTCCATGTCCGATTTGTTGCAGTTGGTGGTGGCCGAAGGCGCCTCCGACCTGCACATCCGCGTGGGCACGCCGCCGACCATCCGGGTGCATGGCATCCTGCACCGCGTCGAAGGCCCGGCGCTCAAACCGGAGGATTCCGAGGAATTGATGCGCAGCATCACCTCCGAGGAGCACATTCAGAGCACGCGCGAGCACGGCGGCGCGGACTTCGGCTTTGCCTTCGGCGACGCGGCGCGCTTCCGCGTCAGCGTCTTCAAGGAAAAGGGCAATTTCGCCCTGGTGCTCCGGCAGATTCCCAACAAGCTGCTGACCTTGGAGCAAATCGGCCTTCCGCCCAGCACCAAGGAATTGCTCTATAAACCGCGCGGCCTGGTGCTGGTGACCGGGCCGACCGGCTCCGGCAAAACGACCACGCTGGCCTCGATGGTTGACCTCATCAACCAGGAGCGCGACGAGGCGCACATCATCACCATCGAGGACCCGATCGAATATTATCACCACCACAAAAAGGCGCTGGTCACCCAGCGCGAAATCGGCGTGGACGTGCCGAATTTTGCCGAGGGTTTGCGCCGCGCCTTGCGCCAGGACCCCGACGTGGTGCTCGTTGGTGAAATGCGCGACCTGGAAACCATTGACGCCGCCATCACGGCGGCGGAAACCGGCCACTTGGTTTTTGGCACGCTGCACACCACCGGCGCGGCCAAGACGATTGACCGTATCGTCAACGCCTTTCCGACGAACCAGCAGGAGCAGATCCGCATTCAGCTTTCCACCGTGTTGCAGGCGGTGATTTCGCAATTGTTGATTCCGCGAATTGACAAGCCGGGCCGCGTGGCCATTTTTGAAGTCATGATCAACACGCCGTCCGTCGCCGCGCTGATTCGCGACAATAAAACGTTCCGCATCCAGTCGGACATCCAGACCGGCGCGAAATACGGCATGGTCACGCTCGACTCGTTCCTGCTGGACAAATACCAGCAGGGCATGATCGCGCGGGAAGAGGTGATCACCAAGTCGCAGGACCCGACGACCATTCAACAAAAACTGCAGGAACTGGAACTGGCCCAGTCCTTGAGCGCCGAAGCGACCCAGCCCAAGGGCCGGACAAAATGATGCTTTCCTAAAATGGCTGAAGAAGTTTCCAGTCCGTTGTTGTCGCTCGTCCGGGAATTGGACTTGATTGACGACTTGCAATACGAAGAAGTCGCCGCTGAATTCAAACGCAGCGGCACGCCCGTCATCCATCTCCTCCAGGATTTCGGGATCATGCAACTCGACGACATCCTGCAGGTGATGGCGAATTATCTCGGGACCAGGGTCGTTACCCTGCGCAACATTCAATTCACCCCCGAATTGCTCCAGACCATCCCGGCCAACGTCGCGCGCATGTATCAATGCCTGCCCGTCGCCACGCAGGACGGAACGGTGCAGATCGCACTGGCCGATCCGCTGGACCCGGCGCGCGCGGACGAAATCAATTTTGCGGTCAAAAAGGACGTGCAGGTGGTCGTGGCCGACCCGGCCGACATCGAACGGGCGATTGAGCAGTATTACGGCCAGGAAACGGAGGATTTCTCCGCCATTCTCAAGGAACTGGGCGCGGATGCCGACATTGCCCGCGAGGTGAGCCAGGCCGGCGCGCAGGACGACGAACGGCTCATGACGAACCTCGCCAACGAGGCGCCCATTGTGAAGTTTGTGAACCTGGTCTTGTCCCAGGCCATTCAGGACCGCGCGAGTGACATTCATTTCGAGCCGTTTGAAGACGAGTTCCGCATCCGCTACCGCGTGGACGGCGCCCTTTACGAAATGTCGCCGCCGCCCAAACACCTCGCCCTGCCGGTGATTTCACGCATCAAGGTCATGGCCAGCCTGAACATTTCCGAACGGCGCCTGCCCCAGGACGGGCGCATCAATTTCTCGGTGGGCAGCCGGCAGATTGATTTGCGCGTGTCCACGCTCCCGACGCAGTTCGGCGAATCGGTCGTGTTGCGCGTGCTCGACCGCGCGGCGGTCAACCTGGACATTGACACGCTGGGCCTTCCCAAATCCGTGTACGATTACGTGACCGAGGCGATTCTGCGTCCCAATGGCATCATGATTGTCACCGGGCCGACCGGTTCGGGCAAAACCACGACGCTCTACTCCTGTCTGCGGCGCATCAACACCCTGGATTCCAAATTGCTCACCGCCGAGGACCCGGTCGAGTACGACATTGAGGGCATCATGCAGGTGCCCATCAACGATGCGGCGGGCATGACCTTCGGTAAGGCGTTGCGGTCGTTTTTGCGCCAGGACCCGGACATCATCATGGTGGGCGAAATGCGCGACCTGGAAACGGCGCAAATTTCCATCCAGGCGTCGCTGACGGGCCACCTGGTTTTGAGCACGCTGCACACCAATGACGCGCCGGGCGCAGTGACCCGCATGCTGGACATGGGCGTGGAGCCGTTTTTGATTTCCTCGACGTTGATGGCGGTGCTGGCCCAGCGGTTGGTGCGCACCATCTGCAAGGATTGCCGGACGCCGTTTGAGCCGACGGAGGAACAACTGGGGTTGCTGAATCTTTCGCCGCACGACCTGGGCGACAAGATTTTTCATTATGGCCGCGGCTGTTCCACGTGCAACGACACCGGTTACAAGGGGCGCAAGGGCATTTTTGAACTGCTCGTGGTCAGCGAGGCGGTCCGCATGCTCATCAATGAACGCGCCCCCACAGTGGTGTTGCGCCAGAAGGCCGTCGAGCTGGGGATGGTGACGCTGCGCGAAGACGGCTTGCGCGGCATTTTTGAAGGTGATACCACTATCGAGGAAGTCGTCAAATACACATGAGTCCGCGGTTGACAGTCCGCCGTCCGCGGTCGAATCCGCAATGCCGGAGAACCTCGGACGGGAGACGGTGGATCGTGGACCGTGGACAATTTTAGTTTATGCCCAAATACAGTTACGTGGCGCTGGATGCGCACGGCAAAGAAACCAAAGGCAACATCGAGGTCGCCAGCCAAAACGAGGCCATTGGCCGCGTCAAGGAGATGGGTCTGTTCCCGACCCGGATTGTTGAAAGCGAGAAGCCCCAGGAAAAAATCGCCCGGAAAAACCCCCGGGCACCGGGGCGGCCCGGCGGCAAAAAGCGCGCGCTCGACCTCCAGATCAGGATTCCGGGACTGAGCGGGCGGGTAAAACCCAAGGTCTTGATGGCTTTCACGCGCCAGTTGGCGACGCTGGTGGACGCGGGCCTGCCGCTCCTGCGCGGGTTGCGCGTGCTCGAAAAACAGGAGCGCAACTCCACCCTGAGGGGCATTCTGGCCGAACTGGCGCTGGCCATTGAAGGCGGCAGCACCTTTTCCGAGGCGCTGGCCCAGCATCCGAAGATTTTCAACCGCCTTTTCGTCAACATGGTCAAGGCCGGCGAATTGGGCGGCGTGCTGGAAGTCGTCTTGAAACGCCTGGCCGAATTTTCCGAAAAGGCGCAGAAAATCAAGGGCAAGGTCAAAGCCGCCATGTTTTATCCCGTCGCGGTGCTGATTGTCGCGACGGGCATCATGATCCTGCTGATGACCTTTGTGATCCCGAGATTTCAACAGGTGTTTGCGGGCATGATGAACGGGGCGCCCTTGCCTGGTTTTACCCTGTTTGTGCTGGGCATCAGCAACCTGGTCCGGGTCCATTTTGTGGTGACGGCCATCAGTCTCGCGATTTTCGTGACCGCGTTCCTGATGTCCCTCAAAACCAGGATTGGCCGGCTGGCCTGGGACAAATTCAAATTGAAGGTCCCGGTCATTGGCCCGGTGGTCAGCAAGGTGGCCATTGCCCGTTTTACCCGCACCCTCGGCACGCTCGTCAGCAGCGGCGTCCCCATTTTGCAGGCCCTGATTATCGTCAAGGAAACGGCCGGAAATGTCGTCATCAGCAATGCCGTCAGCGGCGTTCACGAAAGCGTCAAGGAAGGGGAAACCATCACCGCGCCGCTCGAAGGCTCGGGCGTTTTCCCGCCCATGGTCGTCAGCATGGTGGATGTCGGCGAACAAACCGGCGCCCTGCCGGAAATGCTGTTGCGAATCGCCGACAATTTCGACGAAGAAGTGGACAATGCCGTGTCCGCCATGACCTCGCTGCTGGAGCCAATCATGATTGTATTTCTGGCCGTCGTGGTTGGCGGCATCGTCATCGCCATGTTTTTGCCATTGATTTCGGCGATCAACAACTTGAGTGGCGCGAGCGGCTCGGGTGGGGAGTAATAAATTTTACGTCCCGCCCAGGCCCGCTTCAGTTTGGGTTTATTAAAAAAACCGTTGACAAAGAATGACACCCGTGCGTAAATACAATGTAACGACATTGCATTGGCGTGTTATTTACAATTAGCTCATTATGGAGTTTGATTGGAATAACGCGCCGTTTGAAACGGATAGTTCTTTGACTCAACGGGAAATTGAAGAGTCGTTTGAAGACCCGTTTGCCATCCGGCTGTTGCCGGACTCGCCGCGATTCAGCGCGCAGGCGCGCTTTTTCAATCTGGGCATGTCGGCGGGCGGCGTTGGAATTTTCAGCGTGTATCGGACCAACGGACACCAGGTGCGCGTGTTGCTGGCGCGCCAGTTCGAGGCCGAGGAACGGTTCTTTTACCAGCGGAAAGTGGACCACACGCTGCGCTAAAATTTTGAATTTTGAGCGGTGAAGGTTTGGTTAAAACGTCCAATTCCCGGAAACTCAAAACCCAAGACTCAAAATTAAAAACGATAAAAGTGCGAACGTTTGCCAGTTGGGAAGAAGTCCCGCTCTTCGGCACCGAGGAAGCCGAGGCGGACTTTTGGTCGGAGAACCGGCCGGACTTGCGCCTGATGGGGGCGGCGGTGGCCGGCGGCGCCGAAGCCGCCGAGTCCGTGACCATCACGCTGCGCATGGACCCGCGGATGCTGGCGCGCATCAAGCGCCTGGCCCGGTCGCGCTACTTGAATTACCAGAGCATGATCAAACAATGGCTTAGCGAACGGATGGAAGATGAATTGAAGGAACGATGAATTGATATGAAAACCCGTCAAACAGTCGGGGGTCGAGGGTCGCAGGTCGAGTGCCAAAAGCTGGCCGGGCCTCGGATGTTCCACCCTCGTCGCTGGACGCTCGCCCCCCGGTCCGCCTTCACCCTCATTGAACTGCTCGTCGTCATCGCCGTCATCGCCGTCGTTGCCGCGCTGATTTTTCCCGTGGTCGGCGCGGTGAAGCGGCAGGCCTTGATTCACGCCACCCAGACCCAGATGGCGCAGATTGAGACCGCCATCGAACGTTACAAATCCGCCTACGGATTTTATCCGCCGGACTGCGCCAAACCTCTCAATAATTTTCCCATCAACCAGCTTTACTATGAACTCGTGGGCACGACCAACATTGCCGCGCCGGGAAACGACCCCAAATACCAGGTGCTTGACGATCCAAGCCAACTGCTCACCGGTGGCCCGGCCGGACAGGTGCTTGATGTTTTCGGCGTGAGTGGGTTTATAAATTGCAACAAACCCAACGCCGACGAGTCCGCGCCGCACGCCCGGGATTTTCTTCCCGATCTCAAGCCAAACCAGGTCCAGGAAAACATAACAAACCAAAACGGTGTGCATTTTACTTTGCTGGTTGCTTCCGCCGGCGGGCCGGACCCGACTTATCAACCGCTGGGAATGCTGGACGTGAACCCCTGGCGTTACAATTCCTCCAACCCCACCAACAATCCCGGCTCCTATGATTTGTATGTGCAACTGGAGATCGGCGGGAAGACCAATCTCATCTGCAACTGGGACCGGCAGGTGCAAATCAACAGCCCGTTGCCTTGAATTTGTTCAACCTTATGAAAACCATCACCATCAAATGTGGCAAGTGGCAAGCGGCAAGTGGCAGGAATCGTCATTCAGCACGGAACGAAACCCATGTCACGTGTCACGGGTCGCGTGTCACCCGCTTCACCTCCGCCTTCACCCTCATCGAACTGCTGGTGGTCATCGCCATCATCGCCATTCTGGCCTCGATGCTGTTGCCGGTGTTGTCCATCGCCAAAACCGAGGCCAAGAAAAAACAGGCGCAGTTGCAAATCAGCGACCTGGCCACCGCCATTCAAAATTATGACTCGGCCTACAGCCGCATGCCGATTTCAACCAATGCCCAGGCGCTGGCTGTCAACAGCCATAATGGCCAGTTTACTTATGGCGGCTCGGTATTGGCGCCTTACATACCGCCCTGGACGCCGGTCCCAATTTCCGCCGACTTCATCACGAACAACTCCGATGTCATCGCCATTTTGATGGACATTACAAACTTTCCCGGTGGCGGGCCGACCGCGAATGCCAACCACCAAAAGAATCCGCAACAGACCGTTTTCCTGAACGCCAAGCTGGTGACCGCCACCAATTTGCCGGGGGTGGGGCCGGATTTGGTCTATCGCGACCCGTGGGGCAATCCCTACGTCATCACCCTGGACTTGAACGATGACAACCAATGCCAGGATCCTTTTTACAGCATGTCAGCCGTATCTAGAGAAAAC
>CAWAYP010000017.1:0-75335 GCA_963786375.1 uncultured Verrucomicrobiae bacterium
TTGTTATGTCGTCTGGTTTAAGGATTACGTATTGTTCAAATTGGTCTCACGGCGAAGGTTTCAATGTGCCCGAGCCGATCAACATTATCTGCGAGGTGGCGCAGCACATCGGCGAGAGCCGGGTGCGCACCATCGCGCTGCAGCCCACCGATGGCTGGTGCGCGGCATGCGGGCCGAGAGCCTGGGCGAGCCGGTGACCGTTCCCGTGGGCAAGCAAACGCTGGGCCGCGTGCTGAACGTGATCGGCGAGCCGGTGGACAAGATGGGTCCGGTCAACACCGCGAAGCGCTATCCGATTCATCGCCAGGCGCCGGCGTTTGAAGAACAGTCCACCGAACTGCAGATGTTCGAGACCGGCATCAAGGTCATCGACCTGCTGGAGCCGTATCTCACGCGGCGGCAAGATCGGACTGTTCGGCGGCGCGGGCGTCGGCAAGACGGTCATCATTCAGGAGCTGATCAGCAACCTGGCCACCAAGCACGGCGGCGTTTCCGTGTTCGCCGGCGTCGGCGAGCGAACCCGCGAAGGCAACGATCTGTGGCTGGAATTCCAGGAATCGGGCGTGATCGATCCGCACGATTGGACGAAATCGAAGTGCGCGCTGATCTACGGCCAGATGACCGAGCCGCCCGGGGCGCGTTTGCGCGTCGGCGCTGACCGGCGCTCACGGTCGCCGAATATTTCCGCGACGAAGAAAATCAGGACGTGCTGCTGTTCATCGACAACATTTTCCGTTTCACGCAGGCGGGCTCGGAAGTATCGGCGCTGCTGGGCCGCATGCCTAGCGCCGTCGGATACCAGCCCAACCTGGCAGCCGAAATGGGCGATTTGCAGGAGCGCATCACGTCCACCAAGACCGGCTCGATCACCTCGGTGCAGGCCATCTACGTGCCCGCCGACGATTACACCGATCCGGCGCCGGCCACGACGTTCGCTCACCTGGACGCGACCACCAACCTTTCGCGATCGATTTCGGAGCTGGGAATTTATCCCGCGGTGGATCCGCTGGCGTCCACCTCGCGCATTCTCGATCCGCGCATCATCGGCGAGGAGCATTACAACGTGCGCGCAGCAGGTGAAGCAGACTCTGCAGCGCTACAAGGACCTGCAGGACATCATCGCGATTCTGGGCATGGACGAGCTTTCCGACGAAGACAAGCTGACCGTCGCCCGCGCGCGCAAAATCCAAAGATTCCTGTCGCAGCCGTTCAACGTCGCCGAAGCGTTCACCGGCCTCAAGGGCAAATACGTCAAGGTCGCCGACACGGTGCGCAGCTTCAAGGAAGTGGTCGAAGGCAAGCACGACGAAATTCCGGAGCAGGCGTTCTACATGCAGGGCTCGATCGACGACGTGCTCGAGAAGTGGGAGAAGATGAAGAAGGCGGGGTAACATGGCGGACACCTTCGAAATCGAAATCGCCACGCCCGAAAAGCTGGTTCTGCAGACGCAGGCGGAATGGGCGCAGATTCCCGGCAAGGACGGCTACATGGGCATCCTGGCCGGGCACGCCGCGCTGTTGAGCGAACTGGGCGAAGGCGAGCTGACGATCACCTCGGCGGGCAAGACCGATCGCTTCAAAGTCTCCGGCGGCTACGTCGAGATTCGCGACAATCACGTGCGGGTGCTGGCGGACGAGTAAATTAGTCGGCTTTTTCACGCGCCAATGCACTGATATTCCGGCTCTCTAGCACCCGCATTGGAGCGCCATATTTCACCGCCACCAGCATGGCTCGGCCGATCTGCTCAGTCGTCAGAATCGAGTTCGGAAAAATCCATTGAAGCAGCGGCAACAGAGGCTTACTGAGGGCATAGAAGACCCGGTACGTTTTAGTTTTGGGATGAATTCCGTGCAACGGCTGAATCACCCCGGACAAACATATAGACGGCCTTGAACGGAAGCGCAATAGCGCATTCTCAGTCTTTCCCTTGACGCGGGCCCAGTGGATGCGTCCTTGCTCCGAACTATCCGTGCCCGCGCCGGACACATAAATAAACGTCATGTCTGGATTCAGCCGCGAAAAAGTTTCCGCGGCCGCCATCGTGATCCCATAAGTCACGCGCTCATATTCGTCTTCCTTCATTCCCGCGAAGGTAACGCCGAGGAAAAGAAACAAGCATCGAAGCCCGTAAGGTCAGATTCAATCGACGAATAATCCCACAAATCCGCGTCACAATCTCTCGCAGCTTTGGGTTTGGCATGCCGGTAACAGTACAACCGACCGTCTCAACGAGCGTCACGTCGGGCTCGAGCAGGCACTCGCGAAGCACGCCTGACCGACCATCCCCGTCGCGCCGAAAAGAGAACGTTCATGTATTCATTCTCCGGGATAAGCTTGAAAGGCATGCTTCCTTCGGCGATTGTCATACCGGCCGTTCTGTTGTTGCCTCGGTCATCCGGTCGGCATTCGGATTTGGGGAAGCGCTGATCGCGGTCACTCGCACTGGTAGTTCAAAGTCCAAATTGGCAGCGCCGGTTAGTGTCCTGGCTTCCATTACGGTCGCGCTGATCGCGGTGATCCAGGACTGGCGAAAAATTCACCTGCGGAGTGCGATCTGGCTGGTGCTACCGACCCTGGTGGGCATTCCGCTGGGACTGGTATTGCTGAAGGCGGTTCCCGAGTCTATCGTGAAAGCCCTCCTGGCTACTGTGATTATCAGCTTCTCAGCCTATTCCTTGCTCGGGCGCACCCGGCGAGTTGAAGAACGATAACGCCGCATGGCTGTTGATTAGCCAGCAGGAGTCTGGGAGGCGCATACGATGAACGGTCCTCCGCTGGTGGTCTATGGTTCGTTGCGCGGATGGTCGCCTCGTTCCGGGCGGGTTAAGGAATATTTCTCCGGGAGCATTGCAGGCCTGTGAGGTTATTCGGTGGCCGGGTCTATGGACTCCCACGGTTACGCGATTCTATCTGCTGGTCGTTGCCTCTGGTGGTGCTGGCGACTTTCCTGGGGCGGGCGATCAACCACCGGATGAACGCCCGACCAGTTCGTGCGTTACGTGCACGGCGGCCTGATCGTGATCGGCGTGATGCTGTTGATCCAAGACGGCGCGGCATTGAAAGCTCTTCCTGCGCCTGGATCTGCGGTTGGGGAGCATCCGGGAAGTCCCCGGCTTCAAACACCTGCGCGAATCTCGATTCGGCGTCTCCTTCCAGAGGCTGCGGGGACACTTTTCACCCAATCGATCGCCTCTTCTTGGATTTCACCTGAAACATCCAGTAGCCCGCGATCAACTCCTTCGTCTCCGCGAAAGGGCCATCGATCACGGTGCGCTTCCCCCCGGAAAATTTCACGCGCGCGCCTTCGAACTGGACTGGAGTCCCGCCGCATCCATCAGCACGCCGGCCTTGATCAGCTCCTGGTTATACTTCTCCATTTCGGTCAGGATCTTCGCGTCCGGAAGAACACCCGCCTCGGTGTTCTTGTCGGCCTTGAGAATGATCATGAATCGCATTGTTTTTGTCTCCTCTGCTCTCAAGTCGAATGGCGGCGGCCGCGAATCGACAGGTCGAAGATATTTTTTTCATCCGGCCAATTGTGCAAGAATCCGTCCCGCGACCTCTTTGCCTCGCTCGCCCACCTCGCCAATCGGACCTACGCAGCTCGGGCATCCCGAATCGCACGGGCACGCGCTGGCCATATTTGGCTCCCTCCAGCAGCCGCGGCGTCAGGCGATAGAGCGCCGCGCTTTGCCCGATGCCGCCGGGATAATTGTCATAGAGATACAGATTCGGCTCGAAGGCTTTCAGCCCACCGCGATATCTTCGCTGATCGCCACGCCCAAGTCGCGCGGATCGCACATCAGCAGCAGCGCAGCCACGGTGCGCAGCGCGTTGCCGAGGCCCACGAAGCCGCTCTGCCTCTCCGCCGGCGTGAAATCCGCGAAGCGGGCCAGAAATGCCGCCGGGAAATGCAGCCAGAAAGCCGTGGTGTGCATTTCCTGCTCCGGCATGGAAGCTTGCCCGCGCCCACGTTCTCCATGGTGTAGAACTTGATCTTCTTGAATCCGACAATCTGGCGGTTCAAGCGCACATCGCCGTGCGCGGCCTTCGCGCCGCCCACTGCCGGTTCGACTCGAATTCCTCCAGCACCTTCACCTGCGTGTAGTCGATGGCATCGGTGTAATAGTCGCGAATCCACGCGCTTCACATAAGCCTTGCGTTCTTCGTAATCGAAGCGCTCCACGTGATACTGGCGCGCTTCGTGCAGATAGATGGCCTTCTCGTGCAGAGTGGTCAGCGCGGTCGGTGAAGGACACTTCGGCGATCACTTGTGCATCGCCGGTAATATCCACCACCACGAAGTTGTCGCTCGATGACCGAGCGCAGGCTGATGGCGTCGGCGGGATAGGTGTCCGAGGTCCAGTGCCACGCTGCGCCGCGCCGAGTGGTGCAGGAACCCGGCTTCTTCCAGAAACGCGCAAAGCTCGCCGGTGTCGTGCCGGCCGAACTTCTCGCCGTCGCGAATCGGCAGCTCGAACGCCGCGCACTTCAGATGCGCCAGCAGGATTTCCAGGTTGTCGGGATTGATGTAAGCGTGCTCCGGCGAGCGGCCGAAGAAATAATCCGGGTGCTCGATGATGTATTGATCGAGCGGCGCGCTGGAGGCCACCAGCACCGCCGCCGAAGTGCCCTGGCGCCGTCCCGCGCGGCCGGCGCGCTGCCAGGTGGAGGCGATGGTCCCCGGATATCCCGCCATCACCACGGCATCGAGCGAGCCGATATCGATGCCCAGCTCCAAGCGCGTTGGTCGCCACCACCGCGCGGATTCGCCCGTCGCGCAGCTTGCGCTCGATCTCGCGGCGCTCCTGCGGCAGATAACCGCCGCGATAGCCGCGCACGCCTGGGTAGTCGTCTTTCAGATAGGTGACCAGTAATTCCGTAGCCAGCCGGCTGTTGGCGAACACCAGCGTCTGCTGATTCCGTTCCAGCAACTCCCGCGCGATGCGCCGGGTTTCGTTCATATAGCTGCGCCGAATTCCGAGCGCGCGATTCACCACCGGCGGGATGGTATGATGATATTTCCGGTGGACCGGCTCGCGGCTGAAATAGCCCAGGGTGTCGTGCATCCAGCCCATGTTCCACTTGAAGGAAAAACCGAGGCCGCCGAGATACGGCGGCCGGGTGACGAGCGGCCACGCGGTGGATTCCTCGGCAATCGTCATCAGGCCGGGAAATTCCGTGTGCGCGATGTGATTGAATTTTTTCAGGAACTCAATCGCCTCGATGTTTTCGCGCCCGCCAAATTGATTGGGAATCCATTCGCCCGGCTTGCGCGAGTAATCGAGATAAAGCATGGAGGCCACGGCGTCCACGCGCAAACCGTCCACGTGAAAGCGGTGGCACCAGAACAGCGCATTGGCGACGAGAAAATTGTTCACCTCATGGCGGCCGTAATTGAAAATCAGCGTGCCCCAATCCTGATGCGCGCCTTTGCGCGGGTCCTCGTGCTCATAAAGCGCCGTGCCGTCGAAGCGCGCCAGCGCCCAATCATCGCGCGGAAAATGCGCCGGCACCCAGTCAATGATGATGCCGATGGCCGCCGCGTGCAGCGCGTTGACGAGATACTGAAAATCGTCCGGCGTGCCAAAGCGGCTGGTCGGCGCGTAAAAACCGGTCACCTGATAACCCCACGACGGATAAAAGGCGTGTTCCGCCGGCGGCATCAATTCGATGTGCGTGAACCCCATGCGCTGGACGTATTCCACCAGCGGGGCAGCGAGTTCACGGTAGCTGAACGATTCGCCCACGGATTTTTTCCGCCAGGAACCGGGATGCACTTCGTAAATGCTCACCGGCGAGCGGAGGAGCGTCCTTTCCCGGCGCTGTTTCATCCAGGCATCGTCCGTCCACTTGAATTTTTGGTTGTTCCAGACGATGGCGGCATTTTTGGGCGGCACCTCGAAGAAAAACCCATAGGGATCGGTCTTCAGGGAAATCTTTCCGCGCGCGTCGCGGATCTCAAATTTGTAATGCGCGCCTTCCCCGACGCCGGGAATGAAAATTTCCCAGACGCCGGACGCGCCGAGCAGCCGCATGGGATGAAACCGCCCATCCCAATGATTGAAATCGCCGACGACGCTGACGCGCTGCGCATTTGGCGCCCAAACCGCGAAACTGACGCCGGGAACACCGTCAATCACACGCAATTGTGAGCCAAGTTTTTCGTAAATACGCCGCTCATCGCCCTTGCCGAACAGGAACAAATCCGATTCGCCCAACGTTGGCAGAAAGGAAAATGCGTCGCGCGTCCGGCGCACCTGGCCGCGATGATTGCTGATAACCAAATCATAGGCATAAACGCGATTGGCCGATTTGGTGACGCCTTCAAACAGTCCGGCTTTGTGGATGCGTTGCAGCTCAAACTTTGGTTTGGTCTTTTCGTGGGTGGGATGAATTTCGACCTTGGCGGCATCGGGCAGAAAGGCGCGGACCACCAGCCCCGAACCATCGCCGAGCGGCTGCATGCCCAGCAACGTGTGCGGAGATTGATGGATCAACTCAACCAGGCTGTGCAATTCGTCGGGCGTGAGAATCATGCCGGCCCAACTTAACAGAGCAAGGCGGCAAAGGGAAATGTTCTTCCGCGCAAGCGCGTTTAAAGGCGGGCGACAATCCGCTCAAGCTGCTCCGCGTGGGCCGCCAACGAGCCGTCGGTCCAGACGACGAAATCGGCGCGGGCGATTTTTTGGTCAACCGGCCATTGCGCGGCGAGGCGCTGCTGGATTTGTTCCGGCGTCCAGCCGCGTTCCAAAAGCCTTTGGCGCTGGGTCGGGGCCGAACAAGCGACGCAAATAATCCTGTCGAAATGCGATTCGGCTTTGGTTTCAAACAGCAGGGGAATCACGACCACAGCCAGCGGTTGATTTTCCCCGCGCCCGCCGTCGCTGCGCTTGGGCGCGGCCCGCCAGGTTTCGAGTTGCGCGAGCCAGCCTTCGCGGATGGGGGGATGCAAAATGGCTTCAAGTTTCTTGCGGGCGTCGGTGTCAGCGAAGACGATTCTGGCGAGTTCATCACGGCGCAACCGGCCATCGGCGGAAATTATTTCTTTTCCGAAAACGTGCTGAATTTCCACCAGGGCGGGCCGGCCGGGTTGGACGAGTTCGCGCGCCAGTTCATCGGCATCCACCAGGCGGATATGGCGCTCACGCAGGAAACGGGCGGCGGTGGATTTGCCCGTGCCAATGCCGCCCGTCAGTCCGCAGACTTTCATCGCCACAGTTACGGCACAATCTCGTCGCGGAAGAACACTGCCGGACTGTTGGTCGCGTAAAAATTCGTGAAAGTAAAGGAGCCGATGTTGGTGAAAACGGGAACCCACGGACCGGTCACAAGATTGGTGGTGGCCAGGATGATATTGGTCTGCCCTGATTGACTGGCAATTGAAAATTGAAACTTCCCGGGAGCGTCGTTGTAGCTGGTGTTCGATAACGTGGGGTTCTGGTTCTGGCCGCCGCCGCCGCCACCGCCGGACAGTATGCTATTCGCACTGTTGACCCAAACCAGCTGGCCGCCAAATTGCCCATTCAAAGCCGCAGAGTTCGTGCCGTTCGCGCCTATGGCATTGGCATAATAAATTGTCAGATTGTTGCTGATGGTGACCAAGGGGATGCCCCGGAAGGTGGCCAGGAAGTTGGTACATTGGGAAATATTGAGGTAGTCCACGTAAAGGCCATTGGTCTGACCAGGAATACCGCTAAAGATGAAACGTGGTTCCGAACCGCCATTAGTTGCACCATCCACTAAGACCAAATTCCTGATGACCGCATTATTGGCAAAACCGGTCAAAGCCGGCCCAAAGTCATGACCGGCCCAAATATGGGCCACGGTGTGACGGGCTGGCGCAGTGGTTTGGAAAGTTGTTCCCAGCAAATCGCCGCTCGTCGGCTTGACGAGCAGATTGAATCCGTTGTTACAGTTAAACATGTTTGGCACGCCGTTGTCGGACAGGAAATTGGTCACGCTAAAATTCAACTGATTCCCAGCGGTGAGCGTGGCATTCTCCAGTTGTAATGTGCCGCCATTGAAATTTATGGATTGGAGGGAGCTGATGACGGCATTTTCTACCAAGCCGGTTGAAGCGGTCACGGAGAATCCGTTCACGGCAGTTTCAGTATCCTCGTCTTGATAGTAAACGCTGTTGATCGTCTCACCGCTCCCGATGTTGATGGATCCATTGTTGACAAACGCGGCATAGTTCGTCGCGGTATCGTCTCCAAAATGCGCATCCCCGGGAATATAGAGAGCGCCGTTATTGGTGAAATAACGAAGCGCGGGCGCGTTCGCGGAACTCCAGCTTTGAAGCGGGGAGAAAAGTGAGAGGCTTCCCAGAAGCGTAAAGCTTTGACCGTCGAGCAAAAGCGACTGATCAACCATCATAAAATCGCTGATGGTGATGTTGGTGCTGTGCAGGGCCAGGTCATGAACCGTCACCGGCACTTGCGAGTGAAGTCCACTCGCATCCACAATCAAGATAGAAAATCCTATTAGATTTGTGGTCGCATTGGTACCAGTCCCCATCACCTCTGCATTGGTCCAAAGGGCGCTCCAGGCGTTGATCGGTCCTTGCAGCCGGGAAACGTTCGTCTTGGCCAGATCGGTGAAATTCAAATAACCGCTGGTCGAACCCAAGTCGAAGCTCAAGTTCTGGCAATCCACAACGGCGCCCGCGCTGCCAACCAGATTGCTGGCCTGGATGGATATATCCCCCTGGGCACCAAGCCATGTTTCGGAAAGGTCCAAATTATTCGCGTTAATCCGAATTCTGCCCGCCAGATTGGTCGCCACCGCGCCCGACGGATCCGAAGCCAGATCGTCAACATAGACGGAATAGGCGCTGTAGGTGTTGGACACCGAGGGATTGGGCATACTACTCGGGTCGTAAAAAAAGGTGGCCGAGGGCGTCCCCATGCCGTTCGCGCCGGAACCAAACGCATACTTACCGGTTGGCAAAACCGGGTCTGAGCGGGACACAATATAATTGGCCGGCTGATAAAGGGGGCCGCTACAGGCATAGAAAGAACTGACATTGGAATTCACATAATATCCGCGATTGGTCTCGGAGCCCAAAGTATCCACCAGATAAATCGCATTGGTCTCCACCGTCAGGTCAAACGCGTTGGTCAACGTGACCGCCAGTTGCACCGCCACCGTTTGGAATAAATTCGTCTGGTTTGAACTGGGCGTGAATCTGATATGCGGGGTTACGGTGGAATTACCCAGGACAAAAACCGCCTGACGGACTTCATTCGTGGTCACGATGTCATTGGTGTCCAAAAAAGCGGATATGGCCGGCGGAATAGTGTTCGACAGCACCGGGCCTGGCAAAAAATCAGCCGAGCAGTTATCCTGCACTCCATAAGTATCCGTTAATAAATCATGAGGCGTGGTTACCCTGGTTCCATTCCATAGGTTCGAACTGTTCATAAGCGACATACTTACCCCTCCCGCCAGATTGGCCGGCATATTGGTTTGCGCCCAAGTTTCACTATAGAGGCCCGTATCCAGGGTAAAATTTGTTCCGCTAAAACTACCGCCATTTTGCGACGGGCTGGTGATAAACAGTTGGCTGAGAGCCAGACTGACGTTTCCGCCATTTAACACGAGTTCGCCATTGGCACTGGCTTCCAATGTCCCCTGGTTGACGATGTTGGTGGCGGACACCCACAAATAACTTACTTCATATAGATTGGGATACGGATTAAAACTTAAGCCATCCACCGCTTGAATAGTTCCGGGACTGTCATTAAAAAAGCTGGACGACCAGCCGCGGCCGCCGGTGACGGGCAGCGGTCCAAAATCGAATTCCCAACCCACGCCGCCGACCATGGTGCCCTCATTGGTGTAGTTTAGCGTATTGGCGGTTTGATAGGGAGTATTGATGGTGGAAATATCCCAATACCCCGAATTGAAAAAGTTCGTCGCGTCCACTTGAGGCGGAGTTGTGATGGTGCCGGTAAAATTGGCTGTCGAAGCCGTGCCCCGCACCAGCAGCGGGGTCAGAATCAAACCAACCAGCAGCGTCAGCGATTTGAACCGGAGCCGTCTGGCGAACTTGGAAAAATTTAACTTCATTTGATGCTCACCGTTTAGTTAATCGTTAGCGAATAAGTTGTGTCCACCACGTTGGCTGGATAGCTGGAATCCGTCATCTGGATCACAATGCCATCAAATGTTCCGCTTTGAGCCGGTGCACCAGAAATTACACCTCCGGGGGACAAATTCAAGCCGGGCGGCAATCCCGCCGAAGTGGGCGCCAGCGTCCAGGTATAGGGCGACGTGCCACCTGTGGCGGAGAAAATGTTCGTGGACACAAATCCAACCGAGTTCGTGTAAACAAGCAAGTTTGACGATGGCGGGGAAATTTGAATCAGCGCCTCGGCCGCGAGATTGGCGATGCTGGTGCCATTGGGATAAACCACCGGGGCGTTGGTTGTGCCGTCGAAGGATCCCCAGACAAGGTACGGATAATTGGCACCACCCGGTCCGTTCAAAAATGATGGCGACTCATTGTTGAAAACCGGCCCGACTTTGTCGAAGGAAATTACATTGGAGACGCCAGCGCTAATCGTCCCAGGCCCGGCTAGAGACGGGGGTGCGTTGCTCGAATCGAAAGTAACAATTCGGTCGAATGGTTGAACCCAGTCGCCTGAATTCGGGCCGCTGGCCATATCCTTCGCGCTAAACACAAAATCGGGGGTCGTCACCACGCGCTGGAAGGTCTGGGCCACAGCCTGGTAGTTTATATTTACAACCATGGTGTACTGGTTGGTAATGGGTTGGATGAATTGCCCGGTCTGGTAATCATAGTTGTCATCCGACACGCGCACGAACTGCATTCTGCCAATGCCCTGATAATCCCCCGCGTTTGAGTTGGTGCCGCCGTTGTTGTTTAGAAATTCGCAGGCCGCCACGAGGAGAGTGTAATTCGTGGATAAGAAAACCAGCTTGGTCGTGATATAATTGGTGGTACTACCCGCGATGTTGGTAACCGTTGCCGGGGTGTTGGTGATGGCCGTGACATTCGTCGCCAGGACCTGGAGAACATCCAAGCCGCAGGTGTTGCTGGGAATGAGGAAAAAATCCCCCGAAACGAGGTTCGACTGGGTGGTATAGGAACTGGTGTTGGTGGTGGTCGTCGGCGGGTTGCCAAAGACAAAGGGCGGTGTAATTGTGATCGTTTGAATCTGATATTGAACCGTGGTATTGGTGGAAAAGGAATTGGTCTCCACATTGGCAAATGTGTAGGTAAAAGTGCCGTTGTAATTGGTAATGACGCTACTGATCACCAGGCCCGGATAAAGCGTTTGCAACGCGGCGGGGTTGTTGGTCGCTGACGCCAGGACCAATGCCGTCAGGTTGGAGGTGGTCAGTTGGAACGGGGCATTTAAATTCGTGAAGGTCAGGCCACCACCGCCGCTGATCACCGTGCTCCCCGCTGCCGGCGACTCCACATATTGCACGCTGGGAGTGTCGTAATTGTTTGTGCTATACAGCCAGCGCAAGCCGGCCACGTCATCCCGTGTCAACCCGGTGAAAAAATAGCCGCCCAACAGGTCAAACAAATCAGCTTCGCCGTTGCCGGAAGCAACCGGCGGATTGTTGTTTATCGGGTCAGTAGGAATTTCAAACGCATCCGCGGTCGGAGGTGAACCCGGTCCGTTGCAGTCTTCATAAATAGTATAGTTATAAAGTTCGTTGTTGACGTAGGCCGAGTATTGAGACTGGTCAAGCGGAGTGGGGAAAAAGTCAAAATTTCTCATAATGACCAAATATTCCAGGCAAAGCGGACAACTACCCGTGCATCCCGCCAGCGTGCGGCGGTCGTGCAACGCCCAAGTGTAACGGATGGCGTCGGCCAGCCCCAACTGTTCCACGAGCAAAGACAGCGTCACCGATTTCAAATCGATCAATCCCAAGGCCTGTGCCTGATAATTGAGGCTCACCGAGTTCAGAGGGAATACCGACAAATCCTGGCTGTAACTGTCCACGTTTGTCAGATTATTCAGAATACCAAACGCCTGTTCCACGGCCACCTCGCCGTTGGAACCAAAGTAATCGCCAAAAGACGCATCGAACGTGTAATACATCCACGGCGTGTTGCGGCGGTAGCCCTCGCCGAGGTTTTTGGGGCCTATTCCCTTGCTCCCCTCATACCCGGGACCAAGCGGATCAAGGAAGTATGGCGGCACGTCGCCATTGGCCAGGGGGTTGTAACCATTCGCGTTTATCTGCCAGGCATCGCCGCCGTTGGCCTCCGGTCCCAACAATGAAAACGCCCAGGCGGATTGTAAACCCAAGGCCAGACTGCCAATCCACAAAAAACTTTTAATCAATTGCCTCATACACATTTCACTGGCGCAGGAGCAATAAGCGGTAATAGCCCGCTGAACTCTTGCCAACATAAATTGAATCACTGCCACCCGCCGCAAAACGCGGCGCGCCCAGATTGGTCCACGTGGTTAAGTTGGTCGCCACCTGCACCTGATAGGTGAAGCCCGGCTGGGTGTTCCAACTAAGGAACAAGCCTTCCGGCGTATTGGCCAGCGCCGTCCGCAGCCACGTGCCGGAATCCAGCGGATTGCCGCCGCTGAGGAACACTTGCAACAGGGTTGGCCCGCCCGGCACCAGAGGCGCATTCACGTTTACCGGCCAAGAGTTGGTGCCATACATCGCGGCAACCCACTCACAAGGAACTCCGCCGTTCATGTAGTTGCAACCCTGCCACGTCGTGCCGCCGGCGGGCGGCGACAGCGGCGAACGGCGGCCGTCGGGCGTCACATAATCCACCTGGAAGTAGTTGCTGCTGCTCGTGGTCAACCCATTTGCCGCCGTCATGGTCCACACATTGGTCGTCGTCAATAAGGCGGGCTTCGTCGCACCGTTCACATAAACTTCATAATTGGAAATTGATAGTCCCGTCACCGGCGGCCAGGACACCAGCAGTTGAGGCTGATACACGTTATTGCTCACCACAAACGGCACATAAACAAACGGCGCGGGCAACGGTTCCAACGGCTGCTGAGAGTTGATATAACGTTGCGCGAATAAATCGAAACTATACGACAAACCGGTGAAACTGCTCCAAACCGCCAGGAACTGGCTGACGCCGTCCGACGCGACCACCGGCTGGATTTGTGAATTGAGCGTTGTGGTATTCACCCGAAATTCGCCGCCGCTTTCCGAAATGTCACCGCGGCCGTCAGTGCTCAAAAATTGCCCATAAACCCCTTCGCGCGATCCATCCTGCGCCAGGCTCGTCCACACAATCAAATAATCGGTTCCCAACGAACTGATGCGCGGCGCGTATTGATCGCCGTAAAGATAAGTATTCACCCGGATCACCGTGCTCCCGCTGCCGGCACCGGCGCTGGCAAACGAACGGGCATAAATGTCCAGGCTGTTGGTCAGCGGGCTGGTCATGTCACGCGCGTCCCAAGTGACCA
Organism: uncultured Verrucomicrobiae bacterium; assembly: GCA_963786375.1. GTDB lineage: Bacteria > Verrucomicrobiota > Verrucomicrobiia > Limisphaerales > UBA11358 > UBA11358. Next base: position 13,447 of record CAWAYP010000017.1, read on the forward strand.
TGAACCCGCCGTCCGAACCGGCGGCCACGTCGGGATTGGCGCAGGGATTTAAATCCGAATTGACAAGAAATTCACCGCCTTGAGCGTTGCCACTGCCGTCGTAAAGCTGGGCGTCAATGTCCACACTGGCATTGGGCACCGTTGCGGTGTTCGTGATGGTAAATGAACCTGCCCCAAGGTTGAGCGCGGCCACGCGTTCCTGTTCGGACACCCAGGCGACCACAAACCCGCCGCTGGCCAATGCCGCCACCGCCGGCGTGCGTTGATTGTAAGCCGTGAAGTTTTGGTTGATCAAAAACTCGCCGGTGACCGGTGTGCCCGCCGGCGAAAAAATCCGGCCATAGACATCCAGCAAGCTGCTGGAACCCGCTTCATCAAAGCTGGCCCAAACGATGATGACGTTGCCGTTGGTCAAGGTGGCAACGGCGGGATTATTCTGGAAATTATTTGTGAACGTGTTGACCTCCAGATCGTTGTTGGTCAGCCAGAGGCCGCTGCCAGAAAGAAACCGCGCGTAAATGTGCTGAGAGGCTTTTGGCCCACCTTGCCACACAAAGACCGCGCCGCCACCCTTTAGCAAAGCCACCCGCGGATTTTCCTGATCGCCGGCACCCTGCACGTTGACGCGAAAGGAACTGCCCGAACCCGAAAGGGTGCTCAACTGCATCGCGCTCACCCCCCAACCATTGCCGTCGGTGATGTTGTCCTGCCAGACAACAAACCCGCCATTGGTCGTCACCGCCACATCGGGCAGGACCTGATCGCCCGGCAACGGGCCAACGATGGCGTATTCCGTGCCGTTGGTGGCGTAATAATTGGCCTGGCCAAAAAGTGCGGCGGGAAGCGCGAGCATCCAACCGCAGCCAAGGCAAACGGCGAGCCGGCGGCTGAAAAATCCCGATTGAATGGCCGTACTCATATCGTAACTCTATTGCGAAATGGTGGAATTTGTCTGTCAGTTTGCATACGGCCCTTTCTGTAGTGTTTGACACTACAAAAGGCGGCCTCGTAGTTGAACAACAACGGCATATAAAATTTTTTCCATTCTAGATACGTCCGGCGGCTTTGTCCAAAAATTACTTCAAAAAATATGCAACCGGCACGGACCGGGATTGCCCGCCGCGACCACATTTTCATGTCTGTTTTTCAAATTCATTTTCTAAATCAAAACGGCCTGCTTTTCACGCGCCGCCGCCGCGGCTCCACCGTCCCGATCCTCCAGCACCGCCAGCAGGGTCTTGAAACCCCAGCGCCGGTACAGTTCACGCAGCCGGCCGGTGTCCGCCGGCTTTTCCACCAATTCCGCCGGCGAAAATTCGCACGGCAAATCCTCGCGCAGCCGCACCAGCCCGCGGTTGCGCCACACCGCCGCCTCCGCCGCACGTAAGTTTGCGCGAAGCTTTTCCGACTCCACCGCGTCCAACCGCTCATACAAAACGCGAACCGATCCAAACCGGCCCAGCAAGTCAGCGGCAGTTTTGGGACCGACCCCGGGCACGCCGGGAATGTTGTCCACATTGTCGCCCGTCAAGCTCAACCAGTCCACGATTTGCGCCGGCGCCAAGCCGGTCTTCGCACGAACCTGTTCGTCCGTCCAAATGGTTTCGGTCTTGTCATTCGGATTCAACAATCCGATCCGCGCCGACACCAACTGCATGAAATCCTTGTCGGAACTGGCAATGACCACCGCCATGCCCGCGTCCGCCGCCCGTCGCGCGAGGCAGGCGATGTAATCATCGGCCTCCACGCCTTCACGGCAAATTGAGGCGACACCCGCCGCTTTCAAACAGCTAACGATTTCGTCAAGCTGAGGCTTCAAGTCGTCCGGCATTTCGGGACGCTGCGCCTTGTATGCCGGCAGCGCCGCCAGGCGCTCGGCGCTCAAACCGCCGTCCCAAACAACAACCGAGTGGGTCGGCTGGATGGCCGCGCGCATCTTCGCCAGCATTTTGACAAAGCCGTAAATCGCATTCGTTGGCCGGCCATCCGGCGAGCGCAAACTTCGTATCGCGTGAAACGCGCGGTACGCGTAGGCATGTCCGTCCACAATCAGCAACCGATCCATATATTTTCCGGCATTGGAAACTATCCCCCCATCAGGGTTGAATTCCGTCAACGCGTACCAGCTCTGAAACCGGTTATGGTTGGGGCAACGTCACATTCTTGACGGTTTCAGATATTTGCCCGGCTCCCGGCGGCTGCGGCGGAATGGCGTTTTGCGCAAACGGCAGTTCATCGTCCGAATGCACGCGGTGGCCCGCCGGATCCACAATCGTCGCGGTGACAAAAATCATCAGATTCTTTTTCACGGAAGATTTGGTCTGGCTTTGGAAGAGGCGGCCGAGCAGGGGCAAGTCACCAATCACCGGCACCTTGTCCTTTTCATCCTGGGTTTGCGAACTGATCAAGCCGCCCAGGACCACTGTCTGGCCATCCCAGACATTCACCGTGGTGATGACCTGCCGCACGGTGAAATCGGGCAGAACCACAGGCAACTGCACCACATTGAGAGTCCCGGTGACATTGGCAACGTTCGGCGGCGTGGTATAACCATTGAATTCAGTCAGTGACGGAATCAAGGTCATATTGACCGTGTATCCATCCGACAGAACATACGGCACCACGTCCAAGATCGGGCCGGTTTCCAAGGTTTGAGTGGTCGGCGTAATGGCGGAGGTGCCAGGCGCAATACCCTGTGCGCGAACAAATTCAACGGCACCCACACCGATCAACAATAATATTACAAGCGCGGCTTTGGAAATCCAACTTGGCTTATGATTTTTCATTTTTCAGTTGTAAATGATGATTTTTCTACGGAGTCGTGGTGGTGCCGCTGGCGACCGCCGCCGAACCTTGCTGGAAGCTGAATCCGGTGATGACCGATATGATCTCCGTCGCCCGCATTTCGGTCTGCCGTCCGCTGGTGGTGGTAACCTCCGGCTCAGCCAACTCTTCGGTGCCGGCGCGTTGTTCCAAGGCATGGAGCACCACGCGGAAGTTGGGATTGGTCAATATGCCCGTGAGCGTGCCGATGGCCGGAAGCGCCGAATTGTTCAGGCCGCTGGTTATTTGTTGATCTGTTGCTGAACCCGCAATTTGGTTGGCAGCCGTCTGGCCAGGAAAAAAGCCCGTTGATGTAGCCAATCCATTGTACGTGGGATTTCCATTGGCGAGTGAAGGAGAAGTGCCTCCTTGTCCAACCACGCCGCCGCCGATGTTGACCTGGCCCAAATACCAATCAAACCCCAAGCCCTGGCTGTCATCCTGCTCCACCTGGATAAACCGGGTTTTTATGTGGACCTCCGGCGCCACTTGATTCAAGGCTTGAATGGCATTTTCAATGGTGTCCAAGTCCTGTTGTGAGGCGCGGACAAACAGCAGCCCCAGCCGGTCATTGAAGAAGATGCTTTTCGGCGGATCCAAATTTACGCCCAGGGTCGAGAAGAAATTTTTAGCCACCAGACTGACATCCAGCATGGTGTTGGTGGTCGTCACGAAATCCAACCCGCCGTTGCCATTTTGACCGCTTCCACCACCGGAACCGCCGCCCCCGCCGCCCCCGCCACTTTGACTGGAGCGATTACCCGAACCTGGCGCCGCATTGACCACTGCCAGAAGCCCAACGCTCGTATTTTGACTGCCACTTCCGCCGCTGCCTCCACCGCTGCTGCTGCCACTGCTGCCACTGCTGCCACTGCTGCCACTCCCGCTGCTATTGTTATTAACAAAGACCAGCGAACCGACGCTTTCCAAGCCTTGGACAAAAGTATTGGGATCCACTTTGAACGTCCGTGAATAAAGCTCCGGGGACTGCGGGCCTTTGGCTGAAAAAACCACGGCGTAATCCAGAACCGAGTATTTAATGGGATGATCCGCCACCTGTACGATCGCGTCCAGCACGTCCGCCAAACGAACGTTATAGAGCGGCGGATTGATCCTGACGATGACGGAGTTGATGTCCACCGGCTCGTTCCCCGCGCTGGCGGCCGCGCCCATCGGCAAACCGGTCGCGGGATTAATTTGCATGGCCGGATTCGCCGGTTGTCCGCCGGGAACACCCGCGCTGGCCGTTGTCATGGCACCGGAATTGTCCATGTTCGGATTGATCAGAAAGTTGATGCCCGTTTTGTCGGGATCGCGCAATTTGGCTTTTTCACTCAAATCACGAATCACTTCACTCAAGGGCAGGCCATCGTAAGACACCCGGTCGAGCCATATACGGTCAAGCTTGCTCATAATGGCCTCCCGTCCGGGACCGGTATGAATGAGATTGGTTGTGGCATACGGATTGGGCACGGGCAACCCGATGTTTCTGGGTGCCTCCCAAGCCTTGGTCACTTGTACGATGCGGGTTTCATCATCCAGCGTGTGCATCCGCTCCTCCCGGGCATAGGCTCCCTGCTTGACCAGATTCATATAATAAAAAGCCCCCTCATTGGCCGGATCCAATCTCAGCGCCTGTTCCAACTTGGCCTCAGCCTCTTCAAACTTGCCCGTTTCATAAAGCAGTTTGCCATCGCGCACCAGCGTGTTGGCCTCCGTTATTGTATTGGTGATCGTTGAAACCTGTTGGAGCGTCGCCTCGTCGGGCACTTGACCGCGCAGGGCGGCGATCATCCGATCATTTTGCTTCTTAAACGCGCGCACCGCGGCATTTTGTGGTTGCACTTTCAAAGCCCGGCTGATTTGCATGTCGGCTTCCTGCAAATCACCCCGCCGTTGCGCTTCACGAGCCAGCTCCAACCTTGCGGACACAAGTCCCGAAATGGTCTGATCCGTCTCAGCGGGAATGCCGGAGCCGATTTGTTGCACGAGCCCATAGGCATCCTCGTATAGCTTGGCGGCCACGACCAAATCGCCCTGCGTCATGGCTTCCCCGGCCTGCACGAGTTTCTGGCGCAGAACAATGGTGTTGGCCTGCCGCAATACCGCTTCGCCAACGGCCATGCTGGCCGGGCTGTTGGTTTGGGCCGGCAACGCCAGGGCGCCAGCCAGTATTAAAACGAAACCAAGTGGGACGGAAACTGCTTTTGTCATGGATGAATTCAGGTTTGTCGGTCTCAGTGCCGCCCAACTTGGGCGTGGTCGCAAACAGATGTCACTGTGACTTGTAATTCAACGTTGTCTTTTTCTGGTTTGATTGGGCGGATAATACCACCTCGTTCCGGTTGATGGCAACGATAATATAGTCATCACCCGCAAATTTTAGATCGTCGCCCACCCGCTGGTCCTGCCAGCTTTTTTCTTCGGGTTTGTAATTTAAATCCGCCATGTAAGCGTCCACCCGGCGAAACGGATCGTTCTTGGACAACACCGCCGTCTCGCCGGTGTCCGTTAATTGCAAAGTTAATTGAGTCGGATTGGCTGGCGATCCCTTCACCGCCGTGATGGTAAAAGTGTCGTTTCTTTCGCCGACGGAGGCATAATGCTGCCGTTTGGCGCGCTGCCACGGCACCGGCGCGGCTTGACGCTCCACGCCGATGATATAGCGCACGCCGAATTCATTGGTTTCCATCCCATCGAACGTCAGGATGAAGTCCAAGGGTGTGATGCGGGTGACCACCACGGCCGCCGGACCAATCTCATTGCCGGTTTCAATTTTAATGAGGGACCCGTCCATCGCCCTTTTCCATTCCACAGGATTGAACAGCCTGTTGGTTGTCTCAAGGTCGAGCGTGTAGGAAGATTGCAGGAGGTGAATGGCGTTGCTCTCCTCCGTCAAGCTCAACGGCGGCAGCGGCTGGACAGGATGTGAAATGATGCCCATGCGGGTTTGATCCAACACATTGCGATCGTGCAAGATCAAAAATGGCAGGAACACCATTGCGCCAACCAAACCCAGCAATACGACACCGAGCAAAGCCTTTTCGTAATGTTTTTTGAGGAAATCCATGCGCTTAATTCCCCGGCGGCAGTTTGACGATGTCAATGTCCAAGGTGATGCTCAAAAGCTGCTCATCGAGCACCGTCTGCAATCCCCCGCCGCCAGCGGGTGCGGGTGATACAGCATAAGGCGACCGTGGCGCATTGCGCGGCGGGGACGCAAAGGGCGACACCGGGCCGCCCCCGCCCGGAGCTTGCGATGACCCGCCTGCTGCCGCCGCCGGTTGTACGTTGATGCCTTTCACAATGAATCCATGCGGTGACGAAGCCAGATTGGACAGCACGCTGGCCAAATCCTGGCTGAAACCCCGAAAAGTCACTTCATAAGGTATAAATACGGCAAGATGATTCGTCACCACTGTCTCATCCAGGTAATCCGATTGTGGTCCGTTTGCGTCATCGCTCGAAACCCGCACGCGGCGAATATCATCCAGGGAATTGACCTTGGCCGCATAGAGAATTTCACAAAGCATCTTCACCTCGCCAAGTTGCCGGGCCAGCGGATTAAGGCTGCCAGGCGCGAATTTCACCAACGTTCGTTCTGCTTCAAATGAGAAGCCATATTGCGGCGGCAGGGTCACACTGGCGTTGGCCGCTTCAATTTGCAATTGATTAAGGGTATGGTCGCGCGCCGCGGCAAATTGGGCATCCGTGATCACGCCGTTGGTGGGATCGGGCACTGGCGGAATCGGCTGAAAATACTGCTTCGTCTGTTGAATCCATTCTTGCAACTGCTTTGCTTGTTCGCGGGCCGTTTGGATGTTGTTGATCCTGTCGTTGCCCGGCGACGGGTTTTGGCTGTCTAATCTCTGCAACGTGTCATACATTTGATTCAGTGCGCTCAACGCGTCATTGTTGCGCTGCCAGTTCTTATAATCATAAACGCCCGCGGCCGCCAGCAATCCCACGGCGATCACGGCACCGATGACAAAGAATAAATTTCGCTTAATCCAAACCATGCTATAAATTCAATGGGTTTTTCAGCACCGCCGTAATCCCGAAGGTGAACGTTCCCGAAGCGTCCTCGGCGCTGATTTGGCCGGTAAGCTGCGTGGCCTTGGGATCAAAATACGGGCTGGCTTGCAATTCATTTTCCACGGTGTAGGCGATGTCGCTGTTCGCCGCCGAGTCCACTTTGGACAAACTCACCGCGCGACAAATCAGGGTGATGGCCCCCATTTGATTGGTTTGACTTGTGTTCGCTCCCGGCGCAGGGCCGTTGTAACGTGATGCCGGCCCTTCTCCCGCGGCATTGGCCGACCCCATTGGCATCATGCTGGTCATCTGTTCAGTCCAGATGCCGACCTGCACCCCGGATTTCTCCGCCGCCAATTTCTTCTGCACGTCGCTCTCGGCGCGGATGAGGACCCGCCGCAACTCAACCAGCGTGTTGCCCCAATAATACCGATCATTCATCAACGTGACGATTTGATCCGCTTCCCGCCTAGCCGCGCCGACTTGCCCGTATATCTGGTTGAACTGGCTGGCCTTCGCCTGTAGTTGCTGTACCTCCGGCTGTAGTTTGTCCAGCTCGTCTTCCTTCGAGGTGGCCAGCTTTTGAAAAAGCAACCCGACGAAGAACGCCACCGCCACCAAGCTTAACAGGGTGAACATGAAATACGGCTTTTTCTCATTGAAAGCGCGCCAGTGCAGCGTGCTTTCCGGCATCAAATTCATTTCCACCGGGCAATTGGCCAGATTGCGCAGCCCCAGCCCCACCACTTCGCCCAGGGAATGCGCCACCCGCGCCAGCTCTTCCAGATTCACCGCCGGATCAATCTGCACGTTGCGGAACGGATTGAAGTATTCCACCGGCGCGTTGAGTTTCTCGGCAAAAAACTGCGCCGTGTAAGGCATGATGGCCGCGCCGCCGGCCAGAAAGAGCCGCTGCGGCGCCGCCCCGCCCATCTGGCCGCGATAAAATTGGATCGTCTGATTGACTTGAATATGCAGCTTCGTCATGAACTGCCGGGCAATTTTGGAAATGGCCGCCTGATTGGGGTTCTCCGGCTCTTCATACGCGCCGCCAAGACTGACGAAGCCCTCGGTGATTTTGATTTGCTCGGCAATTTCAAATTTCAACTTTGCTTCGTTCGCAAAATCCTGGGTGATGGAATTCGCGCCGAGGTTGATGCTGCGGGCAAAAACCTTGCCCTTTTCGAAAAAAAGCAGGTTGCTCGTCTTGGCGCCGATGTCCAGCAACAACGTGCATTCCTCCAAGTCGCCGTAGTTGTAGCGAAAGGCATTGCACAGCGCCGCGGGCGAAACATCGCACAATTGCAGCCGCAGCTTCGCCTCTTCCGTAACGCGAAACAGACCTTCGACGATCTCGGACTTGATCGCGACCAGCAACACTTCCAGTTCGCCGGTGGGACTGGAGCCAAGAATCTGATAGTCCCACACGACTTCCGCCAGCGGGAACGGCACGTTTTGCTGCGCCTCGTACTGGATGATTTGGGTCACCTTGCCCGCGTCCACCGGCGGCAATTTGACGAATTTGGAAAATACCTGAAAACCCGGCGCACAGACATTGATGTTCCGCGCCGCCGTGCCGGTTTCCGTGAGCGTCTCCCGCAACACCTTGAGCAGGGTTGCCTCGCGCGTGGCTTCCGTCGCGCCCTCCGGTCCCAGCGACTTGAGCTTGAAATCTTTCAAACACAAGACGCCGGCTTCATTAATTTCAAAGGTCGCCAGTTTGAGGCTGCCCGCCCCAAAATCCACCGCCAGAAATGACTTTGCATTCAACATTGTTGTGTCTGCGCCGCGCGCTGCTGACAAAAGACGTTTGAACTTTTACGTTTGTAGATGCAGCCGGTGTTGGTTACTGTAAATTTTCTGGACGGTCAAATACAAAACTTGGAAAAATCTAGGCGGCAAATCCTGTAATAAAACATTGCGCCCAGGCGCAAGCTCTGGCTTTATCCCATCGCGTCCGGCCAAACGCCGGACGAGGCGTCAAACATGAAGCGTTGTCGCATGTGCGTTTTTTACTCAGGCAGCGTGCAGGGTGTCGGGTTTCGTTATACGACGAAGACCGTCGCCGCCGGCTTTGAAGTGAGCGGCACGGTGCGCAATCTGCCGGACGGTCGCGTGGAATTGATCGCCGAAGGCGCGCGGGCGGAACTGGAAGCCTTTCGCGCGGCCATCCGCGAGGCGGGACTTTCCGGCTTTATCCGCGACGAAAATGTCACGTGGAGCGACGCACAGGATAATTTGCACGGATTTGAGATTGTTCGATAAACCCAAATGAAATTCGCCATCATCGCCGACATTCACGGCAATCTGGAGGCGTTCCGAACCGTTCTGGAGGACGCCGAACAACAGAAGCCCACGCATTACGTCTGCCTGGGCGACGTCGTGGGCTACAACGCCAACCCCAAGGAATGCCTCGACATCGTCCGCAACATGGACATCCCCTGCGTCAAGGGCAATCACGACGAATACTGCTCCACCGAAGACGCCCTGGAAGGCTTCAACCCCAACGCCGCCGAAGCCGTCCGCTGGACCCGCGCCCAACTTTCCGCCGAGGAACGCCAGTGGCTCCGCGAATTGAAATACACCAAAATGGTGCATAACTTCACCATCGTCCATGCCACGCTCGATGCGCCCCAGCGCTGGGGTTATGTCTTTGACAAACTCGCCGCCGCCGCCAGTTTCCCCTACCAGAACACCCAGCTCTGTTTCTTCGGCCACACGCATGTGCCCGTCGCCTTCATGCGCGACACCGTCGTGCGCGGCGGCACCTATTCCAAATTCAAAATTGACCCGTCCAAAAAATATTTCATCAACGTCGGCGCCGTCGGCCAGCCGCGCGACAACAATCCCAAGGCCGCCTATGTCATTTACGACGCGGACGCCGGCACCATCGAACTGCGCCGGCTGGAATACGACATCGCCACCGCCCAGAAAAAAATCCGCGCCGCCGGCCTGCCCGAACGCCTCGCCGAACGGCTCGCAGTGGGCAGGTGATCTTTCAATTGGGGCCACAGATAAAACACAGGTTTGCGCAGAGGATTGCGTTTTGGTTTTTTATCGGTGTTCATTTGGGTCAATCTGTAGCTGCTAACAATTGAAAATCCTCATTCTCAAACCCAGCTCGCTGGGCGACGTGGTCCAGGCGCTGCCGGTCCTGCGCTTGCTCAAGCGGCATCTGCCCGCCAGTGAAATTTACTGGTGGATTGATTCCAATTTCGCGCCGCTGCTCGAAGGGGATCCGGACCTGGCCGGCGTCGTCCGCTTTGAGCGCCGGCGCTGGGCGGCGCCCCCGGCACTGGCCGGAAATGTTCCGCAGCATCCGCTGGATGCGCGAACAAAATTTCGACCGGGTGATTGACCTCCAATGCCTCGCGCGCAGCGGCGCGTTCGCCTGGCTCGCCAACGGAAAATTTCTCATCGGCCTCGACGAAGTCCGCGAAGGCGCGCGCGGCTTTTACGACCTGGCCGTCCGGCGCGCGTCGTTCCACACGCACGCCGTGGATTGGTATCTCGCCGTGCTGCCGCACCTCGGCGTGCCGATCCACTGGAATTTCCCATGGCTGCCGGAGCGTCCGCAAGTCGCCGCTGAAATAAAACGAAAATGGCCCGGCGCAACGGAGCGCCAGATTCCGGACTCCGGACTCCGGACTCCGAACTGGATCGCCCTCCAACCCGGCGCGCGCTGGTCGAACAAACGCTGGCCGGTTGAATATTTCACCGAGCTGGTCCGGCTCCTGGCTGCAAAATTTTCCGGCGTCCGCTTCGCGCATTCTGGGCGGCGGGGAGGACCAACCGCTTGGCGAAATCGTTTCGTGCGCCGAACCGGAACGCTGTCTTAATTTGTGCGGCCAGACTTCGCTGTTGGAAATGGTCGAGTGGGTGCGGCTCTGCGATTTGATGATCACCAACGACACCGGCCCGATGCACGTGGCCGCCGCGCTCGGCAAACCGCTCGTCGCGCTCTTCGGCCCGACCGAACCGCGCCGCACCGGCCCGTACCGCCAGCTCAACGATGTGCTCCGAATTGATCTGCCCTGTTCGCCCTGCCTTAAATCGCATTGCACCTACGAGAAACCGAACGAATGTCTGAACGCGCTTTCCCCCGCGGCGGTTTTTGAGTTCGCGCGCAAAAAACTTCAAGGCTGAGCAGTGTCCTAATCAGGTAGGGACGGTGCGCTGCGCCGTCCGCGCCGCGTTCAGCGGCGCAAGGGGTGAGATGTGGAATTTGGGTGGTGGATGTGATTCATTTTGCCCGCTGCTACGCGGGCGAGGATCCCGCTGTGGGACAGCGCGATGTCCCCACCACCAAATTGGGACACTACCCAAGACTGAGCAGGCTTGCGCTGCGAGCGCGGGCGGCGTTACGTTCGCGCCCGTGACCGCTTCCGGACCAGCCGCGCCAGAATCCACTTCGACTCACCCCGAGCCGCCGCAATGCCGGGTTTTTGTGACCACGCACTGGTCGGTGGTGCTGGCGGCGGCGCGCAGCGACACTACGCGCGCCCGCGCCGCGCTCGAAAATCTTTGCCAGACCTACTGGCATCCGCTTTACGCGTATGTGCGGCGACGCGGTTATTCACCCGAAGACGCCCAGGACCTGACGCAGGAATTTTTTGCGCGGTTGCTGGAGCGCAACGCCGTGGCCACGGTCGCGCCGGAGAAAGGCCGGTTCCGTTCCTTCCTGCTCGCCAGCCTGAACCATTTCCTCGCCGACGAATGGGACAAGGCGCGCGCTCAGAAGCGCGGCGGTGGAAAAGTGATTTCGCTCGACCTGCAAAGTGCCGAGACGCGGCTGGGCGAAATTCCGGCGGAAAATTTCACGCCGGAGAAAGCCTTTGAACATCGCTGGGCCATCACCCTGCTCGAACAGGTTTATCAGCGGCTGGGTGAAGAATACCGCGCGCAAGGCAAGGGCACGCTGTTCGACACGCTGCGGGTCACGCTGGCCGGGAAGAGCGAGGCCGCGCCCTATGCGGAACTTGCCCGGCAATTGAAGCTGAGCGAAGGTGCGGTGAAAGTGGCCGTGCACCGGCTGCGCCAGCGTTACCGCGCATTGTTGCGCGAGACCATTGCCGATACCGTTTCGAGTCTGGAAGAAGTCGAAGACGAATTGCGTTATCTGTTCCGGACACTGGCCGGTGGGTGAAAAGAGAAAATGGCTTATCGCAGTCATCTTTCGGGCTTTCTTTCGACATTCAGACTTCGATTTTCGGATGTTTCCGCTGTAACCTTTGGCCAATTCCTCCTTTGTATGTGGTGAAAGCAGAATTATGGCCGATGAAAAAACATGTCCGCATTGCGGGAAGCCGGTGCCGCCCACGACGTTGGGCGGAATTTGCCCCGAATGCATGCTCAAGGCCGGTCTCGCCACCCAAACGGAGGGACCGGGTGGCATCGGCCCGCACGGGACCAAGGTCGTCCAACCGCCACCGTCGCCCGCTGAAATCGCGTCGCTGTTCCCGCAACTGGAAATCCTTGAATGTCTCGGCCGCGGCGGCATGGGCGTGGTTTACAAGGCACGGCAACCCCGCTTGAACCGGTTCGTCGCGCTCAAAATCCTGGCGCGGGAAAAGGAGCAGGACGCGCAATTCACCGAACGGTTCACACGTGAGGCCCAGGCACTGGCGCGCTTGAATCATCCGAACATCGTCACCGTCCACGATTTTGGCGAGGCGGGCGGACATTGTTATCTGCTGATGGAATTCGTGGACGGCTTGAACCTGCGGCAGTTGTTGCAGGCGGGTAAAATGCCGCCGGCCCAGGCGCTGACGATTGTGCCGAAGATTTGCGAGGCGCTCCAATACGCCCACGAACAGGGCATCGTCCATCGCGACATCAAACCGGAGAACATCCTGCTCGACAAATCGGGCCGGGTGAAAATCGCCGACTTCGGCATCGCCAAGATGATGGGCGATGAAGCCGGCCAGCAAACGCTCACGGGCGCCAAGGACGCGGTGGGCACACCGCATTACATGGCCCCGGAACAGATTGAGAAACCGCTGACGGTGGATCATCGCGCGGACATTTATTCGCTGGGCGTTGTGTTTTATGAAATGCTCACCGGCGAACTGCCGTTGGGAAAATTTCAGCCGCCATCGGCAAAAGTGCAAATTGACGTGCGCCTGGACGAGGTGGTCTTGCACGCGTTGGAAAAAGAACCGGGGCGGCGTTACCAGCAGGCGAGCCAGGTAAAGACCGCACTAGAGACGATTGCGGCAGCGGAAAAATCATCAGTTGGACATCAGGAGCTTGAAGCGGGTCCGCGCTTTTCACGCATCGCGATTGTCGGCGCAGTGTGCCTGCCAATTTCGCTTTTACCGATCATCTGGTTTGTCGCGCTGGTGAGACAAATGACTCAAACGGCAACGCCGATGACGCATGACACGTCGTGGCTGAACATCCTATTTGGCATAACCGGCTTTATGGGATTGGTTTTGATCGGGCCGCTGATTACGTCACTTCTCGGCTGGATTGCGGTGGGGCAAATACACCGTTCGGTTGGGAAACTTGTCGGCGTGGAACTCGCGCTGTTTGAGGGCCTGTTTTTCCCGCTGCTGATGCTAGACGCCATCATCGCAGGCTTGTGGGTTTTTCTGGACAAGTTGCTGGCGGTTCATGTGCGACATCTTGGTGGTTCGATGTTTGTGAACATTTTTGATTTCTCAATCTGGCTGCTGCTTCTGGTACTCATGCTCATTTGGATTGATTCCCAAATCATCCGCCGTGTTTACCAGATAGCGAACAAATCTGCACCGCAATCAACGTGCAACCGGCCGGCCCGCTTCGTCGGTGCTTGGAAATTGGCAGCATTCATTTTTGTTCTGATCCTGTGCTACGAATTATCGGGGGCCATCTTTTCTCATTTGACCGCCGCCCATTCCCAACCGGCCAAATCCGACTACATCGGCAAGGCTTTGTTGCAGAGCAAAGTAAAGTACGCGGCCAAGCAGGCCAGCGTGCAGGACATTGTCCAGAACCTGGCGGAGCAGGCGGGCTTGAAATACGACTGGCAAAAGTCCTTTGCCCAAACCGACCCGCTTTGCCGACAGTGGGTGCGGAACGTAATCATTGATGGCAAGACCTGCCAGCAGGCGTTGGATCAAATTCTCAAACCGGTCGGCCTCCGTTATCAGGTGGAGAATGACGTGCTCGTTTTGTCGCGCCAGGACGAAGGCACGACCAAGTCTGATTACATCGGCCAAACTTGGTTTCCTGAAGGCGATTCGATTGAAATTACTTCCGTTGAGCGGACTAAAAATCAGATGACGGTCAAAGGCCATTATGATCTTGTCAGTCGCGACAAAGCAGAGTTGGCGCTTTACATCACTGTGACAAATAAAAATGTTTCTGAAGGCAAAGGAGAAATACGGCTGATTTCCAAGGGGCGCGGCGATTTTACTTTGGTTTATTTGCCTCCCGTTCCCGGTCTGCCGCACGTCTCGATGTATGCCGACGGCAAACCTTTTGCCAGCCTCTATTTTGGCACGGAGGCCGAGGCGCTCGAAGAAAGCAAAGCGAGTTCGATTACGAATGCTTCGTCAACGTCCGATGACACAGGAACCGTCATATTCGGACCGGAAATTGAACGGACGCTTAACGATTCACGTGAGGTTGCTACCGATTGCGCGATTGACCTGGACTCTGGCCAACTTTTCTCTCTGCCACCGGAATTGGTGGAATTGCAGCGCACTGATTTAGCGCGTGCGCATACAGAAATTGCCGCGTGGGCAATCCGGAACGGAGTTGACGCCATCGCGCAGAATATGCCTGATGGGCGGATTGCTTTGAAATGTCTGGGTATGGTCGCGCTGGGTCGTGGCGGAAATGATTGGCTGCAACTCAGACCGGATGATTTCAATCGCGAGATGTCGCGCGAACGTTCTGCCTTCCTTGCGGCCACGGGCCAAAAAACTTTTGGTGGTGTGATTCCGGGTTTCCTCGTGGAAAAAACCAGCAAAGAAGGCTGGACAACATTTTTCCTAACCCGTGAAGGCAGTACCGGTCTCCTGCAAATCACCGGCTACACCAACAACCCGCCCGGTGTGAAAATTCGTTACAAACTGGTGCGAGCGGCAAACCTCCAGGTGTCGTCGCCGCCGGTCGGTTTGAAAACCCAACGTTGAGTCGTCTTGCGCTTTTCGCACTGGCCACTAGTCTGCCGGCATGACCACGACCTCGACCGGGAATGATGTGGCGCAACGACCCGCGTTTGTCACCACCCATTGGTCCGTCGTGCTGACGGCAGGACGCAGCGACACCACCCGCGCACATGCGGCGCTGGCGAACCTCTGCCAGACCTACTGGTATCCACTCTACGCCTACGTGCGGCGGCGCGGCCATTCGCCGGAGGATGCCCAGGACCTGACCCAGGCGTTTTTCGCGCGCCTGTTGGAGCGCAACTGGGTGGGGCAGGCCGACCAGCAAAAAGGACGGTTCCGCTCCTTCCTGCTGTCGGCCATGAACCATTTCCTCGCCGATGAATGGGACAAGGCGCGGGCGCAAAAGCGCGGCGGCGGCATCCTGCCCGTGCCGCTGCAATTCGACACGGCGGAAACCCGTTACGGCCATGAACCGGCGGACAACATCACGCCGGAACAAAACTATGAACGGCGTTGGGCTTTGACCGTGCTCGACAAGGTCCTGCAACGGCTTCGTTCCGAATACGAACAGGAAGGCAAGGCAGAATTGTTCGCCGCGCTCAACCCCTGTCTGGTGGGCGACCGCACCGCCCAGCCATATGCCGATTTGGCGGTGAAACTCGGTGTCAGTGAAGGCGCGGTGAAGTCCGCCGTGCATCGTCTGCGCCAGCGTTATCGCCAGTTGCTGCATGATGAAATCGCCCAGACCGTTGCCAACCCCGGCGAAGTGGACGAGGAATTACACCATTTGTTTGCCGTGCTGGCGCGGTGAGGGCGCTGAATGGTCAAAATGTTGAATCATTGAACCGGCCACAGGCTGCGGTTCCGTTTCCACGACTTGACCATTCAATGATTAAACAGCTTTAAAGCGCAACTTTTTGTCGCGGTTTCCTCAGTAAATGGATGGAAGGATGCCTGATATGGAAACGCAAAAAATCTGCCCGAATTGCCGCAAGCCACTGCCGCCGGATGTGCCGCTGGGGCTGTGCCCGGAATGCCTCATCAAGTCCGGCTTTCCCACGGGAACCGAGCCCGGTGTTTCCGGGGAGGCTGCCGGCACGCGGTTCGTGCCGCCACCCGTCGAGGAAATCGCCCGGCTCTTTCCCCAGCTCGAAATCCTCGGCTTCATCGGCAAGGGCGGCATGGGGGCGGTTTACAAGGCGCGCCAGCCGGCGTTGGACCGGCTGGTTGCCCTGAAGGTGCTGCCGCCGGCCATCGCGGGCGATCCCGGCTTTGCCGAACGGTTCAACCGTGAGGCTCGCGCCCTGGCGCGTTTGAACCACCCCAACATCGTGGCCATCCATGACTTCGGCTGTATCCGTAGCCGCCGGGGTAACGAGACGGAGGCCACTGCAACCGACGCCGTTTCGCCTCCTCACATCGGCGGCTACGAGGGCAAACCGGAAGGGCTTTTTTACCTGGTGATGGAATTTGTGGATGGGGCCAATCTGCGCGAAGTCGAACACGCCGGAAAGCTGTCGCCGGAACAGGCGCTGGCCATCGTCCCCCAAATCTGCGAGGCGCTGCAGTTCGCCCACAACGAAGGCATCGTCCACCGCGACATCAAACCGGAAAATCTGCTGATCGACAAAAAGGGCCGGGTAAAGATTGCGGATTTTGGCATCGCGAAAATGTTCGACGGCCGGGACACGCTGCTGCGCGTCCAGGCCGACCAGCAGGTCGGCCCTGCCCATCTCACCGAAGCCGGTCACGTTATCGGCACGCCGCATTACATGGCGCCGGAACAGATTGAAAAACCGCTGACCGTGGACCATCGCGCGGACATTTATTCGCTCGGCGTGGTGTTCTATGAAATGCTCACCGGGGAACTGCCGCTGGGGAAATTTCAGCCGCCGTCGCAAAGAGTCCAGGTGGACGTACGACTGGATGAAGTGGTGTTGCACGCGTTGGAAAAAGAACCATCGCGCCGCTATCAGCAGGCCAGCCAGGTAAAAACCGCAGTGGACACGATTGCGGGAACGCCGACGATGGCGGCTGCGGGATCCGCCGCCCAGGCGGCCAACATGCCGTCTGGTTTCTCAATGCCAGCCAACAAAACCACCAGCGACAAGGCCGTTCTTCCGGCATTTCTGCTGGCCTTCTTTTTCGGCGTGTTCGGCGCGCACCGGTTTTACGTCGGAAAAATCTGGACCGCCTGCGTGCAACTGGCAGCTTTGGGTGGATGTATCCTCTTGATTATTGCCTGCGCCACCACGGGTGGAGATTACCAGCCAACCTTGGGAATCCTGCTGGGATTCTTGATCTGCGGCTGTGGCATCTGGGCCACCATTGACTGGATTTTAATCGTCTGCAAAGCCTTTAGCGATGGCCAGGGAAAGAGAATCACCCACTGGCTCCATCCGCAGAACGGCGATTCGAAAGCCGCCAGCCGCCCAATCACCGGGCCGCCACCAACGCCGCCGCCGGGTGGAACCGTTCCTCCAACCGGTACCGGTTCTCAGCCCGCACCATTGACCCCAGGGGAATTGCCCGCCGCCCACACCGGCAGGATTGTGGCGCCTGCCGTGGGCCTCATGGTTGGTGCCCTTTGGAAATTGCTTTCTGCCCTGACTGCTTTGTTCTTCGTTTCCGGTTACCACCAATGGCTGAAACCGATGCTGGGCGATTTTGGAATCGGCTCCTTTTCCGGCATGGCCGATGTCGCAATTGTTCTGTTCAAGGTAATCCCCGGTCTGTTGATTTTGTTCGGCGCATTTCAAATGCTGCGGCTCCGGAGCCATGCTTGGGCCATGGCCGCAGCCATCTTGTCCATCGTGGCCTGCAGCCTGATCGGTCTGCCCATGGGCATCTGGGCGCTCATCATTCTGTTGCAACCGGGCGTGCGGGAAACGTTTGCGCGGGCAACCGTATCGCCCCGGACCCGGACCGGACCGTGGCCGTGGCTCCTGACCGCTGCGGTGGGCATGATTGTGATCGGCCTCTTTTTTACCGTCGTACTCGTTAGCGAAGTTGTTGGAGGAAAATCGCTGCTCGGCTGGAAACCCGGCGTAACTGCAAGCTTGGACGAGACCACCGGTTTGCCGACCGGGGAAAAGGCGATGCCTGTGCCATCGGTGCCGCCGGAGAATGCCGCGCCCGCACCCGTGCCCCCACCGATTCGCATTAAAGCCGGTTCGTCCCGGCCGCTCATGGATTCTGAAGGTAACATGTGGCTGGCTGACCAGGGTTTTACTGACGGTGAAACCACGGAACGTTCCGACGACCTGGCGATCGCCAACACCAAGGACCCGGAGCTATACCAAAGCGAACGATACGGCATGACCTCGTTTTCGTACCCGGTTCCGAATGGCAACTATGTTGTAAAACTGCATTTCGCCGAAACCTACGACGCCATCAAGGGACCGGGCGGGCGGGTATTCACATTCATTGTCGAAGGCCATGAATTCAAGAATTTCGATGTCTGGGACAAGGCTGGCGGCGCCCAGCGCGCCTGCGTCGAAACCGTCAATGCGGATGTCAGCGATGGCGAACTAAATATTAATTTCATTCCGCAAGAGCAAAATCCCGAGATCAACGGCATTGAAATCCTGCCGGCGTCAGCAACAGGTGTGGTAGAAACGCCACCGCCGCCCAAACCCGTCGAAAAACCCAGCCAGGTCCACGTACACCGGGAAAAAATCCTTGCTGACCTTTCAACCGCGGATCCGTTTCAACAGCGGTTCAACCGAACGTTTCCGCTATCCGCCGGTGGCCGGTTCCATCTCGACAACGTCAATGGACGAATCGAAATCGCCGGCTGGGACCGGAACGAAGTAGCCATCAAGGCCCTTAAACACGGCAAGACCCAGGAAAGCGTCGAAGCCGTCAAAATCAACATTAACTCGTCCCCGGCCGAAATTGCCATCCACACCGAACTGCCACCCGGGGAAAACGGTTTTTCCTGGAGCTGGCTGTGGTCCGGAGACTGGAAAAGAAACAATGCCACAGTGGATTATGCGATCCAAGTCCCGCAACACGCGCGCCTCAAACAAATTTCCAGCGTCAACGGGCAAATTGTAATCGAGGATGTGTCCGGCGATATTGAGGCATCCACGGTCAACGGCGGATTACAGACCCGGGACGCAGCGGGCGACCTGAAGCTTTCCACCGTCAACGGCGGAATTGAGGCGGAACTGGCTTCGCTCGGAGGCAATCAAACTGTGTCGCTCACCACGGTCAATGGCCACATTGAGGCCACCCTCCCAGCAAACGCCGACGCGACCGTTTCGGCCAGCACGGTCAATGGCGGCCTGAGCAGCGAATTTCCGGCATTGGTCGTCAAAAAGGAATTTCCGGTCAGCAGCAAACTGAAGGGCACGCTCGGCAACGGCACCGCGCGCGTCGAGGCCAGCAGCGTCAACGGCCGCATCAATTTCCGGCAGGGCAAACCGGCGGCTCCCGCTTCGCCGGCTGCCCATCCTGACTCCGGAGCGGAAGAGGCTGCGCTTTCAGCCGTTCAAACCTGGCTGGCCCTCATGGACAATGGCAATTACGGCGAAAGCTGGGAAACTGCGGCGGACGGTTTCCATGAGGCGGTCACGAAGGCTGACTGGGTGGCAAAATCGGAAGAAGTCCGTAAACCGCTCGGCGAGGTGTTGTCCCGCAAATTGAACACAACGGAACAAACCGCAACCTTGCCCGGCATGCCGAATGGCTCTTATTTTACGGCCAAGTTTGACACCGCATTTGCCAAATTCCAACCGGCAGTGGAAACCGTCACCTTCGCTTTGGCAAATGACGGCCAATGGAAGGCCATCGCCTATCTCATCTTGCCGGGCACGGATGAAACAAAGCCCGCGGTTGCCGATGTGGACAAGGCCGCAGTGTCGGCGGCGAAAACGTGGCTGGCAGCGATTGACGACGGTCATTATGCCGAAAGCTGGACCAGCGCGTCGGACTATTTTCGCGGCGCCATCACGCAGGACAAGTGGGCGTCCGCCCTGGAAGGCGCCCGCAAACCGTTGGGCGGCCTGATTTCGCGCGAGGTCAAATCTGCGCAACCGATGACGGAACTGCCCGGCGCACCCGACGGCCATTATGTCGTCATGCAATTTGACACTTCATTCGATGCCAAAAAATCCGCGATTGAGACCGTCACGTTCCTGCAGGAAAAAGATGGCCAGTGGCGGGCGGCGGGATATTACATCAAATGATTGGATCAACCCAAAATTCAACCAACGAACAAACATGAAAGGTCCACTGCTGGCCGCGTTTATCATCGTAATCATCCTCCTGGCGATCTGGGACGGTGTCTGGAAGCTGATTGCCCTGTGGAAGAGTGCGCGGCACGATCAACTGGCATGGTTCATCTGCCTCGCCATCTTCAACACGATCGGCATTCTGCCCATCCTCTACATCCTGTTCTTTCAGAAAAACGGGGCTCCCGCACCGGCAAAAACTTCTTAGTTTACAAAGAAACTCACCCACCGGACGGCAGCGGACGCAGCTGTACCAGCGTTGCGCCCCAGCCGCCGAATTGGGGATGATCGAGCGTGAAGGAAATGACTGCCGGGTGCTTGGAAAGAATCGCCTGCACCGTGCGGCGCAAGTTGCCGATGCCTTTACCATGAATGATGCGCACCTGGAGGATGCCGCGCTCCCGGCACGCGGCCAGATAATCCGGCACGAGGTCCTTCACTTCGCGCGGATTGAACGTGTGCAAATCCAGCACACCGTCAATCGGCAGTTCCATCGGTTCGTCAGCCATGCGCCAGCCGTTTTTTCACCCACGCCCGCGCCTCGCCCGGGGTTTTTAATTCATCCGACAACTGCCGCTCGCGGATTTCCTCCAGCAACGCGCCCAGCGCCGGACCGGGTTTCATGCCCAGCTTGATCAAATCATTTCCCGTGAGCAGCGGCGGGCGGATCGCCGGCTGCTTTTTCAATTCCGCCGCCTGCGCCAGCAGAAATTCGTAATGGTCCAGATTGCCGTGCGAACCGAGGCAATCGAGCCGGTGCAACTCGAGTTCCAGCGGAAACGTCTCGCGCAGCAGAAGCCGCCGCAGTGTCGCCTTGCGCATCTGTTTCACGTCCTTGAACTGCATGTGCTGCCGCACACACGCCACGATTTCCTCGATCTGCTTTTTCGGAAACCGCAACCGCTGCAAAATCCGTTCCGCCATCGCCGCGCCGATTTGTTCATGGCCAAAAAAATGAATCACGCCGGTCGCGGGGTCGCGCTCGGCCGCCGCCGGCTTGCCGACGTCATGCAAAATCACCGCCCACGACAATGACGGCGGCGCGTCCGGCGGCAGTTTCGCAAGCATCAACCGGATGTGTTCGAACACGGTGCCTTCGGGATGAAAATCCGGCGATTGCTCGCACGCCACCGTGGCGAGGAGCTCCGTCAACAGGTGCGCCAGCAACCGGCTGTCGCGCAACAGGACCCAACCCCGCGCGGCCTGCGGCGGCGAAAACAATTTGATGAGTTCGTCGCGCACCCGCTCGGCGCTGATGGTCGTGATTTCCGGCGCCAGCTTTTTGACGGCATTAAATGTTTTCGGCTCGATTTCAAAACCCAGTTGCGCGGCGAACCGCACCGCACGCAACAGGCGCAAATGGTCCTCGGCAAACCGTTCCGCCGGCGCGCCGATGGTGCGGATGATGCGCGCGCGCAAATCCTTTTCGCCACCAACCCAGTCGTGAAGCTTTTCCGCGACCGGATCGTAAAAAAGCCCGTTGACGGTGAAATCCCGCCGCTGAGCGTCCGCCTGGGCGTTGCTGAACGTCACCTGCTCCGGATGCCGGCCATCCTGGTAATCCGCCTCGGCGCGAAAAGTGGCGACCTGGAACTGGTGTGTGCCTTCGACGACCATCATCACACCGAATTTGCGGCCGACGGCGAGGGTGCGCTGGAACAGTTTTTCGATTTGCTCCGGGCGCGCGTCCGTGGCGATGTCGTAATCCTGCGGCGCGCGTCCGAGCAAAAAATCGCGCACGCAACCGCCGACCCAGAACGCGCTGAATCCCGCCTGTTGCAAGCGCAGGACAATTCTCGCCGCCAGTTCGCGTGATGAAATGCCAGCCGTGGTGGTCATTTGTGATTTACGATATACGATTTACGCGCCGGCTTGCCAGTCAACTCGTCAATCGCAAATCGTATATCACAAATCATCCGTCGCCCCAGATTTTTTTGACATGGGCGACGCCGGATTTGACGGCCTCGACGGGCAGCGACGGGCTGAGTTCAAAGACCTTGATGTGCTCCGGTTTCACAAACGGCTTGAGCGCGGCATAATCAATCATGCCGGTGCCGGGCGCGGCATGGTCGTGCGCGGGGTATTGCACGTCGTGAATGTGAAAACCGACGAGCCGGGCGGCGAGCGATTCCAGGTGCGCCACGTGCCGGATAAGGCCGAGGTTTTCCTTGATTTGCGCGTGGCCAACGTCATGCCAGTAAGCCACGTTCGGACTGGTGAATTCGCGGAAAAACGCCGCAAAATCGCTTTCGAGCGGAATTTCTTCCAGCGCCTGACGGTTTTCGCAACCGAGCTTCAGGCCGCGTTTTTCGGCTTCGGGCAGGAGCTGGCGGAGCGTTTCATTGGTGTGCGTGACAAATTTTCCCTTGGCGGCCTCGCGTTTGGCGACGGCTTCGGCGAGGAGTTTTTCAAACCTGGGCGATTTGGTTCCGTCACGTTCGAGCAGGTCGCACAACCGGCCGGTGTAATCCTTCAATTCCATGCTGCCGAGGTGCAGCACCACGGCCGCCGCCTTGACGAGCCCGGCGAATTCAAACGTCTTGCGCGTGTAACGGATGGCCAGTTCGCGTTCGTAATCTTTTTCGGCGGAAAACTCGTACAGGTTCGGCGCGGCATGGGTCACGCCCATCGGCAGCGGACAGAAATTGTGGAGGCTGGAAATTTTAATCTCGCCCGCGCCCACCGCGGCCAGGATGCCGGGCATGAGGCTGATGGAAACGCCGTGGCTCAGTTCGGCGTATTCAAAACCCAGCCCGCGGATTTCGCGCAGCATGGCGCGGCCGTCAATGTGACGGCGGGAATTCCAGCAGGTGGAAAACGAATACATAAAAAATGCCGGGCGCATCCTAAACGGACACGCCCGGCTTGGGAAATCGCAAATTACAAATCCGCGTAGCGCGCGGTCAGCATCGCGGAAAAACGCGCGGCCTTTTCCTTGCGGCGGCGCTTTTCACTCGGCTTTTCGAAATGCCGGTGATTGCGCACGACCTTCAAAGTGCCCTCACGGTCCACTTTTTTCTTCAGCCGGCGCAACGCCCGGTCCACTGACTCGCCTTTTTTTAATTTAATTTCGGTCAACGCAACTCACTTCCTTTCCTTGCAGGATGCAAAATGGGAGCGCACTATAGTTTTTCCGCGCCGGTTGTCAATGCGCAAAACCGCGCGCGAAGGGTGCGAAGAAGGCGGAGGCGAAATTCCCTTCGCGCCCTTCGCGCGATACCTTGCTTTTGTCCGCCGCAAAATTATCCTGCCCGCATGAACAAAAGGGAAAAAGCGGCCAGGTCCGCCGCCGATTTGGAACTGCAAAAACGCATCCGGGAACTCATCGCATTCAAAGGCGGCGGCTACAACGAAGATGCCGTCGCCGATATCCTCGAAAACGCGCTGAAATTGTTGACCGACGTGAAAAACAGCGGCGACGTGCGCGTCATCCAAACCGCGTTGCGGGAATTGCGCTACTCATTCCGGTTGTTCGCGCCGTATGCGCATATGCGCAAGGTCACCATTTTTGGCTCGGCCCGCACCACGCCCGGCAAACTGGAATATCAACAGGCCGTCGAGTTCGGACGCAAAATCGTGAAGGCGGGATTCATGGTCATCACCGGCGCCGGCCCGGGCATCATGCAGGCCGGACACGAAGGCGCCGGCCCGGAAAACAGTTTCGGCGTGAACATCCGCCTGCCGTGGGAACAATCCGCCAATCCCGTCATCGCCGAGGACAAAAAACTCATCACCTTCAAATACTTTTTCACGCGCAAATTGATTTTCATCCGGCACTCGGACGCCATCGTGCTGTTCCCCGGCGGCTTCGGCACACTCGACGAGGGTTACGAGGCGCTCACGCTCATGCAAACCGGCAAGAGCCAGCTCATGCCGCTCGTGCTCATGGACCGGCCCGGCGGCACTTACTGGAAGACGTGGGACCGGAACGTCCGCGAACATTTGTTGCGCGACAAGCTGATTGCGCCCGAAGACCTGAGCCTTTACCAAATCACCGACAGCGCAGATGAAGCCGTGAAAATCATCACGCGTTTTTACCTGAATTTCCAATCCAGCCGGTTCGTGAAGGATTTGCTCGTTATCCGGCTCAAAACCGCGCCGTCGGCGCCGGCCATTACCGCTTTGAACAGGGATTTCGTCGATATCATCAACGGCGCGCCGATCGAGCCCATCAAACCGACGCCGGAAGAAATCGAAAGCCAGGACAATTTGGATTTGGCGCGCATCGCGTTCGGTTTCAACCGCCGCGATTACGGCCGGTTGCGGCAATTGATTGACGTATTGAATGGGTAATTCTTGATGGAGATTTTCTGTTCGCCACGGCGCGAACTTCATTGGCTCTTGCGCTGTCTGAGCTGTTCCCTCTCTCCGCCAACGGAGTTGGGGGAGAGGGCCGGGGAGAGGTGCCGCGTTTCAAACCGGCTTCAGTGGAGGTTGTATCAACTCGCTGACCTTGGGCGGAACAAAACGATGGTTCTGAATCTTCCGCATCACAGCTACGCAGCCGGTCCTCCGATGCAAGGCATTCCAGATTTCCAAAAAGACGGATTCGCGGTTCGCCCGCCACTGATGGTTCCAAAGGCGCAATTCCTCGATATCTTCTGACGCCAGGGCCTGTTCGCGTTCCTCGTCATGCCGGCGTCGCTCCCGCAGTCCATGCTGGAATCCATCCAGCTCAATCGAAAGCTTTGCGGCGGACAATAGAAGTCGAGAAAGTAATCTCCCAGCGGATGTTGACGGCGGAATTTGAATCCCGCAAAACGCCCCGCCCGCGAGGCACGCCACAGTTCCTTTTCCTCGTCCGTCTGCTCATGACGGAGGCGACGGGCGTTGCTGGTGGAATTCATAGGCACAGCGAAAACAATATTTTTTAAGCGACAAAAACAAAAAACGCCGCCTCTCCCCGGCCCTCTCCTCCGCTCCGCGGAGGAGAGGGAGAAAACTTTCCGACCACTTCGTCGTTTTAGTTTGCTCGCACTCGACAGACCACACTCCGGCTGTTAGCGTTCGGCGATGAACTTTCTGGTCACCGGCGGCGCGGGCTTCATCGGCTCCCATGTCTGCGAACGGCTGCTGCGCACCGGCCACGCCGTCTGGGCCTTGGATGACCTGAATTCGTTTTACAGCCCGGCGGTCAAAGAGAAAAACCTCAAGGAGATTTCGGCGCTCAGCAAACCGTTCACCTTCATCTCCAAAAATTTGTCCGACGTGAAGGCCCTGGAAAACCTGTTCGCCCAGGTCCGGTTTGATCAAGTGATTCATCTCGCGGCCCGCGCCGGCGTCCGGCCCAGCCTGGATGAACCGGAATTTTTCCAGCAGGTCAACGTCGAGGGCACGGTCAACGTGCTGGAAGCGGCTCGGCGGCACGGTGTGAAAAAGGCCCTGCTGGCCTCTTCCTCGTCGGTTTACGGGGTGAACGCCAAGGTACCGTTCTCGGAAAATGACCCGGTGTTCTCGGTCATCTCGCCCTACGCCGCGAGCAAGCTCGCCTGCGAAGCCCTCGGCCACGTGTACCATTACGTTTATGGCATGGACGTGGTGATGCTCCGGTTCTTCACGGTTTACGGCCCGCGCCAGCGGCCGGACCTGGCGATTCACAAATTCGCCAAACTCATCCAGGAAGGCAAACCAATTCCCGTCTATGGCGATGGCTCCACGGAACGCGATTACACCTACATCAGCGACATCGTGGACGGCGTCTTTGCCTGCACGCAAAAGAAGTTCGCCTATGAAATCTTCAATCTCGGCGGATCGCAAACCGTCAAATTGAGCCGGCTCATCGAACTGCTCGAAAGTTCGCTGGGCAAAAAGGCCATCATTGAGCGCCTGCCCTTGCAGCCGGGCGACGTGCCCCGCACGTACGCGGACCTGGCCAAATCCCGGGCGCTGCTGGGTTACCAGCCGCGCGTCAAAATCGAGGAGGGCATCCCGCAATTTGTGGATTGGTTTCGCCAAAATCAGTGATAGACTGTCCCCATCATGAGTTTACCGACACCCTTTAAACGGCCGGCCCTGACCGAGGCGCTGGACGCCTGGAAACAATTGCTTGCCGCCCGCGGTTTGAGCACCGACCTGCGCTGGGTTTTCGAGGAAAACCTTTGCTTCGAGAAATCGCGCGCCGCGCAGGGCGGTTTTCGGCTAGGCATTCAAACCAAATTCGCGCCGCCGCCCGAGGACGCGCTGGACATCGCGTTCGAGCATTTTTGCGAGGCGGACAAGCGCATTGTTTTCTACCGGCTCGGCGCCTGTTTCGGAACATCCATCTGCGTGCTGTTGTGCGATCCGTGGTTTGAAAGCAAGAGTGAAGCCGACGGTTTTTTGCGCCGTGACGAATGGCGGGTGTCGTTTCATCCCGGCCAGAACGATGAAATCGAGGAAATCGTTGATTTGAGCCGCTGGCTGCGCCGGGTCCGGCACGGCCGCGCCTTTCACGATCTGGACTTTAGCATGACGCTGGCCGCGATTGACGAAATCAAAACCCACGGTCGCGTGCTCATGCCCTACGAACGCTTCGCCTCAACGATGCTCGAACGGCTGCGCCGGTTTTTGGGCCAGCCGGCTTGAAAAGCAGTCGTCCGAGTAGTAGCAGCCGACGTGAGGAGACTCATTATTTTTGAATGGCGATTTACGCGCTTGTTCGAACCGGAGATACGTTCGTAAATTATAAATTGCCCGCCGAAAATTGAATTGGAGCCTCGTTACCTCGGCTGCTACAAAAAAAGGGGAGGCGGTGAACAATCTGTCAGCGCAATCGCGGCAGAAGCAAATCCGCCGGCGGCGCATTGGTGTCTCCCTGGTTTTCCTTTTTAAACGCCGAGCGCAGCAGCCAGTGGTGCTTCAATCCCTGGACAAAATCATCGGCATCACCGACCGTTTTGGAAATGGTGCCCAGCATGTTCGTGTTGACCTGCACCGGGTCAAAAAGGTTTTTCCCAGCCATCGAGCACATAAATGAAGCCCTTGGGATTCGTGGAAAGATTGTCCCGTTGTTACGCGCCGGCTTTTGGACTTTGGACAGGGTGTGAAATTCACGCGCCTCATGCGTGGTCTTGGTGTCATATCTCAGGACTGTTTGCTCCAAACCATGTCGTTTAGTTTAACTTTTCGGCTTCCACCCGGCTGGCGCGAGATGGCCCAAGCCATGCTGGAAAATCCGCCATGACTAAGATCGCTTACAGCGAGAGCGAAAGCGGCAATGTCGTACGCACCGCCACCGTTCCTGCCAATCGTTCCGAAGAGCCGAGATTCGGCACCCTCGACCGCACCGTCATCGTTGCTATTCTCGTTTGTTTTCTCCTGTGCGTCGCGGGGCTGATCTATCCGCTGACGCACTGACCGGCGCCGGTTCACCGGCGGGCCGGCTTCGAAACGGTCTGATAGCCTGACAAAGGCTGCCCGCAGCCTCACGAAAAAACTGTCCTTGCGGCGTGGCTTCGTTGCAGAATTCCCGCGATGACGCCCCGCGAAGCCAAAGCCCGTCATACCCAACTCGCCGACGAAATCCGCCGGCATGACCACGCCTATTATGTCGAAGGCCGGCAGATCATCACCGACCGCGAATACGATCAGCTTTTCAAGGAATTGCAGGAGTTGGAGAAAAAATTTCCCGACCTCGTCACGCCGGAATCGCCCACCCAACGCGTCGGCGGCGCACCCAGCGAAAAATTTGCCCGCGTCAAACATCTCGTGCCGATGCTCTCGCTCGACAAGATTGAAGCAGCAGAACAGCCGGATGAAAAAAAGGAACCAGACTGGTTCAAACGCGGTTGTGCTCAGGACGAAAACACGCTGGCCGAATTGCGCGCCTTCGACGCGACTCTCCGCAAACAACTCGGTCGCGAGCGCATCGAATACGTCATGGAGCCAAAGGTGGACGGCGTGTCCATCAGTGTGCATTACCGCCACGGCAAGCTGGCGCTGGGCGTCACGCGCGGCGACGGCACGGAAGGCGACGACATCACCGCCAATCTCAAGACCGTCCGTTCGATTCCACTGGAGCTGAATCTAAAGAATCCCGCTGCCCTGCTTGAAGTTCGCGGTGAGGCTTACATGGCCATTAAGGATTTCGAAGCCATCAATAAAAAGCTCGAAGCTGCCGGCGAAAAAACTTTTCCCAATGCCCGCAACGCCACCGCCGGCACGCTCAAGCAGCTGGATCCACGCCTCGTCGCGCAACGTCCGATGCGCGCCATATTTTATGCCACCGGCAAGGTGGAAGGCGTCGAGTTCAAAAAACATTCCGAAATGCTCGAAGCTCTTGCTGAATTTGGTCTGCCCACGCAACAGCTTTGGTGGGTCTGTGACGGCATTGACGAGGTTCTGAAAATGTACACGGACAAAGTCGTCGCACATTATGACGAAGACCGCGACCTGCGCCGGCAGTTGCCCTACGAGATTGACGGCATCGTGCTCAAGGTGAACACGCTCGCCGATTGGGCGCGCATTCCCGGCCGCGCGCGCGCCCCGGGCTACGCGATTGTTCACAAACCCGTGCCGTGGATTACGCCGGCGGAAACGGTGCTCAAGGCCATCACCGTGCAGGTCGGGCGCACCGGCGTGCTCACGCCGGTGGCCGAACTTGAACCGGTCTTCGTGCAAGGCTCCACCATCTCGCGCGCCACCCTCCACAACGAGGATGAAATTCACCGCAAAGACATCCGCATCGGCGACACCGTGGTCATCCGCAAGGCCGGCATGGTCATCCCGGAAATTTTCGAGGTGGTGAAAACTAAACGCCCGCCCGGCGCAAGGGAATTTGATTTGTTCAAACACGTCGGCGGCAAATGCCCGGCGTGCGGCGGGCCGATTAGTCGAGACCCCAGATTTCACGCGTATGCAGCTTGCACAAACGAAAAGAAAACCGGGAAAAACCTGACAAGACGTGAATGCGGTTATGAAACCGATGACCTTGAATTCATTGGCAAATCATGTCCGAACTGTGGATACCCGATGGAAAGAAAGGCGGAATACATCGATTGGCTTTGCGAGAATGTTGCTGGTTGTCCCGCGCAAAGCGTTCGGCGAATAGAATATTTTGCGGCGCGTAAAGCACTGGACATTGAATCGCTCGGCGGCATCGTCGCCGGAAAACTCGTCGAACGCGGCCTCGTCAAGGAACCGCTCGACCTGTTTGATTTGAAACTGGAGCAGCTTGCCAAACTGAATCTTGGCACCGACGACGAGCCGCGCGTGTTTGGCGAGAAGAACGCGACGAAAAATTCTCGACGCGCTTCAACGCGCCAAAACCGCGCCGCTCTCCCGCTGGATTCAAGCGCTGGCAATTGCCGACGTGGGCGAAGTGACAGCATTTCAGCTTGCAGAATTGCACGCAGACATTGATTCATTACAAAAGTCCAAAATTATTTCCGACTACCTGCGTTTAAGAGATTTGGTCAAAGAGGCCAAAGAAGTTAATCCTGACGCAACAAAGGTTGAAAACAAAATTTCCGGGGAAGATGCTCTGGCGCTGGAAGAAGAAAATCGGCGGACGAAGCGACATGCAGAACTAAATTTGCAGATTGAAGCGACTTTTTTACAGCTAAAATCAGTTGGTGTGAAACTAAAGTTAAAAGGCAAACCAAAGAAAAGTGACAAGCCAACTTTGCTTGATGTCAGCAGTGAACTTGAAGTTGAAGCTTGTCGGAGCATTCAGAAGTTTTTTAGCTCTGATTTTGGAAAGCAAACGGTGACACGGTTCGACAAGTTGGGCATCAAGCCGAAATCTCAACTCAAAAATGGTTTAAAAAACTTCAGCCCAATTGCGGGTTTGACTTTTGTATTAACAGGTACGCTGCCGACGCTTTCTCGCGACAAAGCTTCCGCGCTCATTCGTCAAGCTGGCGGAAATGTGACAAGCTCGATCAGCAAGAATACAGATTTTCTACTCGCTGGAAAAGAAGCCGGCTCTAAATTGGACAAGGCAAAAAAACTTGGCGTGAAAATTTTATCCGAAAAAGATTTTATGGATTTGCTTGGTTCAAAACCTAAATCAAACGAGAAAAAACAAGCGGATCTCTTTTAACAGTGAAAGCCACATTACTTGCCAAAAGCAGTCATGGCGAACCTTACAAAGTGGAATTCTCGGCAGAAGAAGACGGCCTAAGAATCTTCTGTCACTGCCAGGCTGGCGTGCTGCATCGAATGTGTAAACACAAACGGGCTTTCATTGAGGGTGATATTCGAATGCTTTTTGACCCTGCTCAAGCCGCCCTTCTTTCAGAAATTCGCTCATGGCCACAGTTCCAAAACGTCCAAAAACATCTTGAATCTTCTTTAGGAGAATTGAGCGAAATTGAAAATGCGCGGCGTGAGTTGGATAAAAAGGAAAAGCAAATCAAAGCCGAACTTGGCAAAGGATTGAGTTTCGGCTTCCGGCCTTGACATTGGCGTGTAACTTCACAAACTCCCGCCCCGTCAATTACGACAACATGAATACAAAATATCTGAAAACAGCCGCGAAATCCGCGGCTTTAGTCACTGTCCTGGCCTGCGGCGTGAACCTCCGCGCCGCCACGCCGTCAACTCCACAAACATCAGGCGGCTCCGTCACGAGCCAGAATCAGTTTCAAACCGTGGCGTTCAGCAATTCGGCCGAGGCCGGGATGCTGCACCGCGCCTACCGGATTCTGGCCACCGGCGACCATGATTACAAAGGTCATCGCGTGAAAGCCATGCACCAGGTTGAAGCCGCCGCCAAGTTGCTTGGCCTGGACCTTGCCGGCGACGCCAAGGGAGGCAAGCCGCAGATTCTCTCGGATGACAAGCTGCGTGAAGCGAGGGGATTGCTGGGAAAAGTGCTGGAGTCGGCTGAAGTCAAGGGTCAACCGCGCATCAGCAAGCACATTACCGAAGCCATCAATCAAATCAACGACGCCCTGAGTCAGCGTTAACGCAGACCTTCGCAGGTTTTATTTCAACTACCTGATTCGAGTCAAAATTGGCGCGGCCAAACCGCGCCAATTTTTTGCTTTGGACATAAATTCCCCAAACGACGCCAAAACCCGGCGTGAAGGCGGTTGAGAGGCGGGTTTGAAGAAAATGTGTGACGGCGGCCGGCAAATTCGCCACACTCGCCTCGTGCAAAGTGCCTCCATCAGGAAATGGCTTCTGGCGTTGACCTTGCTGGCCGTCATTCTGTGGACCATTGTGCATTTCTATAATCAAAACGCGCAAACGACGGGGAACATCACGCGCATCGTTCTGGTGCCACAAGGTGACTTCAACTACCACAAAACAAATATTCTGTCTGCCAAGCTGCAAAAAAACGCCGCCGACACCGACCCTCAAAAAATCTTGCGGCAGAAAGTCGAGGAATGGCTGGCGCTGCACCATCGTTCCGCCACCAGCCTGCTCGCGGCGTTTCATGTGCTGAACGACACCAATTATCTGAGAGAGGCGGCGACCAATTTCCCCAACAATCCGCGGGTCGAATGGACCATTCTGGCGCGCAACGTGTTTCCCGAGGACCGGGGCAAATGGCTCGACTTGTTCAAGGCGTCGTCACCCAGCAACTCGCTCGCCAACTATCTGTCCGCCCAGTTCAATTTCCAGAACGGCCAGTCCGAGGCGGCGGTCAAAGATCTGGTGGCCGCCACCGGCAAGCCGGAGTTTGAAAATTACACCCTGGAATCCCAACTGGACGCGGAGGAATTGGGCCAGTTTTTGGGAAAATCAGCATTGGACTCAACCGAGACCGCGCTGACCGGGTCGAGCGGAGACACCCAGCAGGAACTGGCCACCCTCAAACAACTGGCTTCGCAAATGGAGGACTTGCAAAAGCAGGAACTGAATGTCGGCGACAATAATTCCGCCGAGAACCTTGCCCAAATGGGAATGCTGCTGGGAAGCCAGCTCAACAGCGGGGCCAGCGGCAATTACATCATCAATCAACTGGTCGGCATGGCTGTCGAGGAAAAGATGTTTGATCAACTGGACCCCAACACCAGCTACGATTTCCTGGACGGGGAAACCCCGGACCAGAGATTGCAGGAACTCAAGCAACAGAAGGCCGCCTTAAGTCAGCTTGACAAGAGTGTTCAAGCCATTCAACCCAGCCTGACCGATGCGGAAATAGTTAGTTACCAGGAAAGAATAAAAATCTACGGCGAAGTCACGGCCATGCGCTGGCTGCTGCAACAGCATGGCACTTCGCAAAACGGCCAGTGACAATCATTCCAACCGCCGGCGAAATTCCGCGCACGCTTTGGCCGCGTCCGGCGCGTTGAGAATCGCCGAAACCACACAAACCCGCCGCGCGCCGGCGGCCAGCACGCCGCCAAGATTTTCCAGAGTGATGCCACCGATGGCAAACCACGGAATGGTCACGTTTGCCGCCGCCCAACGGACAGATTCCAGCGTTACCGGTTTGGCCGTCGGTTTGGTGCCCGTCGCATAAACCGGCCCGACGGCGAGGTAATCCGCGCCCGCCGCCAGGGCGCGTTCCGCCTGTTCCGGCGAATGAGTGCTTAAACCAATTTTTAGTTCTGAATTCTGAGTTTTGAGTTCCGAAACGTTTTTGTATCCGGCGTCAAAAAAATCTTCCTGCCCGAGATGACAAAACTCCGCGCCAAGGTCGCGCGCGATTTCCCAATGATCGTTGATGACCAGGCCAACGTTCGCGCGGCGTGCGACGGGCAGGATTTTTTCCACCATGCGGCGGATTTCGCCGGGCGGAGATTTCTTGGCGCGGAGCTGGATCAAGTCCGCGCCGCCGTCACAAAGTTGTTGCGCCACGGCTTCCGGCGCGCGGCCCCGCAACCAGGCCGTGTCCACGAACGCATAAAGCCGGCAATCGGCGAGCGGTTTCACAGCGCGAGTCTGGCAAAATCAGCGCGTCCGTTCAAATGCTGTTCGCCAGAACCATTCACTGTGCGAGACGAACCGGACGAGAATGTTTTGCAGCGACGGCGTGAGCATCATCCGCTGCAACCATTTTGCCCAGGCAAGCCGTCGGGTAAAGGCGTTATCGCAAGCACGGGCAATCTGCCGCCGGGCTTCGTCCCAGGATATATTGCCCCCGCTCCACGCGGTCAGCGGTTCGATGGCCATCCCGGCGGATTCGAACGCCATGGACATGCCGTTGCCCGTCACCGGCGGAATCATGGTGATGGCGTCGCCGACGCAACATTCGGCGCGCGCGGCCGCGCGTTGCGGTCGCAATGAAATTCCGGCCACCGCACAAAACGAGCTTTCATTGAATTCCGCCGCCACCAGCCGTTGATTCAACGGCGATCCGGCCGGGCCGCACAGCCATTCGCGCCAGTTTGGCGGCGTGTGGCCCTCGCCCGCCCGCCGTCGAAACAATCCACAAACGTTCACCGCGCCGCCATCCACCCGGCACAGGCCGACGTAGCCGCGGGATGAAACGTGCATTTCCAGATCGGCGGTCAGCGGGACATTGTGCGCGTGGATCTTGAGACCGAACCAGCGCGAACGGTTTTCCTCCATTTGCGCGCGCCGCCCCGTGGCGCGGACCATCCCTTCGCCAAAATCCCCGTCGCGCCGGCGCTGGCCTTCCAGCAATTCGCCGTTGAGCCGCCGGAATTCAATGGCAAGCGCGTGGTCCAGGGTGAAACGCGAAAGGCAAATCGCGCGGGCCGGCAGGGAACGCGGTGGGGCGGAATGCGTTGCCGAAAAGAAAGCCGCGGTGCCGGCGTTCACGGCACCCGCGCGCTCGAACAATTCGCGCAGACCCAGCCGCGAGAACGTTTCCTGGCCGCACCCGCTGATGAATTCGCCGCAAACCCGATGGCGTGGGTAATGCCCGGCTTCCCACATCGTCACCGGCACGTCGCGCTGGCGCAGGCCGATGCCCAGCGTCAATCCGGCCAAGCCGCCGCCGACAATCGTGATGGGTTTTGCCGCCATATGGTTCAAGCCGTTTGCCGCGCCACAAACAGATGGCTGAAAAATCCGGTGCGGCGCTCGGTCAATTGCCAGCCTTTGTCCTTCGGCCACAGCGCCGAAAGTTCCTGGCCCGAAAATCCCGCGCGCACGCTCACGGCCGCGTCGTGCCGGGTCACGGCATTGCAACCGATGATCCAAAGCAACCGGCAACAAAACAACGGCCAGGGCGCGCGGCGGGGTTCGATTGCCACAAACATACGCGCCCGGCCGGCGATGACCTGAAACAACTCCACCAGCCGCGCGTCTTCAAAATGATGGAGAAATAAATTGGCGACGACAACCTCCAGTCCCGCAGCGGTTGGCAGCCAGTCGAAAACGTCCGCCGCCACCGCCTCCGCCCGCCAGCCCAGCGGCGTGAACGATGCCAGCGTTGGCAAACCCATGATCTTCTGGTGGTCGAGCAATGTCACATTGGTACCCGGCCAGCGGGGAGATATTTTTTTTGCGACGCGCAAGAGAAAATGGCCGTCACCCGCGCCGAGCTCGGTGATTTGTTTTGGCGCGCGTCCATTCACGGCGGTTTGCAAGGCCGATGCCATGATGGCGTGATTATGCATCCAGGCATTGATGCGCCGCAAATCTCGGCGCGACCACCGGGCACGCGGATCACCGGGCGGCAGCTCATCGAGCAATTCAGGCTGGACGAGGCGGTTCATTTCGCGGACGAGAATGAGAAGCAGGACGAGAATGATTATCCCACTTCCAGCAACGCGCCATGGCAACTGAAACCCGCGCCAAAGGACGACATCCACCACAATCCATCCGGCACGGTGTCGTGCAAGGCGCGTTCGAGCACAAAAAACACGGTTGGACTGCTGATGTTGCCGTATTCGCGGAGCACGGCGGCGCTGTGGCGAATGTCCGCCTCGGCCAGTTCCAGCTTGTCGCGCAGCGCGAGCAGCACGTCGCGTCCGCCGGTGTGCAAAACCCAGCCGCCGATGCGCTCGCGTTTCACACCCGCCGATGCCATTGATTCGGCAAAAAGTTTCGCGGCTTCGTCACCGGCAATTTGCGGGACCTGCATTGACAGCATGTTCCGCAACATCCCGTTTTTATGGCCGAACCGCAGCGTGTCGCGTTTGTCCGGCGCGAGATAGGATGAACCCAATTTCCATTCAACGCGCCGGCGGTTCGGCTGAGGTTTTCTCGTGAGCACCGCCGCGCCCGCGCCGTCGCCAAACAGACAGGCGCTGATGAGCACGCCGGGGTCGTCATCGAGATAAAACGCCGCGCTGCACACCTCGACGCAGACGGACAAAACCTTTTGAGCGCGTTTGGCGGCGAGGATGGCCTCAGCCGCGCGCAGATTGGGCAACGCCGCGCCGCAGCCCTGCCCGACCAAATCCAGCGTGAAAACATCCGCGCGCAGGCCGAGTCGTTCGCTGACATAGCTCGTCAGTCCCGGACACAAATAACCGGTGCAGGTGCTGATTAGCACGGCGTCAATTTCCGACGGCGCGCAGGCGGCGTCCTGCAACGCGCGTTGCGCGGCTTCCGCGGCCAGCGCCGGGGCGTGTTGGGTGAAGCGCGCCTGAAGCGCGTCGGGCGTGAGATTAAACACCTCCGTCAACGGGTCGAGCGCCAGATGGCGGGTGGCGATGCCATTGTCGCCGCAGAGCACTTTTTTGAGAATGGCGCGCGAACGCGGAGCGAGCCGGGCGAATGGTTCGGCGCGCTGGAGAGCATCCCAACATTCGCGTTGCGCATAACGCGGCGCCGGCGCGGCCACTCCAAGTCCGTTAATAAACATGACGGAATGTAGCTCCGACGTTCCATCCATGCACAACATTTCTGACGGCCCGATCGGGCCGGCCGGCAACAATGCCAGCCGTTGATGACCATTTCCGGGGTCGGAATTTCCCCGCGACAACTGACGTTGCGCCCGCTCTAGAGTATTTTCTATTTAGATAGACGCATTTGGCCATTGGTGCTATTCTCTTTTCATGAAAAGGGAACTATGCGGCCTTTGAGCCAGGACTTACGACAGCGGATCATCGCCGCGCGAGAGCGCGGGGAGGGCACCGGCGACGTTTGCCAGCGTTTTGGCGTCAGCCGCAAAAGCGTGGAGCGTTTTTGGAAGCAGCACCATCTAACGGGCCAGTGCCGACCCCAAAAGATCGGCGGTTACCGGCGCTCCCGCTTGGAAAAGCATGACCGAACGCTGCGCCGCTGGATTGCAGCCCAGGCCGATCTGACGCTCAACGAACTCCAAAAGCGGTGTCTGGAGCAGTTGCATGTTTCCATTGGCATCACCGCTTTGTGGCATCGGCTAGAGCAACTGGGCTTGAGCTATAAAAAAAACGACGCGCGCCGCCGAGCAAGATCGGCCGGACGTTAAAGCCGCTCGGAGACTTTGGCGCAGACAACAGCCCGACTGGGATGTTCGCCAACTGGTGTTTATCGATGAGACCGGCCTGAACACCAAGCTGGCCCGCGGTTACGGGCGCTGTCCGATTGGCCAACGTTGCCTCAGCACCATCCCGCACGGTCACTGGCAAAGCTCCACCTTCATTGCCGCTTTGCGCCAGGAAAGCGTTGAAGCCCCCTTTTTGGTCGAAGGCCCCGTCGATGCCGAGGTGTTCACGGTTTATCTTGAGCAGGTGCTTGGTCCGCAACTGCGTGCAGGCGACACGCTCATCCTCGACAACCTTTCCACTCACAAAATCCAAAAGATCGGCCCGTTGCTCTCGGCTCGCGGAGTTGGCATTCGCTACCTGCCGCCTTACAGCCCTGATCTCAATCCCATTGAACTAGCTTTCGCCAAACTCAAGGCACACCTGCGCCACGCAGCGGCGCGGACCTTGGGTGAGCTTCATTCAGCCTTGGCCACGGCCCTGGACTCCTTCTCAGCTCAACATTGCCGGGGCTTCTTTCGTCATGCCCGATATGCGTCTATCTAAATAGAAAATGCTCTAATTGGCCACACGAACCAGCTCGTAATGCGCCGGCTGCGGTTCGGCGGCAACGTATTGCTGCTCCGCGTCTTTCTCTTTTTGAGCTTCCAGCGCGGCGATGAGCGAATCCGCGGCCCGCTGGACTTTCCGGTCATGGTCATCCATCAGCCGGATCTGGATGTCGCGCCAGGCGAAATACCGCCATTGGACCTGCTTCCACACCAGCGCCAGGACCCGGTAGGATTGTTCCAGCATGGGCGTTTGATAGGCGGCCAGATTGATGCCATCGTTCAATTGCTGGTCGCTGAATTCGCCGACGAGCTGGCCATTGATTTTGAGTTGATAATTTCCGGCTGGAAGACCGGAAACCCGCAGGGGCTCCTGGTCCAAAGCCTGGTAAAATCTGGAAAAATTTACAATCATTTCCGCCGCCGCGTTGGTGTAACCCCATTTCGGCCGGGGTGCCGGCCAAAAGAAGGATGGTTTTCCCCATTGGGGGTTTTCCGTCGGGGGAAATTGCGGCCACACTTCGTGCAGGCCAAGAATCGGGAACGGCAGGCTTTCGTCCTTTTGCGTCCAGGACATTTTCCCATCGGCTTCCGCAAGCTGGCTTATCCCGGTGTGGTCCGACCGGACGACAGAATTCTTGGCCGCATCAATGGCGACCGAACTGACGATGGCCGGCGCGTGCCATGCCTCCAGCAACGCCTGCGCCATCACCAATTCCCCCAACACCGACGGATGGATGCGGCCCGGAACCACGTCGCGGGCCAGTTTGGGATCCTGGGCTTCTGCTTGTTGCACCACGTCGAGCAACGGCGTCATGAAATCCACGCACATCAGATGGTGCTCGGCGGCAAGCTGCCGGACAAAGGCCGCGTAACGCAGGAGCACCGCGTTGTAGCCGCCGGGAAACTGCGGCGGACACGTGACATCGTCGTAAGGTGTCGGCTGAATCACGATGATGCGCACGCCGGGCAGATGTTGTTGCAGCGATTGAATGATGTGTTCATAGCCATTGGTGTAGGTGGCAAAAATCTGCTGGTCAAAGGGGCGATATTTCGCGTCGTTCATGCCCAGCATGATGGTGACGACGTTGGG
The DNA here is from genome assembly GCA_963786375.1 of uncultured Verrucomicrobiae bacterium. Lineage (GTDB taxonomy): Bacteria > Verrucomicrobiota > Verrucomicrobiia > Limisphaerales > UBA11358 > UBA11358. The sequence goes on from CAWAYP010000017.1 coordinate 51,541, forward strand.
CTTGAACGAGTAAACATCGCGTTCCAGCCGCAGGTCAATCGGCCCCGCCCAACCGCCGGTCACACAATCGCCGCCAACGCCGGAGTTGACGAATTTCACGTGCAGGCCGGGAAAGCGTGTGCGGACGTAGGTTTCCACGTCCACGCCGTAATACCGTTGTTCGGTGATGCTGTCGCCATAAAAGCAGACGCGGTCCCCACTCTTGAGGTAAAACGGCGTCTCAGCCGCCGCGTTTGTCCCTTCCAGAAACGGCACGAGCAGGAAACCGGATAAAATTGTCCAGCACGGTAATGTGCGGCGAATTTTCTTCAGCCAGGGAACAGATTCGGAGATGGGAATGGCATTCATTGGAAGGCAACACTAGAAATTCACGGCACCCGTGGCAAGGGCGTAAAATGCCGGCGCGCCTGTTTCCGGACATAAGTTGCCGCCGGGGTGGCACGGTCGCTATGCCCCACCGGCGGTTGGCAGATTGTTGTTGGACGAAGCCTACTTCAATCCCACGAGATAGCCGAAGCGCGCCTTGAATTGTTCCGGCGCCAGTTTGACGACGGCGGCGCATTTGGCGAGTTGTTTGGCATTATCAAAATCCTCGCGCTCGAGCCGGATCATGTAGGCGCAGGCGCATTCGAAGGCCTCGCCGTCCACGTTGACCTTCCGGTTTTGCATCCGGCCGGTCTTCGGGTCAAGCATCTTGTCGAACGGCAGCGGGTTCATCTTGCCGTCCACAAAGCTGATGATGGCGCCGTACTTCTCGGCTTCGGGCGAAAGCAAAAATTTCACCGCGGCATAGCCGAGGTCGCGCGTGTATTCGGCGTCAAACGGAATCGGGTCGGCGCAGCGCAGTTCGTAGCCGAGGTCCTTGTCAATGAAGGTCGTTTTGAGGCCGAGCTTTTCCAGGCGCTGATTCAAAAGCTCTTTCATCAGGCGGCCAAATTCAATCTCGCCCAGCCGCAAATGGCCGTGGTCGTCACGCAACACCTTGCCAAAGCGCTCCAGTTGTCCGTCGGGCAGCGCCTTGATCAATCCCTGCTCGCCCATCGCTTCGATGAGACCTTCGGCGAGAATGACGATGCCGTTTTGCGAGCCTTCGGCCAGGCGTTTGATGATGGAACCGATGATGATGTCGCAGACTTCATCCACCGTGACCTGCCGTTTGTGAAATTCCTCCGGGATGATGACGAGCGTGGCGGCGGCCGCCTTGCCGATGCCGAGCGCCAGATGCCCCGCCGCGCGGCCCATGCTGATGATGATGTACCAGCGCGACGTGGTGCGGGCGTCCTCAGCCAGGTTGCGCACGATATGCACGCCATAGTGCCGCGCGGTTTCAAAGCCGAACGTCGGCGTCGAGCCGGGCAGCGGCAGGTCGTTGTCAATCGTCTTGGGCACGTGCGCGACATGGATTTTGCCATTGCTGCGCTTGGCCACCTGGCTGGCGGAAAACGCCGTGTCATCGCCGCCAATCGTCACCAGCGTCGTGATGCCCAGTTGTTCAAACACCTTGAACACGTTCTGCATGCTGGTTTCGGACTTGGTCGGGTTGGTGCGCGAGGTGCCCAGAATCGAGCCGCCGCGCAGATGAATCCCGGTCACGTCGCGAATCACCAACGGCCGGCAATGCTGTGCCTCGCCCGCCGCGAGCCATTTGAAGCCGTCATAAAAACCGATGACTTCGTAGCCCTGGTTGATGCCTTCAATGGTGGCCGCCGCGATGACGCCGTTGATGCCGGGCGCCGGTCCGCCACCGACCAAAATACCCAATCTGCCTCTGCTCATGTGGATGTTGTGATGGTTGATTACAATGGTTTAAAAACGGAAACCTTGACAGGGTGCTTGAGGGCGGCAAAGAATTCAATTCCATTCTTGCCATATTCAAACCACAATTTGCCGGAATGAACCGGGCCGTTTTCCTCGACCGCGATGGGACGCTCATCGTGGAAAAAAATTATTTGTCCCGGCCGGAGGACGTGGAAATTTTTCCCGCCACGCCCGCCGGATTGAAGCGGCTGGGCGAGGCGGGCTTCAAGCTGTTCATCGTTTCGAACCAATCCGGCGTCGGGCGCGGCTACTTCACGCTTGCGGACATGGAGCGCGTCAACGAGCATCTCCGCCGCGAACTGGCGCGCGGCGGCGTGCGCTTCGAGAAAATTTACATCGCGCCGGAAAAACCCGGCGAGCCAAGCCGCGGACGCAAACCGTCGCCGCAATTTTTATTCGACGCCCGCGACGAATTTGGCCTGAACCTTGCGGGCAGTTTCCTGGTCGGCGACAAGCTGATTGATCTGGAATGCGGCTGGAACGCGGGTGTGAAAAAGAGCATTCTGGTCCGCACCGGCTATGGCGCGGAACTGGAACGTGAATCACCGGAAAAAATTTCGCGGGCGGTGGTGGTTGATGATTTGAACAAAGCGGCAGATTGGATTCTGAACCGGAAATGAATCCGCTAATTACGCCAATTCTTTATTAAACAATTCGCGATAATTAGTGTAATTCGCGGATAAAAATTTATGTGTGGCATCATCGGATACGTCGGTAAAAAAGAGGTCTCGCCCATCCTGCTCGAAGGCTTGCGGCGGCTGGAATATCGCGGTTACGACAGCGCGGGCGTCGCCGTGGTGCGCAATGGCGATCTGCGCTTGCGCAAGAAAAAGGGCCGGATTGATGAGGGCCTCGCGCGCCTGTTGAAATCGGAACCGGCCCCGGGAACCCTCGGCATCGCGCACACGCGTTGGGCCACGCACGGGCCGCCGTCCGATGGCAATTCCCATCCGCATCTCGATCAATCCGGCAACATCGCCATCGTCCACAACGGCGTCATTGAAAATTATGACGCGCTCAAGGAAAAGCTGCTCAAGGCCGGACACAAATTCCGCTCCGCCACCGACACCGAGGTGCTCGCGCATTTGATCGGCGATTACTATGAAAAACGGAAAAGCGAGGCAGGGTCATCGCGCCGCGCTGCTCCTGCCCAAAACGGCAACTCCAATCCGTTGACCCTGGCCGTTTGCGATGCGCTGCGCGAAGTCATCGGCACCTACGGCCTGGCGGTGGTTTGCGCCGACCAGCCCGACACCATTGTCGGCGCGCGGCGCGGTTCGCCGCTCATCATCGGCATCGGCAAGGGCGAAAATTTTCTGGCCAGCGACGCCAACGCCTTCGTCGGGGCCGCGCACACGAAAAAAGTCGTTTATCTCAACGATTACGACGTGGCCACCATCACGCCGGAAGGTTTCGACGTAATGAATCTCGGCGCCGACACGGCCAACGTCCAGATCAGCAACCTCGAATTCAGCCAGGAAGACGCCGTGCGCGGAAAATACGAGCACTTCATGCTCAAGGAAATTTTCGAGCAGCCGCGCACCGTGGAAAACGCCCTGCGCGGCCGCGTGGACAAGGAAGGCGCCACCGCGAAATTCGGCGGCCTGAACCTGACGGCGGCGCAGTTGCGTTCCGTCGAACGCATCATCATTGCCGCCAGCGGCACAAGCTGGCACGCCGCGCTCGTGGGCGAATATTTGATTGAAGAACTCGCGCAAATCCCGGTCGAGGTCGAGTTCGCGCACGAGTTTTGCTACCGCAACGCGCCGCTCGAACGCGACACCGTGCTGCTGGTCATCTCGCAATCCGGCGAGACCGCCGACACGCTCGCCGCGCTGCGCGAAGCCAAGCGCCGCGGCCACCGCGCGCTCGCCATCGTCAATGTGGTCGGCAGCACCATCGCGCGCGAATCCGACGGCGGCATTTACATGCACGCCGGCCCGGAAATCGGCGTCGCCTCGACCAAGGCCTTTGTCTCCACGCTCACGATTCTGGCGCTGCTGGCCGTACACCTGGGCCGGATGCGGCTGCTGGCGGCGCATCGCGCGCGGGAAATTTTGCACGCGCTGGAAGCCGTGCCCAAACAACTTGAAGCCATTCTTGCGCAAGATGGCGCGTTCCAGAAACTCGCCCGGAAATACGCCCGGGCCGATGATTTCTTTTTCCTGGGCCGCGGCTACACGTTCCCGATTGCGCTGGAAGGCGCGCTCAAGCTGAAGGAAATTTCCTACATCCACGCCGAGGGTTATTCGGCGGCGGAAATGAAGCACGGCCCGATTGCTTTGATTGATCCGAAGACGCCGACGGTTTTCCTCGTGCCGCAGGATTCGATGTACGACAAGACAATGGCGAACCTGGCGATGATTCGCGCGCGCAAAGGACCGATCATCGCGCTGGCCACCGAAGGCGACAAACAAATCAAGAAGGTGGCCAACGACGTGATTTACCTGCCGAAGGCGCTGGAACCGATTTATCCGATTCTGGCCGCCGTGCCGCTGCAATTGTTCGCGTACCACATCGCCGTCGCCCGCGGCTGCGACGTGGACAAGCCGCGCAACCTGGCCAAGAGCGTGACGGTGGAGTAACGGCATTATCCGCTGGCCTTGGTCCTTTCGCATGACACCGGCATGAACAAACGCGCGCTCATCAAAAAGATCGTGGCCCGGCTGACGGACGAACTGGAGGTTTATTTCCGGGCGGCCCGGGCCTCGCGCACGGAAGCCACGCACGAGCAGAGCAAGGCCGAGAACAAATACGACACCCGCGGACTCGAAGCCTCCTATCTGGCCCGGGGCCAATCCCGGCAGGCGGCGGAAATACAAGGTGCCATCGCCGCATTCGAAAAGCTGGACGCGCGCAGGTTCGGGGCGGGCGAACCCATTGAAGTCGGGGCGTTCGTGGAACTGGAATTGAACGCGGAAAAAACGGCTTACTTCATCGGCCCCCGGGCGGGCGGCACGGAGGTGCTGCATGACCGGCGGGAAGTGCTGGTGATTACGCCGCAGTCCCCGTTGGGTGAACAGCTCCTGGGCCGGAAGCAGGGCGAGGTCCTGAAATTGAAACTCGCCGGCGCCCAAAACCAATATCACGTGACGGTGGTTGTTTGATCAAACCCAAGGCGGCGCATGCTTTCTCATCGCTTGCCTTGGGTTATTTTCATTCGGGCCTTTAGCCCTTTCGGCTTGAGCAGAATGACGTCGGCCGCTACGCGAGGTTTGGGGAAATTTTCAAAATAAGCCATAGCTTGCGGTGAGTGGCAGAAAGATTAGATTATTGCCATGCTCAGCGAAACTGCAGCTTCAAGCCCGGCCACCACCGCGCCAGCCGTTCCCCAAGTCCCCGTCGGCGTTCCGGGCAGCGCCATTTCGTTGCTGGGCGTGGATTACGTTCACATGAAAACCCGGGACGGCGGCGACCTTTACGTGACGCATTTCGGGGCGCCGTTCTGGCAGAATTTGCTGCCGGAAAACTGGTACGCGCAGGAATGGTTCGAGACCAAACGCAAGCGGCTGGAAGGCACCAGCACGGTTTACAAGGTACCCACGCGCCGGGTGAATGGCGTGACGCTGTCCCTGGTCGTCAAATGGTCGCGCGTCGGCGAGGGCGTGCCGCTCGACACGCTCACCTTCAACAAGTTCATCCACGCCGAGTTCAACAGCCCGTTCGAGGAATTTTCGCTGCTGATGGAATTGCGCAAGGGCGAGGCCGGCCCGCCGGGCATCCGCCTCCGGACGCAAAAGCCGATGGCGATCTACATGCCGTCCGAACGGTTGCAACTCTGGCAGACGGGCCGGTCCGAGGACAAAATCCGGGCGAAGGTCGTCCGCCATCCGGGCGTGGAAATTGACATCCTCCGGCAATACGTCGTGCTGTACGGCTGGGTCAAGGGATTGGACGCGGTGGAGTCGGCGGAGCATCTCAAATTGCGGGACCAGGAGCGCGAGGAGTTTCTCGCCCGCGTCACCTGTCTGGCCACGCATGAATTGTGGCAGAAGGGTTACCGGGTGATTGACATGAAACCCGCCCACATCATTTTGCGGCCGGGACGGGACGACCAGTCGCTGTTGCGCGACCGGAACGGCCAGCTGGCCTACGCGCTGGTGGATTACGAATTGCTCGAACGCACGCCGGAGCATGAACAGTCGGTGCGCAGCGCCAATCGCCAGATTTATCTCAAGCACATGGCGCGGCGGTTCGAAGTGGACGCGGCCAAACCGTTGCCCGCCCATCTCCGCGCCACCAACGTCATGGGCGTGGATTACATTTTCGGCCGGGCCGAAAGCACGGGCGGTCTGCTTTGGGTCGTGGGCAAGGACCCCGATTTGTTCAACTATTTTCTGCCCGAACGCTGGCGCCGCACGCCCAAGAAGAAACTTTCCTCGCACAACCAGGTTTTCAAAACTTCCACCAAGGACAATATCAATCTGGTCTGGCGGGTGTCGCGCCTGGGCGACCCGGCGTGGTTGACCAAACCCAAAAGCCGGCAGGATGCGGCCCGCGAATACGGCTTCAACAGTCCGTTCGAGGAATTTGCGTTTGCGCTCGCGTTGAGCCGCCGCGGCGTGAAGACGATTTATCCCCGCGCCATTTACATGACCGGACGCAAACGCGAACCCGACCAGCCGGTGGCTGACGGGCGGCGTTTTGCCGCGCTGGCAAATCTCCTTACGCCGGAAGGCGAACCGGCCCTCCGGAAAGGGTGCAATTACATCACCATCTGGGGTTATTGGAATGGACCGGACGAGCTGTTGGCGGCACAGGACGCCGGCCATTATACGGCGATGAACGCGAAACGCGCCTGCGCCAACAAATTGATTTCTCCGGAAGTGATGGAGGAGCTGGCGTTGGCGAAGGCCGGCAAGCTGGCCCAATGCGGTCTCGAGGACCTCAATCTCAAGCCGGACCATTTGCTGATTTCCTTCGATCCCCAAAAAAAACTCGTGCTCGATTCCGCCGGCAAACCCGAAGTGCGCCTCTGCAACTTTGAACTTGTCCGCCGCATGTCAGGCGGCAATGCGAATTAGCCGAAAATCAGGCGAAAAGTACGATGACGGACTAATTTTTGGCACAACCGGCAAGTTCGGCTCCGGTCATGGCAAACCTGACCATGACCTCGGACCAGGTTAAGTTCTTCAGCAACAAATGATTAAAATTCAGACGACCACTGTCGGACATGAGTATGTAACATTTTTGTAACATAACTGTTGCATTGGTCTTTTTTGTGCTATAATCCAAGCATGAGCATCATGCTATTCGCGTTGCCGTTTGCGGTGGCGCTGGTTTTTGCGTTTCTGACTTTCCGCGAGGAAAGCCGCTAAAAGTTAGCCTCTGACCCTTCGCTGTGGAGAAGACAGCGGTAGTTTCTTTAAGAGGCTGATTCCTTCGTTCGTGTTATTTAAGCCCTCGAGCGCTGTTTTGGGAATCGTTGACGCCGTTGTTTCACGTAATTTTCTTTTCGTGTCTTTCGTGGGTTTCGCGGTTAATCTGGCGATCGTGAAATTGCTCTTCATCGGCGACATCGTCGGGCGGCCGGGGCGTAACGCGGTCAAGGAACTCCTGCCCAAACTTCGTGAACAACACACGCTCGATTTTGTCATCGCCAACGGCGAAAACTCCGCCGGCGGCTCCGGCATCACGCCCAAGACGGCCGGGGAGATTTTTTCCGCCGGCGTGGATGTCATCACCAGCGGCGACCATTTGTGGGACCAGAAGGAAGTCATGGAACTGCTCGCGAATGACAAACGCTTTCTGCGTCCGCTCAATTATCCACCCGAAACACCGGGACGGGGCAGCGGCGTCTTTGAAGTCCAAAATTCAAAATCCAAAGTCGAAGGTCAAATTTCAGTTGCCGTGCTGAACGCGCAAGGCCGCACGTTCATGCCGCCGTTGGAAAATCCATTTTCCCTCGCCGCTGCCGAAGTGAAACGATTGCGCGGGCAGACCAAAATCATTTTCGTGGATTTTCACGCCGAGGCGACCTCGGAGAAAATTGCATTTGCGCGGTTTCTCGACGGGCAGGTGAGCGCGGTGGTGGGCACGCACACGCACGTGCAGACGGCGGACGAGCAGATTTTCCCCGGCGGCACTGCGTACTTGAGCGACGCCGGCTTCACCGGCCCGCACGAAAGCGTGCTGGGCCGTGAAATCGAACCGGTCATCAATCGCTTTCTTACCGGCATGCCGCAGCGATTTGAAGTGGCAAAAGCGCGCGTGCTCCTTCACGGGGCGGTGATTGAAATTGATGCGGCCAGCGGCAAGGCAATTAAAATTCAGCGCGTGGCGGAGGCAATTACTTGAGCTTCCGAAAATCGCTCGTGGTTTCGTGATAATCCACAATGCGGTTGATAATCACTTCACGGCCTTCCAGATGCCAGTGCACTTCGCGCGGGAACCAGAGTCCATCGGCGGTCCGTTCACGTTCAAACCCGTAATTGAATTCCCAGACCGCGCCAACAAGCCCCCAGCCGACATTCACCTGCTGCGTCAAATGCAACTCGGCCTTCACGAGGCTGTAATCGGCGGCGTCAATCCAGACCCGGCCCGCGGCCTTGTTGATGAAACGCTCCTTGAGATTTCGCTCCGGCAATATTCTGTTTGCCGGAACAAAATCAACCATCCATGTCGGCCGGCCATGCACCAATGCGCGTCCGACGATGGTGAATTCAAAACGGTTGACCAGATCTTCGTTCAACAGGAATTCGCTCTTTTTAAACTGCTGGCCGCGGACGTTGGAGTGGGTGTCGGAGACGGCCTCGGTTTTCTCCGGTTCCGGCCCGGGTTGGACTGCCGTTGCAGGCGCGGGAGATGGCGCGGTGGGAACATGCACGTCGGTTTTCGCCTCGCGCTTTTTGAGCTGGCCGGCTGAATTTCGGAATTCAGTCACTTTGGTGCGGGTGTAGCGATAGCGCTCATCGAAGGCGCGGTCGTTGCCGCCCTCGTCCTTTGCCCGCTGCAGGACATGCTGAAGCAGCGAGGCGAGAGTCGGCAACGGCGCGTTGGTATTCGCCGCGAACAGGGGAACCGGCTGCGCCAGCAAAATGACAACGGCCATTTTCCGCCAAAATCCTTTTATTACGCTCATTGTGCCAAACTCATTTGAGATGGTTTGTAAACCGGGTGGCTGGAAACGTTTTGCACTTCCTTGAAATGAAATTGGCCGGCGGATTTTCCCAATTCGACTTGCGTAAAGTGCTTCACCGCGTCGCGGGGCTGTCTTGATTTCCGTGTTCATTTACTGCCTTCGCTTCTTGCTTCGGCGCGGCAAGCTGTGGCTAAATGAATTGGAAATTCAATGGGCAAACAAGCCAAATCGCAATGGGACTTCGGCGAACTGTTTCCGCCTGCGCCGGGAAACTCCGGCGCGGCAGGCCCGACGGAGGCAGCGCGCACGGTTTTGTCCGTCTCGGAACTGACAGCGCAGGTCAAGCGGTTGCTGGAAAAACCGGTCGGCTCGGTCTGGGTGACGGGCGAGGTCACCAATCTGCGCGCGCAAAGTTCCGGCCACATGTATTTCACGCTCAAGGACGCCGGCGGCGCAGTTGAGTTGCGTCCTGTTCCGCGGCGAGGCGGTCAGGCACCGCGAGCGTGTTGCAGGACGGCCAAAAGGTTCTGCTGCAAGGCGACGTGACGGTTTATGAGGCGCGCGGGCAATATCAGCTCATCGTGCGCGCGGTGGAGTTGCAGGGCGTCGGCGCGCTGCAAATCGCGTTTGAGAAACTCAAGCAGAAGCTCGCGGCGGAAGGATTGTTCGCGCCGGAACGGAAACGGCCGCTGCCCGGAATATCCGCAGCGCATCGGCCTGGTCACGTCGCCGACCGGCGCGGCCATTCGCGACGTGCTGCACGTCGTCCAACGGCGGAATCCGGCGCTGGAAATCATTCTCGCGCCGTGCCGCGTGCAAGGCGACGGCGCGGCGGAGGAAATTGCGGCGGCCATCCGGCTGTTGAATGAGTGGCACACATCACAGGCAGGGTCGTCGCACTGCGACGACCGGACGGCGCAGCGCGCCGTCCCTACCGAAAACGGATTGGATTTGATCCTGGTCACGCGCGGCGGCGGTTCGCTGGAGGATTTGTGGGCGTTCAACGAGGAAGTCGTGGCGCGGGCGATTTTTGAGTCGGCGATGCCGGTCGTGTCGGCGGTCGGGCACGAGATTGATTTTACCATCAGCGATTTCGTGGCGGACGTGCGCGCGGCCACGCCGAGCGCGGCGGCGGAAATCATCACCGAAGGCGTGTTTGCCAGCCGCGAATTTGTGGCTGAAGCGCCGGGCCTGCTGCGGCGGAAAGTCCGGCAGCGGCTGGAAGGTGTCACCGTGGAATTCGAGCAGCTTCAGGGCCGATTGACGCGGGCGCATCCGCGCCGGCGGTTGAATGAATTCCTGCAACGGCTGGACGATTTGCAAACCGGTTTGCTGCGTTGCACAAGACAGGGAGCCAAAGAACGGCAAGTGACCTGGCAGAACCTGGCGACGCGGCTTTTGCGCGTGCGCCCGGCGCAGTTGTTAAAACAGCGACGCGAGCTTTTGAACGCGACCCGGCATCGTTTGCGCGAGCTGGCCCAGATTCAATTGCGGAACGGGCAGAATCGTTTCGGCGCGACGGAAGCGCGGCTGCGTTTGCTCGGGCCGGAGCAGGTTTTGTCGCGCGGTTATTCCATCACGACGGATGCCGCGAGCGGGAAGGGTTTTGCGCGAAGCCGCCGAGGTCAAAGCCGGCCAGCGTTTGAAAACGCGGTTGAAGACCGGCGAAATTTTCAGCCGAACCGAGAAATGAGCGCGCTGGTTCCACGCGCCTGACTGCGCACTGGACGGGCGCAGTGGCTTTGCCTTATCCTGTCGGCATGTCAAAACCAGCCAAGGCCGACGCAGGCAAAAGCAGCCTGCCGTTTGAAGAGGCCTTGAAGAAACTCGAAGGCATCGTCGAGGCGATGGAGTCCGAGGATTTGCCGCTGGAAGCCTTGCTGGCCAGATATGAGGAAGGCACGCGGCTGGTGAAAATCTGCCAGGAAAAACTGGCCGAAGCGGAATTGAAGATTCAGCAGTTGGAAAAGAACGCGGCGGGCGAAATGAAACTGAAGCCGCTGTCGCCCGATTTGTCCGAAGCCTGATTTTCCAGAACCGAGAACCCAGACCCAGGACCCGAAATTTATGAGCCGATATCTCGACATGGTGGACGGACCGGAGCACGTCAAGAAACTGACGCTGCCGCAATTGCAGGAACTCGCCGGCGAAATCCGGCAGGAACTCATCTCGGTGCTGGCCCGGAACGGCGGGCACCTCGGCCCGAACCTCGGCGTGGTGGAACTGACGCATCGCGCTGCACCGCGTCTTCAACACGCCCAAGGACAAATTCGTCTGGGACGTGAGCCATCAGGTGTTACGTCCACAAAATGCTCACCGGCCGCAAAAACCGTTTTCGGACGATTCGCCAGACGGACGGCCTGAACGGTTTCGCGCTGCGCACGGAAAGCGAGCACGATTGCTACGGCGCCGGCCACGCGGGCACGGCGCTGTCCGCCGCGCTCGGCATGGCGGCGGCGCGCGACAAACGCGGCACGGACGAAAACGTCGTCTGCATTTTCGGCGACGCGGCGCTGACCAACGGCATTTCCTTCGAGGCGCTCAACAACATCGGCCACACGACGAAAAGGTTCATCGGCATCCTCAACGACAACGAATGGAGCATCGCCAAAAACGTCGGCGCGATTTCCAACTACCTGAACAAGCTCATCACCAATCCGCGCTACAACAAGCTGGCGCGGGATTTTGAAAATTTCGTGCGCCGCCTGCCCAAGGGCGAACTGGCGCTCAAGCTGGCGCACAGGGCCGAGGGCGGGTTCAAGGGCGCGATCGACGGAGGTCGGGCTGCACCCGAAGCAGCGACGTGCGCGGATGCGGACGGCCGCGGCGGTTACGGCAGCCCGGTTATTTTCGAGGAAATGGGCATGCGTTATCTCGGCCCGATTGACGGACACGATTTGCCGCTGCTCATCAGCACGCTGGAATTTGCCAAGACCTGCGACCATCCCATCGTCATTCATGTTCTCACGCAAAAGGGCAAGGGGTTTGACGCCGCGCTCAAGGCTCCTGAAAAATTCCACGGCACCGGCCCCTACGACGTGAAGACGGGCGATACCCTGCCCGCCAAAGCCGGCACGCCGCCGATGTATCAGGACGTGATGGGCCAGACGCTGGTGAAACTTTGCCAGAAGAACAACACGCTCGTCGGCATCACCGCCGCCATGCCCAGCGGCACCGGCATGAAACATCTGGAAAAGGCGATGCCCGACCGTTATTACGACGTGGGCATCGCGGAGGAACACGCCGTCATTTTCGCCGCCGGCATGGCGACGATGGGGTTCCATCCGGTCGTGCGCGATTTATTCCAGCTTCCTCCAACGCGCCTACGACTGCATTCATCACGATATTTGCCTGCAGAATTTGCCGGTGATTTTCTGCATGGACCGCGCCGGCCTTTCCGCCAACGACGGTCCGACGCATCACGGCCTGTTCGACATCGCCTATCTGCGCTGCCTGCCGAACGTCATCGCCATGGCGCCGAAGGACGAGGACGAGCTGGTGGACATGATGTTCACCGCCACGCATCAAAATCATCCGATGTTCATCCGTTATCCGCGCGGCGCGGCGGAAGGCGTGCCGATCAAGGACCAGCCGGAGTTGCTCGAAATCGGCAAGGCGGAGGTCATCAGGAATTTTTCCAGCAACGGCAAACGCAAGGTCGCGCTGTTCGGGCTTGGCCCGATGAACACCCTGGCGCGCAAGGCTGCCGAGCAGCTGGCGGCGGAAGGGTTTGATTGCGCCGTCATCAATCCGCGTTTCACCAAGCCGCTGGACGCCGGCACGCACGAATTTTTCGGACGAGCGGCGGACATGGTCGTGACGCTGGAAGACCATGCGCTCATGGGCGGCTACGGCTCGGCGGTGCTGGAACTGTTCAGCGAAAAGGGCGTGACCACGCCCGTCGTGCGCATCGGCTGGCCGGACCAGTTCATTGAACACGCCACGACGCAGGACGAACTGCGCAAGAAATACGGCCTGACCGTCGAGAACACCGTGGCCAAGGTGAAGGCGCAATTTGGCGAAACGGTAGCGACTACGGCGAAGCTGATTGAAGTGGCGTAATTATTCTCCCTCAACCCGGCCTTCTCCCCAAGGAGAAGGACAATCGTTTGCCGCCGCTTTGGAAATCCGCGCGACTGGATTTGTCGAGCAGTCATCGCAAAGCGCGAAGCGGCCAATTACTGTCCCTTCTCCTGGGGGAGAAGGCCGGGTTGAGGGCGAGCGTTCTCCTCCCAATCACATCATTTTCTTTCCTTGCTTTCCCCGGTTTTCGACCCAATGCTACGCGCATTAAGGTTTTAAAAATCATAAATCGCAAATCGTAAATCAAAAATTCCTGGCATGGCCTATAAAGACGTGACGCCGCCTGCGGGTGGAAAAATTTCAATTCAGAACGGCAAGCTTAGCGTGCCGGAAAACCCTATTCTCCCGTTCATTCGCGGCGACGGCACCGGCCCGGACATCTGGTCGGCCAGCGTGCGCGTGTTCGACGCGGCCGTGCAAAAGGCCTACGGCGGCAAACGCAAGGTCGCGTGGTTCGAGGTGTTCGCCGGCGAAGCGGCCAAGAACAAGTTCAACAACTGGCTGCCGGACGACACGGTCGAGGCGTTCAAGGAATATCTTGTCGGCATCAAAGGCCCGCTCACCACGCCGGTTGGCGGCGGCATCCGCTCGCTCAACGTCGCGTTGCGCCAGATGCTGGACCTCTACGTTTGCCTGCGCCCGGTGCAATGGTTCACCGGCGTTCCGTCGCCGGTGAAGCATCCGGAAAAGGTGAACATGGTCATCTTCCGCGAAAACACCGAGGACATTTACGCGGGGATTGATTTCGAGGCCGGCAAGGAAGCGGCGCTCAAGACGATTGAGTTCCTCAAGACGAACTTTCCGAAGGACTTTAAAAAAATCCGTTTTGGTGTGGAAGCGCCGGAGGTGGTCGGCATCGGCATCAAGCCCGTTTCCAAAACCGGCACGCAACGCCTTGTCCGTTCCGCGATCCAATACGCCATCGCGCAAAAGAAGAAGTCCGTGACGATTGTCCACAAGGGCAACATCATGAAATACACCGAAGGCGCGTTTCCGCGACTGGAGTTACGAGCTGGCGAAAACTGAATTCGGCGCGGTGGAGATGGACGGCGGGCCGTGGTGCAAAATTCCCGAAGGCAAGCCCGGCGCGGGCATCGTCATCAAGGACGCCATCGCCGACATCACGTTGCAACAGGTGCTCACGCGCCCGACGGATTTTGACGTCATCGCCACGCTGAACCTGAACGGCGATTATCTGAGCGACGCGCTCGCCGCGCAGGTCGGCGGCATCGGCATCGCGCCCGGCGGCAACATCAATTACGTCACCGGCCACGCCATTTTCGAAGCCACGCACGGCACCGCGCCCAAATACGCGAACAAGGATGTGGTGAACCCCGGCTCGGTCGTGTTGAGCGGCGAAATGATGTTCCGTTACCTGGGCTGGACGGAAGCGGCGGATTTGATTCTGAAGGGCTTGAACGGCGCGATTGGCAGCAAGCGCGTCACCTACGATTTCGCGCGCCAGATGGAAGGCGCGACGGAAATCAAATGCAGCGCTTTCGGGGAAAATATTATTTCCCACATGTGAGTCTGCCGACAGAAGGAATCTGATGTTACCCGCCCCGGAGCGGAATCGCGCCGTGGCTTTGGCGGAGGCGGATGCTCGCAGTCCGGCAACAACCTCATCGCCCACATGTTTCCACTGGTCAGATATCCCGGCGCCTTCCGAAAAAATTCAGCACTACACTGAAAGTCAGCCGGTTTTCAGCCGGTTGGCACTGGCCCCACCGGTGGGAATGCCGTTTGGCTTTTAAGCTCTCAGATGAAAATAGAGAATCAATGCGGCAATCAGGCCAAAACCGGCGGCGAAATTGCCGAGCACCAGCCGCTTGTGATGTTTGAAAATTTCCCCGAGCACCGCGTGGATGGCCAGATATAAAAATCCGCCGCAGGCGTTGGCGAGCATCAGCGCGAGCGTCAACGCCAGCGCGGAGTGCGGAACGCTGCTCAACACAAACCAGCCGAGCAATCCGCCGACAATGGTCATGGCCTCCACCGCCGCCACCAGCCACAACATTTTGGCGCGCGGAAAACCACCGCCCAGCAGCAGCGCGCCCAGCGCGAGACCCTCGGGGAATTTATGCACGCAGATGGCAAACACAATGGACAGCCTCACCGCTTCGCTCTCTTCGAGTCCCGCCGCCAGCGCCAGCCCGTCCACCGTGCAATGAATGCCCAGCGCGATCATCATGGCCGTGGCAAATTCGGCCAACCGATGCGTGGTGGCCTCGTCAAAATGGCTCGCGGCGCACGCCGGACAAACGTGATAGATGTAACGGGTGATGACGGCGAAGAGGAGATAACCCGAGGCCGCCGCCGGCAAAAACCACCAACGCAACACTTCCCAGCATTCCGGCGCAATCCCGCACAGCGCGACGCCGAGCAATGTGCCGGCCCCGAGGCTGATGAAAGCGCACAGCTGCCGGTGCGTCCGCGCGAAGGTCGCGCTCAACGCCCCGCCGGCCACGGCAATCCCAAACGCCAGAAAAATTTGGAACAAAATGGAAGCGGTATTCGCGTTCATTTACAATTGCGAATCGTTTGCAATTTAACAAATGAGGCGCCGCGAGCAAGTATTATTTGGCATTGTGGCCGCGTTTGTAAAAACGCAGCGGCGCGGGTTTTGCCAAGTTGGCCGTTGCCGGGGTTGGGGAGCACGCATCCTACTTGCCGCAGCAGTGCTTGAATTTCTTGCCGCTGCCGCAGGGACAGGGATCATTGCGGCCCACCTTGGGGCCGGTGCGGACGGGTTTGGCTTTTTCCGCCACCGCCGCCGCCGCTTCGCTGACCACGTCGCTGGGTTTGCCGTTCACCCCGCCGGAACCGGCGGTCGCGGTCGTTGTGCCGCCAAAGGCGCTGGCGGCCTGGTGCAGCGTCTGTCGCGGAACGTTCCGCAGGAAATTTTCAAACGCCATCATGGAGGATGCGCTGCGGAAGATGTTGTGGCAGATTTCGGTTTTGATGTTGACCATCAATTCGTCGAAAATTTTATAGGCCTCGGCCTTGTATTCAACGAGCGGATCACGCTGGCCGTAACCCCGCAGGCCGATGCTGTAGCGCAGGCTGTCCATTTCATAGAGGTGCTCCTGCCAGAGCTTGTCAATCGCGCTCAGAATTGTGTAACGCTCAACGACCGCGAGTTTGTCCGGTTCCTCAAAACTGATTTTCACCTCGTACGCCTTGCGGATGCCGTCGCTGATGAAATTGCAGACGGCGAATTGCGCCGGGCTGAGATCTTCAAAAACCGAGCCGGGCAACGGTTTTTCCGCGCCGGAATTGGCGGCCTTGATGATTTCGGCTTCAGGCATGCCGAGCGGGAAATTCAAATTCACCCAGTCGGCCAACGGCCGCACCTGCCATTCGCCCGGCTCGGCGTCAGCATCGGTGAATTGATCGACCTTCAGAATGACAACCTCTTCCATGATGTCCATCAGGCGGTCGCGCACGTCCGCGGCATTGATGATTTCGTTGCGGAAGCCGTAGATGACCTCGCGCTGCTTGTTCATCACGTCGTCATATTCGAGCGTGCGTTTGCGGATCTGGAAGTTGTGTTCCTCGACGCGCTTTTGCGCCTGCTGGATGGAACGGTTCAACAGCGGATGAGACAGTTCCTGGCCTTCTTCCAGGCCCATTTTCTCCATCATTTTCACGATGCGGTCGGAGCCGAACAGCCGCATCAGATCGTCTTCCAGCGAAATGAAAAAGTGCGACGAACCGGGGTCGCCCTGGCGCGAACAACGGCCGCGCAACTGGCGGTCAATGCGCCGCGATTCGTGGCGTTCGGTGCCGAGCACGTGCAAACCGCCGACTTCGGTCACGCCGGGACCCAGTTTGATGTCCGTGCCGCGGCCGGCCATGTTGGTGGCAATCGTGACCGCGCCGCGCTGGCCCGCGCGCGAGATGATTTCGGCCTCCTGTTCGTGGTATTTCGCGTTGAGGACGGAGTGAATCAGGCCTTCGCGTTTCAACATCCGGGAAAGCATTTCGCTGGTTTCCACGCTGACGGTGCCCACCAGAATCGGCCGGCCCTTTGCATGCAGTTCCTTGATTTCCGTGACGACGGCGTTGAATTTCTCACGCCGGGTTTTATAGACCGAATCATGCCCGTCCTTGCGGATGTTCGGTTGGTTGGTCGGAATGGTCAGCACGCCGAGTTTGTAGATGTCGAGAAATTCCGTCGCCTCGGTTTCCGCCGTGCCGGTCATGCCGGCGAGTTTCTGATAAAGGCGGAAATAATTTTGGATCGTGATGGTCGCGAGCGTCTGGGTTTCGCGCTCGATTTCGACGCCTTCCTTGGCTTCCACGGCCTGGTGCAAACCGTCACTCCAGCGGCGGCCGGACATGAGCCGGCCGGTGTGTTCATCCACGATGATGACCTTGTTGTTCTGCACGACGTATTCCACGTCTTTTTGGTAAAGACTGTACGCCTTGAGCAATTGCGAGATGGAGTGGATTTTTTGGGCCTTCGCTTCGAACTCCTGCTGCAACTTGGTCTTGGCCTCCATGCGTTTGCGAGCATCGGTCTCCGGCCCGGTGTCAATCTCGTGCAGCAACGTCGTCAAATCCGGCAGGACAAAAGCTTCCGGGTCCTGGGGGCTGACGACGTTGCGGCCTTTTTCGGTAAGGTCGGCGTCGTGGCTCTTTTCGTCCATCGCAAACAGCAACTCCTCTTTTTCCCGGTAAAGGTCCACCTTCTTCTGGTCCCGGTGCAAATCCAGTTCGGCCTGGTTCATCAGCCGCAAATTTTCCGGATTTTCCAGAAGTTTCAGCAGACCTTCGGATTTCGGCTGGCCGGTTTTGACGCGGAACAGGAGCCGGCCGATTTCGCTTTCCAATTCAGCGGCGTTTTGCACGTTGGAGCCGTCGGCCGGATTCATTTTTTTCATCAGCGCCTCCGCTTCGGACAAAAAGCGGGCGCACAGCCGTTCCTGCGCGCGGACCAGCGACTCGACCGTCGGCTTCCATTGCGCGTACTGCTCGTCAAACGTATGCACGGACGGACCGCTGATAATGAGCGGCGTGCGCGCCTCGTCTATGAGGATCGAGTCCACTTCGTCCACAATGGCGTAATAATGCCCGCGCTGGACCTGCTCCTCCTTGCGCACTGCCATGCCGTTGTCGCGCAGATAATCGAAACCGAATTCGGCGTTCGTACCATAGGTGACGTCGCAATAATATTGCTCGCGGCGGACTTGCGGTGATTGGTCATGCAGGATGCAGCCGACGGTGAGGCCGAGAAATTTGTAAATCGCGCCCATCCATTCCGAGTCGCGCGCGGCCAGGTAATCATTCACCGTCACCACGTGAACGCCGCGGCCGGTGAGCGCGTTGAGATAAATCGGCATGGTGGCGACGAGCGTTTTGCCTTCGCCGGTGGCCATTTCAGCGATTTTGCCCCGGTGCAGCGCGATCCCGCCGATGAGCTGCACGTCGAACGGAATCATCTCCCAAACCACGGGATGCCCGCGCACCGTCACTTCGGCCTTGCGCTCGGTCATCCGGCGGCAGGCGTTTTTGACAACGGCAAAGGCTTCGGGCAAAATTTCGTTGAGCGCGGCGTTGAGTTCCTTCTTGTCCTGAATGGGCGCCAGGCGCGCCTTCCAGGCGGCGGTTTTCCCGCGCAACTCGTCGTCGGAAAACGGATGGAGTCCGGCCTCAATCTCGTTGATGCGGCGGGCGAGCGGCCAGAATTTTTTTACTTCGCGGTCATTCCTCGACCCGAAGATCATTTTAATCAGCCCAATCATGACAATTTGCGGAAATAGCAGGTGACACGCTACGCGAGGAATCACCCAGCGTCAAAACGAATCGGCAGACCCGCCCGGCAGCGGGACCGAAATCGAGCGGTGGGTAAAATGTTAAGGAGAACTACGAAGAAGGCGGATTGAAATCGAGTTTGGGGGCATTGCGCACCAACTCGGCGGCCCGATGGGCCGCGTCTGAAATCATTTTCAGTCCCGGCGCCAGCACGGCGTCCTCCCGATGTTTGACAAAAAGGCGGTCGGCGTGGCCTTGGACAACCGTCAGGATGTTGTTCAATTCGTGCGCCAGGGTGAGCGAGATATGCCGGTCGGCATCGGGCCGGCGATTTCCCAAACGGTTTTCCCCGCCGCCCGGAGGAAGCGGCGAAGCCTTTTTTTCATCCATTGATTCAAGATACGACATTGCGATTTGGGAAAGCACCCGGCGAGCCACATTTTGAAAATGGCTTTTCCGGCATCCGGGGCCGCGTTTGGGTAATTTCACATTGCGACAGTTGTTCCACATTTTGCCGAATGGGACAACCTGTGCCGGGACGGGACATGGCGTGGCAGCCGCGTTCCTGGTCGCCGCATTCCTGATGTTTCCCGAAACATTGCGATGATCCGGGACCGCCGCCGCAATGAAGCAACCCTCGCTTCCATCTTGTTTCTTCATTTTATTTTCTTCATTCTGCGTTTGGCGATGAACACCGCGCTCGCATCTCTCGGCTTGATTGCCGGCAACCGCTCGTTGCCGCTCGAATTTGCGCGGCAGGCGCGCGCCGCCGGCGTCAAACGCCTCGTCGCCGCCGCGTTCGAAAATGAAACCGACGCGGCGCTCGCCGGTCTCGTGGACGAAATCGTCTGGCTCAGGGTCGGCCAGCTTTCCAAAATGATTTCCGCGTTCACCGATCGCGGCATCAAGCAATGCGTCATGGTCGGCCAGATCGCGCCGAAAAATATCTACGACCTGCGGCCCGATCTGCGGACGATGTCGCTGCTGCTGCGCCTGAAGGAAAAGAACGCGCACACCATTTTCGGCGCCATTGCGGAGGAGTTGAACAAGGACGGCGTGGAACTGATTGACGCCACGCCGTGGCTCAAACCGCTGATGCCGCAATCCGGTTTTCAACTTGGCCCGAAACTTTCCGCCGAACAAAAAGCCGACGTGGATTTTGGGTTTCGCATGGCCAAGGAAACGTCGCGGCTCGAAATCGGCCAGACCGTTGTGGTCAAAAACGGCGTGGTGCTCGCGGTCGAGGGTTTTGAAGGCACGGACCAATGCCTCGCGCGCGGGGGCAAACTGGCGGGCAAGGACGGCGGCGCGGCGGCGGTCAAGGTCGCCAAACTCAATCACGACATGCGGTTCGACATTCCCTGTATCGGCGCGCAAACCCTGGAAACCTGTGCCGCGTCGGGTGTGACCGCGCTCGCGCTCGAGGCCGGAAAGACGCTGTTGCTGGAACAAGAAGCTTGCGCACAACTGGCGAAAAAAAATAGAATCTGCGTCACGACCATCTGATTTTTGAACCGCTCATGAACGCCCAAAGACAGACCAGATTCATCCCCGAACTCAGCCGATTCTGGTTTTCGATTTATCTGTGTCCATCTGTGTTCATCCGTGGTTGATTTTATGCTCACCTCCCACGAACTCATCGGTTTCATGTCGGCCAGCCTGGCGAATGAAATGCTCGATTTCACCCATGAATCGGACAAGCCCGCCTACAAGGCCACGCTCAACGCCGTGGCCCAGGCGCGCCACGTGCGCCTGGTGTTCCTTCAGCGCCAGCCGCGCGCGCAGCGTAATGCCACAGTGATTGCCACCCTGTCCCGCCCGGCGCTCGAAGCCGCCGCCGGCGCACTCATCCGCGTGTGGCTGGTGAAAAAACAGCGGACGATGCTGGTGGATTTCCTCAACGCGCTCGGCCTGCCCAACAACGAGGGCGTCGTGGATGATTTGCCGGCGACCATGGACGACGACAAGTTGAAATCCGCCATCGAGACGATGCTCGCCAAATATCCGGGGGAGACCGTGGCGGTTTATCTGAACGCCTTCAACGACATGAACGAGGCGAATTGGACAAACTTGAAAACCATGCTCGAAAGCGACGCGCGTCTGCAACTGGGCGCGCCGGCTTGAAGCGGAATTGGCGCGGATTCATCCATCTCAAAGACCCAAACGGTGGGGCGACCCGCCGGCGCGTTTATGAACTTCACGGCCCTACCGGGGCCGAAATCAACATCGTGGAAGGCGCGGCCAGGTGAAACCGCCGTCAAACCTGGTGTTTGACGCTCCGTCATCGTTCCATTTTCGTCCGCTCGAAACGGCAAAAATTTCTCGCGCTGTTCCGCTTGACAGGTATTCTGCATAGGCGCTTTTTAATTTATGGAACCACAAGCTGACATTGCATTGATTGGACTGGCGGTCATGGGCCAGAATTTGATTTTAAACATGAACGACCACGGCTTCACCGTTGTGGCCTTCAACCGCACCGTTTCCAAGGTGGACGATTTCCTCAACGCCGCCGCCAAGGGCACCCGGGTCATCGGCGCGCATTCGCTCCCGGAAATGGCCGGGCTGCTCAAAAAGCCGCGCCGGGTGATGCTGATGGTCAAGGCCGGCCCGCCGGTGGATGAATTCATCGAGCATTTGCTGCCGGTGCTGGAGCCGGGCGACATCATCATTGACGGCGGCAATTCGCTGTTTGAAGACACGAATCGCCGCACGAAATATGTCGAAGGCAAAGGCCTGCTTTACATCGGCACGGGCGTGAGCGGCGGCGAAGAGGGCGCGCGGCATGGTCCGAGCATCATGCCCGGCGGTTCGCCCGCCGCGTGGACGCAGGTGAAGGATATTTTCCAGGCCATCGCCGCCAGGGTGGACAACGCGCCGTGTTGTGACTGGGTCGGCGAGAACGGCGCGGGCCATTACGTGAAGATGGTCCACAATGGCATTGAATACGGCGACATGCAGTTGATCGGCGAAGCCTACAACCTTTTGAAAAACGGCCTCGGCCTGACGACGGCCGAGATGCACGAGATTTTCAAGGAATGGAACACGGGCGAATTGGACAGCTACCTCATCGAAATCACCCGCGACATTCTGGCGTACAAGGACACGGACGGCGCGCCGTTATTGGATAAAATTCTCGACACGGCCGGGCAGAAAGGCACCGGCAAATGGACGGTGCAAAGCAGCGCGGACCTGGGGATGCCCATCACGCTCATTGCCGAGGCGGTTTATTCACGCTGCGTTTCCGCGTTAAAGGACGAACGGGTGAAGGCGGCGAAGAAATTGAAAGGGCCAAAACCGTTGATGAGCGTCGCCAAAAGCGCCGAGAAGAAAAAACAGTTCATCGCCGACGTTCGCGACGCGCTTTACGCCTCAAAAATCATCAGCTACGCGCAAGGCTACATGCTGATGCGCGCCGCCGCCACGGAACACAAGTGGAACCTGAACTACGGCGGCATCGCGCTGATGTGGCGCGGCGGCTGCATCATCCGCTCGCGGTTTCTCGGCAAAATCAAGGAAGCTTTTGACGGCAATCCGAAGCTCACAAATCTGCTGCTCGACAATTATTTCCGCAGCGAGATCAAGCGCTGCCAGAAAAGCTGGCGCAACGTCGTGGCGGCCGCCGCCAAGAAGGGCGTTCCCGCGCCCGCGTTCAGCACCGCGCTGGCGTTTTACGATCAATATCGCAGCGCCGTGCTGCCGGCGAATTTGTTGCAGGCGCAACGGGATTATTTCGGCGCGCACACCTACGAGCGCGTGGACAAGCCGCGCGGCGAATTTTTCCACACCAACTGGACCGGCCGCGGCGGCACGACGGCTTCCAGTTCCTATAACGCCTAGAAACCCGCCGTGGACGCTTTGACGTCAGAAGAGCGTTGGACGAAAAAATTCACCAAGGCGCGAGGTTTCGCGTGGCTTGACTCAAAGTGGGCCGGCTTGTTGATTGTGGCGGCGCTTTTTGTTTTGATGGCCGGGCTTTCGTGGCGCAAATGGGCGGACATCGTCGTTGATTTTGGAACGCAACTCTATGTGCCTTGGCGGATTTGCGAAGGCGGGGTGCTTTATCGGGATTTCCATTATCTGCCCGGCGGCCCGCTTTCACAATACTTCAACGCCTGGCTGTTCAAAATGTTCGGCGTTTCGTTCCGAACACTCATTTTTGCCAACCTGACGATCATCGCCGGAATGCTGGTTCTGGTTTATCGGTATTTCCTGGCCGTGACTGATCGCTGGACCGCCACGACGATTGGCTCGGCGATTGTGATCGGTTTCGCCTTCGCCAACTACGGCGATTGCAACTACAATTACGTCACCCCTTACTGTCATGAGGTGTTTCACGGGCTGGTATTGTCCATTCTGGCCGTCGCTTTGCTGTCCAGTTGGGTTGAACAGAAACGCTGGTGGTTTGTCTGGGGCGCCGGTTTGTGTTACGGGCTCGTGTTCCTGACCAAACCGGAAATCTTTTTGGCGCTCTCCGCCGGCGTGGCGGCCGCCTTGGTGCTGGTTCTAAATGAAGGCGGCCAGGCAAGGTTCATCGCCAAATCGCTGCCGGTTTTTCTTTCCGCCGCGTTCATCGCGCCACTGGGATTCTTTCTCTATTTTCTCCACGTTGAAGGCGTTTCCAGCAGTTTGCGCGCGATGGCGTTTGCGTGGGTGCCGCTGCTGGAAAAGCCGGTTGCCCATGACGCCTATTACAAATGGTGTCTGGGACTGGATGATCCTTATGCTCGTTTGAAGCAAATGTTGGAACAATTCTTCCTGCTGGCGGTGGTCGTGGCGTTCTGCGCGTTTTTTTTCAAACGAAAAATAAATTCTTCGCGGGATAAAATCATCGCGCTGGGGGGCAGCGCGGCACTGCTGGTCTTGGCGAGCCGGCTGGATTGGGTGTCCATCGCCTCGCTGCCATTAATCTGCCTGACGTTGTGCGTTCTGCTTTGGGTGCATCGCAAAAAACTTGCCGCGCAAGGCGCGCTGGCCTTTCCCTGGGTCTGGAGCGTCTTTGCGCTGGTTTTGCTGGCGAAACTGGGTTTGTTCTCAGCCGCCTCTGGCACTATGGCTT